>CAZNPL010000005.1:188701-235437 GCA_964574815.1 uncultured Phycisphaeraceae bacterium
GTCGCGGCTCGGAACTTTTACTCGCGGCTCGACTTTTAGTCAGCGGTTTCGATCCGACACGGCGCTGTCCCGGATGATCGTGCGCCTTCGGCGTCAGCGTGCGTCATCGATCGGCGAAGGCGAGCCAGCTCTCCGAGTCCAGCTCCGAGAGAAAGGCATTGCCGTTGAGAATTGCGGATCGCACGTCGGAGTCATTCGTGTGGAAGACGCAGGGCGAGGCGCCGGTTCCGAGGGTCGCGCCCACCGCGACCGCGCCGGCGGTGAGCTCGGGTGTGGTGCACCGGCCCCGGATGCGAAGGCACCCCTCGGCCGCGGCCTGATGGCGGACCGTTGCGAGCACCTCGCGGCAGCGGCCGGCGGCGTAGACGATTTCGAGGACCTCGGCCACGTTGTCCGGGCGAACGGAGTAAACCACCCAGCCGATCGACTCGCCTGACCCGTCGTAGACCAGACAGGAACGAAATGCACCCAGCGGGGAAGATTCGCCGGCCATTCGCCAGATCCAGGCGGCGTGCTCGCGGTCGAGGTCGCAGTGCAAACTGAGTGATCCGAGACTCGCGTTCCGCAGCTCGCACCATTCAGCGGGCCCGTGAAACGCGCGATACGCCGTCGGCCCCACGTCCGACGGTGCAGCGTCCGGCCGTTCCCCGTCGAGCCGGCGCGCGACGGCTCTGGCGACAGGCCTCACAAACAGGTTGAACGACGCACGCGCGAGCCCCGGTGCCGCCGCCCGGAGGGGCATGCTCCAGGTCAGCCCGTCGAACGGCGGGTTCCAGAATCCCATTCGCCGCCACATGGCCGCCGCCGGCCGCGAAGCGGTCGTGCCGAACGTCAGCGTTTGCGCCCCCTTGAGAACCGACGCCCCAAGTATCCAGGCGATGCCTCGTCTTCGCAGGCGGGGCTCGACCATGAGTTGGCCCATGACCACGGCGCTGATCCGGCGGTCGCCGCAGCGGAACCGGCGGGGGTGGGCGCCGATGAACCCTCGGATGGCGCCGGAATCGTCAACGAACACCAGCGACGGCGACGTTTCCAAGTCGTTCCAGGGATCGGAGAAGAACACGTCGTGAAAGTAATCGCAGAGCGACGCTGAAGGCGGCTCGTCACGATTGCGATAGGCCCGGTTGTAAAGGGCGGCCACCTCGGCGACGTCCTGCGGGCGAAAGGGACGCACCGGGCGCGTCGTCGCCGAGCGGTTGTCGAGCTGAAGATTTGTCGCGGCCTCACCGTGCACGCGCGGTCTCCGATCGGACGAGCGCACGGTTCAACGGGTGACCGGCTCGCCTCCCACCCTGGCTGTCGCACGTTCGTATCAAGCGTCTTATCGGAGCTTTTCCCATGCCGATTCAGCAAGGGGTCGCGTCCGCGCAAAGTGCAAAAGGCCGGGGCCGGCACGTCCGAGAAAAGAGCGGCGGGCGCTGCGCTTCGCTGGCGGCGCGCGTCAGAGGAGGCGATGGTGCGCCGCGACGAGAACACAACGTATCACCCGGTCGGCGAGCTATGGTGGTATCGCCACCTGTTCGTCAGCCTGACGGTCCGCGAGCTGCGCATCCGGTACAAGCAGTCGCTGCTGGGGATCGCGTGGGCCGTCTTCGTGCCGCTCAGCATGATGTTGATCTTCACATTCGTGTTCACGCGGGCTGTGAAGATCCCCGGGGGACTGGGCATCGACATGCCGTACGCCCTGTTTGCGTACATCGGGCTGGTTCCGTGGACGTTCTTCGCGGCGGGGCTGAACGGCTGCGTGAACTCGCTGGTCGGACACCAAAACCTTGTGACAAAGGTCTACTTTCCGCGCGAGGTGCTGCCGCTTTCCTGCATTGCGTCGGCGTTCGTCGATTTCCTGATCGCCTCGAGCGTACTGATCGTGCTAATCGTCTATTTCCACACATGCACAGAGTGGGCGTTCCGCCCGAGCGCCGCGCTGGCGTTTCTGCCGGTTGTCGTCGCGGTGCAGGGCGTCTTCATGATCGGCATCGGCATGATCCTGGCGATGGCGAACCTGTTTTACCGGGACGTGCGGCAGATCTTCGCCGTGCTCATTCAGATCTGGCTCTTCGCCAGCAACGTCGTTTACCCGCTGAGACTCGACGATTCGTGGATCGGCCGGCTGGTCGGCCTCAACCCCATGATTCCGATCATCTCGGCGTATCGCGACTGCGTGGTGCACGGGCGGTTGCCCGATCCGGCCGGCTTTTTGTTCGCGACGGCCGTGGCGATCGTGGCGATGGTCGTCGGCTGGGCCTGTTTCCACCGGGCGGCCTATTTGTTCGCGGAGCGCATCTGATGCCCGAAGGACTGCTCAGATTCGATCACGCCTCGAAGCGGTTTCGCCGGGGGACGAACCATGACCGGCTTGGCGAAGTGATCCTGTCGGGCGTGCGGCGGCTGGTCGGCCGCGCGAACGACAGTGAGGCGTTCTGGGCGCTTCAGGACGTGACGTTCGAGGCCCGGCCCGGCGAGGCCGTCGGCGTGATCGGCCCGAACGGGGCCGGCAAGAGCACGGCGCTGCGGCTGGCAGCGGGGATACTTCGTCCGGATCCGGGGTGGATTCGGACGCGGGGCCGGGTGACGGCGTTGATCGAGATCAGCGCCGGCTTTCACGGCGACTTGACGGGGCGGGAGAACGTCTACATGAACGCCTCGATCCTGGGGATGCGAAAGGCGGAGATCGACCGCAAGCTCGACGCCATCGTCGCGTTCAGCGGAATCGAGGAGTTCATTGACACTCCGGTAAAGCGATACAGCTCGGGAATGCAGGCGCGGCTCGGCTTCAGCGTGGCCGCCCACGTGGACCCGGACGTACTGCTGGTGGACGAGGTCTTGAGCGTCGGGGACGTGCTGTTCCGGCAGCGGTGCGTGCAGCGGATGCGCGAACTGGTGAACTCGGGCACCGCCCTGCTGTTCGTCACGCACAACCTCGAGCAGATGCAGTCGTTCTGTTCGCGGACGGTCGTGCTGCATCGCGGCCGCGTGATGTTCGACGGCGACCCGGGCACGGCCGTGAGGCATTATCTCTCGGCGTTGCGGAGCGGGACCCCGACCGCTTCCGACGATCATACCGACAATGGCGAACGCATCACGCACCTGCTGGTGCGGAACCGGGACGGGCAGGAAGTGGCCGTCGCCCGCAGCAGCGAGCCGATCGAGGTCGAAGTGGGGTTTGAGCTGTCGCGCCGGTACGCGCGCCTTGCGGTCGAGGTGGACGTCCGCCGCGAATTGGGATCGTGTCTGGCGAACTTCAGCTCGATCCGGGACGAGGTCACATTCGACGCTCCGGCGGGATGCGGCGCCGTCATGCTGTCACTGCCGCAGTTGCCGCTGGGGGGCGGGCAGTACCTCTGGAAGGCCCTGCTGCGCGACGCGGAAAGCACAAGGGTGGCGGCGGACACCGGCTACTGCCATTCCATGTTCATCGAGGACGCTGGCAAGCCGACGGGAATCCTCTGCCTGCCGCACGACTGGCGGCACCTTGTCCAAGGGAAAGCGAATGCTGACGCCCGGCTCGTCGGAGCCGCCGGTTGAGCGTCGATGAAACAGACTATGAAAATCCTGATGCTGGGTCCGTCGGACATGGTTCATCTGCGGCGGCTGGTCCAAGCGCTGGCCGACCGTGGTCACCGGGTTCACGTGATCTCGATGGGGCGGGACCGTGTCCCGGGGGCGACTTTCGAGCGTTTTCGCGTGCCGTCGTTCGGACCCGCGTATTTGAGAAGTTGGCACCGGCGCCGGGAAAAGCAGGCATCCGAATGGCTTCGGCATTTCGACGTGGTGAACGTTCACTTCCTCTCCGATTGGGGCTTCACCGAGTGTACACCGCACCACGGGCGTCTCGTCGTAAAGGCATACGGCTCCGACATCGATCCGCCGCCGGACGCCCCGCCGCCCAAGCCGGCACTGGTGGAAGCGCGCCGAGCCCTGCTTCGTCGGGCAGGTGCTGTTGTGGTGTCCGGGCGCTGGTTCAGGCTCAAGGTGGCCGAATTCGCCGGGTTGTCGCCGGAAAGGGTGACGGTGGTGCCGAATGGCGTCGACCTTCGCCTCTTCAAACCGCAAGAGAGGCCGAAACGTAGTCATCCGACGGTCGGATTCTTCAAGGGTTTTCAACCGGTCTACGGTCCGATGGATCTGATAGAGGCGGCGGGGCACGTTCTGCGTCGCCGGTCGGAGGTACGTTTTGAACTCGTGGGGGCGGGCCCGCTTCGAGACGCATGCCAGCAACGGGCTGTTGAACTCGGCATCGACCACGCGATCCGGTGGGTCGGGCGGCGGCCGCAGGAAGCGCTCCCGCGCCTGATGACCGGGTGGGACGTTGTGACCATCCCCTCACGTAAGGAGAGCTTTTGTGTGTCAGCGCTGGAGGCAGCGGCCATGCAGCTTCCGGTTGTTGCAACGAGGGTCGGCGGCTTGCCGGAGACGGTGGTTGACGGCCGAACGGGTCTGCTGGTCGAGCCGGGGTCTCCGGCGGCGCTAGGCGACGCGGTTCTCGAATTGCTGGCGGACCCGGACCGACGGCGAAGCATGGGCGTCGAGGGCCGGCGGCGTGCGGTCGAACATTTCGATTGGGAGCGGTGCGTCGATAGTTGGTTGACGCTGCTCGAATGCGTGCCGGCGGCCGCCATGTGCTGATGAAACGGTCAGGTTCATGCCGACGATCATCAGATTGAATCGGAAGCACGCAACGGCCGATAAACCGGCAGGCCGTCGATTCCCTGTCACTGGGTCCGATTCAGCCCGCTGTATCTGATTGAAGGAGCAGGAGCGTTGCCATGACGACGACCATGTTACGGATGAAAGACGCCGCGCTGGAGACGTTCGTCAAGCTCCTATGCCCGGAGGCGCGGCGGATTCAGGCCATGGATCTGAACGGGGTGCGCCGCAGTGTTCCTCGATCCGACGAAGACCACCTGCGCGCGGCGTTGCTTTGGCTCTGCCGGGCACACGACATCGGCGACGACGACGGCATCGCAGCAATGTTCTCGTTTGTGGAGGGGTGGCAGGCATCCTATCCGGAGACGACCGGGTATCTAATCCCGACGCTTTTCGACTGCGCAACGCGGTTCGGTGACGACACGCTGCGCGCCCGAGCGGTCGAAACCGCGGACTGGCTTCGCCGGTGTCAGGAGCCGGACGGGTCTTTTGCGGGCGGCTTCGCGGATCGTCCGGGTCCCGCTCGCGTGTTCAACACCGGCCAGGTCCTCCTGGGGCTGATCCGGGCCTACGAGCAGACCGGGGCGGAGCGGTTCCTGAAAACGGCCGTTCGCACGGGCTGTTGGCTCGTCGCCCGACAGGATGCCGATGGTGCGTGGCGCAGGTCCACGCTCGGCGAAACACCGCATGCGTATAACGCGCGTACGGGATGGGCGCTGGTGCGACTGGCCGAGACGACGGGCGAGCACCAGTTCCGCACGGCCGGCGTGCAGGCCGCGGCTTGGGCGTTGGCACAACAGGGGGATTTCGGATGGTTCGCAAACAACTCGTTTGAGCGAGGCACCGAAGCGGCGACTCTGCACACGATCGGATATGCGACGCGGGGTCTTCTGGAGGTTGGGGCAGCCGCTGAACGCGAGGATTTCGTCGAGGGGGCCGTCAAGACGGCGCGTGCACTCGACCGCATCTGGCGCGACCGCAAGCAGATCGCCGGGACGTACCGTCGCAACTGGCAGGCCGCGGGCACGTGGCGCTGCCTGCCCGGCGAAGCGCAGCTCGCCATCATCTGGATGCGACTCGACCGGATCGGCTGGACCAGCGAGTTCGTGACGTCGGCCTCCGAGCTGCTGGAACGAGTGAAAGCCGCCCAACTCATCGACGAGGCCGACATGAACCTCTGCGGCGGCGTCAGCGGGTCCGTTCCCCTGAACGCGCCGTACGAGCGTTACTGCCTGCTCAACTGGGGCGCAAAGTTCCTGATTGATGCCTTGAACCTGCATGAAGCGCGAATTAGTGAGCCCACCTCCGGCTGAAAATGAGTTGCTCGTTCTTGGCTGGCACGACAGCCACTGCGCCAGCGCAGCGGTCGTGGCGGATGACGGCCGCATTCTCTACGCGGCGGCCGAGGAGCGATTTATCAAGAAAAAGTCATACAAAGGCTACCCCGCCAGGGCGCTCCGGGACGCGACGGAGCAATTTGATAGGCACAGTCTCGACGTCTGCTACTCCGACATGTCGCTGCCGGCCAAGGTGCGCCGCAATACCGCGCTCCTGTGGAACACCCGTCGGCGAAGTCTCAATACGGCCAAGTCGTTCGGCTCGCTCGTGAAAACGGCAATCGGGCGAATGGGGGGCCGAAAGCTCGCCGTGTCGGCCGGAGAGGATACGCTGCGCGCAGCGCATAAACAGCGCCGCGAGCCGCCGTTGCGCCACGACTCGCTGTGCGAACACCACGACGCACACGCCGCCAGCGCTTATTACCCGTCCGGATTCAACGACGCCGTTGTGATCACGATCGACGGAGTCGGTGACTGCCTGTCCGCGACGATCTATTCAGCCCGCGACGGACAACTGAAGCGCACCCGGCAGTTCTTCTACAATGAGTTTCCGGCAGCCGCGGATTACGAGGTCTTTACCGCCATGATGGGATTCAACCCGGATCGGCATTGCGGGAAGACCACCGGTTTGGCCGCTTACGGAGCGCGCAACGAGGATTGCATCGAGGCCGTAAGGCAGTTCTTCGGCGATTCGTGGCGACGCGGGCGTTCGAACTTCTTCGACGCGATGCACGGCCCCGATGGACGCAACGTCATCCGGGACCTTCGAAGACTGCGTGAAACAAGATTCGGCCGTTTCAGCCGTGAGGACCTGGCCTTCGCCATACAGTACCTCACCGAGGAGCGCGTTCTCGCCCTGATTCGCGAGCACGTCTCCGATATCTCGAGAACGAACATCGCCTTGGCCGGTGGGCTTTTCGCCAACGTGCGGATCAACCAGAAGATCAAGGAACTGGGCTTTCGCAACATCTTCATTCAACCGGCTATGGATGACGGCGGGCTGTCACTGGGGGCGGCGCTGCATCACTTGAGCTGCCGGACTCGCATAACTCCACGACGGTTGCCGGATGTTTTTCTCGGACCGGGATATACGGAGGAGCACATTCAGGACGCCCTCGACCGCGCCGGGCTGGATTACGACCGCATTGGGCATTTGCCCTACGCGGTCGCGCGGCTGATCGCAGACGGCAAGGTGGTGGCCAAGTACGACGGCCGCATGGAATTCGGGCCGCGGGCGCTCGGCAACCGCTCGATCCTGTACGACACCCGAGATCCGTCCGTGAATGACTGGCTCAACAAGCGGCTCGGACGGACCGAGTTCATGCCGTTCGCACCGGCGACGCAGAGCGACCACGCCAACTCGCTCTACCGGGGCCTCGACGGGTGCCGGCACGCAGCTGAATTCATGACCCTTACCTTCGACTGCACCGACGAGATGAAGCGGCTCAGCCCGGCCGTGGTGCACGTGGATGGGACGGCGCGGGCTCAATTGGTGAGAGCCGAAGCCAATCCGGGGCTGTACGAGATCATCGACGAGTACCGGCGGATCACGGGCATACCGTCCGTTGTCAACACAAGCTTCAACATGCACGAATCGCCGATTGTGGCCACGCCGGAAGACGCCATCCAATCGTTTCGGCAAGGCCGACTCGATTATCTGGCGATCGGGCCATTTCTGGTCAGGGCAGAGGCGGATCGGGCCGTGTGCGACGAGGAGCACGCCCGGCGCATGGCCGAGTCCGTGGCCGGTTGATCTTTCGCTGGCCGAAACCGACGACTGCACAGCCCCCAACCCTCGCCGCCGATAACATCGTGAACCGGCCGCGTGAATCCGTCGATATCCCGGTGTGTCGCAAGCAACAGCAGGACACATCCCAAATCGTCGTGAGGCGGCGGAACGTCATGACCGAGCCGAAGGGGGATTGCGCGCCGGTGCGTCGCAACAGGGTAAAGGTGCCATCACTGTCTCGGTCGTCATCACGGTTCTGAACGACGCCGCAGGCTGCGCGACGGTCCTCGAAACACTTGCCGGCCAAACCGGCAACGGACACGAGATCATCGTCGTTGACGGTGGCTCGACGGACGGCACGCCCGACGTTATTCGGCGAGCATCCAAGCAGAACCCGGCCATCCGCTTCATTGAGGCTCCCGGAGCCAACATCAGCCGCGGTCGAAACCTTGGTATCGAGGCCGCACGCGGCCGGATCATCGTATTGACCGACTGCGGGTGCCGGCCTGATCCGCAGTGGCTGCCGCGGATCACCCAGCCGTTCAGCGAAGATCCCGCCGCGGACTTCGTGGCCGGAACGTACCGCATCGTGCCGGAAACGCTGCTGGAAAGCGTTGTCGGCCTGGCCACGATGCGCGGACAACTCGAGCCGTTCGACGCCCGCACGTTCAATCCTTCCGCCCGGTCGATGGCCTTTACCAAGGACACGTGGCGCCGCGCCGGGGGATTCCCGGAGTGGCTGTACACGGCCGAGGACACCTTGTTCGACGTCACGACGCGTCACATGGGCGTGAATTGGAAGTTCGCCGGCGATGCGGTCGTCCGCTGGCGACCACGAGGTTCCATTCAGGCGGTCGCAAAGCAGTTCTACCTGTACGGCCGGGGCGGCGGGCACACGCAGCTTTCTCGACGTGACAATCTTTACAACTTGCGAAACCTGGGTTTGACGGCCGGAGCAGCATTTGCCGCCGCGTGGCAGCCCTGGCTGGCGCCCCTCGCCATCGGATTGTTCACGTATTTCTACGTGTACGCGTTTCATGCGAAGTCTGTGCGCATTATGAAATCCGTTCGACTGAAGCGCGCGTATGCGCTTGCCACTATAGTGCAGTGGACGGTCCTGCTCGGCGACACGCTCGGTTATCTCGTCGGCACGTTTCAGAGACTCGCCAACCCGAAACGCTACCGTGATCAGATGGCTCAGTACTTGAGCCACGCCGGCCACGAATACGCCCCGGAGTGCATCACGTGACGACGGCGAGATCGACAATCAACCATGGGGCCACGCACGGAAGCGGGCGCGACGTGTGGGACCGCCTCTGGCGACACCGGCGGGCCGCACCGGGGGACGATGTCTGGCTCAGACGGGAGCGGCTCGGAGCCAGGTGGCAACACGCGGTCGCCGCCGTGCGCGCGGCGTTTGGTACTCTTCACGGGCTTCGGACAATTGAACTCGGCGCCGGAAGAGGTGACTTTTCGGCTCTGATGGCCGGCGAAGGCGCGGCGCCGACTTTAATTGATTACAGTGAGCCGGGACTGGATCAGGCTCGCACCCGCTTCGACCGTCTCGGGCTGACTGCGAACTTCGTCCGGAGCGACATGTTCGACCTCGGGAACGATCTGGTCGGCAAGTTCGACGTGGCCATGTCCCTCGGCGTTGTGGAGCATTTTCGTGGAACAGACCGCACCCGCGCCATCCGCACGCATTTGAATGTTCTGCGGCCCGGGGGCGTCTGCCTGATCAGCGTGCCGAACGCCGCGTGTCTTACATACCGGGCGTGGAAGATGTCGCTCGAGATCCGACGATGGTGGCCGTATGGGCTCGAGATCCCCTATTGGCGGCGGGAGCTCACGAGCCGGGCGGTCCGCGCCGGTCTGATTGAGGTCCAGGTCGTTGGCACGGGCTTCTGGCAGTCGGTCGGCGACCATTTGCTGCACTGTGTGTTGGGACAAAGCCACGACTGGACGGCTCGCCGCTCGTTTTGCGACAACCGGCTGGGTATCAGCCTCCTGCTGATCGGGCACCGGCCGCCGGAGACCACAGAAACAAGGGAAAGCCCGTGACGACGCTGGTCGAGAGACACTTCGCCGCACGCGGAACCGGGCTCGAGTTCGAGATGGAGGTGGACTGGGTCCGAAGCGTCATGCCGGCGCGCTGTCGGCGTGTGCTGGACGTGGGTTGCGGCGGCGGCGCTTTACTTCGAACGATCGACGCCCCGTTCATGATCGGCCTCGACCACGCTGCCCCAGGGTTGGCTCGCACACGGGCCGAAGCGCCACGCGTGCGGCTGGTCTGTGGTGACAGTCTGTCGCTACCGGTGGCGGACCAAAGCGTCGATGCCGTACTCGCCCAGCACGTCATTGAGCACATCGAGGACCCCGAGCGCGCGTGCCGGGATTGGTTACGCGTGCTCAGACCCGGCGGAGGCCTCCTGGTGCTGACGCCAAACGGGCGTTTTTCTGACGCCTCCGTATTCCACGACGAGACGCACGTGCACATTTTCAACGCGGCTGAATTGACGCTGTTGCTCGAGCGCGCCGGTTTTGACATTCGCGAGCGGCGCACGCTGGGGCTTCCCTGGTTCCGAGACTACCACGCCTTGCCAGCCGGCTGGCGACTGCGCCGCGCGGTCACGACGCGGGCACAGTGGTTGTCGCGGCTGTCGATGTGGCGGTGGAAAGGACAGACGCTCTGCTGTGCGGCGAGGAGGCCCGCCTCATGAGGTCCCGGCGTCTCAAAGTCATGATCGACGCTCGCATGCTGATCGGACCGATGTCCGGCGTGGCACGCTTCGTCACACGCATGGTCGACGAAATTGCAGCCCAAGAGAACGTCGAAGTCATCGCCTTATGCGGCCGTGAACCTTACGGACCCTGGCGGCATCGCAGTGATCTGAAGCTCGTCACCTCCAGCTTCGATCTGCGACATCGCACCGTGACGCGACGCTTGCTTTGGGAACAGTCGAGGCTTCCCGGCCTGGTGCGAGGGGCCGGTCCGAACGTCTTTCACGCGACGTGGAACAGTGGGACGCCGCCGCGCTCGAGCGTTCCCGTCGTTCTGACCGTTCACGATCTCATCCCCTGGCACGAATGCCGCGCGCATTACCCGTCCCGGTGGCAACGGCTCTGCTATCGCCGGGCGATTCGAACGTCCGTCCGCCGGGCGACGGTCGTGACAACCGTTTCGAATCACGTGCGGGATGACCTCGTGCGTACCTTAGCGATTGATCCGTGCGACGTCAGGGTGGTTCCCAACGGCGTCGATGCCCCCGAATCCGTACAACGATCTTCCTCGCCTGAGCGACCTTACGTGTTGTACGTTGGCGGACACGAATCTCGCAAGAACGTGGCCGGCGTCTTTGCCGCAATGTCACGATACTGGGCCGCGCACGGCGGCGAACTCGAACTTCGGCTCACTGGAACGCGCGAAGCACTTTCGACGGATGCCGCCGCGGCGTGTCGCGCATTGAAACCGGAAAACGCCGTGCGGTTCATCGGCACAGTCGGCGACGACGAACTCGGCCACCTTTACGCCGGGGCAACCGCGCTGCTGCTCTTGTCCCGAGCCGAGGGCTTCGGTCTGCCGGCGCTCGAGGCCATGGCTCACGGCTGCCCCGTCATCGCGGCCAATGCGGCTTCGCTGCCCGAGGTCGTCGGCGACGCCGCGCTGCTTGTGGACCCCGACGATTCCGACCGGGTATGCAGTGCGGTGAGGCGTGTTGTGACCGACTCCTCGCTGCGCAGCCTGCTCGTCCAACGCGGGCGCGAGCGCGCCGCCCGATTCAGTTGGCGGGCGGCCGCAGCTCAAATGCGAGAAGTCTACGAGCGGGCGGCCGTCGCAGGGCAAAAGCAGCGCCCGTTCGTTTCGCCCGCCTCGTCGTTCGCCGAGCGCTCAAAGGCTGCAGTCCAGATCAAAGGATAAAGCGCATGAGCAAGCCGACCGTCTCGGTTGTGGTGCCGACGCTCAATAGTCTCCCGCATCTGCGGCGCATGATCGAGTCGGTGCGGGCGCAGACATTTGAAGACTGGGAGCTGATCATCGTCGACGGGGAGTCGCACGATGGCACGGCTGAGCTCATGGACGAGTACCAGCAATGCTTGAGCGACCGGCTGGTGTTTATCCAACAGCCCAACCAGGGCTGCTGCGTCGCCCGGAATACGGGCATCGAGGCCGCCTGCGGCGATTTCATCGCCTTGCTCGATTCGGACGACGAGTTCCTGCCGAACAAGCTGGCACGACAGATGGAGCTGTTCCGGCTCCGACCCGAACTCGGGCTGGTCTACTGCGACTACTCCTTCATTGACCTGGAAGGGCGGTTTCACCGAAGCGTGTTCGACGTGCTCGCCCCCGTCGCCCGCGAAGTACCCACCGAGCTCGTCGCTCCCGGGCTGCGGGTCTGCGGCGCCGATCTGTTCGACTACCTCATCCGAAAGTACTTCATCGCCACCATTGTCGGTTTGGTCCGCCGGGAGGTGCTGGCCGACGACATCCGGTTTCTCGAACACGACATGTATGGCTGCGAATGGCTGTTCTACCTGGAAATCGTCCGGCGGTGTCGCGCGGGCTACGTCGATGAGCCGTTATGTCTGCACCATTTCGTGCCCGGCAGCCTGTCGCGGAGTTCCAGCATCCGCAACATGGTCTACCATCGCAGCCTGCTCAACATAATGCGACGGCGATTCCACGACTGTTCACCACAAGCGCGGGCGGAGATCGATCGACAGTTCCGCGAAACCTGTCGCCAACTCGCCTTCGACAGTTACCGCCACCGGGAGTTTGCCGCCGCCTTCGGATACTTCATGGAAGCATCCCGAGAACGGTTCGACCTCTCGACCGCGGCCGGCGCGGCCAAGTCAGCCCTTCGCTGGCTGCTCTCATTCGGGCAGCCCGGCGACGAGCCGATGCTCCGCACAGATCCGCACGAGCAACCGAGCACAACGTGAGCAGGGCAAGTCGTGCACATTATCGGCCTACGATGCGCCCAACGCGTGACCGGATTAGTCATCCATCAGGCCGGCCTATCCGCCGATAACCATTCGGAAGGAAGTCCACGGGCGCAAGGAGTGCGCCCAGCCTGACGCCTTGACCGGGAGCATCTGCAAACCGTGAGTCCACCGCGACGTCACCCCCGGACACTGATCGTGTCGTGGCATTGGCCTCCGACGAACCGGGCATCGGCCACGGTGCTGGGCCACCTTTTCAGCGCTGCGCCGCCGGGCGTCTTTCGCGTGGTCACGCGTACATTCGACAACGTAACGATCACTGATGAACGAGAAGCGAATCCGCAACTGGACGAGGTTGTACCCAGAATCGGCGTCCCGTGGCCCGGCGACGACCAGGCTCAACCAACATTGCTGCAGTGGCGTGTGGTCGCGCGGACGATGCGCGCGATGCTCCAACGGGCGCATGACGTGCACCGGCAGTGGCCGATCGAGCGGGTCTTGGCCGTTTATCCGCATCGTCTGAGCATGCTGGCGGGCTGGCGGATCGCCGGCCGGCTGGACGTGCCCCTGGTTCTGTACATGCACGATCTGTGCGCGGAGGGGCTTGCCGTCCGTGGTCGTCTGCGGCAGCGGTTCTGGCGGAACGTGGATCGCGCAGCCCTGAGCGAAGCGTGTCTGATCGTCGTTCCCACCGATCAGTTTGCGCAGCATTATCGCCGGCGCGGCGTCAATAACGTCTGGGTGCTGCCACATTGCGGACCGGCCCGCCAACCAGCCTCTTCGCCGCCTTGTCGCGACAGCGTCCTTCGTCTGCTTTATAGCGGTAATGTGTACGAACCGCACGCGGACGCGATGAAGGCGTTCATCGCTGCCGCGGAAGGGTGCCATGACTTCAAGGTGACCTATCTCACGCACCCGGGGGCACTCGACGGTGCGATGGGACGCCTCGGCGCCCGGTGGCTGTCCTATGACCAGACCGCCGCGATTCTCCCGACCGCCGACGTTTTCGTAGTCGTGCTTGGGCGGGACACGCCTTGGCCTGAGGAAGTGATGGGGTGTTTCCCGTCCAAGATCATCGACTATCTGAGCGTCGGCCGGCCGATTCTCGCAATTGTCCCGCCCGGGTGCTTCGTCGACCACCTGGTTGCAACGACCGGATGCGGCGCCGTAGTACGGCAGCACGATAAAGCCAGCATTCGTCAGGCGATCATGCAGTTGCGCGATCCGGGCATCCGAACAGCGATGACCGAAGCCGGCCGGCGTCTACTCCGCGAACTGGACACTCGCATCTGGATGCCTCGGCTGCTCGAACGACTTCGATTGCAGCCGGTGAGTGAACCTTTGGCGCGCGTTGATGATGCGGGAACAATGGCGGATAAGCCGCCGGTGGCACCCCTGCCGCCTATGGCAGCCGTTGGCCGTGCCGGAATAGATGCTGTTTCCGCCCCAGCACGGGCTGGTTTCTTTGAGTCGCTGGAGGCTCAATCGGCCCACCATGAGCCGCCAGCCGTCTTTCTGGCGGGCTCGGACTCGCAGAGGTAGTCCACATGTTGCCCTTGCGCAGCATCGGATTTCTGGCTTGCTTCTTCGGTATGTGCGGCGTGTCGCTGGTCATCCCCGCGCTGGGCCTGGCCAACTACATGCTCGTCTACCAGATCTATCCCGAGCACACCTGGTGGCACGTGCCGCTCGAACCGCTGGGAATCCGCTGGTCGATGACCGCCGCCCTGTTCATGATGGCCGGCCTGGTTCTGGCGCTGCCAAGACTGCCGAAAGTCCATCCCGCCATAAGCCTCTGGGACCTCTGTGCCCTGGGCATGGTGGCAGTGGTAGCCGTCAGTGAATTCACCGGTCTGGGACCCTCGCGGGACTCACCGGCTCTGGTGGACAAGTTCCTCAAAATGATGCTGTTCGTCTTCTGCATGACGCGCATCACGACCACGCGGCAGAACTTCAACATCGTCATCTGGGCACTGGTCCTCGGGAGCATCTACATCGGGTACGACGCCTGGACCGCCCCCTCCGGAGCCTTCGCCCGCGGCCGACTCGACAAGATCGGGGGGCCGGATTTTCACCATTCCTCCGGGCTGGCGGCCCACATGGCCATGGTGCTCCCGCTGTTGGCCGCCGGGTTCATGACGTGTCGTTCGTGGACGTGGCGCGTGCTGCCGGCCGTCGCCGGAGTGCTGACCGTCAACACAATCATCCTGGCCCGGACGCGTTCGGCATTCGTCGGGCTCGCGTGCGGGGCCCTCGCGGCCGTTCTGTTCGCGCCGAAGCGACGGCGCCTCATCACCTTGGCCGCCTTGGTGATCGCGCTGATCGGGGCCAACTATCTGACCGACGATGCCTACTGGCGGCGCATGGCCACGCTCCAGGATCAAGAGACGCTGCTGGAGGACCCTGCGGCGGGACTGCGGGTCGAGATCTGGCGGAACGCATCCGAGATCATTCGCGATCATCCCTTAGGCATCGGCATCGGCAACTTCGTACCAACGATCGCGGAGATGGATGAGCAGCTCGGGCGGCGGGCGGCCCATAACACGTTCCTCCTTTGCTGGGCCGAGTTGGGCATGCAGGGCGGGATCTTGTTTATCACGCTGTACCTGATTTCCATCGCGCAGACATGGCAATGCCTCCACAGGGCTGGCGAAACGGACGACCCCGCATGGACGCGCTACATGGCTTACGGGCTGTTCGTAGCGCTGATCATCTGCGCCGCCACGCAGATGTTCACCGAGCGGCTCTATACGGAAGCGTTCTGGTGGATCCTGGCGTTGCCGGGGTGTTTGAAACGCGTCGTGATCCGCGAGAGCGAGTGCCGGCTCGCGGCAAACGAATCAAAGGCGTTTGACCTTGACGAATGGATTGCCGACAACCCGCTCGTGCCCGCTCGTGCTGCACCTGGTGCATTCGCTTGAGGCGGGTGGCATGGAACGGCAACTGATCGCCGTGCTCAACCGAATCGCATGCGGCTCAACACCGCCGCGCGCCGAAATCGGACCGGCGCCGTTCGGCGACAATGGTCCGGAGCATCGCCGATCAACTCACCCACGCGGGTACATTCAGCACGTTGTCTGCACGATGCGCTCGGCCGGCACGCTCCGAGATGAGCTTTCCCCCCGTGTGAAACTCGTGTCCTTGAACATGACGGGCCGCCGGTCCCTCGCCGCCATAAAGCTGGCCGCGCTGTTGCGACGCTGCCCGGCCAACGTCATTCACGCACGAAACTGGAATACGTGGACCGACTGCGTGCTGGCGAACCGACTTGCCGGAAATCCATCGACCGTCGTCCTTGGCTTTCACGGCCGCGAGACCGACGCACCGTTTGCCAGGGCAGACCGGCGGCGCGCACGGTGGCTCGGTCTGCACAGGCAGCGATTCACGGCCGTGTCGCACGCCGGCCGCGATCAGCTAACACACGAACTGGGGGTCAATGAGAATCTCGCTACTTTACTGAGAAACGGGGTCGACACCGCACTTTATGCGCCCCCAACACCGGACCAGCGGGAGGCCGCTCGACAACACTTCGGCATCCGATCGAGGGAGTTCGTCGTGCTCATGCTGGCCTCCCTGACGCCCGTCAAGGATCACCGCACGGCATTCGCAGCGATGGCCTCTCAGGCCGCCCGGATTCCCAACTGCCGCCTGCTCGTCGCCGGAGACGGCCCGCTTCGATTCGAGCTCGAAGAACTGGCCCTGAGATTCGCCAGCGGCTTTAAAACAACGTTTGTCGGGCACCAGACGGACCCCCAGCCGCTCCTGCACGCGGCGGACCTCCTCCTTTGCAGCAGCCGCTACGAGCAGATGAGCAACGCCCTGCTTGAAGCAATGGCGTGCGGTTTGCCGATTGTAGCTACAGACGTCGGCGACAATGCGCGCATCGTCGAGCACGAGGTCTGCGGCCTGATCTGCAAGCGAGCCGATCCCTGCGAGATGGGCCGGACGCTTCTGCGGTGCGCCGCCGGCCGCGAGCTGCGCGTGCGACTCGGCCAACGGGCGCGGCGTCGCGTCGCCGACGAGTACGCGATTGACCGGACGGCTGCGGCCTATCATCGATTCTATGGATCGCTGCTGGGTGAGGCCGGGAGGGAGGCGTTCACATGTGCGGCATTGCCGGCGTTGTCTCGGACCGCTCCTTAGCCCCCGACGATCGAGACGTTGTCGTTCGCATGCTGGAGCAACTTGCACACCGAGGACCGGACGGTCGCGGTCTTCGCACGTTGCGCACGGCCGTGCTGGGCCATACCCGACTGGCGATTATCGATCCGGAGGAAGGGGCGCAGCCGATCGGCAACGAAGACGGCTCGATCTGGGTCGTCGCCAACTGCGAGATTTACAACTACAAGTCGTTGCGCGCCGAACTCGAGTCACGCGGGCACGTCTTCCGAACGGGAAGCGACGCCGAGACCATACTGCATCTGTATGAAGAGATGGGCGTCGCCTGCATCGATCGGCTCCGCGGCATGTTCGCCTTCGCGATCCGGGACGAGCGCCGGCGGAGCCTCCTGCTGGCACGTGATCCCATGGGCGTGAAACCGCTGTACTACGCTTCAATCGGCTCGACGCTCGTATTCGCGTCGACGCTCGACGCCGTGCTGGAGCATCCGGGCGTGCGCCGCGACGTCGCCCCGGAGGCGATACACGACTACCTGACCTATCACTACGTACCATCGCCAAAGACAATCCTCCGGCACGTCGCAAAGCTCCGGCCCGCCGAACGCCTCCTCGTGAAGAACGGCGTCGCGCGATCGCACCGGTACTGGGACATCAGATTCGAGGAGGACCGATGCCGCACCGACGCCGAGTGGCTCTGGCTCGTTCGAGACGGACTCGCCGCAGCAGTGGAATCGCATCTCGTCGCAGACGTACCCGTCGGAGCCTTCCTCAGCGGCGGGCTCGACTCCGGGTCAATTGTGGCGTGCATGTCCGCCGCCACACCACGACCGGCAGCGACCCACACGGTCGGCTTCGTCCAACCGCAGTTCGACGAGCGTGCCGAGGCCCGTGCGCTGGCCGCAAGGTTCGGCGCCGACCACCGGGAGCAACTCATCGAGCCGAACGCGATCGATGCGACCGAGGTTATCGCCGCAGCCTTTGACGAACCCCTCGCCGACCCGTCGGCGGTCCCGACGTTCTACATCAGCCGCATGGCCCGCCGGCGCGTCAAGGCGGTCCTCTCAGGCGACGGGGGCGACGAACTTTTCGCCGGCTATACGCGTTATCTGCGCTATCACCGACAGCGGTCGGTCCGGCGACTCACAACGAACGGCTATGCGCGCAGCCTAGTCCACGCGACGGGAGTCCTCGCCGGCCCGCGGATGCGCGCGATCGCGGACAACTTCACGTCAAGCCATGAACGGGCGCATTACCTCAATGTGGTTTGGTTCGATCCGGAGTCAACGCTGACGCTTCTTGCCAACGACTTCCGCGAGCAGCTCAACGGATACGACCCGTTCGAAGTCGTCCGAGACCACTTTGCCGAGTGCATGTGTGACGATCCTCTGTCGCGCAGCCAATACGTGGATATGAAAACATGGCTCGCCGATGGTGTCCTGTGCAAGGCGGATCGGGCATCGATGGCCTGCGGCCTCGAGGTCCGCGTCCCGATCCTCGACCGCCCTTTTGTCGAAACGATGGCCAGGCTGCCCGAGCGCTTGAAAGTCCGCCACGCCCAGGGCAAGTTCGCGCTTCGGCGGGCGTTCGAGCCGGTCCTGGGCGCGGACGTGACGGCCCGCTCCAAGCGCGGCTTCGAGGTCCCGCTGGACGAGTGGTTCAAAGGCCCGCTTAAGGCCGTACTCCACGACACTGTTCTTTCCAACCGATCTCGAATCGGCGAATGGTTGGAGCGTAGGGCCGTGGACGATTTACGGTTGCAACTTCAGCGCGGCCAGCGGGGTATCGGCGCGCGGCTCTGGGCGCTCTTGATGCTCGAACTGTGGTGTCGGCGCGTATTACCGCGAAAAACCCCTGCGGCGCCGTGCTTCGAGGCAAGAATCGAACCCGCGCTGGCCGAGGGCGTTCCGTGAACGTCGTCAGTTTGTCGTTGTGTTACCCGTCGGAACGCACCCCGTTCGCCGGGCTGTTCGTTCAACGCCGGCTCAGGGCCCTTACGCAGATGGCCGACGTTCGCGTCATCAACCCGATCCCTACGCCGCCGTGGTCGCGACATCGCGCCACCTGGCAATCCGAAGGGCCACCGACCTGCCGGCATGTGCCGATGCCGTATCTGCCACTGGTTGGCAAGCCGTTGAACCCCACCCTGTACGCCCGCACGATCCGCCCAATCATCGCGTCATGGTCACGCCAAGGCACGATCGACGTCATGGATGCCCATTTCTGCTGGCCCGATGCCGTGGCCGCAAATCGCGTGGCTCGCGAAATGCGCATCCCGTACACGGTGACGCTACGAGGGCTCCTGGGGAAGTACGGCCGCGACGCCACCAAGCGCCGCTCGATTGTTCATGCCCTGAACGAAGCGGCGGCCGTGATTGCAGTCTCGCAAGCGCTCCGCCAGGATGCTATTCGGCTCGGTGTCGACGTATCAAGAATCCACGTAATTCCCAACGGGATCGATACGGCCATATTCAAACCGGGCCACAAGACCGAGGCTCGCCGATCGCTCGGCAGGGCCAACAACGAGACCATCTTGATCACCGTCGGCCACCTTTGCCCGCGCAAGGGTTTTCATCGAGTGCTCGAGGTTCTGCCGGATCTCGCACGGGTTGACCCGACGATCCGTTACGTGATCGTCGGCGACGACGGCGCTGAACGGCGTTTCTCTCGACGCCTGCAACGCCTGGCCCGACGACTGGATGTTGCGGACCGGGCGACGTTCACAGGCGCGCTCGAGCCACAGGGCGTGGCCCGATGGCTCCAGGCGGCCGACGTCTTTGTCCTGCCGACCACGAACGAGGGGTGCTGCAACGCCCTCAAGGAGGCCCTCGCCACTGGATTGCCTGTCGTCTGCACCGATGTCGGAGGTAATCACGAGATCGTCACCGAAGAGGCCGGCCGACTTGTACCTTGTGGAGATCGCGCGGCGCTGACCGATGCCATTCGGCGCATCCTGCAGAAAACGCCCGATCGGCGAGCGGTCGCATGTGCGGCACCAGAGCGCTCCTGGGCGCGCGTCGCCGAGGAGACGGCAGCGGTGCTGCATCAGGCCGCGCTCGGAGGACCCGGCACGGCATCGGACCGATCCGTACCCACAGCGGCCGCGGTATGATTGGACTATGTTCAGAGGTCCCGCCGATTCTCGACTCTCCGACAAAATCGTACGCCATGCGATATGCAACGATCGCACGCGCCCTTAGCTTTTCGGTGCGGATTGGACTATACTCATTGAGGTTATGGGTCTTGGTCGGCCCGGCCCCCCGAGTGGACATGCCGGCGAGGGGTCTTGAGAATTGAGGAACTGTAGGGCTCCGTTCGGCACGACGCGACGAAACGGCCCCGTAGAAAGGCCATGGCGTTTCCACTCCGAAAGACGGCCGTCACCGTCGTTCTGATCGTCATCCCGATCAGCGCCGCCGCCCTGGTCACCTGGTGGCTCTACCAGACGCGCCCCAGTGCCCAGCGCAGCGATGTGAGCGCCATGCCCCCGATGGTGAGCGTTCACCGCGTCGCCGCCGAGGATATCCCCGAAGTCTTCGTAGGCTACGGCAGCGCCCGGGCCGACCTCCAGGCCACGCTCACAGCCGAGGTCAACGGCGTGATCATCGAGGTAACCGAGGGATTGGACGAAGGAACGGAAGTCGAGGATCAGCAGCTTCTGCTTCGCATCGACGACCGGGAATACCAACAGCAACTCGCCCGCGCCGAAAGCCTCGCCGCCGAAGTCGAGGCGCGTATCGACCAACTCGTTGTCGAAAAGGCCAACACAGAGAAACTGCTTGCCATTGCACAGCAGGAGGTGGACGTCAATCGGGACGAGCTTGAACGGCTCAAAGATCTGTTCGAGTTGAACCGGGCCTCCAAACGTGAAGTCGATTTTGCCCGTCTCGATTACCAACGATCGCGGCGCGAGGCGCAGACCTACGACAACCAGATCGCGCTGATCGAGCCGCGCCGCAAATCCCTCGAGGCCACGCGCAATTCTCACCTTGCCGACGCCGAGCGCGCCCGGCTCATGATCGAGAAGTGTCGCGTGACCGCCCCGTTCGCCGGACACGTCGAACGTATGTCGGTGAACATCGGCGATCGCGTCATGCCCGGCACCGAGTTGCTGCAACTGGTCGACACGAGCGTCGTGGAGATCCCGATCGAATTGCCTGCGTCCGCTCGACCGCGCGTCGAGGTCGGCGCTGAGTGCCGCCTCGACGTGGAGAGTCTTTCTTCCGTCACCTGGCACGGGCACGTAAGTCGCATTTCACCGGTCGCCGACCCCCGCAGCCGGACGTTTTCCGCTTACATCGAGGTGGACAATGCGGATCAGGAAACGCCGTTGGTGCCGGGCTACTTCGTCGCCGCTCGCGTCGCGGGTCCGCTCCTGACGCAGGTGCTCGCGGTGCCGCGCGGCGCCGTCCTAGATGGCCGCGTCTACGTGGCCAACGACAACGTGGCGCACACCCGCGCCGTTCGCGTCGATCGCTACATCGGGGATCGCGCCGTGGTGCGCGGCGATCTGAAGTCCGGTGACCGGGTAATCGTCACCAACCTTGACACCCTCTCTGACGGCACCTCCGTCCGCGTCGAGGCCGTTCAAGCCTCACGCTCGGATGAAGCAGGGACCGCCACGAAGTCCGACCTGGTCTTGTCGGGGAGCGAACCGTGACGTCCCTGCCTCGCTTCAGCGTCAAGAACCCCGTCCTCGTCAACCTGCTAACCTGGGCCATGCTGGCGGGCGGGCTCTATGCCGGCTTCACGCTGGTCCGCGAAATGTTCCCCGAGTCGGATCCCGAGCGCATCCTGGTGACGACCGTCTACCCGGGCGCGACTCCGGCGGAAATCGAGAAGGGCATTGCCATCAAAATCGAGGAGGTGGTCAAGGACATCGAGGAGGTCGAGGAACTCCTCACCAGCATCGCCGAGGGCTTCTGCACGATCACGCTCGTTCTTTACAGCGATGTCGACGACGTGGATCAGGTCGTCAATGACGTAAAGGCCTCTATTGACACCATCCCACGAGAGGACTTCCCCGAAGAGGCCGAAGAGACCCACGTCACCAAGCTCGAACCCAAGCTCCCCGTCATCCAGGTATCCTTCTTCGGCGACCTCAGCGAGGAAACCCTCAAGCAGATCGGCGAACGAATCCGCGATGACCTGCTGCTCATCCCGGGCATCACCGACGCGATCCTGCAGGGCACCCGCCCGGACGAAATCAGCGTCGAAGTGCAACCGGAACGACTCGTCAAGTACGGCCTGTCCCTGCCCGACATCTCCGACGCCATCCGCCGCGCGAACCTCGACCTGCCCGGCGGGCAAATTCGCACCGCTGGCGCCAACGTCTCCGTTCGAACGCTGGGCGAGGAGGACCAAGCACAACCCATTGGTGAGATCATCGTTCGCAGCGACCCCTCCGGCAAAACGGTACGCCTTCACGAAATCGCCGAGGTGCGCGACACCTTCGAGGAGACCGACGTCGTCGGAAGGTTCAACGCCAAGCCCGGGGTCGGCGTAACGGTCTTCAAGACCGGCGACCAGGATGCCATCGACATCTCGCAAAAGGTCAAGGCCTTCGTCGCCGGAAAGACCGGCAAACCACTCCAGCGCGACTGGCTTGCGAAACTGAAACACCGGCTCGGCCTACCCGACGAGGTCGAGCAGGTGTACCAGACCGCCCTCAACGATCCCTATCCCCCGGTGGGTGAACTGACCACGGCCACCAATCTCGCCCGGTTCATCGAGGGCCGCCTCGATCTCTTGAAACGAAACGGTTTCTGGGGCCTGATCTTCGTCTTCATGTCGCTGCTCATCTTTCTGAACTGGCGGGTCGCCTTCTGGGTGATGGCCGGCCTGCTGCTGGCCATCCTCGGCACGCTGATTGTCATGAAGGGCCTCGGCGTCTCTCTCAACCTGATCAGCATGTTCGGCATGATCGTGGTGCTCGGACTCCTGGTGGACGACGCCATCATTGTCGCCGAGCACACCTACAGCCGCATCGAAGACGGAATGGAGCCGCATGAAGCGGCCATCGTAGGGGCCGAGACCGTAACGTGGCCGGTGGTCTGTGCGATCACGACCACAATCGTTGCGTTCGCTCCGCTGCTCCTGATCGAGGGGCGCGTCGGTGATTTCATGGGCGTGTTGCCTATCATCGTGATGTGCGCGCTGGCGGTTTCGCTCATCGAAGCTCTGTCGGTGCTGCCCTCGCACCTCGCCGAATGGGTCAAACCCGTTCACGTGAGTGCCGATCATGGCCCGACAACAAGCGCAGGCCGCTGGCGTGAGCGACTCCGTGCGTTCCGCCGTGCGACCTTGAAGGGAGCAGTTCTCAAGGGCTACGAGCGTTTGCTGCGTCTCGCTGTCAGTTATCGTTACGGGACGATCTGCATACTCGTGTCCATCCTGATTGTCGCCCTCGGGCTGGTCGGTGGCGGGCGCGTGCCGTTCGTTTTCTTCCAGAAGATGGACTCCGAGACGATCGTGGCCGAGATGGAGATGCCCGTCGGCACGCCGGTCGAAAGAACTGGCGAGGCCATCAGCGTGATCGAGCAGGCGGCTGTTGACCTGCCTGAACTCGACTCGCTCTACACCTCGATGGGCGTCAAGTATGACATGGAGGGGGGCATCGCATCAGTATCCTCCCACCTCGGCCAGGCGGTCATCGAGCTGAACCCGATCGAAGAGCGCGACCGCAACAGCGAGCAGATCCTCCGCGAGCTTCGCGCCAAGACCGGCAACATCCCCGGCGTCAACTCCCTGCGCTACTCGGTCATCCACGGCGGCATGGGCGGCGCACCGATCCACATCGAAGTCAGCGGGAAGCGGATCGCGGATCTGGTCGAGGTGGCCGGTCGCATCAAGGACCGGCTGACCGACTATGCCGGCGTCTACGACATCGACGACGACTTCGACGCCGGACGCCGCGAGGTCCAGATCGAACTGCTCGACACCGCCCGGGCATTGAACATGACGACGCAATCGCTGGCCACGCAGGTGCGCGGTGCCTTCTACGGCCTCGAGGCCCGCAAGGTTCAGCGGGGCCGCGAAGATGTCAAAATCATGGTGCGCTACCCGCGCTCGCGGCGGACGAAGGTCAGCGACGTCGAGAAAATGTGGGTCGCCGCCGGCGACGGAACGCTCGTGCCCTTTACCGAGGTCGCACAGCTCCGTGAAGGCCGCTCCTACGCCACCATCAAGCGGAAGGACCAGAAGCGGACCGTGACGATTACGGCCGACGTCGACGAGGCCGTTGCCAACGCCCGGATGATCAACCAGGAATTGGAGGCCGAGTTTCCCAAGTGGGAGCGACAGTTCCCCGGGATGCGACTGGAATTTGGCGGTCAGAGCCGCGAATTCACCAAGTCGTTTTCGTCGCTCAAACGCGACTTCGTGATCGCCGCCGCCCTCATCTACGTCATACTGGCCGGCATGTTCAAATCGTACATTCAACCGATGATCGTCATGACGGCCATTCCGTTCGGCATCATCGGCGCGATCGCCGGGCACTGGCTGATGGGCTACCCGTTGACGATTCTCTCGCTGATCGGCTTCGTCGCGCTCACCGGCATCGTCGTGAACGACTCGCTCATCCTGGTGGACTGGATCAACCGCATGCGCCGCCAGGGCCTCAGCCCGCACGAAGCAGTCATTAGCGCCGGCACCCAGCGCCTGCGCGCCATCCTGCTGACCACCATCACAACGATCCTCGGGTTGGCCCCGCTCTTGCTGGAGACATCGCTGCAGGCCCGCTTCCTGATCCCCATGGGCATCTCGATCGCCGCCGGCGTCGCCTTCGCCACAGTCGTCACACTAATCGCCGTACCCTCGCTCTACCTCATCCTGATCGACGTTAGGCGCGCTTTCCGAAGCCTGGTCGGTCTCGCAGGATTCCTCCCGGCGAGCCCGGAGAGGGGGAATGTCGCTGCCGAGGCAGGCAAGTAACACTCGACACTGCATGTCGGCGATCAACGCCAACGGTCATCAGGCCTTATGATTGACGTCACCGTCCCCGATTCGATTGCTCTCGCTCGAGAAGGCACCATAATCAGGCGCGGCCGACGCCCGTTTGATCTGGAGACAAGCGCCATGTGCAGATTCGTTCGAAGTGCTCCCTTCGCACTGACGGCCATTGTGGTCTTCCCTGCACAGCCGGCAACCGGCCAGATGCAGCAATATGAGTCGCGTTACTACAGAATTCACACCGACCTGACCGACGCACAGGCCATTCGTGAAATCGATCTTCGTCTAACCCACATGGCCGAAGCGTATCACGAGCTGACCCGACATTTCGCCGGGAAGATCTCGAAGCGTCTGCCGTTCTATCTGTTCCGCCGCCAGGAGGATTACATCGCGGCCGGTGGCATACCCAACAGCGCGGGCGTTTTCGCGGGCGATCGGTTGATGGCCGTCGCCGGAGACCAGGTTTCGGATCGAACCTGGAAAGTCATCCAGCACGAAGGGTTTCATCAGTTCGTCCGGCACGTAATCCGGGGCGACATCCCGGTCTGGGTCAACGAAGGGCTGGCCGAATACTTCGAAGAGGCCGTCTTTACCGGCGACCGTTTCATCACTGGCCTGATCCCGCAGCACCGGCTCGCGCGAGTTCAAGCCCGGATCGAGTCCAACTCGTTCCGCAGCATCCCGTCGTTGATTCTGATTGAACATGAGAGATGGAACGCCGAGATGGCGACAGCCAATTATGACCAGGCATGGTCCATGGTTCATTTCCTGGCCCACGGCGACGACGGGAAGTACGAAGCGCCGTTCAATGCGTTTCTGCTGGACGTGGGCAGGCATCGGTTGAGGTGGAAAAAGGCGTGGGTCAAACATTTCGGGCCGCTGGACGGCTCGTTCGAGGCGGCCTGGAAACGCTACTGGACGGAACTGCCGGACAACCCGACGCAGGCGGTGTACGCCGAGGCAACGCTCGACACGCTCACCAACTTCCTGGCCCGAGCCGTCGCAGCGGGGCAGACGTTCAAGAGCATCGAAGAGTTCTTCGACGCCGCCGAAACCGGGCGGCTCAAGTCCCACGCGAAGGATTGGCTCCCCCCCGGCCTCCTGGCGACGGCCTTGAGACGAGCCCAAGCGATCGGCACTTGGACGATCGAGCCAACCCCACACCGTCCGCCGAAGCTGATCTGCAAGCTCGAAGACGGCACGACGCTGATCGGCACATTCAAAATGGGCCGGCGGCGCGCCGGCCAGACAACCGTCGAGATTCATCCACCTCCGCGGTAGCCTCGCCTCACGATCGATGCTTCAGCCCCTATCATACAAACGCGGCATTTCGCGGCGCTCACGCCGCGTGAGTTCGTCTCGGGAGTGTGGTAGGCTTACAGCCTTGGAAGCGCAAGCCGTTGACTACCAGGTGATGTTATGAGCGAAACAGCGATCGTAGACCTTCGAAGCGACACCGTAACCAAGCCCACCCCCGAAATGCGGCGGGCGATTGCCGAGGCCGAGGTGGGCGACGACGTGTTCGGGGACGACCCGACCGTCAACCGGCTCCAGGAGCGGGTGGCCGAGCTGATGGGCAAGGAGGCGGCCATCTACGTGCCCTCCGGGTCGATGGCCAACCAGGCCTCCATCCGCGCCCAGACCCAGCCCGGCGACGAAATCATCTGCCACGGTGACAGCCACATCTACCACTACGAGGGCGGAGCGCCGGCGGGGATCTCCGGGTGCAGCCTGCGGTTCCTGACGGGTGAACGCGGCATCTTCGACGCCGAGCAGGTGCGGGCCGCAATCCGATCGGCCGACTCGCACTTTCCGCAGTCCCGGCTGGTGGTCGTCGAGAACACACACAACCGCGGCGGCGGATCGATCTGGCCCATGGAGAAAATCGAGGCCGTCCACGCCGTCGCCCGCGAGCACGGGCTGTCGATGCACCTCGACGGGGCCCGCATCATGCACGCCTGCGTGGCCACCGGGCACAAGCCGGCCGACTACGCCAAGTACTTTGATACAGTGGCGACCTGCTTCTCGAAGGGACTGGGCGCGCCCGTCGGGTCGGCCGTCGCGGGCAGCGCCGAGACGATCCGCCGCGTCCACCGCTTCCGCAAGATGTTTGGCGGCGGCATGCGCCAGGCGGGCATCATCGCGGCGGCGGCGCTGTACGCCCTGGACCACCACGTCGAGCGGCTGGCCGAGGACCACGCCAACGCCAAACGGCTGGGCGAGGCCATCGCGGAAATGAAAGGCCTGTCGATCGACGTCAGCACGGTCGAGACGAACATCGTCTACTTCGAGGTCACCGACGCGCTGGGAACGGCCAAGGAATTCTGCGACCGCCTCCACGCCGCCGGCGTCTGGCTGCTGCCGGTCGCCCCGCAGCGCATCCGGGCCGTCGCCCACCTGGACGTATCGAGTGACGAAATCGATCGGGCCATCAAGATCATGAACGACGTCGTCAAGGCCGCCGTGTCGTCGCCGTGATGTTGGAGCGGCAGGCATTTCCCGGCGAAGCTTCGCCCCTCGCCGCGGTCGGCCGGCTCGCTTCAAGGACACTTAGAATGACGCGCCGAAACAACATTGGAAGCGCCGGAAGTCAGCAAGATCCACGTCCCCGTCCACATCGAGGTCGGCTTGGGCGCAAGAGGTACCAGAGTACAGTGGCGGGTCGCACGGAGGCGCCGGACACGGAGGGGTCGGACACGCGAACCATATAAGGTAGTCGTCCATGTCAACGGACCCGCCGGCGTCCAGGTCGCCCGGATAGAACGTCCCGCACTCGTCCGGCCGCGAGTTGCCGTCGGCATCGGCGCTTGTTTCGCAAGGCGCATTGCACAGGGCGGCGGAGCAGCTTACATCGCAGGCGTCCGACCTGCCGTTGGCGTTGCAATCCTCAGAATGAGGGCCGATCGTCGCACCGTATACCAGCTCAACGCAACCGGGCCGAAACATACCGAGGGTGACCGTCGCGCTCGTCGGGGGCTGATCGGCATCGAATCGGAAGGTGTACAGCGTGCCCCAGCGGAGGGGATTCGTCTCCGTGCTCCAGATGACGGCGTCCGAAGCCACCCCCCACGCCCACGGCGCGTTGTCGATCGGGACCGCGTCTGGATCGACGGTGTTAACCGCCTCGTCGTGGTGCTCAACGAGGTGGAACCCCACGTTCGAGACCAAGGTTCCAGGCGCGATCGGAATTCGGAACGATCCTACCTGCCGGTCCATATCGACGTTCAGCAGGGCGTACTCGTAATGCCAGAGGCCCGCGCCGATTGAAGTGGCCTCGGCTGCCAGGATACAACGCCCATCAGGCGACGTAGTCTCAAGAACCGGCGTACGCTGCGCAACAACCGTGTGGTGCGCCTCGCTCCAGGCGCCGATCGCGAAGCCGATCTCGGGATGAACCCTGCTGTCGGTCATCTCAATCATCCACAGTTCGGAGAATGCGTCGTAGCGGGGCACAACCGGCTTCCATGCTACGCTGTTCAACTGGTTTATGTCCGCCGGGCACAGGAAGAAGCTCTCCACGAAATACTCCGCGCCAGGATTCAGATCCGGGTTGAGATCGGCCTCATGAACCTGAAGACGATGTTCGATCGGGTCGTGATCGTGCAGACCCTTCTCCAGATGCGATCCCACGAAGGACCATTTTCTCAGCCATGGGTCGATCTCATAACGCGGTCCCGTGTGGACTCGAGCGCTATTCAGAGAAGAAGTCCGCGTATGCGTACAGTTGACACCGAGCGTGCTGCAAGGTGTAAACGCGCACCAGCCGCCGCACCGGTTGTTACTCAACGCACAGAAGCCGTGCCTAGCCCACGACTGTCCGATCTGTTCAAACCGCCGCGCTCCGTCCACCGTCCTCAGGCGGTAGAGATTCATGATGATGAAGGGATGGTTCGGATCCGGTGCATGATGCCAGGGCACCGGCACGTCGCCGATGTTCCAACAGGTCGTCGCCACGGCCAGACCAAGCACGTCGCCCAACGTTCCATAGTGGTGGAGGTCGTAAAGCTCGCAAAACGTCATGTCCGGACCGGATGTCGCTCCAGTCGTGGATTCCTGGTTGACATCGCAAGTCACCGGATCCTCAGCGCGGGCCGGCGCACCGGTCCCGATGGCGCAAAGGATCGCCAACGCATGGAAGTGCCCAAGTTTGAGTCTCATGGCGGGCGCTCCTAAGAAAGGTGCAAACTCCGTCCCGCTCCACTCCCGTCAATGAGTTGCAGCGAAAAGATTCTGAAAGTAACGGAAATCAACTAGGTCCACGTCCCCGTCCGCATCGAGGTCGGCGTAGCCGCAGCAGCTATCGGAGTAAAGTGCCGGGTCGCACGGCGGCGCCGTGCACGGAAGGGTCGGGCAGTCCAGCCACATGAGGTAGTCGTAGACGTCAACGTAACCGCTGGCGTCCAAATCGCCCGGACGAAACACCTCGCATTCATCCGGGCGAGCATTGCCGTTGCAGTCCGGGCTGATCCCGCAGGGCACGCCGCACATCGGCGCGGAGCAACGCACGTCGCAGGCGTCCGGCTTGCCGTTGTCGTTGCAGTCTACGAAATCAGGGGCGATCGTTGCGCCGAACACCGCCTCGACTCGGCCGGGCCGAAAAAGTCCGAGGGTCGCCGTTGCGCTGGTCGGTGCTCGATCCGCGTCGAAACGAAAGCTGTACAGCGTGCCCCAGCGAAGGGGATTCGTCTGGGTGCTCCAGACCACGGCGTCCGCGCTCACCTCCCACGCCCACGGAGAGTTGTCGATGGGAACCGCATCAGGATCAACGGTGTTGACTGGCTCGTCGTGGTGCCCGACGGCGTGAAACCCGACTTTGGAAACCACGGCACCGGACGACACCGGAATTCGCAGGGACCCGACCTGCCGATCCATATCCACGTTCAACAGGGCATACTCGTAGCGCCAGATGCCGTCCTGGATTTCAGTGGCCTCGGCGGCGAGAACGCAACGTCCGTCGGGCGACTTATACTCAATCACGGGCGTACGCTGCGCAACCACGCTGTGGTATGCCTCGCTCCAGGCGTCAATTGCAAAGCCGATCTCCGGATAAACCAGATTGTCGGTCATCTCGAACACCCACCGATCAGGGTCGGACTCGTCACGGTAAGGCCTGACCGGCTTCCAGGCCGCGCTGTTCATCTGATTGTTATCCTCCGGGCACACGAAGAAGCTTTCCACAAAGTACTGCGCCCCGGGATTCAGGTCCGGGTCAAGGTCGGCGTCGTGGACCTGGAGGCGATGTTCGATCGGGTCGTGATCATGCGGCCCCTGCACGAAATGCGACTCGCGCGCGTTCCATTCCCTCAGCCATGGGTCGACCTCGTAACGAGGTCCCAGGCCGTCCCTGGCCGCATTGAAGGCCGACGACGTGGTGTTGGTGCAGTTGACGTTGAGCGTATTACAGCCGGTGGGCTCGCACGTCCCGCCGCATTGGGTGTCGTCCAGGGCGCAAAATCCGTGCATCACCCACGACTGTCCGATCTGTTCAAACCGCTTGGCGCCGCCCACCGTACTCAGCCGGTAGAGATTCATGGCGTTGAACGGATGCTCCGGGTTCGGGGCGGCAAACCAGGGCGCCGGTCCGTCGCCGACGTTCCACGGGGTCGTGGCGACGGATAGACCCACGACGTCGCCGAGACGCCCGAACTGCGCCAGGCCGTAGAGTTGGCAGAAGGTCAAGTCAGGGCCAACAACTGATGCACCTCCTAAATCGTCGTTGACGCCGCTTGCCTCCTTGTGTGCGTTTGCCGAGGTGATCGCGAGGGTCGCCAACAGAACCGACAGCAGATTCAGTCGCGCGCGTCGGAGTCTCATGATCACTACTCCGAAAGAAAGGACATAACTCCAAGCCGTCCCATCAGAGCCGGGAGCACAAGCGACCGGACACAAGCTGGCGGATGAGAGCCGGGATCGCGACGTGCCGGGTGAACTGACACGAACCGCCAGATACTCGCCCCGGTCAGTAGCAGCCTTGGAAGTGTACCCGGAACGGGGCCTCCGTTCAAGGGCGGTGCATCGCCGCCAGCCGGGCGCCAGACAACTCGGCGCCCGGCTAAGCGGCGGATCAGAGGATCAACGGGAAATCACGGGAAGATGCCGCGCTCCTTGTACACGGTTTCGAGGCGTTTCAGAGCCAAGATGTAAGCCGCGGTGCGCCGGTCGGTTTTGAATTCGACGGCCGTGTTGCGAACACGGGCGTAGGCGCTGCTCATCTTCTTGCGAAGTTTACAGTCGACCTCTTCGAGGTCCCAGAACTCGCTCCGCTTGTTCTGCAGCCACTCGAAGTAGCTCACCACGACGCCGCCCGCGTTGCAGAGGATGTCCGGAATCAGCTCGATCCCGCGTTCCTCGAGTACAGCATCGCCGCCGGGATCTGTCGGGCCGTTCGCACCCTCGGCCACGAGCCGAACCTTGAGCCACTGCGCCGTCTCAGCCGTAATCTGATTCTCCAGGGCGGCCGGAATGAAAAAGTCCGCCGGCGTGCTCAGGAACTCGATGTGATCGCACGGCTTGGCGCGCGGATACTTGAACACGCCGCCGTGGCCCTTGGCGTACTCGATCAGGTGGTCGGGATCGATGCCGTCCGGATTGCGTGCGCCCCCGGTGACATCCTCGACCGCCACCAGCCGGGCGCCGAAGTCCACGAGCAGCTTGGCGGCCCAGTAGCCGACGTTACCGAATCCCTGCACGATGAACCGGTGGCCCTTCAACGACAGGCCATGGTCGTCGAACCACTCCTGAATCGAAAACACAACGCCCTGCCCCGTCGCCTTGTCACGCCCCAGACTTCCGCCGGCCGCCACCGGTTTGCCGGTGACCACATGGATATTCCGCTGGCGTTCGTGCGGCGGCACGGTGGAAAGATACATATCCAGGATCCACGCCATGATCTGGGCGTTCGTGTTCACGTCGGGCGCCGGAATGTCGTAGTCGGGCCCGATGTTGTGACCGAGGGCGAAAGCGAACCGCCGGGTGATCCGCTCCAGCTCGTCGAACGTGTACCGCGTCGGGTCGATGTGCAGACCGCCCTTTGCTCCGCCGAAGGGAATGCCGACGATCGCGGACTTCCACGTCATCCACGACGCGAGGGCGCGGACTTCGTCAAGATCCACCTTCGGGTGATACCGCAACCCCCCCTTGAACGGACCGAGGGCGTCGTTGTGCTGCACCCGGTACCCGGTGAACATCTCGATCCGTCCACTGTTCATGCGCACCGGAAACCGCACGACGATCTCGTTTTCGGGCGTCGCCAGAATCTTGCGCACGTCCGGGTCCAGGCGCATCAGATCGGCCGCCTTGTTGAACTGGGCGACAACATTTTGATAAAGCCCCGGCTTCGCCTGTACGTCCGCGGGCGCGGAAGACTCGCGTCTCTCGTTCTCGGCCGCGTTCGAAGAAGGCCCAACCGATGCTTGCAGCATGCGGGAGCCGCGTTTTTGCGAACCATGGTCCCTCAGGTCGCTGGTTTGTCGAGATGAAAATCGCGATGCCATGAGAACAGCTCCTTCGCCGGAGGTCTGCACGCCTGATCCCAGGCGCCGCCACGGGCCTGCGAATCCCAAACCGGCAGCGCCCGCAGCCAATCACTCATACTCCTCACAGTGCCATACCCCGCCCGCCGGCTTGGGGAACGTACATGTGGCCCGCTTCACACAAAGCCGGCAAAGGCCTTTGAGCTGTGAAGCTCCCACGTCACCCGCTCCCGACTCCAGCGCCACCTTTTCGGCCGGCGCCGGCTTTGTGGCCACGGCCGTGGCCGGCCGCTGAACCTCACCCTCAAACTCGTCGCAGAATAATACCGGACGATCCTTGGGCTTGGAAAACGTGCACGTCTCGGCGTGCACACATTGGGCACACAGCCCCCGAGACTTTACGGGCCTCGATCCATACCGCGTTCTGCGAGTGGAGAACTCCTGTTCCTCGCCCAAGCCCGCGATGACGACTCGCTCTACACCCGATCCAGGCGCCTGTTCCTGTCTGTCCTTCATCTCGTGCATGGCGCACCTCCAGGGTTGGGTCTACATTTTCGTCAGTGTCCGTGCGCCACTCGGCGCTTCCAGGAGGCATAAGAGCAAAGAGTGTGCCGCAAATCCTGAAGTTTCTGCGGGCCGCGCCCGCTGCACCGTCGACAACGTAACATGCCCATTAACAGGAAGTTAGCAGCGGTCGACACTCCCGGACGTCGAGCGCGAACACACGAGCACGACGTTTTGCAAACGGGGAGTTTTGTACCGGTGAGGAGAAATTACCCGTCGATAGCATTCTTCAGTTGAAACGTACTTCAGTTGAAACGTAATAGGACGGGGGACCTGCGCTGGAGCAGAATAAACCGCAGCAGTAATATCCGGGTACCGTGACCGGACTTTCTGCCAGCAGCCGTTGACGCCTGGCCCCCATCTCCAGGTTCAGACAAACTCGTCGCAATGCCAGACCCCGCCTTCCGGCTTTGGATACGTGCACGTCTCGCGATGCTCGCACGTGCGGCAGAGGCCTTTGTACTGCGAGGGCTTCTCAGTCGCCACAGGCTCGGGCGGCCGCGGCCTGGGGGCCAGCAACTTCGCTATTGCGGCGGCTTCCATCCTGTACTGCCACCACCAGTCGTGCTCTTCGCAGAAAAGAGTCGGACGACCATTATGGTGTGGGAAGGTGCAGTCTGCGCGGCCCTCACACGTCGAACACAGACCGCGATATTCCTTTCTTTTCATCGTACAATCTCCTATGTCTCATCCCCTGGACGGCAATGGAATCCTGTTGAACGTTTCCTGTGCTGTCACCGGTCCAGAGCCGTCGTTGAGGATCTCCTCAGCCTGAACCTTATCCACGTCCGTGATGAACGGAATGCCGCTGATGTCGGCCGCCTCGTGAGTCAGGCAGGCCAGATCGTCACGGGAGAGATAATCGAGCGAAAACTTCCGGCTGCCGCACATCAGTTGGCGAAGGCCTTGACCGAGGCGCTCGTAGTATGTGTAGAGACCAAGGGCGCCGGTCGGTATGCGCTCGAATTCCTCGTCGCCGAGCTCCTTGCGCAGTGTGCTGGCGGTGACGAATATCTCGTCTTTCGTGTTCCCGAAACGTTCTATATACACCGGGATCTGGCCGTCGTTGATGGTCCGGCCGATCGTCTTGCCGACCATGGCGGCGGCGATCGGCGAACGGGCCATGCCGATGAGCTTGACGAAGGGCGCCCCGATGGCAAGTCCCTTGAAAATCTGGTCCTCGAAGGTGAAGCCGCCCGCCAACGCCAGGGCGGGGACCTTCAGGCCTCTTTCAGTCAAGCGCTTGGCGTATTGATAGAGCAGAGAGTGGAGTTCGACAGGCGGCACACCCCATTCGTTCATCATGCGCCACGGGCTCATGCCGGTGCCACCACCCGCGCCATCCACGGTGAGCAGGTCCAACTTGTATTTCGCCGCAAAGAGGACGGCGCGAGCCAGGTCGGCCGGCCTGTACGCTCCGGTCTTCAGGAAGATATACTTGGCGCCGGCCTTACGCAGCTCCTCGACCCGTCTGGCGAAGGATTCCTCACTCACCATGCCAATGCGCGAGTGCCGCTCGAATTCTTTGAATGCGCCGCGTTCAAAGGCCTTGATGACATGGGAGTCGGTCGGGTTCGGAAGCACCACATAGCCCCGCTCGTACAGCATCTGTGCCTTCTTGAGGTTCGTGATCTTGACTTCGCCGCCGATGTTCTTGGCGCCTTGGCCCCATTTGAGCTCGACGCACTCAACGCCCAGTTGCTCGATGGCGTACTCCTGTACGCCGAGACGCGTGTCCTCGACATTGGCCTGGACCACGATAGTGCCGTAACCGTCGCGCTGGTGATCCTTGAAGAGAGTGACGCGACGCTTGAGGTCCACGGTGTCGACCACGCGCCCGTCCTTGATGACGGCCTCAGAATCCATGCCGACTACGTTCTCACCAATGGTCAAGCCGGTGCCGGCGAGGGCGGAACCGATGGCCAGACCCTCCCAGTTGTTCGTCGCGATGTTGGTGGATCCGATGCCCGGGATGATCCAGGGGTATCGAAACTTGAGCCCCCTGTCGTGCCCGAAGACCACATCGAGACTGACGGCCGGGAAGATGGCCTTGTCGCTGTCCGCTTCGATCCCATGCGCCCCCACGGCGGTCCCCATGATGTTGAAATGCGAGTAGTCGACCGGGTAAGTTTTCTCGGCCGCCGTCGTGATAACGCCAAAAGGTTGCGGATAAATGACCTCATGGCCTCTGTACGCAGACTTTCCGATCTCACACATCCCGATGCACCCGTCCACGCACGTAACGCACATGCCTGACGAGGGCGTGACCGAGCCGTCGGTCCTGTTCTTGGTAAGCGTTGCCGCCGAGGCATTCACCCTCGAAAATGTTGCTGACATCGACTTTATTCCTCCATTGGTCAGTGTGTTGCGGTCTCGCAGGCCACACAAGGGTTCATGTAGCACATCATGTCGTCGAACGATTCCTTTTCGACACAAGGCGGGCTGAGGTTCGCGCACCCGCCGCAGATCGCCTTTTCCGGCTCGTTGTACGTGCAACGAAGCTGGCACGCCGGGCACACATACATGCAGCCACCGCACTGTCGGCATACTTCCGACTTCACGTCGAACGGCGTGCCGATGCTCCGACTCTGCCCACGCCCCCGGAACCCGATGGCCTTGGCCATCATCTGTTCCTCGCACATACGCACGCACAGCCCGCACAGAATGCAATCCTCGTGCTCCTGGCGGAACCGCTGCTGGCGCACGTTATGAGACGACGCCAGATCCTGAATCGTTTTGGACTGGGGGCATGTGGCCAGGAGAAGCTCCAGAACCATCTTCCGGGCGCGAACGACGCGGGATGAAGCGGTACGCACTTTCAGGCCCTCCTGAGCCGGATAAGTGCACGAGCTCACCAGTTTGGCGCGCGGACCCTCTCCTATCTCGACCACGCACAATCGGCAGGCCCCGTAGGGCGACAGTCCCTCCATGTGGCACAAGGTCGGTATCGGCATGCCCAGGAAACGCGCCGCTTCAAGCAGCGTCGTGCCCTCGTCGACCGAGACGTCCAGGCCATTGATTTGCAGCGTAATCATGCCGTTTCTCCCACAGCAACAACTTGTGCGCCCTCAACTTCCTTCGGCATGGTGAATTCCAGGTCACACCTCAGGCACCGCTTGGCCTCTCGGCTCGCGTCATCGGCCGAAAGAGACAACTCCACTTCGCGAAAGCTCTTGTCACGCTCTGCGGCGGAGATCACGGGCACGGCGACCCTGTCGGCCGCTGCCATCTCCGCCTCGCTAAGCGACACCGCCTCGACATAGACGTCCGGCACTCGGACGTTCGCCGGCTGATCGAGTTCCTCACCCCGCAACCAGCGGCCGATGACCAGGGCAGCCCTCTTACCGGCAGCGATAGCGTCGACCACCGTATTGGGACCCGTAACCACGTCACCTCCCGCAAACACGCCCGGCCGGTTCGTCCTCAGTGTCAGCGGATCCGATTGCAGGGTGCCGTTTGCCTTTGCTTCCAGAGGTTGCGACGAAGACGCGTCCAAAACCCCCGAAGCGTCCGGCTGCTCGCTGATGGCCACGATCAGTGTGTCAAACGGCAGTACGGTTTCCGTTCCGGGAAGCGGTACTGGCCTGCACCGACCGCTCGCATCTCGATCCCCCAAACAGTTTCGAATCACTTTGACGCCGGTTAGGGCCCCGGCCTCGGTGCACACGCCCACGGGGCTCGTCAGAGTGTGCAGTTCGATTCCCTCAGTCAGCGCCGCTTCGATCTCCTCCTCAAAAGCCGGCATCTCAACCCGTGTGCGTCGATAGAGAATGGTGACACTCTCGACGCCATCCTGCCTGACTGCCACGCGGGCGGCATCGATCGCCGAGTTGCCGCCGCCGATCACGCCCACACGGCCTTGAGCCAGCTGCTCGCCTCGCAGGTTGAACGCCTTAAGGAAATCCATCGAGGAAAGTACCCCTTTGCAGTTCTCTCCCTCCAGCCCAAGCCGACGACTCTTGTGGGCCCCCATTGCGAGGAACACCGCCTCAAACCCCTCTGAAAAAAGACCATCCAAAGTGAAATCTCGGCCCAAGGTCATGTTGCAGCGGACAGCAACCCCGTCGGTGAGAATCGCGGCGATCTCTTTCGCCAACACCTCACGCGGTAAACGAAACGACGGGATGCCGCTGACCAGCATGCCGCCCGGCCGATCGTCCGCCTCAAAGACCGTCGGCACGAACCCGTCGAGCGAAAGATAGTGTGCGGCGGCGAGTCCGGCCGGACCGGCACCGACGACGGCCACCTTTGCGCCGCAGCCCTCGCCCGTTGTCTCCGGCGCTCTCTTCGCCCGGTACGCCGAGGGGTCCACGCGATCGGTGACAAACCGCTTGAGAGCACGGATGGCGATCGCCTGTTTGCCGCCCGTCGCGCTGCGACAGTTCTTCTCACACGGATGAGAGCAAACGCGTGCGCAGACGGACGGAAATGGGTTGCTTTCCCGTATTACCTGATATGCCTCTTCGTATCTGCCGCGTGCTATGTGCGCGATGTATTGCCACGCCTCAGTGCCGAGAGGGCAGGCGGCCTGGCATGGGGCGCCCACCAACTCCTTGCAGACGAAGGCCCTGCACCTCTTGTGCCGCACGTGCTCTTCGTACTCATCGGCGAAATACTTGAGCGTGCTCAGAACAGGGTTGGATGCCGTCTGCCCCAAGCCGCACATGGTCGTGTCCTTCACGACCTCCGCCAGCTCCGAAAGAAGTGTGACCTGTTCGGGCGTCGCCTTTCCCGTCGTGATATCTTCCAGGATTTCGTACATCCGTTGTGTGCCTTTGCGGCACGTGAAGCACTTGCCACACGATTCGTCTTTCAGGAACCGCATAAAATACTTGGCCACGTCGACCATGCAGGTCTTCTCATCCATGACGATCATGCCGCCGGACCCCATGATCGATCCTGCTGCCGACAGACTGTCGTAGTCGATCGGTAGATCGAACATGCTGGCGGGAACACAGCCGCCGGATGGACCACCTGTTTGAACAGCCTTGATCTTTGCGTCGCCGACGGGGCCGCCGCCGATGTCGTAGACGATCTCTTTGATTGTGATGCCCATCGGGACCTCGACGAGCCCCGTGTTCTTGATCTTGCCCACCAGGCTGAAGATCTTGGTCCCGGAGTTGCCTTCGCACCCGACCTTTGCAAACGCGTCGGCGCCAATTCGAAAGATCACTGGGACGTTGGCCCAGGTTTCCACGTTGTTGATCGCGGTCGGCTTGCCATCGATGCCCTTTTGAACCGGGAAGGGGGGTCGCTGCCTCGGCTCACCCATTTTACCTTCAATGGACCGAACCAGCGCCGTCTCCTCGCCGCACACAAAGGCCCCCGCGCCCCTCACGATTCTGATATCAAAGGAGAAACCGGTTCCCAATATATCCTGTCCGAGGAGACCAAGGTCGTGGCAATGACGAAGGGCAATGATCAAATGCTTGATTGCCAGCGGATACTCGTTGCGCACGTAGACGACACCCTCCGTAGCGCCAGTCCCGTAGGCACCGATGATCATCCCCTCGATAATGCTATGGGGGTTCCCTTCGAGAATGCTCCGGTCCATGTAGGCGCCGGGGTCACCTTCATCCGCGTTGCACACGAGGAACTTACCGTGCCCGTTGTGTTCGTGTGCCAGTAGCTCCCATTTCAGACCCGTCGGAAACCCCGCGCCGCCGCGACCCCGCAAGCCTGAGCGCTTGACCTCCTGGACGACCCAGTCGGAATCCGCGCGGGAAAGGACCCTGCCCAACGCCTCGTAGCCCCCTCGTGCGATGTAGTCGTAGATCCTGATCGGGTCTATCTTCGGGTTCATTGCCAGAATGGCGCGCTTCTGGTTCTTGAAAAATGGGATATCCTCACACCTACGGTACCTCTCGCCTGTGACCGGATCAGCATACAGTAGCTCTTCGACGTAGTCGCCCGACAACACTGCGTCAATGATCCTCGGCACGTCATCTAAACCGACGTGCGTGTAGAAAGCGCCCTGCGGCTCTGTAAGAATGAACGGCCCCATCTCGCAAAACCCGTGGCATCCTGTGATTCGGAGGGCCAGCCTGTCAAGCAACTGGTTCTCGAGCAGGTATCTTTTTGCGATTCGATGAATGTCGTTCGAGCCGCTGGCCTGGCAGGCTGTGCCGGCACAGATGACTATGCAAGGCTTGCTTTGATCAGTGTCCCGCCTGACCATGCTTCGCAGTTCAGATAGCTCATCTGTCGAAGTCAATCTTGCCATCTTAACACCCTAAACGAGGAAGCACTCAGCGAGCATCTGCTTTGCGCTTGACTGATTAGCCCACATCCAACATATGTCCTTTGCAGCCGCGCCGCGAACAGACCTGCACGGTGCCTCCACCAACCACGATCATGCAAATCATCGGCGCGCCACACTCCGGGCAGTCGGAGGCGCCCTTGAGCTCCGCGTGGCAGTGCGGACAGAAAATCTGCACCACCGTGTCCCGAGGGATTTCGTATTCACACTCGAGGCTGTAGCTGCCGTACAGCGATGACAGCCGAATCCAGCCGTGCTTTCTTGCGAACGACACCGTCAAACGAATCGACGGCGCGTTGTCGATCAGGTGGTCCGGGTCCATCAAGCTGTGATTGCAGCGTGAACAACTGACCGTAACCGGGAAGATGCGCCGATCGCCAGCAACCTGGACCCTGTCGAGCCCATCGCGCGTTCTTGTGATGATCTCGCTCACCTTGCTCCTGCCGACATTTGAAAAGTAGTGCCCGTCAACGACAACGACCGGCCCAAGCGCGCAGGCCCCCAGGCAGTTCACGGTCTCCAACGTGAACTCTCTGTCTGAGGTCGTCTCTCCGGACTTAGCCCCCAACTGCCGCTCAAACTCCTCGGCAACGATCGGAGCGCCTCGGACGTGACAAGCCGTGCCCAAACACACCGAGCAAAGGTGCTTGCCCCGGGGTTTCAGGCTGAAGGACCTGTAAAAAGTCGCGACACCGTATACGTCGACCAGTGATCGACCCATCTCATCAGCAACGACCCTCAAAGCCTCGGCCGGCAGGTGGTTGTACCGTCTCTGAATGTCTTCGAGGGTTGGGATGAGACCGCCGCGCTTTCCGTTGTGCCTTTCAAGGATGCTTATGACGTCGGACCGTTCCATCTGCGTGTACTCCGCCTCGATAATTCGTCCCCAATCTGCCGCGCGTTACGCCCCGCGGTGGAGCGGCGTGCAGGCCGGCGCTCAACAACAAAGACACACTGTGTGCCGGAGCATAGAGGCTGACTCAGACGCGATCTGATCCGTATTCGGTGCAGCCGCCAGAGTCGCTAAAGCACTGTCAAAAAAGGATTTAGATGGCTTGCTGCCACCTTACGCGGCGCTGCCGCGGGCCAAAGCGCCGGTCAGAATCATGCCTTGTGAATGGGGAGAATTGAACCAGTGGGGAGAAACGTACCAGCCCCGACAACTCACGCCCGCTCGGAATCGTAGGCCTTGAGTTTCTCGCGAAGCGTCTTGCGGTCGATGCCCAGAATCTCCGCCGCCCGGACCTTGTTGCCGCCGGTGCTCGCCAGAACGTTGCGGATATGTTCGGCCTCCACCTCCGCCAGACTTCGATTGACTCCGGCCCCCCTTGAAGCCGAAAACCGCATCATGGCAGGAAGGTCCGGGGCGGCAATCACATCTCCCTCGCTCATCACGGTCAGCCGCTGAACGAGGTTCTGGAGCTCGCGGACGTTCCCGGGCCAGTGGTAGTCCTTGAGAATCTGCACAACTTCGTCGGCCAGGCGGGGCGGGGTACGCCCGAGCTCTCCCGCGAACTTCTCTGCAAAATGGACGGCCAGGAGCAGGACATCATCCTCACGCTCGCGCAAGGGTGGCATGTGCACCGTGATGACGTTCAGCCGGAAGAAGAGGTCCTCCCGAAAGAGCTCGTTCTTGACCAGCGCCTCGAGATCTTTGTTGGTTGCGGCCAGTATCCTGATGTCCACGTGCTTGGGACGCGCAGATCCAACCATCTGGATCTCGCCGTCTTGAAGCACGCGAAGGAGCTTGGCCTGCATATGCACGCTCGTGTTGCCGATCTCGTCCAGGAATACGGTTCCGCCGTCGGCCACCTGGAAGAAACCGGCACGCGACTCGCTCGCACCCGTGAAGGCCCCTTTCACGTATCCAAACAACTCGCTCTCCAGGAGGTTCTCCGGGATCCCGCCGCAGTTGACAGGAACGAACGCGGCCGATGCTCGCGCCCCGCTGTAATGAATGGCCCGGGCCGCCAGCTCCTTGCCCGTCCCGCTTTCGCCCGTAATCAGTACCGTCGCGTCGGTCGCAGCGGCCTTGGCGATTGATCGGAATACGCTGCGCATCGCCTCGGACTCGCCAATCAGTCCGCAGAAGGGCGAAGGGGGCGCACTCGACAACTCGTTTGCTTTTCGGCGAGCACGCGCCGCGTCGAGAACGCGCTCGACCGTCGAGAGCAGTTCTTCATCCGTGAAGGGTTTGGTGAGAAACTCCTGGCAGCCCGACTTCATCGCCGTCACCGCGCCTTCGACGGTGGGATACCCCGTAATCATCATGACCTCGGTATCCCGGAAGTTCGCCTGAACGTGCCGAACCAGATCCATGCCGCCCACCTTGGGCATTTTCAGATCGGTAATGACAAGATCGATCGGCGTCCGGTCGAGGATACGGACGGCCTCGGCAACACCGGGTGCGGTAAGCACTCGATACCCATTGGACGCCAGGTTTCTCCCGATCAATTCCAGCGTATCGGGGGCGTCATCCACAACCAGGATGCTTTCATTCTCAGCTTTGGACACCATCGCGAGTCGATTCCCGGGTCTCATCGGCCACCCTGCTCGGAAGGCGGATCTCGAAGCATGTGCCTTCTGCCACACGGCTTGCAACGTTGATCGCGCCGCCGTGCGCTGAGACGATCCCATGCACGACTGCCAACCCAAGCCCTGTACCCTCATGGACGTCTTTGGTGGTGAAGAACGGGAGGAAGATTTTCCCGCACGTCTCCTCGTCCATTCCGCCGCCCGTGTCCTCCACGAGAAGCGACACGGAATTATTGGTCCCACGGGTGCTCACCGTCAGCGTGCCGCCGTCGGGCATAGCCTGGATCGCATTCACAACCAGGTTGACCAGGACCTGCTTGAGCTGCGCCGGATCGGCAGTGATGCTGGGGAGGTCCGGAGCCAGCTCGCGATTGACTTCGATGCCCCCTTTGACACATCGTCCCTCCAGGAAGAAAAAGGCTTCCTCGACGATATCATTCAAAATGACCTCGGTCTTCTTCGGCGGCAATTGCCGGGCAAAGACCATGAGCTTCTTGATCACTTCACGGGCATATAACGACGCCTTCACAATCTTCCCGATATCGCGCGCCGCTTGCTCGGGAAGGGCGGCGCATTTCTCCGTCAACTGAGCAAACCCCAGAATACTGCCCAGCGGCTCGTTCAGCTCGTGCGCCACCCCTGCGGCCAACTCACCGATCGTGGCAAGGCGATCGGCGTGAATGAGCTGCTGCTCGAGCTGCGCGCGCTCCTCGCCTGACTCGGTCCGTTCGACGATCAACGCCACCTCTCTGGCAATGGCGGCAATGAGTTTCTCCTCCTCCCTCAGAAAGGCGCCGATGACGAACTCGGGCCGGACCTCCAGGTAGGCGACTTCCACGGCCCCACGAATCCGGCCGCGCACAACGATGTCTTTCGATTGCAGATAGGGGGTGCGCCGAAATCCAGGCGTCGTATACGTCCGCTGATCGAGCGTGATGCTGGCCGCCGTTATCTCAGGATACTGCCAAGCCGCCGGGAGCAGCTCCGCAATACGCTGAAGCATCTCTCCCAACGAGCTGCCATCGCGCTCAACGACCTGCGCGATGCCGTACAAGCAGGTCAATTCCTTGATGCGCTCACGCAGAGCCGCTTCAGCGCGCCGATCGGCGACCGCCAATCCGAGCGTCTGTGCGATCCCCTCGTAAAACTCCACTTCCTGCAAAGTCAATGAGTCTGGCCGCTCGCACTTCATCTGTAAGAGACCGATGGTGTGATCGTCCACGACGAAACGAATAATGGCGAGCGACCGGTAATGTCCGCCGACGCACAAACGCCCGGCATACACAGGATGCCCGCCGGACACCGGAGCGCTCACGACCTCCCACGTGTCACCCGTCCAGAAGCTCCCGTTGCCGGTGAAGAATCCCAGTTCGGGATGGAAATGTCGAAGGGCAACATCCCTGCACAATCGCTCCATGTCCGTACGTTCATCCGCGGCGGGAATCACACGCCCATCCCCGGCCGTGAGCCAACGGGCAAGATCAAAACGAACGGCTTTTTTCGGCCTTCGAGTCGCTTCCCAGCGATAGTGAAGCTCCTGGTCGTTCAGGCGCACCTCGATCGCATCGCACCCGGAAAAGTCCAGAAGCAGTTCGGAAATCTCCTGCAGAAACTCGGCCCGTGGCAGGCCCCGATTCGCGCAATGCAGGATCGCCTGTGACAGCCTCACGCTGTCCTCGGCGCGTATCGGCCGACGCCTTCCGGGCGGCAGTGTGTTAGTGCGCTTCGCGTTCATTCCGCCGATGGCTTTCTGCACCCTTTCACACCCATCATAAGCTGCGTGGTCGCGACGTTCCAACGGCACGGCGTCACAGCGTTGGCCCCCAAATCATCCAAATACGCCGATGACATCGGTCTGACGATCGCGCGCCTAACCGCCGACGCGGCGAATGTCGGCCCCGACGGCTGTGAGCTTCTGCTCGATCCGCTCATAGCCGCGGTCGATGTGATACGTCCGGCTGATGCGCGTCACGCCCTTGGCGATCAATCCCGCAAGTATCAACGCCGCCGACGCCCGCAGGTCCGACGCCATCACCGGCGCGCCGATCAGCCGCTTCACCCCCTGAACCATCACCGTGCTCGCCTCCCGGCGAATCTGCGCCCCCATCCGGTTCAACTCGGCCACGTGCAGAAAACGGTCGGGAAAGATCTTGTCCGTCACCACGCTGTTGCCATCGGCCAGGCACAGCAGCGCCGTCGTTTGGGCCTGCAGGTCGGTCGGAAAACCCGGAAACGGCTGTGTCGTGATGTCGATCGGCTCGAGCCGCCGCGCCGACGAGACGGCGATCCCCTTCTCACCGCGATCGATGATCACGCCGATGCGCCTCAGCCGATCGACGACGGCAATCAAGTGCTCCAGCCGCGCCCCCTGCAAATGCAGCTCGCCGTTGGTGATGGCCGCGGCAATCAGAAACGTCCCGGCCTCGATGCGGTCGGGGATCACCCGGTGTTCGGCCCCCTTGAGCGAGCTGACGCCGTCGATCGTGACCCGCGGAGTCCCATGCCCGGAAATCCGCGCCCCGCACGCGTTCAGAAAGTTCGCCAGGTCCGTGATCTCCGGCTCGCACGCGGCCGACTCGATCACGGTCCGCCCTTCGCCGAGCGTTGCGGCCATCATCGTGTTCGCCGTCGCGGTGACCGACGAGCCGAACGCCCCGCCCAAAAAGACCTCCGTGCCGCGAAGCTTCTTCGCCTTGAGCATCATGTCGCCGTTGACCAGGTCCGACTCGGCACCCAGCGCCTCCAGACCCTGAATATGCAAATTGACAGGCCGGTATCCGATGGCGCACCCGCCCGGCATGGCCACCTGCGCCCGCTTCCTCTTGGCCAGCAGCGGGCCCATCACGCAGATGCTCGCCCGCATTTTGCTGACCAGTTCGTACTCCGCGTGACAGTTCAACTCGTCCTCCACGCGAAGATGCACGGCGCCGTCCTCACGCCACTCGTGCTTGACGCCCAGGCGCCCAAGCAGCGTCAGCATCGAGCGCACGTCGGCCAGGTCGGGAACGTTGTGCAGAATCGTATCGCCCTCGCACAACAATGAAGCGGCCAGGATCGGAAGTGCCGCATTTTTGGCCCCGCTGATCTCCACTGTACCTTTCAGCCGGTTGCCACCGGTGATTTCGAATTGTTCCACCGTGCCCCGTCCTTTCGTTGCTCAGTGCCACGGCGCCCGGACCGCGCGAACATGTCCGCCCGGCCGCCGCCCGCCTTCTCGAACCGGCAGTGTATCACACCTTGACGAAATGCATCACCCGGTCGTGCGGATCGGGGGGCGTTCGGTAGGTCGCGACGTGGGTGAATCGCCCGCCCTCCGTGAAGATCGACCGCACGCCCTCGCTCTGGCCAACGCCGATCTCGACCAGGACCGCACCTCGGTCGCGGAGGATCCCCGGCCCCTCCCTGGCCAGCACCCGGTAGAACGTGAGCGCATCGCTACCGGGCGTGAGCGCGACCGGCGGTTCAAACTCGCGGACGACCGGCGGCAGAGTTCCCAGATCCGCCTCACCGACATACGGAGGGTTGCAGACGATCACATCGAACCCGCCGTCGGGCACAACGCCGGGCGGCAGATCGAGCCGGTCCGCCTCGACGAACTCGACCCGTTCCGCAACGTTGTTCCGCTGGGCGTTCCGCCGGGCCACCTCCAGCGCGTCCGCCGAGATGTCGGTCCCGACACCGAGCGCGCCTCGCACTTGGGAAAGAATGGCGATGACCACGCACCCGCTGCCCGATCCGACGTCCAGAACCACGGGCGGCCTCTCCCGCCGATCCGGGCCCTCGGCCGACCCGCTCAAGATCGATACGGCATGCTCGACAAGCGTCTCGGTCTCGGGCCGCGGAATGAGCACGTCCGGAGTGACTTCGAACGGCAGCGAATAGAACTCCTTGTGTCCGACGAGGTAGGCGATCGGCGCGTGCTCCGCCGCCTTCTTGACGAGCGCGCGAAACTCGGCCCGCCGAGCCTCATCGGGCTCCTCGTTGAAGCTCGTGTAAAGCCGGATGCGCTCGCATCCGAGGACATGGGCCAGCAGAATCTCGGCCGACAGCCGCGGTTCATCCAACTGCTTGCGCTGGAAGAACTCGGTGGTCCATTGCAGCAGTCGCCCCACCGTCCAGGATTCCCGCGTCGTCGCGTCCTCCGATGCCATCGCGCCTTTTATACATCCGGCCCCAAGCACCGCAAGGCGTGAGCGGAGCCTACCCCGGAACCGCTACCGGGTGCCAATAGTCCGCCTCCGTCGTATCCGCCCGTGCTTTGCGGCGCTCGACTGAATATCGGGATAGGCTTTGGCCCATGGTTCATTGTCTTAAGCGTTGGTCCGGGCACACCGTGTCCGAGCCGCGCCCGCACGGAAGCGGACCCTCGCCGTCGCCCCGAAAGACCGCTTTGTTATAGTCCAGCGCTATGCCACTGGAGAAAGTGTAAACGGAGGTAGGAAGGGGAAAGGACAGGGACGAAGGGACCCGCCTGAGGCGGTCAGGCTCCGGCAGGGAGGCACGGAGGCTTGCCGGTGAGGCCGGGCTTGCAGACAAAGCGGGCCGTTGGGTTCGTTTGGGGATTCGATCCGCAGATTCCGCAGATTGGCGCAGATTTCGAGGGTTCGCTGGGTTCGTTTCGAAAAGGAGGCACCCGCCTGAGGCGGGCAGGCCCCGGCACGGAGGGGGCAAAGGACAGGGACATAGGGACGGAGGGACGGAGGGACGAAGGCTTGCCAGCGAGGCGCGGTCTCGAGGCAGGGTTCCCGGTGGCTTCGTTTGGAAGGAAGAGGCACGAAGGCACGGAGGCACGTAGGCACGAAGGGGGTGGGCGGGAATGTGGCGACTCGGGTTGGCGGGGCGCTTCGCTTCGTTTGGCGCTGGTTGTCGCGCCGGTTGGGACGCGGCGAGGACCGACGGCCGGTTCGTGGCGGCTGGATAGGCCGCGCGGTATAGGCGGCAGGTCGCTGACCACCGGTAACCGAGAATTGACGACTTTCCCTGAGTTTGGCTTCGTTTCGCACGGGCACTTGCGGCCGGGCAGTGCTCGGGGACCGGTCGCTGGCGCTTCCGGCTCTGATCGCGAGCGTCTGATGTTTGAGAACTGATCCGTCTGAGGCGGAACGACTCGCGCAGCTTTGGGTTCGTTTGCAAAGAAAGAGGCACGAAGGCACGGAGGCACGAAGGCACGAAGGCTCGCTTGCGGG
>CAZNPL010000006.1:0-14604 GCA_964574815.1 uncultured Phycisphaeraceae bacterium
TCAAGCGGCGCGATGACCGCCTGGTTCGAGTCGCTCCGCTGCTCGCATTGACCGGACCGTGGCGCAAGTTCCTCCGACAGGCCCTCGATCCGCACGTCGTCGAGCAGATAAGGAAACATGAGCGAACCGGCCGACCGCTGGGCGCGGACTCGTTTATCGCCAAGCTCGAAAAACGTCTTGGCCGCAGCCTCCGCCCGCGCAGGCCGGGCCGAAAGCCCAAGCAACGCAAGACCGGGCAACATCAACGCAGGACTCAGCAACATCGCAAATAGATATGGTGGTTCGGGGAACAGCGCGGGAACAGCACGATCGGAATTGAGTATGGTGTTTCAGGAAACCCAGGAAACCGACAGGAAACCGAGGAAACCGGAAAACATGCCCCGGGGAACAGTTGTCCGGAAACAGTGAACGTCCCATCAGGCGCATCGAGATGCACCCTACGGTGGTGGGCCCGGCGGCATGAATGTCCGTACCCCACCTTTCGCTTCGCGAAGGACGGGGCGCGATTGGGCGTGGGTTGGCGTTCCGATCGTGACCCCAGGTCACGACACGGGCCAGCCGGCTAGATTTCGGCTGTCGTCGGATCGATCACTCTCTTCACTTCGGAAATCCGGTTCGCCGGGAAACCGCCGCGCCGGGCGTGCTCGCGAATGGTCTCCTCGTCAGGCGAGAGGTAGATGCAGTAGATCTTGTCGTCCGTCACGTAACTGTGCAGCCACTGGATCTGCGGACCGAGCTCGCGCAGAACCTCGCAGGACTTGCGGGCCGTGGCCCGGAACTCTTCCGCCGAGAGCGAACCGGCCCCCGGAATCTCTCGTTCGATCACATACTCGGGCATCGTGCTTCCTTTCCGGTGCTGAACGTAACAAACCGCTCGTCGGGCAAGCTATCGCCTGGCATTTTGGAATCAGGCCCTTTGGTGGGCTTTTATACGGAGTTGTTGCGAGGGTGGCAATCTGTTTTGGTATTTCGATTCGGTCCCCCACCCGCACCCGCGGCGAATCGTGAGCCCACGTCTGAAGACGTGGGCCACCCGTCACCCCATTTGTTCAGTCGTTCATTCCGTGGACTACCGTGGCTACGCCCTGGCCTACTCCTACGCACATGGTGGCCAGGCCCTTGCGTGATTTTCTCTTGACCATTTCGTGGACGAGGGTGGTCAGGATGCGGGCGCCGCTGCAGCCCAGGGGGTGGCCTAACGCAATGGCGCCTCCGTTGGGGTTGACGCGCTCGCGGTCAAATCCGAGTTGGCGGATGCATTCGAGGGACTGCGAGGCGAAGGCCTCGTTGAGCTCGATGAGGTCGAGATCGGAAACGTCGAGCTTCGCTCGGGTCAAGGCTTTTCGCGTCGCCGGAATTGGGCCCAGACCCATGCAGGCAGGGTCCACGCCGGCGGCGCCGGAGTGGCCGACGACGCCCATCATGGGCAGGTTCATGCGCTTGGCCGTTTCGTACTCGGCCAGCAGGACGGCGGCGGCGCCGTCGTTGATGCCGGATGAGTTCCCGGCGGTAACGCTGCCGTCCTTTGCGAAAGCGGGCTTGAGCCTGGCGAGAGCCTCGAGCGTGGTGTCGGGGCGGGGGTGCTCGTCGGCGTCGACGATAATCGGGTCGGCTTTGCGCTGCGGGACTTCGACGGGGACAAGTTCGTCGGCGAATCGCCCCGACTCCATGGCCGCCTTACACTTCATCTGCGATTCGTAGGCGAAGCGGTCCTGCTCTTCGCGGGGGACGTTGTATTGTCGGGCGACGTTTTCGGCGGTCTCGCCCATGCCGTAGGGGTGGTGCATGGCCGCGAGCCTGGGGTTGGTGAATCGCCAGCCGATGGTGGTGTCGAAGAAGTCGGGGGTGCCGCGGGGGAAGGGCTGTTCGGCCTTGGCCATGACGAGCGGGGCGCGGCTCATGCTCTCGACGCCACCGGCGATGAAGAGGTCGCCGTGGTCGGTTTCGATCATTCGTGCGGCGAGGTTGACGGCGGTGAGGCTGGAGGCGCAGAGGCGGTTCATGGTACAGCCGGGGACGGAGTCGGGCAGTCCGGCGAGCAGGGCGGCCATCCGGGCCACGTTGCGGTTGTCCTCCCCGGCCTGGTTGGCGGCGCCGAAGTAGACGTCCTCGACGGCGCCCGGATCAACGCCGGATCGTTCGACGACGGCTTTGATGACCAGGGCGGCAAGATCATCCGGCCGGACGGCGGCCAGGGCGCCGCGGTACCGGCCGATGGGCGTTCGCAGGGCTGTAACGATGATTGCTCTTCTCATGGTGGGGGGACTTTAAGGGACGTGAGTGCGGTCGAGCAAGCGGGCGTCGGCAGAGGACCCGACGAACCGAGCCGCGATCTTTGGGAAGCCGCGACCGTTTCCGAGCCGCGACCGTTTCCGAGCCGCGACCGTGAGGGAGCGGAGTACATCCCGCCACGCTGCCGACGCCGCGGGTGTTATGCGACCGGCTCTCGGTCGAGGTCGGAGTAAGGGTAATGGCCGTGCTCCTTGAGTCTGGCGATCAGCGTGGCGCCGCCGTATTCTTGTGCGTACTCCATCTCGGAGCGGAAGATCTCGATGATGGCCAGCAGACCGAAATCCTGGACCATGTCGGTCGAATGGCGGGCGTAGCCGTCGAAGATCAGGCACTTGCCGCCCACGTGCTCCATGTCCTCGGGGAATTCGCACGTTTCGAGGGGGTTGAGCTGGGCCGTTTCGGCGTAGCGCGCGATAAGGTTGAGAATCCTGTTGATGTTGCAGTGGACCCGGCCAAAGGGCGTCGACTCGTCCTGTGCGTCGTCGAGTGCAAGCGCATGTCTGGTGAACATGACCAGTTCGTACGACTTATAAGCTTTGCTCGACGGACCTTGTCCAGGTAGTTCCGACATCTCCTTCGTCGCGATCGCCGTGCCTGGAATGCCGTTCGGGAAGTAGTAGAGGTCGAGCGCACCGCCGAGGACGTACGGGACAATCGCGTGCATGACTACGTTGTGCTGCGGGCCAAGCGTTTCTGCAAGCAGGCTGGTCTTGTGCTCGTCCCATTCCCGGGCAAGTCTATGGTCGTCTTCGGATGCCATTTCTTTGCGCCTCCTGAGCAGATTTGATAACCAGCGGCGGATCGGCATGGGTTCTGGCTTTCTTGATTGAGCGCCCGCGACTCGAGCAGGACGCGCGAGCTTGCGATCCGAGGTGCGTTCTAGGCAGCGCTCGTCTGCGTGCCTGATCGTCGCGCTATGGTTCGCGTACGCACGCCCCAATTACAATCCATTCCTATACGGCGCCCTCAGGCCGCTCGAAGATTTCGTGTTCGCCTCTTGACGCAAACAGCTCACCGAACTTGTACTTGCCCAGCCGACTCTTGTGGTACGGAAGGAACACCTGGACGGCTTCGCCATTTTCGTGCTCGAGCCGGGCGCAGACGGCGTCGGTCTCGTCGGCCTGGTTCGGCGGAATGACGCGCACATCGAAGCAGATCCCAACGGCCCTGACTTTGCCCTGTAGCGCTTCGTCACGGAAGCCGCGTGCGAGCAAGTCGATGACCTCCTGCGAAGGCGAGTGTTCATCTCCGGTGTGTGCGGCGACGTGTGCAATCGTGCCGTCTTTTTCCATTCTCGCGCCGAACGGGTAAAACTCGCCGTGCTTGGCTAACATTTGCTCGGCAAACGGAAAAAGCGTGTTGAGCAATTCGTCAAGGTCCGGGTTCGCCATTTTAGGTTCTTCCTGGGCTGAAAAGGGTCTTCGTTTGCCACTCGACAGAGCCGGTTTCCGCCCACACGTGCGAGCGGTTATTGCCCAAAGAGTAACAACCTTACAATTGACAGCAATCGGCTGTTTGTGCGCGATGTGATCACATTCGCCGGCGGCAAGGAGGACCGTCCCGTCGGTTCGAGGGGAGAGGGTTTGGCGAGGGCATCCGCCGTCCGTTTCCGACAAGGCAGGCAGGTCTGCGGCGCCGGGAACGTGTGATGCGGCGTTCAGGAATCGCAACCCCGCGCCTGACGGCGTGGGTCACCCGGCCCGGGAGCCTCTCATGTTTGTCTTCGTATTCGCAGCCATTCACTTGTGCTTGACTCGCTACGTGCTGTGATAGACGTCGGTGCTGAGGTACTTCAGGCCGGAATCGACCAGCAGTGTTACGATACGGGCGGCCGGTCCGAGTTCCCGGCCTACGCGGATCGCGGCTATGACGTTGGCCCCGGAGGATGTTCCGGCGAAGAGGGCTTCCTCGCGGGCCAGGCGCCTGGCCATCTCCTTTGCGTCGGCCGTCGGGACCGGGATGATCTGGTCCACCAGGGCCGGCTCCCAGAGCGGCGGCGTATAGCCGATTCCGACGCCTTCGATCTTGTGGGGTCCTGGCTGCCCGCCCGAAAGTACGGCGGACTCGGCCGGCTCGACGGCGACGATTCGGATGCTCTGCTTGTGGCTTTTCAGCACGGTGGCCACGCCGCGCGAAGAGGCCGCAGTGCCGACGGATTGAACGAACGCATCTATATGGCCGCCGGTCTGCTGCCAGATCTCCTCGGCCAGGGCGTAGTAGCCGGTGATGCTGTCGCAGTTGTTGAGCTGATCGGTCCAGTAGGTGTGGGGTTGGCGGGCGAGTTCTTCCGCGGCGGCGATCATATCGAGGATCAGCTTCTTGGTGGTCATGCCGCCCTCGCTCGGCACGAGCGTCAGTTGCGCACCGAGGGCGGCCATGTGGTCGAGCTTCTCCTGACTGAACGCATCGGACGTGATGATGTGAAGGCGATAGCCCTTGGCCGCGCAGACCAGGGCCAGCGATGTGCCGGTGCTGCCGCCGGTGTACTCGACGACGGTGTCTCCCGGGCGCAGGCGGCCATCCTCTTCGGGACGGGCGATCATAGCCTGTGCCGAACGGTCCTTCATGCTTCCGGTGGGGTTTTCCGATTCGAGCTTGACGAAGATCCGGGCGGAATCCGCCGGCACAACGTGGCGAAGCCGGACCATCGAGGTGTTGCCGATGGCGTTCAGGATGTTTTGCGTCTCAGTCATTGCGCGTGCGGACTTAAGTGCAAGCGCTGATTCGTTCGCGTCCGGTTGGTGGCCGGATTGCAGCCGGCTGCGAATGGCCCATCATACTCTCGTTGGGTTGATCGACTCAACTCCGGCGGCGATGAACTCGCTGGGATCTCCGGTTTCGTTCACTCGGGCGGCGGGCGCTTCAGCGCAGGGCCTCTCGCAGCGCGCGCCGAACGTAGGTGCGGGCGGTTGTGTACTGGCGGGCGGTGTTGATGGAGACCCAGCGGGCTATGGGCCACTTGCCGGCCCATTCGAAGACGCCCGGTTCGAGGAGCTCGGTGTCGTCGAGGGTTTCGATGGTTGCGAGAACGCGCTCGATGCCTGTCTTGAGCCGAGCGCGCGTCTGATCGTAAGAGTCGCGTCGGGCGGTCTTGATGATGTCGGCGTTGAGGCGGGGGGTTTCCTGCCAAGTGTAACCCGGGGCCGGGGTCACGGGTTTTTCGCCGCGGCGGCCGGCTTCGATCCAGTCGAGGACGCTTTCGGTCCACCAGGCACGTACGGCCAGCAGGTCCTTGATGGTCCAGTCGTCGACGCAGCGGAGGTTATCGACGTCGGGTCCGGCCTCCTGGAGCTCGCGGATGAGCTTCGCGCCGGATGAGCTTACGAGATCGGTGAGTTCTTTTCGGGACTTGGGGATCGGCATGAGGCGTATGGTAACGTTTATTGCACCTCGCTGCGCTTGGCCTTCACCTCCGGTCGCACGTCGATTCCGAGCTCCTTGAGCTGGTCTTCGCCCACCTCGCTGGGCGCGCCTGTGAGGGGGCAGACGGCCTTGAGCGTCTTGGGGAAGGCGATCACGTCGCGGATCGAAGCGTGTCGCGTGAGCTTCATGACCCAGCGGTCGAAGCCGAAGGCGATGCCGCCATGCGGCGGCGCGCCGTACTGCAAGGCCTCGAGCAGATGCTCGAAACGCAGGTGGGCCTCCTCCTCGCTGATATTCAGCAGCCCGAATATCTTCTTCTGCACGTCCTGGCGGTGGATACGAACGCTGCCGCCGGCCATCTCCTCGCCGTTGAGCACCAGGTCGTACGCCTGGCTGCGGACCTTGCCCGGATCGGTGTCCAGCAGCGGAATATCCTCGTCGAACGGCGCGGTGAACGGGTGGTGCGGGCTGTCCCAGCGGTTCTCGTCCTCGTTCCACTCGAGCGTGGGAAAGTCGATCACCCAGAGCAGATCCCACCGGTTCGGCGGAATGACTTCGAGAATGTCGGCCAGCCGCGTCCGCAGATAGTGCAGGTACTTGCACACGTCCTTGAACGTGCCCGGCATGAAGAAAATGGCGTCCCCGGGACCGGCGCCGACCTTTTCGCAGAGCTGTTCGGCAACCGGCTGGACGAACTTGGCCACGCCGGAAGCGAGCTGCCGGCCTCCGCCGGACCGCGTCACTTTCGCATAGGGCAGCCCGCCGGCGCCGATCCCGCGAAGCTCATCCGTCAACCCGTCGATGACCTTGCGCGTCAGCGATTCTCCGCCCGGAGCAACCAGACACTTGATCATCCCCCCCGCCTCGATCGCGGACTTGAAGAGGGTGAAGTCCGTCTCGCGGAACAGCTCGGTGACGTTGTGTAGTTCCATGCCAAAGCGCGTGTCGGGCCGGTCGATGCCGAACCGCTCCATGGCCTCAGCGTACGACATGCGCTTCAGCGGTAGCTCGACGTCCACGTCCAGGCAGTCCTTGAAGATCCGCCGGACGCAACGATCCACGATCTCCATCACCTCGTCGCGCTTGACGAAGGCCATCTCCATGTCGAGCTGGGTGAACTCCGGCTGGCGATTGCCGCGCAGATCCTCGTCGCGAAAGCACCGTACGATCTGCGCGTACCGGTCGAAGCCGGCGATCATGTAAAGCTGCTTGAAGATCTGCGGCGACTGCGGCAGCGCATAGAACTCGCCCGGCTGCACACGGGACGGCACCAGGTAGTCCCGGGCGCCTTCCGGAGTCGACTTGGTCAAGAACGGCGTCTCGATCTCGACGAACCCCTCCTCGGCGAAGAAGTCGCGGATGGTCTTGGCCAGCTTCGCCCGCATCTGAAACACCCGCTGCATCGACGGGCGGCGAAGGTCGAGGTACCGGTAACGCAGCCGCAGCTCCTCGTTCGCGTCGGTGTCGTCCTCGATCACAAACGGCGTGGGAGCGGTCTTGTTGAGCAGGTCGAGTTCTCGGACGATGACCTCGATCTCGCCCGTGGGCAACTTCGGGTTAATGTTCGAGCCGCGGGTCGCGACGGTGCCGTTGACGGCGATGACGTCTTCACCATGCAGATGCCGGGCGACCTCGTGCGCCTCCGGCGCCGTGTCGGGGTCGAACTTGAGCTGCGTCAGCCCTTCATGGTCCCGCAGATCGACAAACACCATCCCGCCATGGTCGCGCCGGGCCTGCACCCACCCGGCCAGCGTGACCTCCTTCCCGACGTGCTCGGCACGCAGGCTCCCACAGCGATGCGTCCGTTTGTTATAGGCGACGGCCACCGGTCGTCCTCCTTCGAGTGTTTTCCGGACCCTGAGTGCGGCATTTTCTAGTTGCTCATCGGCGAACACGCAATGCATCCGCGGCGAAAAGCCCGCCGATGGCCTCACCGGGGGGATAAACACGTGTGCCACTGCTCTTGCACGTGTTGAGCGAGAGTGCCATGGGCAAACGGAGCCGCCACCGGCGGCGGAGCTTGCCCATGCGCTTCTCCCGTCCGGCAGCGGCACCCAACCCATGGGAACGGCCCGCGGGAGTTTGACCCCCTTATCGCCCGTCTGCATGATGGGCCGGCTGTGACGCAGGCACGTTCCTCCCCCGAAATTATCCCTGGCGGGTTTGGAACCTTGCAGGCGGTCAGGCGTCCAACTCATTGATGGAAGCGGCCTTGCGAGGACGAGAGACCTCAGCCGGCGCAGATGACGCCGTTCTGGTCCGACAGGTGCAATCGGGCGGGACCGGAGCGTTCGCGCACCTCGTACGGCGCTATCAGGACCGGGTCTTCAATGCGTGCCTTCGAATGTGTCGCAACCCCGCCGACGCTGAGGATCTGACGCAGGATGTTTTCCTCAAAGCGTTCGACAGAATCCGCATGTTCGAGGGCAAGAGCAGCTTCTACACCTGGATCTTTCGGATCGCCGTGAACGTCTCGCTCTCCCATCGCAGAAAGGCCCGACTGAGGCTCGTCGGTTCGTTGGACGGCGACGGTGAGGCCGGCCCCGTCGGCGACCGCCTGATGGACGATCGGGCGGAAGATCCGGCCCGGTCGGCTCAACGCGAGGAACTTCGCAGCCGGGTGGCCGAGACGCTCGCGACCCTCGAGGACCATCAGCGCGCGATCCTCGTCCTTCGCGATGTCGAAGGCTGCGATTATCAGCAGATCGGCGAGATCATGGACGTGCCGATCGGGACCGTGAAGTCACGGGTCCACCGGGCCAGGATGGCATTGAGGGAGGCGCTGGAACGGGGGCGACCCAGCCGCGCCCCGACAACGTGATGTCATGACAAGAATGGAACCGGACAATCTGGGCGAACAACTCTCGGCGTACGTGGACGGAGAGCTGACCGACGCGGAGAGAGCGGAGGTCGAGCGGCTCCTCGAAAGCGATCCGTCGGCCCGTGCCGAACTCGAGCGCCTCCGAGAGGCGGCCTCCTGGGTGCGAGACCTTCCGAAACGTTCCGCCCCAGCCGGCCTGGCCGACGAAGTCATGGCCCGCGTCCAGGCCCGACCGACACCCACCAAACAAAAGCGCGAAGGCGACCGAATCACTCGCGGGTTTATCGGCTTCCGGCCGTTCGTTCTGGCCGCCGCGATGGTGGCGATCTCCGTGGGAATCGGCTTGTGGGGCGTCTCCCAGGGCGGAAAGGCCGGCAGCGAGCAACGGCTGGCCGTGGCCGAGCGCAAGAGCTTGGAAAGTCAAGATTTGCTCGGCGAGAAATCCCGAAGGAAGGGCCCGTCGGAGGAGCGATCGACGCGATCACCTGCCGCTGCTTTCGAGAAGTCCCTCTCCGTCGACAGCGACGAAGTCGACGCCGGAAAGGGCGGCGCGCGTTGGCAAGGCGGGGAGGCCGCGCCGTCGGTGTCCATACAGGAGTATGTTGACTCGGTTGGATCGCAAATCGGCACGGGTGCGCCGAGGGAGTCCATTCCGGCCGAGCCGGAATATGAGGAGGCGCTTGACGATTCAATCGGGGTAAAGTTCGGCAAACGGAAGCTCCCGTCGGACAGCGGGCTGGTTTTCGCGACTTCGGGCGCAGGGGCGAACGAAAAGGCGGAGGCCGACCGCGCAGCGCTGAAGGTCGAGGTCGTCTTTCGCGAACGGAGCGACCTGGAAATCTCCGATCTGAAAATCAGGAAGCTCAACTTCGCGGATGTCCGGACCACCCCGGCGCGGGTGCTGGCCGACGAGAACAAGCTGATACGCCGCCATCTCGTGACGGTGCCGCGGTCGCAGTTGCCTCAAGTGTTCGCAACGCTGGACATGACCGACGCGAATTCGCGCATGGTTTCGGTGGCCGTGGGCGATCTTGTTCGCGCTGAAGGATGGAACCAGACGCAGCAGCTGCTGGCCATGGTCGCCCCCGAACCGAAAGTCGAGCGTGAGGAATCCATGGACCGGAGCACGCATTGGCAGGTCTTCAGGCCAACGGAGGCTCCACCGGCAGATGCGAATGTGGACATTGCGGCTGGAGAAACGCGAGCCAACGCCGAATCAAGCGTGCCGCAACGTTCGGCGCGACGCCGCGGTGCCGAGCCGGGCATGATCGAAGGCGGTGCGAAGGGAATAACCCAAGACCGCGCATCAGCGGACTTGAAAAAGGTGAAAGATGCCGCCGAGGACTACCTCACGATCGACCTTCGGCTCATCAGCCCGGCGGCACGTCCCAATTGAGCACCCGCAGAGCCGGCGCCCAAGGAGGTGTGTGCCACACTTGGTCGATCGAGGTGGGTTCACGATTCTCTGCCGACGCAGAACCAGATACGACGATCACACTGTTTCGTTCGGTGAATCGTGAGCCCACGTCTGAAGACGTGGGCCACCCGTCCCTCACTAGTCTTTACTTAGACGATTTGAATTCGAGGCCCAGTTGGCCGGCGAGCGCGGCGAGGTGCGCGCCGCTGGCCGGCAGACAGGAGAGCAGCCGTTCGCAGCGCTGCTTTACCCAAGGATCAGTCTGCGCCCCGGAGGCCAGGCCGCCCTTCAGGCCGAACAGGCTGCGCCACTCGTCGATGCGCTGATTGCTGTAGGCTTCGAGCGATTCGACCGGGGCGTTGTCAGTGACGACGCCCGTGATCCGGCTGGCCAGGTCCAGCCCCTCCCGCAGCCCGACGTTGACGCCCTGCACGCCGATCGGACCGGTCATGTGTCCGGCGTCGCCGACCAGCCAGCAACGGTCGTGCCCGAACCGCTCGGCCAGCCGATACTCGAAGCGGACCATGATCGACCATTCGATGTCATCAATACTGTTCGTAAACCACGGCGCTCGATCCGCAATGAAACGCCTCAGTTCCTCCTGCGTCAGGTGCGGAAACGCCTCGGCGCCGATGCGCGTGGCCAATCGGCTCTTGATGCGCGAATCCGGCCCCAACTCTACGCCGGTAAGCTGAAAGCTCCATCGCACGCGGTGATCGGGCAGCGGCCAGACCACGTTGGCGGTCTTGTCGTCCAGCACAACGCGCACTTCCCGGCCGAGGTCCGCGTCTGAGCGGAACTCGAACACGGCGAACGAGTCCGCCGGTGCAACCTCCTTGTAGTCGATGCCCAACACCCGGCGGACCCGGGAACGATGGCCGTCCGCCCCGACAACAAAAGCGGCGCTGCGACGAGCTGTCTTTTCAATAACCCACTCGGTCGTCGCCACCGCATAACCGCCCGACGCCTTGCTCAGCGATTCGACGGTGGCGTCCACCCGATCAGCCCGCATGTCCAGCTCCGCCAGCCGATGGTTCCACTGCACGTAAATGCCGCGGTCGTTGAGACGCCGCTCGAAGGCGGCCTCGAGCGTGCTCTGAGGAAGGACCAGCAGGAACGGATAGCGACTCTTGAGTTCGGCCAGATTCACCGCCGCGTGACGATCGGGCCCGTCGTAGAAAGCGAACGTCTCGATACGCCGTCCGGTCTCAATCAGCTCGGCCGTAATGCCCGATCGGTCGAGAAGTTCAAGTGTCTGCGGATGGAGGCCGAGCGCGTAGCTGTGCGCGGCCGTCCGGAAATCGCGATCCAGAATGCGAACGCGAAGCCCGGACTCGGCCAGTACGAGTGCAGTAAACATCCCCACCGGACCAGCGCCGATGACCAGCACGTCAGCGTCACGCTTGCCAAACATAAGCTCTCCTGCATCTGGGAGTCACCCGCAAACGAAACCATGATAAACGGGATCGCGCCGGTTCGTCCATGGCACCTCGCCTCGGCCGATGCGAGCGCGTGCGTTACGGTTCGGGCGGATTCTGCCAGTTCCCGCGAGCCGGAACCAATGGCACCCATCACCGCCGGCCGCTGAAAAACTCATGCACCCGATAGAACTTCCCATTCAGGCGAGCGATCTGCTCTCCGCGGTGCTTTGGCGAAAAATTCTTGACGTTTTGGGTGGTGGACCGATACACTGTTTATGTGAAGACACGCGGTCGGCCCAGCGGGGCGAAATCGGGCGTGTCGTAGCCGACCGGGTGCTTCACCGAGCGCCGGGTGTTGAAGCATGCACCGGGCGCGCGATGTGCCTGTGCGTGACGACGCACAGGGCGGGTCAAACCGGCGGCCCGAGGGCACCAGTTCCTCCGGCGTCGGAGTAGTCCCGTTTCGGAAAGGAGGTGGTCCGTTGGAATCTAACATAGGTAGGCTGCCTTAGGCAGCAGACGTTGCTGCCTTCGGCAGCGTGCAAGACAAAGGCCCGCCGAGTCACAAGATGACCGGCGGGCCGATTTTTCGCGCCGCGCGGCGGGTAGTTCCCTTTAGCTCGCACGCTGCGAGGGACGGACTGTCTGCCGAGGCCCCGTCCGTCGCCAATCAACAAACACGTTCCTCCGCCGGACTCACTGCAGATCGCCGACCAAAACTGGATTGCAATCGCCACGGCGAAGGGCGGGGGACGGACTGGCTGCGAATACCTCGAGTGTCGCGGCCTACGGAATCGATTTGAAGAACCGGTCCAGACGCGGCAGGTAATACCGGTCGGGATTCAATGACAGCACCACGGCCGGCACGCTGCCGACAATGTCATCGCGATCCGCAAACCCGAAGGCCCGGGAGTCGCGGCTGGCGTCTCGGTTGTCTCCCATCACAAAGTACTTCCCCGAAGGCACGGTCAACAGCTCGAACGACCGCCGCGTGCGCACGAACGGCATCATCATGATGGGATGCTCGTGCGCGCCGATGGCCTCGGATGCAAACTGGTGCGGACCTCGACTGCCGATCTCGATATATCGGGCAGCCTCCGGATCAGTAGGCGCATATTCAAGAGGCCGCCCGTTCACAATCAGGCGATTGTTCGCCATCGCGACGGTGTCCCCGGGCGTACCGATCACCCGTTTGACAAGGCGCGTCCCGTCCGCCGGAGAAAAGACAATCACGACGTCGCCGGGCTCCGGCTCTCCCCATCGCGCCAGCCGGAACCGGGTGAACGGAAACTTCAGGTCGTAGGCAAGCTTGTTGACAAAGATCCGATCGCCTTCAAGGAGGGTGGGCTTCATTGAGCCGGACGGAACGTCATTCCAGTCGGCCACCGCCGAGCGGAAAGTGCACAAAACCAGCACAACCACCAGAAACGGCTTGATCCACTCCCGCCAGATCTTACGACCCCACTTGCTCCACCGCTTGTTCATATATTGGGCCCCGCCTTGCTGTATCCGGGCTGCCGACTCACGAGGCGGCTGGGCTAGACGCTTGCAACCACCTCCACCCAAACTGATTCTACCCCGGTTGGCGTTTTCTTTTGTCAGAAAACGTCGGACGGTGCCTCTTTGAAGAGCAAAACGCACAGACCCGGCCGCCAGATGATCGCACGGCGCCGAGCTACGAAGAGACAGGAAGAGACAGGTCGTCGCAGCCCGAACTGTTGCCGCAGCACAAGCGAGGCTCCCGGCGGCGGCATTCGTGAGCCGACGCAGCAACCTGGACCGGTCGCGGGCTGGATTGACGGCAACCGGTGCGTTCCGACTTCTTGAGTAAACCTCCTCGCAACTAGTCAGCCCTGACCGGATGACAACGGATCATCGACAATGTCCGATAAACGTTTGACTGCCGACCGGGTGGCACCTTTCACTCCTCCCTCGGCGGTTTGCCCCCTCGAAGCCGGGCGTCCGGACTGAACGACTGTGACCCGAAAGGTTACCAAACTGAGTTGAAAAAGAAACCCCCGGCTGCTTTATCGCAACCTGCTCGAGTTCGCGCTACGATGGATGCTTCGGCGACGGCGCGATTCTCGGAATTATAAGTTTCCATTTATCCCGATTCGGCTGCTTGACCTGGTGATTCGTTGACGCGAGAATTCGGCAAGGTGGGAGGCGGGAAGGGAGTTTCCCTTCATAAGGGCGGCCGAAAACCAACCACAACGGTAGAAAGGCGGGCGGGCGCGGGGGGCGCATTGGGGCACTACACTGCTGGGATCGGGCCAGCATCTTTGATTTAGTTGATTTAGGGTTTTTGAATCTTCAGCTTGCGCAGAGCGCGCAGGCTCGGTAAGTGTGACACTTGGAGGAAAGCGTGATGAAACGTGTGTGTACAGCGGCAGCGTTAGCCGCATGTCTCTGGGGTGGCGTTGCCTACGGCACGCCGCTCGTATCGAATCCTGATCTGGTTCTTCAGGGAGAAGGCCTTACATTGGCGGAGTCGGGCGTCGGCCTCGAGGCACTCGGCGCCGGGAGCGAGACGATAACCATCGATATCAACGGACCGGTCGTCAAGGCGTTCTTGTACTGGCTCGGCCGTGACGTGGATTGTCCGGAGGATGGACTGGGCAACTGCCTGAATCCCCCGCCTCAGCCGTACGGCGATCAGGAGATTATCTTCGAAGGCGTCGCCCTGACCGGTGATTACATCGGCGGGGAAGAGAACATCTCCTCGTTCAGTGGTCGGAAATTCAACGTCGGCTACCGCTACGACGTGACCGACATCGTCACGGCCGCATTCGCCGGCCCGGGCACCTACAACTTTTCTTTCGAAGACGGCGACCTGGCCAACAATCTGTTCCTTCTGAACGGAGCGGGACTACTCGTCGCTTACACCGATGAGACCGATCCGGTCACGTACGGCGTCCAGGCGGCCGATGGACTCGACTTCGCGTGGGCTCCGGATGTCCTCCCCGACGCCCGCGTCACGGTGCCGGTGACTTATGCGTACGGCCCGACCCCCGCGGCGCGCATGGCCGAGTTGATCGTTTTCTCCGGCGACAGTGACGAAGGCCGCGCCGACCGCATCCTCATCAGCGACAACGCGCCGATCAACGACGTATTGAACATGGCCGACGGCCCTTCGATTGACACGCTCGCGGTTGGTTTCGACATTCCGGGCGGCGTCGACTCGACGACCGTGGAGCTGGTTTCGCCGCCGGAGATTCCGGACGCCGACTCCATCATGTGGATCCTCGGCGCCGTGCGGTTCCCCATTCCCACGTGCGGCGACGGCATTC
>CAZNPL010000006.1:14704-202683 GCA_964574815.1 uncultured Phycisphaeraceae bacterium
TCGATCCGGGCGAGGAGTGCGACGACGGAAACAACGTCGACGGCGACGGCTGCTCAGCCGACTGCCTCATCGAGCCCTTCTGTGGTGACGGCAATCTCGATCCGGGCGAGGAGTGCGACGACGGAAACAACGTCGACGGCGACGGCTGCTCGGCCGACTGCCTCATCGAGCCCTTCTGCGGCGACGGCGTGGTCGATCCCGGCGAGACCTGCGATCCTCCGGGCGAGCCCGCCGGTGAGCCGAGCGAGTGCCGTGACGACTGCACCTTCTGCGGCGACGGCATCGTCGATCCCAGCGAAGAGTGCGACGACGGAAACAACATCGACGGCGACGGCTGCGACGCCTTCTGCGTGATCGAGGAGATGGAGTTCGAAGGGTGCACGCCCGGTTACTGGCGTCAGGAGCACCACTTCGGGAACTGGGTCGACTACGTGCCCAGTGACATCTTCGACGACGTCTTCGGCGTCGAGGCGCTCGGCGACATGACGCTTCTGCAAGCCGTCTGGGCCGAGGGCGGAGGCATCTACGCCCTGGCTCGTCACGCCGTGGCCGCGCTGCTGAATGCCACCAGCCCCGACGTGGAATACCCGTACACGGAGGCGGAGGTGATCGCGCTGGTGCAGGAGGCGATCGAGTCCGGCGAAATCGAGTCGGTGAAAGACCAGCTCGAAGACGCCAATGAGGAGGGCTGCCCGCTGGGTCGCGCCGAACTCTCGGGAAGTGAAACGGGCCGCCCTGAAGGCGCCGGCCGCCCTGAAGGCCGCCTTGGCCACGGCAAGTAGCAAGTTGCGCAACGGCCCTGCGCACGCGACCGGTGATGCACCGCGGTGAAGCGCCGGACCTTAGCGCGAATGACCTAACCAAACCGCCGCTGCGATCGTCAACATGCGATCGCGGCGGCGGTTCTCTATGCGCAAGTCTTACCCGCCCGGGAAAACCCGTGCGCACTCAACGTTCCAAATCGTGCTGGTCCTCGCTACAACATGATGCAGCGTCAGTGTGCGACGCGTTCGGGCGTTACCGCCACGGTCATCTCTTTCCCTTCACGGCGGATGACGAACTCAATCGGGTCGGGACTCTGCAGGAAATGATCCAGAACGGCCATCGGTCGGCGACCCAGTGGTCGGCCGTTGGCGGAGACAAGCTCATCGCCCGCCCGGAGGCCCGCTTTTTCGGCCGGTGAGCCTGGCAGCGCCCGGGCGATCGACACCGTGTCCGGACGCACGTCGAGCATGATGCCCAAACGAAAAGGCGGAGCACCGGCATCCGGCAGGCTGACAGCTTCCGGGTCACCGACGCTCGGCGGGATGCTGGACGGGCGACGTTCAATCAAGGCACGGAGAAACCCCGCCGGCTTCACGGCGCCGTTGTCCACATTCGACAGGACCGCAACCGTGAATCCCATGTCCGGATAGAAGGCGAACTCCGCGCTGATGCCCGGGCCGCCGCCGTTGTGACCGTGGCGCCGATGCCCGCCCGCGCGATCGTCGTCGATCAGACACGAGTAGTACAACCCGGGCTCAAATTCGACTTTCCCCTCGAGGTACAACCGCGTGTGCTCGGGATCCAGCAGTTTGTGGCTCTGGACGGCCAGCGCAAAGCGGTGAAGATCGTCCAGCGTGGAATAGCCGCCTCCGGCTGGACCACCTTTGATCGAATGAAGTAGCGTGTTCTCCCGCCAAGTCTCGCCGGGCCGCCTGGTCTTCGGATCCAGCCGCGTGTAACCCATCGCCAGATTGGCCACCGGTATGTCGATGGCGTAGCAGTCCGTATCGGTCATGCCGGCCGGTTCATAGATGTTCTCGCGAACGTAATCGTAGTAACTCTCGCCCGTGATCTTCTCGATAATCAGCCCCAGGACCACCGGACCCGCGTTGCTGTACCCGAAGCGCGTCCCGGGCCTGAATGCGAGCGGCTCATCGGCGAACGTCGACAACAGATCCGTCACCGTGCGGATCCACTTCCACTCTCGTTGGTACCTCTCGTTCCAGTAGCTGCCCAGTCCTGACGTGTGCGTCAACAGGTGACGAATCGTGACCTTCGCCGCTACTTCAGCGTTCGGATAGTCCGGCAGATGCTCGCCGACGGTGTCATCGAGCGACAGCTTGCCTTGCTGAACGAGCTGACAGATCGCCAGCCCCGTGAACATCTTATTGATGGAACCGAGGTTGAACTTCGTGTCCGGGCGGTTCGGCACATCGTACCGCCGGCTTGCCATACCGTAGGCCTTCCGCAGAAGCGGCGTCTCGCCCTTGGCCAGCAGAACCGCCCCGGAAAACTCGCCGCGCGCCGCCAGTTCGTCGAGGAAAGCGCTTGCGGCGCGGACCATCTCTTCGTCGGACATGCCGGGTTTGACCAGTTGCCAGGCGTCGGGCGCGTCGCCCTCGAACTCGATCGCAATAAAGCGATGCGGAGGTTCCGGCTCGATCGAAAACTTGAGCGACGCGCGGCCCTTCGGACCCGGGACAAACGTCAGCTCGACGCTCGTCGGCCCGGCCGGCCGGGCGCCCTGCGGCTCGGCGCCGGCAAACTGAGCCCGCAGCTCGCGAAGGCGCTCACGCAGCATGTCGGGCTCGTAGTCCTTCCTCATGGAAGGGCTGATCTGCTCTTCGACGAACCGGTCGAGGGAAGCATCGTCCGACCCGGCCAGAAAGACCTCCAGCCGCTGCGCCGCCCCAAGCCGGGGCGAGTCCTGCGCTGACGCGGGCTGCAATAGAAAGAAGCCCGAGGCCGCGGCCAGAAACGCTGCTGTCACTCGTTTCGTCATGGCGAAGCTCCTGTGCACTGTTGACGTCGCGCTTCCGCGCACATCGCGCCGGACGCCTGGGGCATCTCTGGCCCCCTGCAAGCCCTCCTGCAGTTAGACGGTGCAGGACGAGGTATCCTGCTAGATTTTTCGGAAAAATTCTAGTAAATGGTCCGCATGCACGCAAACGCAGACGAATGCCTGATCAATTCAGTTCCCCGGATGAAGGCCCTGGCCTCGCCGGTTCGCCACCAGATCTGTCTCGTGATGGAGTCGCTGGAGACCTGCTCCGCCGCGGAAATCGCCGCATACCTCAGCCGTCGACCGGAAACGCTCTATTACCACCTGCACGCGCTCGAGCGCGTCGGAATCATCGCACCTGCCGGCACGCAAAATACAGGCGTCCGCGAGGAAACACTTTACCGGCTGCGCGGACGCCACATCAGGATCGACTCCGAGAAAAGCTCCGCGGCATTCCTGCAGGCGATGGCCAAGGGCTGCCGCGCCCTCTTGCGATACGCCGAACGCACCTTCGTCTCGGCGTTGCGCGCCAGTTCCGGTGCCCGTCTCCGCCGTGAACGCGCCTTGCGCATCGAGCAAAGACAGGTCACCCTCTCTCCGGCCAGACTCGCTGAACTCAATCGCCGCCTCGATGAGCTTCACCATTTCTTGAACGAGGAAAGCCGGCCCGACCGGGAAAAGGCATTCCTGATCACCCTCTGTATCGCACCGGCGCGACCCGCCTCATCAAAGGAACCCTGGTAAAGTCCGAGCCAGCGCTGGTGGCGCCTTGTTTGCCCCCCTCAATCCATCAACGGCTCCGCCGAACCCACCACCTTCGTGCCGTCCGGCTTCTCGAGTTCCACCCACCACATCACGTTTTCCGGCAGCGGGTCCGGGGCCACCGCGTGAATGTCGTAGTCGTCGTGCGACGGCGCATACTCGCCTTTGCCGACAAGAGAGCGCGTGCGGTCCTCGGTGCCGAGCCAGGCGCGGACAATCGTCGCCCCATTGTCGCTATACGGCAGCTTGACGACGAGATGGCTTTCCTTGCCCGCTTCCACCTTGCCGTGCCCCTGCGCCAGCTCGACCTCCAAGTCGCCGACCGTGACCGTGCCGATCGAGACTTCGTCGTGGGCGTGATCTTCCCCTTCCGCCGCATGCTCCTCGCTGTGATCGGCGTGGGCGGAACCGTCGTCGTGCGTGTGTGTATCCTCCTCGGCCGTCGTGCGGCCGGGGGCGGACGCGTCCGGAGTGTTCGAACGCTTACATCCGTTCACAAACATCAAGCCGATCAGAACTGCGAGAGTCAAAACTGTTTTCTGCATGGCAATTGCTCCTTATGCATAATCAGGACGTTGCGGGCTCAACCGTGGACCCGCCCTCTGTTGCGGATCGCGGGCCGCCCGGTGCGGTCACGCGATGAATGGCCGCATACCCGGCCGGTACGACAACCAGATTGAGAAACGTCGAAGACAGCAGACCGCCGAGAATGACGACCGACAGCGGCGCCAGAATCTCGTTGCCCGGCTTCTCACCTTTGATCACGATCGGGATCAGCGCGAGCGCTGCGGTCAGCGCCGTCATCAGTATCGGCACGAGCCGCTCCTGCGAGCCGCGGATGATCGCATCGTACATCGTGGCCCCTTCCTCGTCGGCCAGGTGCTTGAAGTGATTCACAAGCAGAATCCCGTTGCGAACGGCGATGCCGAAGAGCGTAATGAACCCGACCAGACTGGCGATCGATATGACCGGTGCGGTGTAGCGGCCGCGTAGTCCGAGCAGCGCCATCGTGTTGTCGATCAGGTCGGGCGACTCGGTCACGTAAATCGCAAGAATGCCGCCGATCAGCGCAAGCGGCAGATTGACGAGCACCAGTGCAGCGACGCGAAAGGAGCCGATCGCCAGATTCAGCAATACGAGCATGATGACGGCGACCAGGCCGCCGAACAGCCAGATCGTCCGAGTGGCCGACTGCTGCGCCTCGAACTGTCCACCGTACTTTACCGTGTAGCCGTGCCGCCGGACGACCGGGGCGACGCGCCGCCGGACCTGCTCCACCAGATGCCCGAGATTGTGGCCCTCGGCGACGTTGAGCGAGACCACCGCCTTGCGCTGGGCGTTTTCACGGGCAATCAGGTTCGACGCCATCTCGGGGCCGATGTCGGCCACCTCTTCGAGCCGGACCAGCGCGCCGCCCCGCCCCCGCAGCACCAGGCTGCGCAGGTCCCGCACGCTGTCGCGCTCGTGCTCGGCCAGCCGAACGGTCAACGCGTACCGCCGCGTCCCTTCGTTCACCTCCGCGACCTGGACCCCGAACATCGCGCTTCGCACCTGCCGCGCGGCGGCGGCCGGTGTCAGTCCGTAGGCGGCCAGCTCACGCGGGCGATACTCGACCGGCAATGACTGGATCATCACCTCGCGGTTCGCGGCCACGTCGCGGGTCCCGGGCATGGGCGCCAACACGGCCTCAATCTCCTTGGCAATCATCCGCAGCTTATCCAGGCTGTCGCCGTAAACGTTGATCGCGATCGCGGCCGGCGTACCGGAGAGGATGTGGCTCAAACGATGCTCGATCGGTTGCCCGACGTTGGTCGTGATGCCCGGCACGCTTTCGAGCACCTGAGTGATCCGGGCGCGCACCTCCTCTTTGCGATATCCTTCCTTGACCGTCACGTCGATCTCCGAGTTGCTCACCGGCTCGGCATGCTCGTCGCGCTCGGCCCGGCCCGTACGGCGCGTAACGCTCTTCACGCCTTCAATCCGAAGCAACTGCTTCTCAACGGCGCCGGCCATCCGGTCGCTCGCGCGAAACGACGTGCCCGGCGGCGCGTACAGGCCAACCGTGAACGTCCCTTCATTGAACTCCGGGAGGAAGGAGGTCCCGAACGTCGAACCGAGCCAGAGGGTCAGCAGGGTTGCGACCGCAGCGCCGCCCAGCACCGCCCACCGCAGCCGTACGGCCAGCCGCACGCTCGGCTCATACGCGGCCTTCAGCCACCGGACCAGGAAACCATCCCGCGTTTCACGCAGCGTCGGCCTGGCATGCAGAAGGTACCGGCACATCGCCGGCGTCACCGTCAGAGCCACCAGCAGCGACGCGAGGATCGACACGACGAAAGCGATCCCCAGCGGCCGGAAGAAACGCCCCTCGATTCCCTCCAGGAACATCAACGGCAAGAACACCAGCGCGATGATGATCGTGGCAAACACCATCGCGGGCCGGATTTCGTTGCTGGCGTTGAATATGACCCGTAATTTCGATTGCCGTTCGTTCTCAGGCTTCGCCGCGTTGAGCCTGAGCCGCCGAAAGACGTTCTCGACGTCGATGATCGCGTCGTCCACCAAACTGCCGACTGCGATCGCGAAGCCGCCGAGCGTCATCACATTGATGGTCATTCCCAGCCCGTTGAGCGTCAGGAGGCCCACCGCCAGCGAAAGCGGTATCGCCGTAAGCGTGATGATCGTCGTGCGGACGTTCAGCAGGAACAGAATCAGAATGACGGTCACGATGATGCCGGCGTCGCGCAACGCGTGCACGACGTTGTCGACTGAGAGCTGAATGAAATCGGCCTGGCGAAAGACCTGGCGATTGATGTGGATCCCTCGGGGCAGGCTCGGCTCCAGTGCGTCAAGCATGGCATCGACCCGGTCGGTAATCACCAGCGTGTTCGTTCCGGGCGCCTTCTGCACCGTCATCACCACCGCCGGCTTGCCGGCGTCGGCGCCCGAGCCGCGCTTCAGCGCCGGCCCGAGCCGCACGTCCGCCACCTGGCCGATGGTGACCGGCGCACCGTCGTGGTACTTGATGACCGTTCCGGCGATGTCGGCCACGCTTCGTACCCGCCCGCTCTGGCGGATCGGCATCTCGAGCGAATCCACGTCCGCCAGGTAGCCCGCGCTGAGCGTGCTGTGGGCCTGCCGGGCGGCATCGACCACGTCGGCGGTCGTGAGGCCGTAAAGGCGCAGCCGCTCCTGCTCCATCAAAACCTGGTACTCCGGCAGTTCGCCGCCGATCACCGAGACCTGGGCAATCCCCGGAATCGCCAGCAGCTTGTTCCGCAGGTCGAACTCGGCGTAGGCCCGCAGGTCGAGATCGCTCACCTCGCCGTCCGGAGCCGAGACGGCCAGCAGCATGATCTCGCCCGTGATCGAGGTGATCGGCGTCAGCTCCGCGTGCGCATCGGGCGGGAGGTCGTCGCGTACGGCATCAAGCCGCTCGGACACGAGCTGGCGCGCCCGATAGATGTCGGTGCCCCATTCAAACTCGACGTAGGCAATCGACAGCCCGATGGCGCTGGAAGTCCTCACCCGCCGCACACCGGGAATGCCGTTGAAGGCGGTCTCGATGCGAAAGCTGACGTACTGCTCGACTTCGTCCGCCGCCAGCCCGGGCGACTCGGTCATGACCACGACAGTCGGAGCATTCAACTCAGGGAATACGTCGACCGGCGTTCGGGGCAATCGATACGCGGCAAAAATGAGGAGCACTGCACCGAGTGCAAGCACTAGCGGGGCGTGGTCAATGGAGAAGCCAATCAGTTTCTTGAGCATGTTTCTTCTCCAGGATTTAGTGTTCTTCGTGAAATGAGCCGTCGGCGTGGAAGTGGCCGCCCCTCGCGGCGGCGCCGCTGCGCGCGGTGGCCAGTTTCAACTCGTACGCTCCGTCCACGACAACCTCGTCGCCTCGCATCAACCCGCTGTGAATGACGACCCAACGCCCGTCGTCCACGCCCATGTCGGCCTCGACCCGAATCGCTTGGTTCGGGCTCAGCGGATCGCGGCGAAAGAACACATGGGTGATCCCGTCCTTCACGATCGCCGAGCGGGGAATCGCCAGCGCTTTGCCGCCCGAGCCCTCCGACACGATTTCAAGAAAGGCCGACACACCGGGCCGCATCCACGAGCGCAGCTCGGCCGGTTCCGCAATCAGCGTGATCGTGCGGTGATCCGGATGCGCGTCGAGACCAAGCTGCAGCTCGGCCGGCACGGCGTCGCCGATGTCCAACCCCGGTGAACGCGGCGGCGCGATGCGCGACTCGGCGCCGCGCGTGAGCCTCGGCAGATCCGACTGCAAACCCATCGCGCGAAAGCGCAGCCGGTCCGGCTGCACCGTCGCCAGAACAAGACTGCGCTCGTCGGCCCACGAGCCGTTCGTCAGCGCCAACGTCTCGACGACGCCCGGCGCTTCCGCTCGCACGTCAACAGCCCGAATCCCGCGCCAACGTGGATGGCCTTCCGCCGATTCCGGGTCAGTTTCCGTGAGCACCTCGACCGGCAACGACAGCAAAGAACTGGCATTGGCCAGCAGCAGCTCGAGCCGCTCGCGATGGGCGTTGACCTCCGCTACGATCCGGGCCTGACGCAACCTCAGTTCCGCCTCCTTTTCCAGCACCTCTGCCAAGTCCGCCCGCGTGGTAGCCAGCGCGACCCGCGCCCGCGCCAGTTCCTCGTCGGTCACGACTCCGCTCGCACGGCTCGCGTCCAGTTGTTCAACCCGCACCGTCCAGACCGAGACCGCCCCCTGCAGCTCGGTATGGTGCTGCTCGTGCGCTTCAAGCAACGGCCCCATCGCCGCGGCACTGGCCCGCGCCTGCTGCAGTTGAAGCTCGGTCTCGTTCAACCGCTGTTGCAGCTCGCGCCAGTCCGGCGAGTCCAGCGTGTAAAGCAACTGCCCGGGTTGCACGTCGGCGTACTGCGCGACATGCAGTTCGACGCGGCCGTCGGCCATCGTGCGATACTCCCGCCGCGCCACCGGCGACAACTCGAAGCTGCCCGGCACGCGAATCGTCCGCGCCACGTGACGTACTTCCACCTCCGCGAAGGTGATGCCGAGATTGCGGCGCACCGTGGGCGGAATATCGATGCGATTGGTCGGCTCCGCTGCCGTCGCCTCGCCTGGTTCGGGCGTATCGGAGGTGCCTGCGTTCTCGCTGCCGCATCCGGACAGCGGAAGGACGACAAACATGTAGAAAGTCACACTCATCCGTTTCATGGTACGTTCTCCGCACTGCGCGAATCGGCAGTTGATTCAAGTGGTGAACGGCTTGGCGATCCCGACGCACCGCGCAACACCTCGGCCGGCCGGCCGGTGACACGCTCCAGCTCGATCTCAGCCAGGGCGGCGTCCCGCAGCGCCTCGAGCCGGCGGGCGCGAGTAGTCAGATAGGAACGGTGTGCCTCCAGCAAGGACAGAAACGACACACGCCCGATGCGATAACCCTCCTGCGCCAGAGTAAGATTTCGCTCGGCGGTCGGCACGAACTCGGTTCGGTAGAAGGCGGCGTCTTCCATGGCCGTGCGCACCCGCGCCAGACCGGCGTGAATGTCCTGGGCCACCTCGACGAGCATCGCGTCACGCCGCTGCCGTGCCTGTTCAACCAGGCGATCCGCCTTGGCAATTTGCGCCTGGTTCTGATCCCAGATCGGCAGCTCCAGCGAGAGCGTCGGTCCGGCGATGGTGTCGTTGTCGCGCGTTTCGCGCGGCATGAGGTTTGGAGGTGTCAACGCCCCCGACTGCAGCGAGCTGTAGAACGTCTCCGTAAGCCAATCGCGGTCGCCGCGCGAGCGCCGCTCGGCCAGCTCGAACGCAAACCCGACATCAACCGACCGCAGAAATCGCACGCGCTCGAGCCGAGCCAGCGCCTCGGCCGACGCCACCGACTCGTCAACGATCTGAAGATCGAGCCGCGCCTCGCGCGCGACGGCCCGCAGGCGTTCGGCGGAAACATCCCACTCCTTCGGTTCCTCAAGCCCGTCCGTAAGAACCAGCCGCCCCGGATCTTCCGTAAGCCCGAGAAGACGGCTCAGTTCACCCTTGGTGTCGAGGGCCGCGAAACGGGCGTTGCGAAGATCCGCCTGCGCCTGCAGAAACTGAGTCTGTGCCTGGTTAACGTCGACCTCCGAGCCGGAGCCGGCCTCTCGGCGCAGCTCCGCCATCTCGACCAGGCTCTTCGCAACTTCAAGCTCCCTCTTGGCCAAATCGATCTGTGCGCCGGCCTGCGCGGCCCGCACGTATTGCCTCCGAACGTCGAGCACGACGAGCGACGTCGCACGGGCCGCCTCCAGAATGACGCGATTCAAATCGCGCTGAGCCGCTTCCCTGCGCGCAGGAACCAGCCACAGTTCGGCAATGCTCTGTGCCAGGTTGAATTCGAAGTTGGGCCGGCCGCCGCCGTCAGGCAGGCGCAGCGACAGAAAGAGCGTCGGATTGGAGTAGAGCGTCGATTGAACGAAGTCGGCCCGCGAAACGCCGATCGACAGCATGGCCGCCCGCACGCTCGGGTTGTTCAGCAGCGCCACCTGCACGGCCTCGCCCGCGCTCAGCCCGCCAGCGAGCAATTCCTGCGTTACCGCAGCCGCCGTTGTACGATCGTGCAGCAACCACTCGGCCGGCACGCCGACGGCCCTCTCGACGGCGGTGGCCGCACGTTCCATCTCGGGCCGCGCATCCAGCGACGCGCAGCCGCCTGCGACGCTCAACAGAGCCGACACCGCAAGCAGCCGAACGACCGATCGGGGTCGCCGGACACCACGGAAATGCTGAGACTCCGCCGCAGCAGCCCGAGGTCGCAGAGACCGCGCAGCGCGCGAGGGCAGAGGATCTGAAGGTTTCAAGTCATAGAGCTCCGGTTATATGTAGCCGATGACCCGTTGCCGCGCATGCGACAACACAACGGGGGTGACGCCCGTCGATCAGGTCAACAGCACAATCGTCCGGAGTTGAGGAAGGGAATCCTGGCCGGTCGCCTCCTGCGGCGGGGCCCGTGGCGGCCTCGGCGCGACCGCACGACAATCGTTACTGACAAGCTTGGCCACAGTCGCGCTCAAGCGGTCCACGTCGTTCGCACGGCGCGTGTCGCGTGGCACGTGCATTAGCACAACCGCATCCGGCTGAACGTGGTCCACCGAGCAGTGGTGATCGTCCTCACCAGCCGGGCCCGGCGTGTGACCTTCGTGCTCGCCATGGGAGTGATGGTGCGTGTGCGAATGCCCGCCGTGGTGATGCTCGTGCACATGGCGATGATGATCGTCAGCATGCGCATGCGCGTCTGACCGGGCCAGCCCGTATCCCGCCAACCCAAGTGCACTGACAAACATCAAAAGCCTTGAAGCGTGCATGCCCAAACGAGCCAATTCTTGCAACGGTCCCCCAAGTGTGAAGCACCCCTGCGCGGGCAATCTCTCACAAACGCCGGAAACGCTATCGTGTTTTATCGGACGAAGCCCGGCCCAACACAGTTCATTTTATGCTCGGCGAGTCCAAAATCAACACCCCCGCCCCGTCCCGCCTCCATCGCAGTACATATGCGTCTTGGCCAATCGCCCCAGCGGAACAGCAGCGCCAGCCGGCCGCGCTTCCGACGAGATTCATTGGGCAGTACGCTTCGAGACCCCGCCCACGAGCGTGATGTCAATCCGGCCCTCTGCGTCCAAATGCTCGACAGCGGCGGCGAAGCCGGCGGATGCGCCGAAATCCGGAGCGTCAAGCGCATCAAAGAGGAACGCGTAGAGCAGTTCCTGATAAACCGCCCGCGCCCGCTCGTTGCTGCCGTCGCAGAGAAGTCTGCACAGCCAATCCGTCGGATTCTCCGGATCACAATGCGTCCCCCCGACGACAAGAATCTCCACTGTCGAAAAGGAAAGCCCGTCGAGCAAATCGAGAATCTGACCCCGCGCGTTGCACGGCGCCGGTTCGGAACGCGCGCTGCAGAACGGCACGTCCTGCAGATCGCCGGCCCGTTCGAGGGTCCGCGCCCAGGGCACGCCGTCCAGCAGCATCACCGCTTGGACCGCTTCGCCGGCGTCGGCCAAATCGATGGCCGCCTCGAACGAGATCGCCCCGCCGGCGCTGTGCCCGACCAGCCCCACGCGCCCCGGATCGAGCAGCCCGAACAAACTGTTGTCCGCGTCCGCCGCCCGAGAGCGCAGCCAGCACACGTGGTCGACGAGATTGTCGATCTGGCGCTGCTCTGCGTTCCGTCCGCGCAAGGAGACTGTCCGGTCGGGCGTCAACACGACGATGCCGCGCTCGGCCAGGGCACAGGCCGTATCGCGGTGAAACCGCCCGCTGCGCGCAAACCCGTGCGAGATCACGACGCCCGGATAGGGCGGCGCCGGCAGCGTATCGTCCGGATCCGGTGTGAACAAACTGTAGCAGACGCGATCGCCGGCGGCCGTGCGGCGCGTTCCCCGCTCGACGTCGACGTCAAAAGCCTGCGAGGCGGAGTCGAGATGGCAAACATCGCAGCACGCGGAGGAACCAAGCGTTATGATGACGCCGCCGATGACCAGCACGGCCGCCCGCAGCCAATCGCCAAGGCGCCGGCATCGAATGCCGGCGGTCGGACCGCGTTCCATATACGGTCTCCTACCCATCTTCCGGCGGTGAGCTCCACACCGACGACTTCACGTATCGCTCCACCGACGCGCGGACCTCGTCCCAGGCGGCCTCGTGCGACATCCAGCCCTCTGTCTCGGTCTTGATGCCCTCGAGTTGCTTGTACGTGGCGAAGAAATGCTCGACCTCCCGCAGAAAATGCTGAGGCACGTCCTCCAGCTTCTGGTACTCCGCGAATAGCGGATCTGAGTCGGGCACGCCGAGCACCTTGTAATCGTTCAACCCGCGATCCTTCATCCGGAACAGACCGATGACCCGCGCCCGTATCAAACACCCGCTGAACGTCGGCTCATTGACCATGACCAGAATATCCAGCGCGTCGTTGTCCTCGGCCAGCGTCTGCGGAATGAACCCGTAATCCCCCGGATAATGGCTCGAAGAGTACAGATACCGGTCCAGCCGAATCAGCCCGGTATCCTTGTCAACCTCGAACTTGCTGCGCCGCCCTCTGGGAATCTCGATGATGGCGTTGACCCGATCAGGGATGTGCGTACCCGCGGGAATTCTCATGAATTCGTTCTGGGCTGTCATGGCCGGCGATCCTTATACATCGAGTGAGACCCGTGTCGAACCGGGTGGAACCTCGGCATACGTCGATTCTCAAGTTCGCACGCCAACTCATACCGGCCGGTGCACATACGGGCAAGACCGCAGGTCACGCATACGACCATGGGCCGATCATGGATTCCGCGCGGCCCATACGGAAGGTCGACAGACCGAGTCGTCTGAACGATGATGTCCGGCAGTTCGGTCGTTTCATGACGGAGGCTCTGCCATGCCTCGATATGTGATGCCGTGGGCACGCATGCTGACCCATCTGACACTTGGTGCCCTCGGGTTCGTTTCGATCGGCTGCGCCACATCGCAAAATGTCACGCCGCCGCGACGCGGCAATGCCCCGACCATCGAGCATCAAAAATCGCTCAGTGCCCTCGATGAAGAACAAGCGCTGAAGGCGATGAACACCGCGCTGAGGCGCTACGCGCAGCTCGATTCCGGGCACGTCGCTGACCACAGCCAACTCGCGGCAACGGCCGATCCCTCTCAATTCGCGATCGCGATCGCCACCGTCGATGGCCAGGTCTGGTCGGTCGGCGACGACGATGTCGCCTTTCCACTCCAGTCGCTGTCGAAGACGTTCACGCTTGCGCTCGTATTGGAAGATCGCGACGACGAGGCTGTGCTCGAAAGAGTCGGAATGCACGCCACGGGACTTCCGTTCGGCTCACTCGCTGCCTTGGAAATCCGCGCGACCCCGCTGCAAAACCCCATGGTCAGCGCCGGGGCGATCGCGACAACAAGCCTGGTAGAGGGCCGTAACGAAGCCGATCGATGGGAGCGGACCCTCCGGTGGTTCTCGGCGTGCGCGGGCCGCGAACTCGCGCCCATCGACGAAGTGTTCGAATCGGAAATGCAGGGAAATGACGGCAGCCTCGCGAAGGCCTACGCGCTGGGATCGCTCAAACTCCTTTATGCCGAGCCGCACGATTCGGTATCGAGATACTTGAAAAGCTGCTCCGTGGGCGTGAACGTTCGAGATCTCGCGCTGATGGGCGCCACGCTTGCCGCCGGCGGGACCAATCCCGTCACCGGCGAACGGGTGATGGGACGGCGAGCCGCCCGCGGGACCCTGTGCGCCATGATCACGGCGGGCATGTACGACGACAGCGGTCCGTGGTTCTTTCGAATCGGCCTGCCGGCCAAGAGCGGCGTTTCGGGCGGCGTACTTGCGATCGCCCCCGGGCGCCTCGCGATCGCCACTTACTCGCCCCGACTGGACGAATTCGGCAACAGCGTCCGCGGCTGCGCCGTGATTGAACAGCTCGCGCGGCAGTGGGACCTGCACCTGCTCACCCAACTTCTCGCATTGGCTCCCGACCGGACTCTGCGGACGCACGGTAAGAAGAGCGTGCCGCAAGAATCTGCACCCTGACCCGCGGCAGACAAACACAGCAGCCCCCCCTGCGCCATGTTGACCGCACTGTTGGTAAAAAATCGCAGTCCTTGCCGGAGGAGTGGCCTCCGTCGTCGGGTTCGGCATCGGCAGCCTGCTCACGCCGGCCCTCGCGCTGGAAACCGGCATCAAGCTCGCCGTCGCCGCCATTTCGATACCCCACGCGATCGGCACAGGGATCCCCCTTTGGACCTTGCGCGCACACGTGAACCGTGAAGTGCTCCTGCAGTTCGGCATCGCCAACGCAATCGGCGGCCTCGCCGGCGCACTCCTGCACGCATGGGCCGGTGGCGCCGTGTTGACTGCCGTTTTCGGCCTGCTCCTCCTGTCAGCCGGCTTGGCGGAGTTGGTCGGTTGGGCGAAGCGAGTGAGGCTGCAGGGCGCCCCGGCTATCGCCGCCGGCGGCGCGTCGGGACTGCTGGGCGGGATGGTCGGCAACCAGGGCGGCATCCGCTCCGCAGCGCTGCTCGAATTCAACCTGCCACGCGATTCATTCATCGCAACCGCGACGGCCATCGCACTGATCGTCGGCGCCGCACGAATGCCCGTCTATTTGTACACCGAAGGCCGCCAACTGCTCGACATCTGGCCGATCATCGCATGGACCACCGGCGGCGTGGTCATCGGCACGCTGCTGGGCCGCCGATTTCTTTCGCGCATCCCCGAGACCGTGTTCCGCCGAATCGTCGGCGCCTTCGTCCTGCTCCTCGGACTCTACATGCTCTACCGCGCCACCGCTCTCGCCCTCGGCCAATGATCCCGCTCACGACGACACTCGCCCCATGCCGCTCATGTCAGGATTCCGGCGGCCGCTCAGTTGGTGCGGCCGACTTTGTCGTCAAGGCTCGTGCTCCCGGCGATCACGGCAACACGCAGGAATTCCACCTCCGAGAGTCGCCACATGCCTTGCGCAAAGAAGCCGGCACCGTTCAAGGCGAGCGGTGCCGCGGATGGAAACTGGACGTTTCAGCTCAAACGCTGAGAGTACTATGACTGTCTCAGCGTGCGATTCGATTCAGTCCCATCGCGAATGAGCTCGGACAGGACTTCGCGGTCGTTTACCGGCGACGCATCATCGGCTTGAGGCCACCAATGCGCTCGAGCAGTAGTGTAAACGAACCCGTGTCAACCGACCCAACTGCGAAGATGAGATAAGCTGAATAGGGGCGTAACTCGACAGTGACCGGGCCGAACACCGGCATGTCGTCGCCGGCCGGTGCGATCGAAACGTTCCACTCACCCGGGCGGACCTCGGCCGTCGCCTGGTCGCCGTTGACGAAATCAAAAACATCCAAACCGGGCGAGTTTGGTCCGTCGCGACGAATGCTGATGTCCACGGCGGGTGCCGCCGCGGTATGGTTCACGATGGCACGTGCCTTCCCGCGACCGGTCGGCGTGACGTCGTTCTCGAATAAGCTGGCAGTCGGTGAACCATCCTCCGTCAAGTGTGCGACGATCGAGTAGTTCACGCCGCCCATCAGTTCGACCGTGGCCTCGATAACAGGGTCGTCACCACACGGAGTATCCTCATTCGCCAGGCTGATGGCGATGTCGTACACGTCAGCCGGTAGCGGAAGGGGACCGACAATCTCACCGAACGTGAAGCCGGGAAGGGCACAATTGCCGTTCACGGACACGTCCACGGGAAGGGCCGGGGCCAGTCCGAGGTCCCCACCTGGAATGCCGTGCACAACGAAGGCCGTCGCTTCATGCCCATCGGCGTTGGCCACTTTAGAAGTGCCAGCCACGACCAATGCGGTAGCGAAAAGGGAAAGTACGGTTGTCTTCATCGACTCTACTCCTAAGTTCCTGGACGAATCGCTCAGCCGGCGCCGCGCCGCCCGTGCGAATCACGTCCTGCCGTTTCCCGCTCCTGCGGTAGAAAGGGCGTTTTTCACACGATGTCTTATAGGAAGCGTTCGCACTGGCTCGGCAGGCGGATTCAGTTTTTCGCAAGATTTGGGTGCAGATCCTACGGAGCCACCGCATCCCCTTGGTTGTCAGGGAGTGAAAAACGCATTGGATGAATGGGCCTACCGAGCCCTACGCGACATGGTAACACGGTGAGCCGCCCGGCCCCCGCCGGTTTGAATACTGCTCCCGGTAGCACAGCGCGTCCCCAGTTCTCCGCGTCAATCCCCGAAAGTTGGAGGCAGCGGCACGAAAAACCACAGCTCAGAACCGCCTTTGCTGGCTCTGAGGCGGGATTCTGGTAACATGACCTGCGTTGAGAGCCTCTGAAGCGGTTGTCGTCTCTGGTTGTTGTCCGCTGAAGACGCGCACTCGTAAGTTGCTTATTGCCAAGCACGTGCCACCGTAGCTCAGTTGGCAGAGCAGCGGTTTTGTAAACCGCAGGTCGACGGTTCGAGTCCGTCCGGTGGCTGTTAGGCGTGGTTCCACCGCCCGCCAGCACAGGCTGGCCGCGGCGTTCGGCTGGATAATGCCGGCGCGACCTTGGCTGATGAGCACTTCGGGATAACCGGACCGGGCGCCTCGGCTGATCGTGGTTTTTGTCGCTGGACGTCTCCAGCGTATATTCGTGGGGTGTGGTGACGTGACCGATCCTGGAAGGCACTACGACTTGACAGAGAAGGACAAGGAATACGCCGAGGTCATCCGCGACGCCCTGGCCGTTTGTCTGAGTTACAAACCTAAGTTGGGCGGTGCCCAGAAGAGGGGGTACACGCTGGAGGAATTCGTGGAACTTTATGGCGCCGACCCCTTCTACACGTGGTTCGGGCTCAACTCGCCGCTCGTCTACGCTGCCCACAAAGCTGCCGGGGGCATGACCTCGGTGTACCGGCAGATCGGTATCGCCTGTGAATGGCTTTTCCAGCGCATTCTGCAAGACACGCTCGGACTCACCGCAGAACAGAGCCGTTGGTCTTACAAAGTGCCTACTACGCGCGGCAAGGAACGCACACTCGCGCTCGACGCGAGGATCCCTATGCGCGAAATCAAGGAAAACGCAAAGGCACAAGCAGTCCGCGCATGGATCGAACAGGCATCGGTCTTTTTGAAGCTGAATAAGACCGTGAGACGCCACCTCCAAGGGCCAGTTTTTGAGGTCCGTCAAGGCTACAAGAGCAAAGACTCGAAGCGGCAAAACGCCGACATCGCAAACGCAGCAAACGCATACGCGAATCACTACCTTCCCGTCGTCGTGCTCTTCTCGTCGCAGATCGATTTTGACGTGGCGGATCGCTACTTGCGTGCCCAGTGGCTCTTGTTGAGGGGCTCGCTCGTTGGAACCTCGCTTGACTCGACGTATGCTTTCACGCGTGAGGTCCTGGGCTACGATCTGGCGGCGTTCTTCGAACGGACATCGCCCGTAATCAAAAAACAACTGGAAGACATCGTCAAAGGGCTGCTGCAATGAAGCCAGGTCTATTTGCCTACGATTCAGCCGTTGAACGACCTACATCCTCTCTAGGTCGTCGCGAGCATCTAACCTTCCGCGGGAACGTGAAGCAGGGGCGTCACGGCTGGCTGCGCTTGACGCCCGCTTACTCGCTGCATATCGTGGAGCAGCTCCTGGAGCATCGCTCGCACCGAGACATCGTGCTGGACCCCTTCTCTGGCACAGGAACCACGCCGCTGGCTTCAACACTCAAGGGAATTCCCTCCCACTCGGTCGACATCAATCCATTCCTTGTTTGGCTTGCGAACCTCAAAATCGAGCGCTTTAGTCCGGGCATCACACAAACCCTAAGGCTTGAGACGTCTCGCGTCATTTCGAGCCTCCGACGTCAAAGAAAACCGCACGACGCCTGGCGGCCTGGTATTCGTAACATTGAGAAATGGTGGGACACCGGGACCCTGGACGCCCTCGCCCAGTTGTTCGAGCGAATCTCACGAACAAATTGCGAGAAGCCTGTCGTAGATCTTCTCAAGGTCGCGTTTTGTCGCGTCATGATTCAGACGGCGCATGTGAGTTTTGGGCACCAATCAATGTCGTTCAAGCGACCGGCCGGAACTGTACAACTTCCTCTCCTGAACGACCTGAACGAGCCCAAGGGGATCGTGTGCTCAACTTTCCGCGACGCCGCAGAGGCTGTTGCACGCAGCATTGAGACCGACGCCCCCTCGGCGGAAGGAACTGTGTTTCACGGCGACTCTCGCGACCTCGCGCGCGTCCTACCTCGCAACGATTACACAATCGTCATCACGAGCCCCCCGTACCCCAACCGCATGAGCTACATTCGCGAACTCCGCCCGTACATGTATTGGCTCGGGTTCCTCACGAATGGCCGCCAGGCGGGCGAATTGGATTGGAACGCGATCGGAGGAACATGGGGTTGCGCGACCAGCCTGCTTGGTTCGTGGCAACCATCTTCAAGCAACGGCTTGCCGTACCCTCGATTCGACCGGATTGTTGCCAGTATTGGCGAAAACCACGAAATACTCGCTCGCTACGTTCACAAGTACTTTGAAGACATCAAACAGCACATCTCCAGCCTGCGCGGAGTCCTGGCCAGCGGTGCGCGTTGCCATTACATCGTGGGAAACTCTAAGTTCTACGACACCCTCGTCCCCGTTGAGGAAATCTACGCAGCACTTTTCGAGGACGCCGGCTTTGTGGCCGTTACGATCGAGACGATTCGTAAACGCAATTCCAAGAAGGAGCTCTTTGAGTACGTGGTTTCAGCCGAGGCTCCCTGACGTCGCTACCGCGCCGTACGACACGCTGCTACGTGACGGCGGCGAATCGTTGGACGTGGATCAGGGCATGTGCTACCCTGCCCTTCCAAGTAAGGTGTGGCGCGGGGCCGGTTGGGGTGGCCGAGTGCGGAACGGCGCTTCCATACGACTTCCGCGAGCGTGTCGTGTAAATCTCAATCGTCGTCGCTGACCTCCGGGTGGAGTGAATTCATGGATATCGACCCGGTCTTTCTCTCGCGTCTGCAGTTCGCCCTCACCATCATGTTCCACTACATCTTCCCGCCCCTGACCATCGGCATGGGCGTGGTGCTGGTCTACCTCGAGGGAATGTACCTGCGCACCCGAGACGGCATCTATGAGTCGGCCGCCAAATTCTGGACCCAGCTCTTCGCCCTCAACTTCGCCATCGGCGTCGTCAGCGGCATCGTCATGGAGTTCGAATTCGGAACCAACTGGGCCGACTACTCCCGCTACGTCGGCGACGTCTTCGGGGCCGCACTGGCCGCCGAGGGCATCTTCGCCTTCTTCCTCGAATCGGGCTTCCTCGCCGTCCTGGTCTTCGGCTGGGACAAGGTCAGCCCCCGCTTCCACTTCTTCGCAACGATCATGGTCGCCCTGGGTTCGATCTTCTCGGCCGTCTGGATCATCGTCGCCAACTCCTGGCAGCAGACACCGGCCGGGCACACCATCGCCCAGATGACCCGCGACGGCACGCCCTGGTTCATCGACGGCGAACCCGTCATGCGGGCGGAACTCGCCGACTTCTGGGCCGCCGTGTTCAACCCCTCCACCATCGAACGACTGACCCACACGCTCATCGGGGCCTTCATCATGGGCGCCTTCTTCATCATGAGCATCAGCGCCTACTACATCCTGCGAAAGCGACACGAGGAGTTCGCCCACCGCTCCTTCACCGGGGGCCTGATCTTCGCAACGATCTTCAGCATCGTCCAACTGATCTCGGGCCACTCCAACGCGAACATGGTCGCCGAAAACCAGCCGGCCAAGCTCGCGGCCATGGAGGGTCACTTCGAGACCGGCCCGGCCGACCTCAGCCTCATGGGCTGGCCCGACGAGGATGAGGGCAAAATGAAGTTCAACATCGCCGTGCCCGGCGGCGTGAGCTTTCTCGTGGACGCCGACTTCGACCACGAGGTGCTCGGCCTCGACCGCTTCCGCCGCGAACACTGGCCGCCGCTGCTGCTGACCTTCGCGAGCTATCGCACGATGGTCGGGCTGGGGATGTTCTTCATCGTGCTCACGGTAGGGGCCAGCATCCTGCGACGGCGCGGCACGTTATTCCAGAAGCGATGGCTGATGTGGATCTTCGTCTTCGCAGTCGTCCTCCCGGTGGCCGCAAACCAGACCGGCTGGATCACGGCCGAAGTAGGCCGCCAACCGTGGATCGTCCACCCGCGCATCGCGCGAGACGCCGAGGGACAGCCAGTCCTGACCGAAGAGGGTTACGTCAAATACGTCGACGAAGGCCTGCTGACACAAGAAGGCCACTCGGAAGCGATCTCGGCCGGGCAGGTGACCGGCTCGATCATCATGTTCGGCTTGATTTACCTGCTCCTCGGCGCGGTGTGGCTCTACGTCCTGAACCACAAGATCCAGACCGGCCCCGAGCCGGTGAGGATGCCGGAGAAAACGTCGATGCGCGGGGCCGCCGCCGCTGCGGGCCGCCATTCCGAGCCGCGCCCGTAAGGAAGCGGACAATGTACCAGGCGGCGCCGTTTCCGAGCCGCGCCCGTAAGGAAACGGACAATGTACCAGGCGGCGTCAGAGAGAGCATGCCGTGTGCCACTGCTTTCAAGCAGTGCGGCGTGCAAGTCCTTTCAAGCAGCGCGGTGTGTGCCACTGCTTTTAAGCAGTGCGATGACTGTTACACACGCGATCGCCCACTGCTCGAAAGTGGCGCCCATGTTCGACGGGGACGCCCCCGTCCCGGAGGGACGAGATGAGAATAGCCCAGTGATTTATCACTGGGTAACGAGCGTTTAACAAATGGTAAAGTCCCGGAGGGACGACTGAGAAAGGCGGCGACTTCAACCGTCCCCAGGCCCAACGCAATGAGAATCTTCGGACACCCCGTTAAAGACTGACCGGACGAACAGAGAGCAGGAGCGCCCCATGAACACGGACTTCACCTGGCTGCAGGAAATCTGGTTCCTGCTGATCACCGCCCTGCTGGCCGGCTACGCCGTGCTGGACGGTTTCGACCTCGGCGTTGGCATCCTCCACCCCCTGGCCCGCTCCGACCGCGAACGCCGCACGTTCATCAACGCCATCGGGCCGATCTGGGACGGCAACGAGGTCTGGCTCATCACCTTCGGCGGAGCGCTGTTCGCCGCCTTCCCCTACGCCTACGCATCCATCTTCTCCGGCTTCTACACTGCCTTCATGATCCTCCTGTTCGCCCTGATCTACCGCGCCGTCTCCATCGAATTCCGCAGCAAAATGAAGTCGCAGGCCTGGCGCCGCTTCTGGGACGCCGGCTTCTTCATCTCCAGCTTCCTGGCCACCCTCCTCTTCGGCGTGGCCGTCGGCAACGCCATCATCGGCATCCCGATCAACGAGAAGGGCGATTTCACCGGCTCCTTCTGGACGCTCCTCCAGCCTTACTCGGTCATGACCGGCCTGATGAGCGTGGCCATGTTCGCCATGCACGGCTCGTTGTTCCTCACCCTCAAAACACCCGAGGGCGAACTGCACGACCGCGTACGCGGCTGGATGTGGCACACCTGGGGCGTGTTCCTGGTGATCTACATCCTGACCACCATGTACACCCTGATCGCGGTCGAACGCGCCGTCCCCAACTTCGAGAATCACCCATGGGCCGCGGTCATCGTCCTGGTCAACGTGCTGGCCATCGCCAACATCCCGCGCTCGGCCTACGCCAACCGCCCGGGCCAAGCCTTCATCTCCTCATGCGTAACCATCATCGCCCTGATCGCACTGTTCGGGATGGCCCTGTGGCCAAACCTGGTAACGGCCAGCAACGACCCGGCCCACAGCCTCACCCTCTCCCGAGCCGCCAGCAGCGAGCGAACATTATGGATCATGCTGATAGTAGCCATGATCGGCATGCCCCTGGTCATCGCCTACACAACAACCATCTACTGGACCTTCCGAGGCAAAGTCGAAGTGTCCGAGGGAGGCTATTAAGGGTATTGCGTGATGCGCCACTACGTAAGGCTGGCTCGTGCTCGGCGTTTGTTTAGAGTAGATTCAAACCATATGTAGCGTCGCCACTTGTGCGTGGCGCGAGTGGTGCTCTCACTCGGGGCGCCGGGGACAGGCCCCGGCGCTAGACTTGGCTCGAAAGCTTTCTAGAATCGTGAAGCCCTTCTGTTCGAAATGATGATCGTTCGTAAGGGCATCCGCGACTTCTTTTGTCTCCCTTGCGTCCAAGGAGGCACTGTTGGCCGGCCTGCAGGCCGAAGGCCTGCGCTGTAGTAGCCGGGGGCAAGGCCGCCACAAGCGGGCGCCGCCCCCGGATGGCATGGCCCCGGGGAGGCCCGACCCTGAAGGGGTCGTCTATTCGCTCCGGCGTGAGTGACAAGACGTTTATGCGTCCCCACCGCGGTCGAATCAACCCCTGGGACGCTGACGCGGGCGGTTGCCGCAGGGGCGCAATGGAATCCTTCCGCTGCTCGGACGTCTTCCGCTGCCGGCGCCGCGCTTTACGGTGGATATCCGGCCGCCCAGCCGTTAACATCGAAACTGCCGGAACTGGGGTGGATGGTTTACCTGATTTCGGTGCACGTCAAGGCACCATCGATAGTGAGCGTGGTTTCGTTGGGGATGTCACTTTGAACAACGGTTGCTGGACGGCGTATAGGGGCGGTAGAGGAGCAGGACTCGTGTCTCGAGATCAGTTTTGCGCGACTCAAGCTCCACGTTATCGGGCATCCGTGCGGCGTACGCCTGGAATTGCCACGGTTCTTCTTCTACTTGGGTCGTTCTCGCCGGACGGGATTTCCCAGGAGCCGGACGTCTTCCGCGCAACCCCCACGTTTGCCGTAGGTAACGGCCCTACCGCAATTGTGAGCTGCGATCTCAACGAGGACGGCCTCCCTGATGTTGTGACGGCCAACGCTGCATTCGATGACATTGCAGTTCTTCGCGCCGACGGGGTGGGAGGCTTTCTGCCGCAGGTCAGGTTTGGCGTGAGGGAGGACCCGCACGACCTCGCTTGCGCTGACCTCGATGTTGATGGGCATCTCGATGTGGTCATCGCCTCTTACAACGATACCGCCCTTGCGATACTCCGCGGGAGGGGCGACGCCACGTTTATGCTCGGGCTGGAGACCCTTACCGTGGACGGCTGCAGTGGCGCAATCGCCGTAGGCGACGTGGACGACGATGAGCTTCCGGATCTGGCCGTTGGATGCAATGAGATTCGCGTGTATCGCGGTAGAGGCGACTTCAAATTCCACCTAAGATACACGGCTCAGGAGCGCGCGACAGAGCTCGTGTGGGCGTACGTTGACGCCGATCCGTTCCTCGATCTTGTCGCCGCTAACCGAAACTCTCATTCTGTCACTATCCACTACGGAGCGGGTGACGTCTCGTTCTCGGATGTCCGGCACTACACGGTCGGCCGTGAACCATGGTCGGTCGCGGTTGGTGATCTTGATCGCAACGGCTCGATTGACTTGGTAACATCCAATAGTGAAGACATATCAATTCTTTTCAGCAGCGGCCCGCGGGCATTCTCCCCGGCCGTCAGTGTGCAGCTAGGATTGTTTGCGCAACAGGTTCTCGTTCGCGATGTCAGCGCAGATGGCTATCCTGATATTCTAGCCGTGCATCCCAATTCGAATGACGTTTCGGTCCTTCTCAATGACGGCGAGGGCAACTTCCCGACGGCGACCCGATACGGTGCTGGTGACGAGCCGAAGGCCCTGATTATCGCCGACTTCACCGGCGACGGCGTCGTGGACATCGCGACCGCGAACTATAGTTCAAACAACGTATCTTTGCTGCCCGGAGTTGGCGATGGGACGTTCCTCTGGGAACCTCGGTTCGGCGTTGCCCCCTCGCCTCGCGCGGTAACCGCCTGTGATCTGAATGGCGACACGATTATTGACCTTGCCTCGGTAGGACCTGAGTCCGACAGCGTCTCTGTGCTCATCGGGCTCGGCGGCGGCAGGTATCTCCCCGAAGCGCGCTATGAAGTTGCGGAGCGACCAACTGACATTTCGTGCGCAGACTTCCGCGAGGACGGCGCTCCTGACTTACTCATAGCCCATGAAGGTTCTTCCGAAGTTTCAGTCCTGTTGGGCATTGGCGATGGCTCCTTTGCCTCCAAGCCCCGGTTCTCGGTTGGCGGACAGCCCCAGCAATTGGCCATCTGTGATACGAACAACGACGGTCATCTCGATGTCGTGGCGAGTCACAATTACGCCTCTTCCCCCACTCTCCTCCTTGGCGATGGTCAGGGATTCTTCGGGCCCCCGCAATCGCTCGGCTTCTCTGCGCGCCGCGTTAGCTGCGCGGATCTCAACAACGACGGATACAACGACGTGTTCTCGATGAACCTCGATACTCTGAGAGTAGATCTCAATGACGGACAGGGCAACTTCATCCCCCACGACGCTCTTGATGCTGGAAACTGGTCGGTCGCCGACCTTGCCGTAGCTCATTTCGATGACGATGCGTTTCTAGACTTTGCTTACATTGCCGTCGATCGGCCCGAGTGGTCCGTTTACTTCAACTTCTCCGGTGGATTTGCTGGGCCGCACTGGGACGTTCCCGGAAACCTGGAGGACCCCCAACAGCTTGCGGCGTTCGACATAAACGGGGACGGTTTTACTGATCTGGCGGTGTCGGACGCAGTTAGAGATAACATCGCGGTCTTCCTCGGTCCCGACACGGCGAGTTTGAGTGAGGTCAGGTACTTCGGTGTCGGCGAGGAGCCAAGAGGATTGACTCAAGCAGACGTGGACAACGACGGCGACCTTGATCTGATCGTTGCGAACTCAACGTCGAACAGCCTATCGGTGTTGTTCAACACGACCGTCGAAGGAACCATTGAGGATGCCGACCGAGATTCTGTGCCGGACGCTGACGACAACTGCCCTCTTGTGCCCAACCCCGAACAAGAGAACTTCGACGGCGATAACATGGGCGATGCCTGTGATCCGGACATCGACGACGACGGCGTGCCCAACGGGCCGGACGTTTGCGACTACACGCCCTTGGGCGTAGCCGTAGCGCCGAACGGTGGCTTACGCAGCGACGCCGACGGCGACTGCGACGTGGACCTCCTCGACTACGGCATCATGCAGACGGAGCTCACGGGGCCAGGAGGATGATTTCCAAGGGTAGTATGCGTCCTTGGCCGTATTAATCGAACAGCGCGGATTCGACGTTCCTCTCGCTGTTCGTGAAGTGCCGTGCCCCGAGCGCGGCTCCTCTTATGCCGGCGGAAACGCAAATTGGCTACTGGGCACTTCCTTGAATGGTCGGAACTCCGAAAGCGGGCCTTTGATCCCTGTTCCCGACAAACGTGCCGCTTCTCAAGCGTGGCTCGCGCTCATTCTCTCATCAGGATCGTGAAGCCCTCCTGTTCGAAGTGATGATCGTTCGTCAGGACTTCCGTGATTTCCTTTGCTTCCATCGTGTTCATCGAGGCGCAGTCGGCGAGACTGTACGCCTTATCCTCCCGGGCCTCATAGCGATCGAGGGCTTTTAAGAACGTATCACGGGACTGCGCCACGACGCGCATGTTGGCGTTGGCCATGATGGTCCGGACCATCTTCACCGCGATCCGGCGAATCTGCGCGCCACCCTTGCTCATGCCCGCAAGAAACTCGCTTAGAACTTCATCTGTCGTGACCAGAATGACGGGTCCGAGTGCCGACTTCGCTCGCTTTGCCGAGTCCGCCCATTGGTCGCCGGGTTTCGCTAGCGCCAACCAGTAGTGCGTATCAGCAAAAACCCATTTCATCGCTTCGGCGTACCGTACAGGTAGTGATCCAGGTTTTCGTTCAGGTCGTCGGGCAGGGCGTCCCACACGTCCTCTGGAACTTCTGCCGCAATCCGGGCGATTTCGTCTTCAACGGCGGGCGCGGTTTCGTCATACTGTGGCTCGCCCAGGCCTATAAGTTGCAGCTCCTGAACCTCTGTGACTCGAATCGGTTTCCCCTGCGGCGTGAAGTCGGCCAGCCCGCAGACTCGAATTCGGACGGAGCGATGGTCCTTGAGCGCCTGGGTGACGGTATCTTCCTGCGATTCATCAAACGCGACCTTAACGGCTGTTTCTGCGTCGGTCCAGATTTGAAACTGGCGCCGCCGAACGTCGGCTTCCACGACCTCGCCCACTACCTCAAACGCGCTCGAGTGCGGCATATCAGTAAATCGCGACAGCCGCTCCTGGGTGTTTGCGTCGAGTTTCGTCGCCCGGCTCTTTGCCGGGGGATGGAATTCGATGTATTCGTCCGGTCCGAGCGTCTTGCCCCATTCCTGGTACTCGGGAAGCAGCTCCTTCGGAAACCGCTCCGGTAACGGGCGGCTGCATTCAAGGCAATCGAACACGTCAAACGCGAGATCGATGGCCTTGTTTACTTCCTCCGGTTCGGGCTCCCAGAGCTCGCCTTGCGGCGAACTTTCCACGAAGACCTCCAGCGGGACCGCCGCGCTGCCGTCCTCGATTCGGCGCAGACAAAGACGCGTACGTTCTTCGAAATGGGCCGGCAGGCGTTCGCGCTCGGGATGTGCGGCTCGCCATAACGCCTTCGCTGTTTCGGCGACCATCTTTTGAAACTGCCGCAGCTCCGTCACGGCCGACAAGTCGAGGGCCCGATCGCGGAACCGCTCGCCCTTGAAGCGGAGCGTCGCCACTTCCGTCCACTGGCCGTTCATGACCCACTCTCCACAGTGCAGTCCCCTTGACCTGAACTTCGCATCGGCTGGAAGCTGGATTCGTCTGTATGATTCTACCGCGTACAGCCACCTGAGGCGAGTCATCGGACATAAGCCAATCTGCAGGCTTGTGGTCGGCGTCGCTTGCCCGAGCAGGCGTCAATTTCGATCGCTCCAGCAAGGGGCAAACCGGTTGGTTTGCGTTGATCGGGGTGCGGTTGCGGGTACACTCTTTGCTTTCCGCTTCCTTACGGGCGCGGCTCGGAAAAGGCGTGCGTCGGCAAGGCAGGCTCGGCGCGGTTGGTCGTCCAATCGGGCGGGAGGTTTCGTTTTGACCGACGGCGAACGACGAGCGGCGGGGCGGCTCGAGGTGGTGCACGGCTCCATGTTCGCCGGCAAGACCGAATATGTCATCAGCCGCCTGCGGCAGGAGAAAGCCCGCGGCCGCACCGTCGTGGCCTTCAAACACTCGATCGACGACCGATACGACGCCGACCACCTCGTGACCCACCGGCAGGATCGGTTCGATGCCCTGCGTGCGCCCGACGCCGAGGCCATCCGGCGGCTCTGCGGCAACGCCGACGTCGTCGCCGTCGATGAAGGACACTTCTTCAAGATCGAACTCGTCCCCATCGTCAAAGACCTGCTGGCGCAAGGGAAACTCGTGATCGTCGCCGGAATCACCTACGACGTCTGGGGCCGGCCCTTCGATCCCATGCCGCAGTTGATGAAAATCGCCGACGACGTCGTCGTGTTCCAGGCACCCTGCCGCGTCTGCGGCGAGCCGGCGCCCTACAACCAGCGCTTCACCCCCATCAACACGCTCCACATGGTCGGCGGCCTGAACGACTACGAGCCGCGATGCCCCAAACACTTCACCCCCTTGCCCAACCCCCCGGAGCGCTGACAACCATGCCCCTGCTCCGAGGCCTGTTCGGAATCGCCGTTCTCGTCTGCATCGCCTGGCTGCTGTCCACCAACCGCCGGCGGTTCCCCTGGCGGATCGTCCTGAGCGGCCTCGCCCTGCAATGGCTCCTCGCCCTGGCCGTCCTGCGAACCGCCGCCGGCGAGGCCGTCTTCGACGCCGTCGGCCGCTTCGTCACGATCATACTCCGCGGCGCCGACCAAGGCGCCGCCTTCGTCTTCGGCGAACTCGCCGGCGGCAACCCGGCCGTGCCCTGGCAGGCCATCGCCGGCATCAAGATCATGACCACCATCATCATCGTCGCCAGCATCTCCGCCGTCGGCTACCACTACGGCGTCCTCCAACGCGCCGTGTCCATCATGGCCGCCGCCATGCGCCGAACCATGGGCGTCAGCGGCGCCGAAAGCCTCGCCGGCGCAGCCAACGTCTTCTTCGGCCAGACCGAGGCCCCCCTGCTCGTGCGGCCCTACATCCCCACCATGACCCGCTCGGAACTCATGGCCCTGATGACCGGCGGCTTCGCCACGGTCGCCGCCGGGGTGATGGCCGTCTACGTCAGCCTGCTCGCCGGCGACGACCCGCAAAAAGCCGTCGGCGTCGCACGCCACCTGCTGACCGCCTGCCTGATGTCGGCCCCGGCCGCCTTCGTCATGGCCAAGATCATGGTCCCCGAGACCGAAACGCCCGAGACCGCCGACTCGGCCAAAGTCTCGATGGAACGCGAAACCCGCAGCCTGATCGACGCCATCACCGCCGGCGCCTCCCAGGGAATGAAGCTGGCCATCAACGTCATCGCCATGCTGATCGCCTTCGTCGCCATGATCGCAATCGTCGATTTCCTGCTCATCGCAATCGGCGAGTGGCCCTTCGTCGCCCCGCTCGTCGAGCGCATCGGCCTGGAGCAGTTGAATCTCGACAGCCTGCTCGGCCTGCTGTTCTCACCGATCGCCTGGCTCATCGGCGTGGACGGCGACGACTGCCGCACCTTCGGCGGCCTGCTCGGCAAGGCGATGGCCACAAACGAACTCATCGCCTACGGCGAGTTGGCCGACGCGATCCGCACAAACGCCATGTCCGAGCGCGCCACGCTGATCGCCACCTATTCCCTCTGCGGCTTCGCCAACATCAGCTCGATCGGCATCCAGATCGGAGGCATCGGAGGCATCGCCCCCACGCGCCGCGGCGACCTCGTCAGCCTCGGCCCCCGAGCAATGCTCGGCGGCGCCATAGCCTGCTGGATGACCGGCTGCATCGCCGGCGTCCTGGCGTAAGACCCGCGCGGCCGCTCCAATCGACACGGACCGCGTGAGACAGATTTTCAGCCCCGCAGGGGCGGCGGATTTCCTCGCCGATTTGGAATCGCCTGCATACCATCACAGAAATGAGAGACGCAAAATGGAGACCGAACCGAAAAGCCTGCTCGCCGAATTCGAGCTGCACGACATCAAGCTCAAAAACCGCGTCGTCTTGGCCCCGATGACTCGCGCCCGCGCAGGCGAGAAGCGCATACCCAACGCCCTGATGGCCGAGTATTACGCCCAACGCGCCTCGGCCGGGCTGATCATCACCGAGGCCACGACCATCTCCGAGCAGGCCAACGGCTGGGTCCAATCACCCGGTATTTACACCAACGAACAAACCGACGGCTGGCGCCTCGTCGTCGACGCCCTGCATGAGCGAGGCACCCCGGTCTTCCTGCAGTTGTGGCACTGTGGCCGGGCCTCCCACAGCAGCTTCCACAACGGCGAGCCGGTGGTAGCACCCTCGGCCGTCAAGATCAACGAGGAATACATCCACACCCCCCAAGGCAAGCAACCGCACGAAACGCCGCGAGCCCTGGAGACCGACGAAATCCCCGCGATCGTCGAAGATTATCGAAAAGCCGCCGAGCGCGCCCGCGACGCCGGATTCGACGGCGTCGAAATCCACTCGGCCAACGGCTACCTCCTCGACGAATTCCTTCAGTCAAAGACAAACCACCGCACGGACGCCTACGGCGGCAGCGTCGAGAACCGCTTCCGCATCCTCGGCGAGGTCGTCGAGGCCGTCTCCAAAGTCTGGCCGGCGAACCGCGTGGGCGTCCGCCTCTCACCCAACGGCTCCTTCAACGACATGGGATCACCAGACTATCGCGAGCAGTTCACCTACGTGATCCGGCAACTCAACCGGTTCGGACTGTCTTACCTCCACGTGCTGGACGGCCTCGCGTTCGGGTTCCACAAACTCGGCGAGCCGATGACGCTTGCCGAATTGCGCAGCCTCTTTGATGGCCCCCTGATGGGCAACTGCGGCTATACGCTGGAGACGGCCGAACAGGCGATCCGCGCGGGCCACGCGGATCTGATCGCCTTCGGACGCCCCTACATCAGCAACCCCGACCTCGTCGAACGTTTCGCCAACGGCTGGCCGCTCAGCCCGCAGGCAGACATGAAAACGTGGTATTCCCCCGAAGGCGCACGGGGCTATACGGACTTCCCGAACTACGCCGAGTCGCTGGAGGTCTGAACACTTTAGCAAAAGGGGCCGCGAACCGCACTGGTACACCCGAACCTCAACAACGAAACTTCTACACAAAGAAAGCTGAACACATGAGCAATCTGCAACCCAAACTCGACTCCATCCGAAAAGACTTCGAAGCCAAAGCCCCCACCGAAGCAAAGGAAATCATGCACCGCGCGACGGCCGACCTCGAAGCGTCCGGCGCCGCCGACAAAGCCCTGGGCGAGGGCGACCGGATGCCTCCGTTCATGCTTCCTCGCGCCGGCGGCGGCATCGTCGAATCAGCCGAGATCTTGAACCAAGGCCCGCTGGTCCTCACGTTTTTCAGAGGCCATTGGTGACCATACTGCAACGCGGAGCTGGATGCTCTGCAGGAAGTCGTGGACGAGATCCGCGCACTCGGCGCCGAACTGGTCGCCGTCTCGCCGCAGAAAGAGGAACGCCTCGAGAAGCTGATCAAGCGACACAATCTGACCTTTGTCCTTCTTCGAGACGAGGCCAACGCCTTCGCCGAAACCATGGGCCTGCGGATCGAGCTTCCCGAAGAGCTGCGCCGGGTCTACCTCGACTTCAAGATCGATCTTCCCGACGCCAACGGCGAACCGAGCTGGACGCTGCCCATGCCCGCCCGATACATCGTGGACCAGACCGCGACGATCAGATACGCCCGCGTCCATCCCGACTACACCCACCGGCCCGAGCCGAAAGAAACCCTCGAGGCCCTGCGGCGAATCGAAACCGATCAGTGAGAACAACGCGATCCTTGGTTTCGCAGGCAAAGCGCTCTACGTACGAACCGCATCACATACAGGCATGATGGCTTCCGCACGGGCCCTCGCCGCCGGCCCGTGCGCGTTACGAACGAGATTTGGTCGTATCACCGCTCAATGACGCTTCGTGTCTCGAAATTCACAGTAAAAATGTTTTGATTATTCCCGAAAGAATGCGGGCAAGCCGAGGCCCTGCCATGGCATCCGCACGTCAAAAGCCCCTTTCCGGCCACAGATACTGGGATATCGACAACCCATCTCCCGTAGATCCCTGAATCCTGACCATTTTGATAAGTGCGCGTAATGTCGCCGTAAGGACTGCTGAATTCAATGTGCCGTGGTGGGGCGTGTATAATGGTGCTCTGAGGGGTTATCCGGCGGAGGGGGCCATCGCAGTTTCACAATCGAGTCAAATTGTTAAGTCGTCGGCGTCCGGCTCCGTGGCCGATCGTCTACGCTTAACCCGTCCAAACGGAGGTGCAAAGATGTTTGCCGATTCCATCGTAGCTCGTACGATCGCCTGTTGCGCACGCGCACGGCGCGCTGCCTTACTCACCGCGCTGGCGGGGGCGATCCTGGCCGCGACCGCCGCCAACGCAACCGCCCAACTCATCCTGCAGCCCGGCTTCGACCAGGTCTTCCTCGAAGACGTCGACGGCCGGACCCGCGCCTGGGGCCTCGGCGTCGGCGACGCCGACGGCGATATGATCGACGACGTCCTCGCCGGCGACACCTTCGGCGATGTGCGACTCCTCGTCGGCATAGGCGACGGCACGTTCTTCGACGACGGCGTCAAGATCAACATGTTCTTCCACGACGCCTACGCCCTCGCCGCCGCCGACTTCAACGGCGACGGCGCGCTCGATTTCATCCTCCCGCGAACCGGCGGCAGCACCGTCATCCCCGAGGATGGCCACCTGCTGTTCTACGCCGGCAACAACGACGGCACGTTCCAGTCGTCCGGCTTTCCGCAGTTGGGCGTGATGGTCGGCGATGCCGGCACCGACGCCATCGTCCTAGCGGCCGGAGACGTCGACGGCGACATGGACATCGACTTGATGTCCGGCGACATCGCCGCCTCTGACAACAACGCCGCGGACGTCATCCTCTTCCGCAACACCGGCAACGACGCAAGCGGCGTCCCCGTATTCACGCCCGAGACGATCATCTCGCAGCCTGACCAGTCGCCCGACCCCGCCGATCCGCCTTACTTCCCGCCACTGTCGTATCTGACCGCTTACGGGCTCGCACTTGGCGACGTCGACGGAGACATGGACTTGGACCTGCTCGTCGCCGACCGCGCCAGCTACCTCTACATCTACCGAAACGACGGCACCGGCAACTTCGCCCCCATCGAATACGGTACCATAGGAACGCGACCGTTCGCCTTCGACCGGCTCCATAGCACGTTCGCATCCCAGATGGCCCTCGCCGCCGAGGACATCAACGGCGACGGCGCCGTGGACATCCTCACCGGAAACACCGACGGCATATGGGAAGGGCAGGTCGACCTCTGGCTGAACGAGGGCAACGACGACGCAGGACGACCGCGCTTCCTCAACGCTGGCATCATCGGCGGGTCGGGCACCGACGCCCGCGGACTCGCAGTGGGCCAGCTCGATCCCGACTTCGACTCCAACACCGACGTCGTGTTCGGCAACTTCGAAGGGGACGTCTTCGGCCTGCTCACCGACCTGACCGATACCGACGGCGACGGCATCGTCGACCGCTTCGACAACGCCCCGATGCACTTCAATCCGCCGCGCATCGATATGAACGCCGACGGCGGCATCAATCGCCTCGACCAGCTCGACAACGATAACGACGGCCTCGGCGATCCCGCCGACGAGGACGACGACAACGACGGGGTCCTCGACGATGCCGACAACTGCGTCTTCACCGCCAACGCGACGCAGGACGACTTCGACGGCGACGGCCGCGGCGACGCCTGCGACCCGCTTAACGACACCGACTCCGACGGCGACGGCGTCTTCGACGGTCCGCTCGATCCAAACCTGTACGACCGGGCCATCGCCGCCAAGGGACGCTGGGCCCGAAGCGACACGCACTTCATCGTGCGCATCGACGCCCTGAGCCGCGTCTTCCAGAACGAGTTCGTCCAGACCTTCTCCGACGCGGCCATCTGGTCGCCCGCCGAATGGGACGTGAAAAAACTCGAAAACTACAACGGCATCGGTGACGATCCGGCGGACCCGGGCTACCAGGTGCCCGCCGATCTGCCCGGCGGAACCGAAACGCCCATCACGCTGGTCACGATTCCACGGCTGATCTGGGACGCATTCGGAGACCCCGACCCGGTAGACTGGCTCAACGACCGGATCGTCAATCCCCACCTCGAGATCGGGCAGCACGGCACCTACCACTCCAACCTGGTGCCGCAGGGCGACTGGTCCGACCAGGCGGATCGCAACTTCTTCCTCTGCGAAATGTGCGGATTCACCTTCCCCGAAATGTTCCAGTACATGCGCATCGGTCAACGCACCCTGCTGGGCGACTACGCGATCGATCAGTGGATCCTCCAGTCCGGCGCCGTGCCCGGAACGTCGCCGGCCATCGACTTCTCCATCGCCGCCAATCCGCTCATCTCCTTCGCGCCGCCGTTCAACGCCTCCGACCCCGCCGGGCGACAGGGCGTCGCACGGCTGGGATTCACCAACTTCAGCGCGTCGGTCTTCGAGGAGAACAGCCCCATCTTCACGCCCGAAGGCTCCCACCACGAAATGTTCGACCAGTTCGGCATGTTCCACCCCAGCGCCGACCTCGAGGTCGCTCCCGAAGCGCCGCCGGGCATGTCCTATGAAGACTACCTCGTTTCGATCACCGAGTTCGGTGGACTCAATACCTTCCTGATCGAGGAAGTCTCCTGGTCCACCCGCTACTGCAACGACCTCCCACGGCTTGAACCCTGCCCGGCCGCACCCGGCGGCGTCAACCGCGAAAACAACATGGTCGATCTGCCCCGCTGGGAGAACTGGCTCACCCTGCTCGAGTTCGTGAAAGCAAACGGCGAGCCCATGACCCAGGGCGACTACAGCCTCGCCGTCTCGTTCGACAACGCCCCGACCGTCGCCAACCCCGACCAGGCCGATGCCAACAACAACGGCATCGGCGACGTCATCGATGGCGCCACCCTGACGGCCGAGGACGTCGTGATCGAATGCACGGGCGAGGCCGCCGAAGGAGCGCTGGTCGCCAGCCTGAACAGCGCCGACGGCAGCGGGATCGCCGACCAGGAGATCCTCTTCCAAATCGACCTGGACGACGACGGTACGCCCGAGACGTTCACGGCCATCACCGATCCGGATGGCCAAGCCACCGTCATCGTCAATTCGTCTCTAGCGCTCGGCACGGTCCTGACCTACTTCGTCGATTGGGACGGAGGACTCGTGGTGCTCGACGACGAGGCCGCGGCGACGATCGACGACACGACGCCGCCGACAATTCTCTCGATCGAGGCCACGCCCGAGATGCTCTGGCCGCCGAACCTGAAGATGGTCAGCGTGGACGTCACCGTCGAGGCGGAAGATATCTGCGACCCGATGCTCGCAAACGAGATCGTGTCCGTCGAAAGCAGCGAACCGGTGGAGGTCAACCCGGGCGATCCGTCACCCGATTGGGTCATCACCGATGCGCTGAGCGTCGACCTGCGGGCACAGCGGCTCGGCCGGCGCATGGAGCGGACCTACACGATCACCGTCGAAAGCACCGACGCATCCGGCAACGCCGCGACCGCGACGGTAGTCGTGGTCGTTCCGCATGATCTGAGGATGCGAAGCGAATCCGCCCGCTCGCCGCAAAGCCTCGGTCACTGATGTGACCCGCGGGCCATTTGGTGAAGGGCCTCGACTGTCCGCCAATTGCGGGTAGTGGCCGACAAGCCCAGCTTGCGCTCGAAAAAAGCGTTGTTGAGCTTCGTCCGGCCATACCCGCCCGGACAATGCAGGTAGATCTCCTGCGAACCCGGCGAAAAAACGTCGTCCCCCGGCGCCGGAGCCTCAATGCCACGAACCTTGGCGCGCGTCGGTCGCCGCGCCAGAAATGTCACATGCACCTTGCGAGGGTCTTTAGCCGCCTCGGCCGAATAGGGGTTCCCCTCAACGACACGCTGCAGATCCCGAGCCGTCCGGATCAGCACGGTCACGTCGCACCCAAAGCAAGACCGGATCTGGCCCTCCAGCGACGAGGCGATCTCCGCCGCGCTGCGCGTGTTCGCCGCAAACACCACGTTGCCGCTCTGCAGGTAAGTCGCCACGTTCTCGAACCCAAGCGATTCATAAGCCTCCGCCAAATCGGCCATGCGAATCTTCCGCTGCCCGCTCACATTGATCCCGCGCAACAATGAAACAAACACGGCCATTCTCACAGCCCTCGAAAATAGTAACGTCGGCTCGGCCCGTAACGGATCAATGTAGACCCTATCCGGGAACTACCGGCGCGTGCAAGGTGCCCCACACGTTGCGAAGCAAAGGGTGGGGAATCGATGCGCGAAACCAAACGCCGCAGTTGCCGGATGCCCCGTCCCTTGCGAAGCAAGGGGTGGGGGATCGACCGGGCAAGTGCCAGCTTGCGAATTGGTCACCTGCTCAACTGTTCAACTGTTCTACCCTCCCCTTTCCAGCCGACTCGCCGGCTCGGCTGACGGCCCCTCCTGCCAAAAGCCCGCGAAGCGGGCGACGCCAACCTTCCCAAAGGAAAGCGAGCCCGGCTCTGTCGGCGCTATGCCCCGGAGGGGCACTTGAGAATAGCCCAGCGATTGATCGCTGGGTAAACGTCCCGGTCCAAAACCACCCGAGTCCCGGAGGGACGGCTGAGGAGCGTGCCACGCACGATAACGAAAAACGCCGGGTGACCCATCTCTCGCGAAGCGACAGGTGGGGTCATGATCAGTACACCAACCAAGCTCGAATCGCGCAGAAACGCTCGTGACGCAACCGCCACCCCCGCCGCGCTCCGGCCGAAGCCTGATCCGCCTCAGGCGGAACGGCTGAAGGCTTCTTCCTGACAACTGATAACTGACAACTGAAAACTTTTGCCACCCTGCCGCCCCGAAACCCCAAGGCGATGCTGATATCGCCTGTTCCACTTTTTCGAAAAAATCTGGAACACCCACCGTCTTCTATAGGGTGGAAAGGAGAAGCGCACCCAAAGTGCGCGCCGCAGGGGGCATACGCAAATGAGAAGACCATGCCCAACCCGCATCAGAGCCGGGAGCGCCAGCGACCGGACCTTCAATCGCCCACACACCAACAAGCGCCCGCGCCAAACGAACCCAACCGATGCGGAAGTTCTCAGTCATCAGTTGTCAGTTATCAGACCTGTGCCTTCGACGTCGCTCGGGTCCCCCGCCTTCCGGACGCGCCAACGCCGAAAGTACCCGTGCGAAACGAACCCAAAGCTGCGCGATTCATTCCGCCTCAGGCGGATCAGTTCTCAGACATCAGACGCTCGCCATCAGAGCCGGGAGCGCCAGCGACCGGACCTTCAATCGCCCGCGCACCAACAAGCGCCGGCGCCAAACGAAGCCAAACCCAGGGAGAGTCGTCGGCTTTCAGTTACCGGAGGGTCAGCGACCTGCCGCCTATACCGCCCGGCCCATCCAGCCGCCACCAGACGGCCGTCGGTCCTCGCCGCGTCCCAACCGGCGCGACAACCGGGCGCCAAGCGAACCCAAGCGCCCCGCCCATCCGAATCGCCCCGTTCCCGGCCACCGCCTACGTGCCTTCGTGCCTCCGTGCCTTCGTGCCTGCCTTCATATCAAACGAACCCAAACCCCTCGACCAGTCCCTCCTCGGCGGGACCTCAACTGCCCTGGCCCGGTTCTCGGCCTGCCGCCGGACCGGACGATTCAGGAGAAACCGTCAGCGGAGCAGCCGCCGGGCAAGCACGGACGCACTCCCAACACAGCCCCGAAAGCTGAAATCGATGCGAAACGACATGGAAATGATACCGGCGCCCAAGCCTTCGCCGCAGTTCGATGACCTCGTCGCTGGCGAACTCGATAATACGCCCACAGCGATAACAGACCATATGATCGTGGGCGCTCTCGCCGAAGCAAAGCTCGTAATGAGCCTGCTTCACGTCAAACCGCACCTGCTTGAGAATTCCACATTCAACAAGCAGCGGCAACGTCCTGTAAATGGTCGCCTTGGCCACCCGGTGCCCGCGCTGGCGCAGCGCGAAGAGAAGCTGCTCGGCCTCAAAGTGGTCACTCATTTCCAGCACAGCTTCAAGAATGCGCTGCCGCGGACTGGTGAACTTGATCCCTCGCTTCTTGAGAAAACTCTTGAACGCGTCGCGGGCGGCTTCCGCACTCTTGTCGGAGTTGACGTCTATCACGGCGAGGTCGCTCTCGAAGGGGCCGTATGCAGCGATTTCCCGGTCGCTGAAGCGATTTTATGCCCTCCCGATTTACGAGCAAGCCAACCGCGACGAATGCTGAAACGCGGTTTCGGGCGATTCGGGGCGGCGGCAGCACCAACCGACCCGCTCCCGGCCACGGTCCCGGCACGGTTGTGTTTTCAAGACCTTCCGTCTAGGATGCCCGCGGGTCTTACCTTTTTTTATTCGTCCGAACCCAATGCTGAGGAACGATTTGTGAGCGCCAAGACATCCAAGAGGTCGTATCTATTCACGTCAGAGTCAGTCTCGATGGGCCATCCCGACAAGGTGGCCGACCAGATCTCCGACGCCGTGCTCGACGCCATGCTCGAGCAGGATCCGCACTCCCGGGTGGCATGCGAGACGCTGGTATCCACCGGAATGGTGGTCGTCGCCGGCGAAGTCACCACCAAGGCCTACGTCGAGATCCCCGACATCGTGAGAGCCACGATCAAGGAGATCGGCTACACCTCGGGCGACATGGCGTTCGACTACGAATCGTGCGCGGTGCTGACCTCGATCAAGCGGCAGTCGCCCGACATCGCGATGGGCGTGGACCGCGAGGGCGCGGGCGATCAGGGCATGATGTTCGGCTTCGCCTGCAAAGAGACCTCGTCGCTCATGCCGCTTCCCATCGACCTGGCCCACCGGCTCGTGGAACGCCACGCCGACGTCCGGCGCGACGGGCTGATACCGGGCCTTCGCCCCGACGCCAAATCACAGGTAACGGTCGAGTACGATGGTCTGAATCCCGTGCGCGTCGATACGCTGGTCCTTTCGACACAGCATGACAAATCCTGGAACGAGCGACAAGGCGAGTTGAAGGAGCGCGTGATCGACGAGATCTTCAAGCCCGTCTTGCATGATCGCTGGCACCCGGGCATCACCGTTCACGTCAACCCCACCGGACGCTTCGAAATCGGCGGCCCGCACGGCGACGTCGGCTTGACGGGGCGGAAGATCATCGTGGACACTTACGGCGGTCGCGGACGGCACGGAGGCGGCGCGTTCTCGGGGAAAGACCCCACCAAGGTGGACCGTTCGGCGACCTACATGGCCCGCTATGTGGCCAAGAACATCGTGGCCGCCGGCCTGGCCGATGTGTGCGAGGTGCAGCTTTCCTACGCCATCGGAGTGGCCGAACCGACCAGCGTGCTCGTCGATACCATGGGAACCGGCAACGTGAGCGAGGAAATGTTGGGCGAACTCGTGCAGGAACATTTCCCGCTGACCCCGCGGGGGATCATCGACTGCCTACAACTGCGGCGGCCGATTTATCTTGAGACAGCACGCCACGGCCACTTTGGACGAGAGGGGCCCGGTTTCACTTGGGAAAGAACGGATCGGGCGGAGGCGCTGAGGAACGCGGCGAAGGCGGACCTGGCGGCGACCTGATACCGGCCGCCCGAACGCGGCGACCGCCGCCATGCCGGAACGCCCGCTCGGACCCTCAACACGGCGCGGTTGTGAGGGATCGGGGACATTGAAAAAAGAGTGGATCATCAATCCGCCCTGGCCGGGGTGCGAATCGGCCGCGACACGCTGGGGCTGCCCGCCCGTGGTCGCGCAAATCCTCTACAACCGCGGCCTGAAGGCCGACGACCGATGCGACACCTTCCTGAACCCACGCCTCGGCGATCTCTACCCTCCCGAATTGCTGCCCGGCGCCGTTGAGGCCGCCGAGAAGATCACCGACGCCGCCCGAAACCGCCGACCCATCGTCCTCTACGGCGACTACGACGTCGACGGCATGACCGGAATCGCCATCCTGTGGCACCTGCTCCGGCTCGCCGGCGCGCACGTCGAGTTCTACGTCCCGCACCGACTGAACGAAGGCTACGGACTCAGCGCAGAAGCGGTCCGCTCGCTCGCCGGCGACGGCGCCAAGCTCATCGTGTCCGTCGACTGCGGCATTACCGGCGTCGAGGCGGCACGAGCCGCCCGAGAGGCCGGAGCCTCGCTGATCATCACCGACCACCACCAGACCGGCGACCTGCTCCCCGAAGGCGTGACCATCGTGCACCCCTCCGTAGGAGGACAATACCCCAACGAGCACCTCTCGGGAGCAGGCGTCGCCTTCAAGGTGGCATGGGCGGTTGCCCGACGCCTCAGCGGCTCGGAGAAAGTGAGCGACCTGCATCGCGAGTACCTCAACGAGGCACTCGCCTTCGCCGCCTTGGGCACCATCGCAGACGTCGTGCCCCTGATCGGAGAGAACCGCATCATCGCACGGCACGGCTTACGCCGCCTCGAGTCAACGCCGTTCGTCGGCCTGCAGATCCTGATCGAGTCGGCCGGACTCGCCGGCAGCCGCGTCGGCGGCTACGACGTCGGCTTCAAGCTCGCGCCGCGACTCAACGCGGCCGGCCGAATGGGACACGCCCGGCTGGCCGTCGAACTCCTGACGCGCGCAAAAGAAGACCGGGCCCGCGAGATCGCGCTTTACCTCGAGGAACAAAACCGGGCGCGGCAATCGACCGAACGCCGCATCGCCCGACAAACCTGCGAACTGGTCGAGCGGCACGGCATGGATACCGACGCCCACCGGGCCATCGTCCTGGCAAACGAGGGCTGGCACGCCGGCGTCATCGGCATCGTGGCCTCGCGCCTGGTGGATCGATACCACCGACCCACCGTGCTCATCTCCCTCGACAACGGGCACGGACAAGGCTCGGGCCGCAGCATCCCGAGATTCGACATGCACGAGGCGCTGACCGCCTGCGGAGAACACCTGACCGAGTTCGGTGGTCACGCGATGGCCGCCGGCCTCAAGATCGAGCCCCGGCGCGTCCCCGCTTTCGCCGAAGCATTCACCCAGATCGCCAACAATCGTCTCACCGGCGCCGACCTCCGCGACAAGCTCTGGATTGATGCCCAGATCCCGCTGGGGTGCCTCGATCTGCCCACGACCGAGGCCCTGCGCGGCCTCGGACCGTTCGGGCCGGGCAACCCCCGCCCCCGACTCGCGACCGATTGGGTCGAACTCGCCGCCGAACCCCGCATCGTAGGCTCCTCGGGCACACACCTGCAGGCGACCTTCTCCGACGGCACCGCGATCGTAAAGGCCATCGGCTTCGGCCAGGCCGAATCGATCGAAACCCTCAAGAGTCAACGCCGATGCCGTGTGGCGTTCGAGCCGCTTCTGAACGAGTTCAACGGACGGCGCACCGTCGAAATGCAGGTGCTCGACTTTCAGTTTCCCGGGGCCGGAACCTGACGCACGCGGAGGAGCAAGAGCCGTGGCAAACGTAGCAATCCACCTGGTCGGACCTGACGAATACGAACTGCTGGCGTCATTGTACAACCAGGTGTCGCGCCCGCCTGCGGACGCGGCTTACTTCCATCGGCGGCTTAACGGAAGGCACGACGCCATGGCTATGGTGGCGGATCTGGAGAAAAAGCCCGTCGGATTCGTCTGCGGTTACGAACTGCGGCCGTCGACGTTTTATCTCTGGCTCTGCGGTGTCATCCCCGACGCGCGAGGCCTCGGCGTGGCCTCCCAGATGCTCGAGGCCGCTCACGCAAAGATCCAGGCCCAGGGCTACGAAATGGTGCGACTCGAGTGCCATAACCAGGCGCGGCCCCTGCTGCACCTGGCCATCCACTACGGTTACGACATCGTCGGCATCCGCTGGGATTCGCGCAGCGTGAGCAACCTGGTGATTTTCGAGAAGCAGTTGCCGCAGGAGGAATAGACGTGATCTACACGGAGCGCCGTGCGATCAACCAACGGTCCGCATGGCCAACATGATGCACTAAGGTACGGAGACAGTTCATGCGCAAGAGAATCGGTTGGATCATGCTGCTGGGGGCTGCCGTAACGGTCGTCGGATGCGAGCAGACCCAGCGCGCAAACGGGAGCGATCAGCAGGATCAGTCGGCAAGCACCTATCGATCGGAGCCGAAGCGCACCATCGGCTGGGATCAGCTCCGCACCGGAATAGACCCGGTCGAGGTGATTTCACTGGTCGGTGAGCCGATGGACGTCAAAGTGTCGACCGTGAACACCCGGTGGTACTACTCCAATCGAGGAAACGAGGGTCCACACGTGGTGTTCGACACGCGAACCATGAAGGTTGAACGCTGGCGCGCCCCCGCGGCTCGATAGCGAAACCCGTTCCGCCGCATCGGATCAGGCGCAGCGCGGTCCCTCACGCGATATGCCCCTGCCAAGGAAACCATAGGCAAGTGGATCCGCCCCTGACGGTGACGCTTGCCTGCGCATGACTCAAACTCGGCATGCGCGCGATCCCATCCGAACGCAGGATGAATCTTGATGCACAATATCTCCGGCCCGCAGGGTGCGCCTTGATGCACCACGTCTCCAGGAAGCGGCCCGCGCTCTGATGCACCACTGCTCCCGATCCTTACGACCTGCACGCGTTCGTCGACGATCACCTCAGGTGCGTCTCGTAGAACTCGGCCAGCTTCGTATAGAACTCGACTTGGTTCTCCTCTTTCCGGAAGCCGTGCCCCTCGTCCGCGAAGACGATCATCTCCACGTCCTTCCCGCGTTCCTTGAGCGCTTCGTATAGCTGCTTGGCCTCGTGCACAGGCACGCGCGGGTCGTTCTTGCCGTGCGCGATCAGCACCGGCGTTTCAACCCGGTCCACCAGATGGATCGGTGAAATCGACTTGAGAAACTCCGGGTCGGTCAACGGCCCGTACTCGGCCTCCCGCAGCTTTCGCCGATACGCCTTGGTGCGCTCGAGGAAGGTCTGAAAGTTGACGATGCCGACCACGTTGCAGGCGGCGCCGAACAGCTTGGGGGCCTCCGTGATGACCGCCATGACCATGAAGCCGCCGTAACTGCCGCCGTAAGCTGCAACCTTCCGGGGATCGGTGTATTCGTTGTCGATCAGCCACCGAGCGGCGGCCACCCCGTCCTTCACGCTGTCCATGCGTTTGTAATAGTTGTCCAGTTCCTGGAACTCGGTTCCGTACCCGCTGCTCCCGCGCACGTTGGGCGCGAGGATGCCGAAACCGCGGGACAGAAAGTACTGAAAGACGCTGGCGAATCCCGGCCGGTACTGACCCTCCGGCCCGCCGTGATAGTAGGCGATGAAAGGAATCGGCGTCCCCCGCTGATAGCCCGCCGGCACATAAAGAAACGCCGGAATCTCACGATCGTCGAACGTGCGGTATCGCACCAGCCGCGGCTCCTGGAATTGGCTGACATCGATCCGTTGCGTGTCGGGGTCGGTCAGGGCGACGGGCTCAACCTCCGTGCGCCCGAGCGGCCACTCGTGGATAATCCCCGGCGTCGTGGCGTTGGTGACCGAAAACAGAAGGCGTTCTCCCTGGAACTGCACGTTTCCAATGATTCCCTCAGGCAGCTCAGGCAGCGGAAGTGCTCCGAAATCCGGCAAAGAGAACAGGTGCATCCTGGAGTACCCGTCAACGTTGAGCACTACGGCGATCTTGTCGCGGTCGTCATTCATCTCGGCGTAGCTCATCTCGTACTCGTGAAACTGGGGCAGCATGGGCTCCACCTTGCCGGAGCGCGTGTCGATGCGGCAGAGGTGATGCCGGTCATGCTGATAATCGGTGACAGTGTAGACGTAGCGGTCATCCGTAGCGTAGCCGACGCCCCGATAGTGCCAGACGTGATCCGGATTTGTGATGAATCGGGCACCCATGCCGACCAGCGAGACTTCCCACAGATGGCTTTCGGACGCCGAGATGTACTTCCCGCACAGCAGTTTTGACCCGTCGCGCTTGAAATCGATCGGGTACCAGTAGCCGGCTTTGTCGAAAACGCGCTTGTTTCGATTGTCTTCGAGGTCGTACACGTAGAGGTGAAAGTCGGCCTTGGACTCCTTGTTCGCGCGATAGGCAAAGGCAGAGGAATCCCGGTTCCAGACGACCGAACCGAACACGGTGTCCCGATCGACCAGGAGCGGCTTCAACTCATCGCTGGCCGCATTCATCAGATAGATGTCGTATTGCTCGTCGCCACCGCGGGCCGCCGTGATGGCGACCCAGCGACCGTCGCGGGAGACGGAGTAGCCGCCAATGCCGTCCTCGAAATGGGTGAGCAGCTTGCCCGCCTCTTCGCCCGCCGCCCGGCGGAAGAGTTGGCGTACACCGTCGTGCCGATATATGTAGTAGAAATCGCCGTTCGGCGCGAGGTGACCGGCGTGAGGGGCGCGAATCCTTATGAACTGGGAAATGCTCGCCTTTTCAGGGGCGATCAGTCGGCTGCCGGCGCAGCCTGGTGCGGCGGCCAGCAGAATCACCAGGTTCATCGGCAGTCGAATCGAGAGGGATCGCATCAGCCATTCTCCGGCGTTTGGGTACCCAGCGGGTAAATCCGTCAACATCGTCGAGGATAGACCCGTGGGCCTGTTTGACAAGCCCGCCGAACTAGTGGCGCCCGAGGATACGTGCCACCAGGCTGCCCACGCATCGAGTGCAGGGTTCGTGACAGTTTGGGCGGGACCTCTGGGAGGGCGAGCCTCCCGGCGAGCCTTGAGGTTTATGGCTTGTAGCGATTGCGGCTCGGCAGGAGACTCGCCCTCCCTTGATGCGGCAATCGCTGCTGCCCGCCGATTCCGTCACGCGCCCTCGAGTGTACTCGCCGGCGGGCCGATATTGACGCTGCCGTGGTCGCGGCATACCCTGTTAAGTTTGGCGGAATGGGCCGCCGCGGGACCGTTTGCGCACCTTCGCGGCGGGACGCCCGCTGGTTACGGCCGCAGGGGAGCGTGGCTGGATGCAGGGTCAAGCAGGACAAGTCGTCCTGGTCATCGTTGCATCGTTGACCGCCTGCGGAGGATGCGTAGAGAGCGGACGCGCGGTTGACGATGTGCGGCTGACCGCAGGCAGACCGATCGAGCCTGATATCCCGATCCCGCAGGGGTTTCAGCTGATCGAGCGGGCCGGAGAGGACCGCTTCACAGGGACGCAACGCCTGTATCTTCGGCACATGTACTGCGGGAGCGCCGGAAAACGGGCGGTTCGCGAATTCTACAGAGAACAGATGCCGCTCTCACGCTGGACGCTGATGAGCGACGGAGACATAAAAGGCAATTTGCAATTGCGATTCGAGAAGAAGGCCGAGTCCTGTACCATCGCGATAATGGATCGGTCCGGCCTCCGCGGCGGCACGTGCATTCAAGTGGTGGTCGTCCGTGAGGACCGAAAGGTTCCACCGGCGGCACGGAAAAGTCCATGAAAACCGAACGCAGACACGAACTGAGAACTAACGATCTGAGCGCGTTCCTGATGGACGCCAACGACTGGCTCAAGAGGCACTCGACCCAGATCGGCACAGTCGTCGTGATCGTGGCCGTGGTCCTGGTCGCCTATATCCTGGTGCAGCGGTCTCGGCGAAGCTCGACCGACGCAGCTTGGCAGACGATGCAGGGCCTGAGCTTCGCGCCGGCCGAGGCGGAGGGGGCGTTCGCCACACTCGACGATCTCATCGCTGACTCGCCGAATCGCAATTTCAAAATGACTGCTCTGCTGAGAAAGGCCCAAAACGCGATCACTCTGGCATTGGCGCGAGAGGGCGGCTTCCGTCCGAAGTTTCTGGACGAGGCTGAAGAAGCATACCAGAGCCTGTTGGAGGGTTACTCGGACCGGATGGTCGTGGCTGCCACGGCCCTTCGCGGGCTGGCCATCGTCGAAGAAAGCCGCTTTGCCGTGGACAATGACCTGCGTCATCGCGCCAAAGCTGAGGAGTATCTGAAACAGCTGGTGAATGAACCACGGTTTAAGGGGACACCTTTTCAGACCGAGGCGGCTCGGAGGCTGCAGGAATACGACAAGATCTTTCAGGTGGTCGCGATGGCGGAGCCCGAGCCGGAGCCTCCGGCCCCGTTGGAGGTCGGCGAGGAGGCCGAAGTCAAGGACGGCGACCTGGAGCTCCGTTTTGACCGTCAACCAGACCCCGGTGCCACAGATGCCGAGGCCGGACCCAACACCGGGGAAAGCGGTGTGAGCGAGCCGGCCACGCCGGAGCCGGCGACTGAAACCGCCGAGGAGCCTCCCGCGACGCCGGCGGCCCCCGAGGCCACCGACTCCGGCCTCCCTCCGGAGCCCGACGGAAAATAGCGGTTCGTCGCGTTCTCGTCCGGCGGAAAATGTTCGACCCTTTCCTGAGCGAGAGGGCCGGTGGCGCGGGCTGACCACCGATTCCCAGGCGGCGGTGATCGCGATATGAACGCTTCGCTATCTGGCAAGCTGCGACGAAACCGCGCGGGCACTCGAACACCAGAGCATTCAATTGTCCATAATGCGTGCCGCTCCACTGCGGCAAACCAGCGCGGTTTTACCAAGCGCTGCTCCATGGCCGCGCCCTTCGCTTACACCGTGTTGCTCGTCTTTGGGGCGGCTGCGCTGACCGCGTCCAACGGTTGCATTGCCCCCGACGGCCGATGGCAATGGGAAGATTCCACCGGACAACGCGCATCCGGAGGAACACCGTCCGATTCGGCGTCCACCCTGATCGACATCGAACTGAGTGATTCTTCAAACTTCGCCGGTTCCGGGCACATCGCCCTCGCAGGAGCCGTCAATGAGACGCTCACGTTCGAGCTCAGGATCAAGCCGGCAACGTCGCTCGATCGCCTGAACGTCACAGCCAGTCCGCTCGTGGCCGAGCACCAGACGGCCACGTTGCCTCCTCCGAGACTTTACCGGTGCTTCCCGATCAAGTTATCCCGCTGGCCGGGATGGCACATCCGACATGTGGATCCTCCGCAGCGGCGCACGCACGTGTTTGATGTCGTGGTCCCCGCGAGTGCTTCCGTTGCCGGGTTCCCGACCCGAGTGGACGCCGGCGAGACAGTAGGCCTGTTCGGCGAGCTCACGATCCTCGAGGGGACCCCCGAAGGCACATATACGGGACAGCTAAGTGTGCACGGTTCGAAAGGCCTCGCCACCGAGATCCCGCTCCGCGTGACCGTCTGGCCGATCAACCTGAGGGACGCTGGATCTATCTTGCTCGTCGGCGGGGTCGATCACGACGCTTTGTTCCGAAACCACCTTGCAGCCGGAGGCGAAAGCCTCCGCACCGGCGGACCGCTAAGCGGAATGGCCAACCCGCAGTGGCGTCCACAGCTCCAGCAGGTCCTTGCTCAAACGCTCGACCTCTTGCGATCACACGGCGTCACACCCCTGCTGACGCGGTTTCAGCCGACGATCACCGTCGAACACGATCAGACATTAGCCTTTGACTGGGTACTTTTTGATGAGGCCTTCGGCGTCCATGGCCTGAACCCGCGACCGGGCGGACCACCAGTTCCGGGGTTGTTCCGTCTGTCGCTCGACGAGGGTTTGCCTTTTGCACGACAGGCGGCCGGGATCACAGGCCGTCGAAGTCCGCCCTTCGTTGATCAGTACCTTCGAGAATGGGTTGATCACTTCGCCGCTCGAAACTGGCTTCCCTACCTGCATGTCGATACGGCACCGCAACGCGCAGGATGGGGCGCTTACGCTTTCGGGGCAGCGGATTACCATCGCCACGCCACGATGGTCAAGGCCGCGTCGGATCGACTCGATACACGGTGTGACGATCCGTTCGACGGCATGCCCGCCGACGTCTGGCGCGCCGCCACGAATACGTCGTTCGATCAGTGGATTGACATCTGGAGCCCCCCGGCCCGTTACTGTGACCCCGGCGCATGTGAAGCCGCGCAAATCTGGGTGCGCTGCGAGGACCCGCCCTACAGCGGCACGACTTCCGTTTACGCCCGCGAGCCTGACGTCCGTGTACTTCCCTGGCAGGCGGCCCGCTATGCCCTCGGCGCCCTCGAGTTGGGCACAGTCAACCGTTGGCCGAAAGTCGAAAGCTCGCCCGGGCCGCAGGAGTGCATCGAATTCGACCACCACGGACTTGTCTTTCCCGGCGGACCGTACGGCCTCGATCGACCGGTCGCGTCGATGCGCCTCAAGTGGTTGCGCCGAGGCATGCAGGACGTGGCCTACCTGACACTGATCCGCAAGCGAGGTCTCGAGCACGTGGCCGAGAGCATTCTGGACACGCTGACGCCATACGCGTTCATCGACGCGCATCGCCATTACTTCGGCGATCCCCGGTCTCGCGGATGGGCCCGGAACGCAAAGCTGTGGGAGCTGGCCCGGCTGATCATGGCCGATGAATTGCTGAGCGCCGATGGCCTCGCGCCCGTGACCGAGATTGAGTCGATGGGCGAACCGATGCTTCGCTGGCGGCAATTCATGTCAACGGCGCGGTCGGTCTCGGTGATTTCCGAGGGCGTACGTGTTCGACCGACTCGTGACGTCGCGACCGTACGCGTGGAATGCGCGGTACGCATCGAGAACCGTCGGCGCATTCCGTTGGAGGGGTATCTCTCGTTTGCCAAGCTCCCCGTCCGCTGGAGCGCGCAGGAGCCGGAGGTCGTCATTGGGCCGATCGCTCCGATGGACACACGACGCGTAACACTCGTCGCAACAGCCGAGAGTCTTGCGTGGGGACCCGACGGCCTCGTGCACCTGCCACTTCTGTTCCGCACCAAGGAAGGGCGTACGTATCACGCGTCGGCGCGGCTCGCATTGCTCACCTCGGTCCGCACTGCCGGAAAACTGACCGTTGACGGCGATCTGTCGGACTGGTCTGTCGGCTCGGGAAACGTAGCCGCGGGCTTCGCGCCGATTGCCGGCTATTCCGGACCGGCCCTGGAGCAAGGGCGCGGCAATAAGTTTGATCGCACGCGCTGCGCGGTGAACCACGATGACGCCAACGTCTATCTGGGGATCTACTGCGCTGGCAGCGGCGGCGAACGGGGCGACGCACCCCGTACCAACAAGATCCGATACGACGGCCCGACGCCCGTCGAGGGTGAACTCATCGAGGTGCTGATCGACCCCACGAACGCCGGCACGCACGATCCCGCCGATCTCTTTCACGTTGTCGTCAAGCGATCGGGAGTCGCGGTGTTCGAACGCGGCGTCGGATTGAGCCCGGGCGGCGGCGAGGTTTGGGCGGCCGACATCCGCTACGCGGTCCGGGACGCTGACGATGCGTGGGTGGTCGAGCTGGCGATCCCGAGAGACGCCATTGAAGCCGATGAGCGCGGCCCTGTTATGCGAGGTCTGAACTTCACGCGTTTCGAGCAGGCGACCCAGACGTACACGACTTGGTCAGGTGCTCTGCGCAATGCTTATGACCCGGCGTCGCTCGGGAATCTCCTGATCCCTCCGCAGCAGCTTGACAATTGAGGAGGGCGTATCACGTACCCGGCCAGCCGGGCGTCGCGGGGGAGGCTCGGCACATTCGGTAATCTGCTCGCCAGACTCGGCTCGGCCGGCTCCATCCTCATAACGTCCTCCAGACGCAAGCAGGCTTGCTCGCCGGCAACACGCCTCGCTGTTTGAGGAATGAAACTGGGCTACATAGGATCAAACAGCGTGATTGTTTACCGAGCCGCCCCCCGGCGGCGAGGATCGAATTCGCCATGTGTACGCGAGCTGGTACCCGACAACGCCGTGGCTTCACCCTGATCGAACTGCTCACGGTGGTGGCCATCATCTCGTTGCTGATTTCGATCCTGATGCCCTCGCTCGGGCGAGCCCGTGACCAGGCAAAAGGGGCTCACTGCTTGGGCCGGCTCAAGGATCTCGCGACAGCTTTGGGGGCCTACGAAAACGAGAATGATGATGTCATGCCGCCTTGCGAATGGCTGCCGGATCCGCAAGTGAGTGAGGGAATTGAATACGGCTGGACCGAACTGATGTACGGCTACATCTGGAAGGAGATGGACCGGATGTACGATCCGGAGCAGACCGTGCAGCACTCATACCCCGTCCAGCGCAACATCCCACGGGACCGTTGGCAGCGTTACTTCGATTGCAAGGCAAGCCCGTTTCGGTTCAATCACAGCGGGCATTACCGGGTCTATCTGCCTGCGTGGCTGATGGGTACGTTCGCGCTGGATGAGAACCGGCGTTACGATGTGCAGAACACGATTCTGAATCCGCGGTTGCCGGCGTCCAGGTCCCGAATCGCTCCGCGCATGATTCTCATCGGCGACGCCAACGCCCAGTCCGAGCGAATCGATACGAGTTACATCGACGCCGGCGAGGCCAATACAGCCGGCTCCGCCGGTTTCAACGGCAACCGCTTCAGTGACCGCCATTACGGCGGAACGAACTACCTATACCAGGATTTCCACGCCGAGTGGATGCGCAACAACTTTCGCGAGGAGCTGGCCACCGACATCGACCTCAACGGCGTTCAGGACGTCGAGGTCATCCGCTGATCGTCGTTTCCTTTTTCCGTGAGCAAGATTTCCGCCCGAAACTGGGTCAACCGTGCGAGTTTGGCACCCACGGTTCACGACGATTGCATGAGCTTGTCCTCGCTGCCCGGCCTACTGATTCTTGGCACGCTTATAGCGCTTGAGGTTCAGTTGGACCTCGTAGCGGACAGGACCTTCGGGGCATTTCTCGAGCGCTTCGGTCTGGATCGCGATCGCCTCGTCGATGCGGCCGTTTTCGAACTTGGCCAGGGCCAGCGTGTCGAGGTTTGACCAGCCGTCGCCGCCCTCGGCCTTGCGCATCTGCTCACACGCTGCCAAGGCGAGCTTCTTGAAATGCTCCTTGGTGGACTCGTCGGTCAGCAGCGTCCATGCGAACTCGTTCAGCAACTCGGGGTCATCGGCCGCCAGTTCAACGAGTTCGTGCCCCGCATTCTGGGCTGACCCTATATCCTTCTTGCAATCAAGCATGATGTGGAACTTCGCCAGGCGATGGCGCGGATCCTCCGGCTGTGCTTCGATGGCAAGCTCGATGGCTCGCACCGCAAGATCGCCGAAACGAGCGCACACCGACGGGGACGAAAGCAACATCGAAAAGGCGCCCAACCGTTCCGCGTCTCCCTTCATCAGCTCAATCGCTTCTGATGCCAGCTCGAGCGCCGCCTTATGCTCACCGCGAGCCATCAGAACCCGGAAATACGCCACGCGCACATCCGCGTTCTTCGGGTTCTTCCGGATCGACTTCTGCAACGCCTCCGAGGCCATCGCATTGCAGCCGTACGCGTCGTCTTCCGTAACGATCGTCGCCGCGACTTCCGCCACACGATCGGGATCGCCGGCCGCCAGCTTCAGCGCTTCGCGGACGCACTCTTTAGCCTCTTCGGCCCTGCCGAGGAAATCCGCCAGCACGGTGAACTTTCGCATCCACCGGGCTACGCTTCGGGGCTGGACTTTCACGCCGTCGGCGGCGGCGGCCAGCATCGCCTCGAAATCGCCAACCATCATGGCGTTCTCGAAACGCCGATCGACTTTGTAGAGCTTCGCGGCCAGGTCGAGGTCATGGGTGCCACCTACAACATCCGACAAAACGCCGGCCAGATCGTCCATCGGGTGCCCGATCCACGCGATCACGCCGTCTTTGTTCACCACGAACGCAGTAGGAAGGGCGCTTTGTCCCGAGGCCGTCATCCATGCCCGGTACACGTCGCCCTTCTTGTCGAAGGCCACCGCGTAGTCCATCTTGTCGCCCTGCTCCCGGACAAACTTCTTGACAATATCGAGTGTGTTTCCCGGCCCCTTCTCGGTCACGGCAACAACACGTACGTTCTTGTCAGCAAAGCGGTGTTGAAGCTCGCTCAGGTGCGGCACGCTCTCCAGACAGGGTGCGCACCAGGTTGCCCAGAACTCCACAACTGTCACTTGGCGGCCCCGAACCTCGGCGGGGTCGAAGGCTTCTCCCTTGACCCACTCCAGTGTGTCGAGCCTTGGGGCCATGGACCCGACCGAGAGCTCCTCGGCTCCCCCTGGAGTCGCCAACCAGCAGATACTGACACCTACAGCGACGTACCTTACGAAACGCATTCGCCTTTAAACTCCTTAAAACCCTGTAATCCTTGCCCCTGCAACTGCTTCCAGGAAGGCCGGCCCGTTATCACGTCTATCGGTCAGAGTAACCATCTTACCGGTATCGGACCACCCGTCGCAACACACCACCGCTCGTTGAAATTCCCGAAGGCGGCGCGTGGCGAAAAGAGATGTACGGCCGGCTGGATGCGTTGCGTGATCGCGCAGTCCGGCTTAGCATGCTCGCGTGGAAATACCGGCAGCCTCCAACAATCATCGAAGAGATGGCCTGCTTTTCTTTCGGGCGTTCCTGCGCGACCCGACGACCATCGGGGCCATCATGCCCAGTTCGAAGCCTCTGGCCCGCGCGATCTGCGAACCATTCCGGTTGCGAACTCGGCCCGCCAAGGTTCTCGAGGTGGGGGCCGGGACCGGCGCCGTAACCCGCCACCTTGGTCTCGAGTTGGGACCGCAGGACGAACTGGTAGTCTGCGAATCGCATCCGGACCTGGCTCGCCATCTTTGCATCGCAGTGCTTTCTCAGCCCCAGTTTCGTTCGGCGATTCGAGACGGCCGTGTGAGCGTGCATGCCTGTCGGGTCGAGGAGCTGAACTGCACCGACAACTTCGACTACATCATCGCCGGTCTGCCTTTCACTGCATTTGAGTTGGACCAGATCAAGACGATTTTGGACGCGGTGCGCGGCATGCTGCGGCCCGGAGGAATCTTCAGCTACTTCGAATATGCAGCCATGCGGCGGATTAAGCGCGGACTCGCGCTCGGCGCAGGGCGCCGCCGTACGCGTGCCGTATCCGCCCTGCTCGACGACTATATCCGGCGGTACCAGGTATCGTTCCGCACGGTTCTGGCCAACGTTCCGCCGGCCCACACCCGACACTGGCGCTTCGACGAAGACAAGCACCTCGCCGCGATCCCCGCCCCTGCCGATCGAACGATTGCAGCGGGCGAGCACCGCGAGGCCGTCATGCAGACCTCCGGGTAGGCGGGCGGGCTGGTGCTCCGATCCCGCAGATACTCACGCGAGCGCAGGCCTTGCCGGTGATTCATCCGATGAATTCGGTGCCCAACGATTCTCGCGTGCCCCTTGGCATCCTCCCGCCGGCCCTGCGCATTGACATCCCGGCCCCGGTCAACATAGCATTCAGGTCGCCTGGCCCGGGTGGCGGAATTGGCAGACGCGCATGGTTGAGGGCCATGTCTACGCAAGTAGGTGGAGGTTCGAGTCCTCTCCCGGGCAGTCCCCCCTCACGACTTCGCCGATTCAACAGCCTCATCGCGACTCGCACGCCTGACTGCCTTGAGCACAGAGAATTGATGGCATTTGCGACTCCACGGTCCGCCGGCCCGAACCGTAGCAGTCACTCGCGGCCTTGTGCCGCCGAGTCGTAAGTCGTTTGCCGCCACGGTCTAGCGGACTTTCAGCAGCCCCCAGCGATTTTCGGGAAGTTTCGGGAAGATCTGCGCGTTTAAGAACAGGGACCGCCTCAGAGTTTGGCGGGCTCCGGGCGTATCAGCCGCCCGGTATCGGTACTTCGGGTAATGTTTACAAACAGGCCAACATCCAGACACCGACTTCTGGTGCGTGGTATGGCAGCAGCTTGCCTTGCATGGCTGTCGTCCGCCGCGGCAACCGCGCAGACGACCGAGGTGTTCTTTGACGGCCTCGTTGACAACTTCGCTTTCGATCGTGAGCCGGTGCCGGGCGAGCCGTCGGTTCCCGACAGTTCCGTCTGGTCGGTCGTTGCTGCGTCGCTCATCGTGCTCGGCGGCGCTAAGATCACGACATCGCGGGCCGGCTCGGCGCAATGGGCCACGCGCTGTCCTTGGGGAGAGCGGTAATGCCTACGTCACGACCAATACTGCTCTTCTTGTCAGCCTGTCTCCCTGTCATCGCTGGTCCGGTTGCGGCAGCGGAGAAGATCTACTGGACTGACCGTGGATCGAGTTCGATCCATCGCTCGAACCTTGACGGCACGAACAGCGAGATTTTGATTTCAAGCGGACTCGATGGCCCCGCTGGGATTGCTGTTGATTCGGCCTCGCTCAAAATGTATTGGGTCGAAGAGGGCGGCCACATCCGGAGGGCGGACCTCAACGGGAGCACCGTGGAAAATCTCCTTTTCGCCGGCGGCGAGCCAACGGACATCGTCCTCGACCAGCCCCCCGGCAAAATGTACTGGACCGAGCGCGCGGCGACGCGCATCCGCAAGGCGAATCTCGACGGAACCGACGCGGAAGACGTGATCGACACGCTGTTTGATCCATACGGCATCGATCTGGATCGCGTCGCCAAAAAGATCTACTGGGTAGAGGGATCGGCAGCGATCATGCGTGCCAACCTCGACGGAACGCAGGCTGAAACGGAATGGACCGACAACGGACTGGTGCGCGACGTCGCAGTCGATCCGACAGCGGAACGCCTCTACTGGAGTAACTCCGCTTTCCTATTCATCGCAGTGGCTGATCTGACGATCCTGGCCCAGTTCCTCGACATCCTGCAAATCGGCAGTCCACGGCAACTCGCACTCAGCAGCGCAAACGGCAAGATCTATTGGACCGCGGGCGAAGCGCCGGTCGAGATAGCCCGAGCCAACCTCGACGGAACCGGCCGCGAGACATTGGTTTCCTCGGGATTGTCGGATCCGGAGGGCATCGCCTTGGGCCCGGACCAACCCATGCCGCCGCTACCGCAGCCGGTCCCGGCATCTTCAGCCTGGAGCGTCTTGGCGGCCATGAGCATTGTGATCAGCTTGGGTCTCGCCGGTCTGCGAGATCACCGGAATCCCGCTATGGGCGGAATCAGAAGGCGCATCGAGGTGGTGCTGGCATGACGCGAATAGAAAAACAGAGTCATGAAAACGGACAAGTCACCAGCTCTGGGGACGCAAACGTAAACAAGACGGGATCCAAAGGGTTATTCTGGCCGCGGACCCGCGTACAACGCGCAGCGGTAGTCGTCTTGTCGCTGGCCTGCGTGGGCGCCATCGCACTGGTAACTAGGAGTTTGCTCGCGCTGGCCAACGAAACGGAGCCGCCGTTGCGGGTTGATTTCCCGAAGGGCCAGCTCCACTCCCGCCCGCTTATCGAGCGTGACGGACGGAGACTGCTCTGGGCTCGGGGTCGCGGCCAAGTACCCGATATGGAGTGGTTCGACGTGACGCAGTCAAAAATCGATCCGGAGCTGTTTCAGCACGGGATCGGCAAAGACACCATCGCTTCGATCGATGCGCCTCAGTTCATGGACGCGGATGACCCACGTCTCGGTGAGTACGGCTTCGGTGACGACACGTACGTCCTCGGCTTCGTGCACGAAGGCGACGCAAGGGCATACCCGCTTTGGTTTCTCGATCGGCATGAACTGGTCAACGACACAGTCGGCGGAAAGCCCGTGACGGTGGGTTGGTGACCGCTCGATAAGTTGTCCGTGGTCTACGGGCGCGAAATCGACGGCAAGACGACGACATTCGGCACGACGGGCTACACGATGAACAACGTATTCGTGCTCTACGACCGGGACGGCGAATCCGGCTGGTACCCGACGGGGGACAAGCACCTGGAAGCCACTTCGGGACCAAAAAAAGGGAGGCGGATCGAGTTCATCGATAAACCCGCGCCAATGCCCCTGGGCGACTGGCGCAAGAAATATCCCAACACAAAGGTGCTCGTCGGGAAGGGGCGTACGAGTCAACGGACACCACGAATTACGAGCGACGATCAAGACGTGCCCGGGGACCATCCGAAACATTAGGGCGACGCCTCTGCAATGATCGACGGCCCGTGCAACCTGATGATCTCACCGGAAGGGGTCAACCCTGCCCGCGCGCCGCGCGGCGGCGGTCTTGTTCACTCAGGTGGCGTTTGCGCAGGCGGATCGCGTCGGGAGTGACCTCGACGAGTTCATCGTCTTCAATGAACTCCAGGGCCATCTCGAGAGGCATGTCCCGCGGGGGCCGCAGTACGACCGTCTTGTCCGCCGCAGCCGCGCGGATGTTGGTCATCTTCTTGGCGCGGCACACGTTGACGTCGAGGTCGTTCTCGCGGCAGTGCTCGCCGACGATCTGGCCCGCGTAGACCTGTGTACCCGGACCTACAAAGAAATCACCGCGGTCCGCCAGATTGTTCAGCGCGTGAGCGGTGACCTGCCCCGCCTCCTTGGCGATCAGGACCCCGTTCTGCCGGCCGGGAATGTCGCCGCGGAAGAACTCATACTCGTAAAAATTGTGGTGAAGGATCGCAGTGCCGTTGGTCGCCGTCAGCATCCGGTTTCGCAGACCGATCAACCCGCGGGCGGGAATCGTGAACTCCATCATCGAGGAATCTCCACGCGACTCCATCGTCTGGCAGATGCCGCGCCGCCCGCCCATCATCTCCATGACGGTCCCCACATGCTGGGAGGACACGTCGATGGCACACAGCTCGATCGGCTCGGTCTTCTTGCCCGCGAGCTGGCGGTAGATCACCTTCGGCTTGCCGACGGCCAGTTCAAAACCCTCACGCCGCATGTTCTCAATAAGTACGGAAAGATGCAGCAGGCCGCGGCCGAATACGTGGAACTCTTCCGGCGTGTGGCCCGGCTCCGCGCGCAAGGCCACATTGCTCTGCATCTCTTTTTCAAGCCGATCGCGTACGTGCCGCGACGTCATGAACTTGCCCGACCGACCGGCGAACGGCGAGTCGTTGACGCGAAAAGTCATGTGGAGTGTCGGCTCGTCGATTCGAATAATCGGGAGCGGTTCGGGCTTTTCGACGCCTGCGATGGTGTTGCCGATGTCCACCGTCTCGATACCGACAACGGCGCAAATGTCGCCCGCCGGCACCTCGCGCACTTGCGTGCGCCCCAGCCCTTCGAAAACCAGCAGCTCGCCGACGCGCTCCTTGCGCTGCGTTCCGTCCCGGTGTATCACGATCACCTCGTCACCGGCACGGATGGTGCCGGCGAAGACCCGCCCGATACCGATGCGCCCGACGTAGTCACTATAGTCCAACGTCGTGATGAGCATCTGGAGCGGCGCATCGGGTCGGACGTCCGGAGGCGGCACGTGCTCGATGATTCTGTCAAACAGCACGAAAATGTCGGCCGGATGCTCGGCCGGATCCGTCGTGGCATACCCTCGGGTTGCCGACGTGTACACCGTCGGGAACTCGAGGCCCGCCTCGTCAACGCCCAGCTCGATGAACAGATCAAGCACCTCGTCAAGCACGCCGGCGGGCCGAGAGTCGGCTCGATCGATCTTGTTGATCACGACGACCGGCCGCAGGCCGTTCTCGAACGCCTTGCGCAAGACGAACCGCGTTTGAGGCATCGGCCCTTCGAACGCATCAACGAGCAGAAGGCAGCCGTCAGCCATCTTGAGAACACGCTCAACCTCCCCTCCGAAATCCGCGTGGCCGGGCGTATCGATGAGGTTGATCTTCGTGCCCTTGTAGGTGATGGCGATATTCTTGGAGAGGATGGTGATGCCGCGCTCGCGTTCGAGATCGTTGGAATCGAGGATACGTTCCCCGGCAACCTGCGACTCGCGAAACTGCCCACACTGGCGGAGCATCTGGTCGACCAGCGTGGTCTTGCCATGATCAACGTGAGCGATAATGGCGACGTTCCGTATGCCGGTGTTTTTCATCCCTGTTGAACTCGTTTCACAACGGCCGGCCGACAACCACACCAAGCGGAGCAGTCGCGACGCGGCGAACGACCGCGGAAGATCACCCGGCGACCGAGGCGGCACTTGTAGCGTCGCGCGCCACGCACGGCAATCGCAGCAACGGACAATTCGAGCCTGTCCAGTTTCGACGGGATGCGACGTGCGGCCGAGGCCGCGTGTTCTACTCAGGGCGAGTCACCCTCAGAATCACGCCATCGCCGGCCGGATCCGTGCCAAGCAGATACATAAAGTCGTCGTCGAATACGAGGCCAGACCAGGACGTATCCTCGTCGGGCACCTCGAATGTCTCGAGGACCTTGCCCGTGCTCGGTTCGATGCGAACGACCGATTGCGAGGCGATCGTCACAACGCCCCACAGGTCGGCCCCGTCGAACGCAAGGGCGCGCAGGTCGCGGTTGAATGAGATCTCCTGCTCGACCACGTCGGGCTCACCGTTCGTATTTACCACGAAAAACCGGCCGAACTCGTCGTCGAAGGGGCGGCCGTGAAGCCAGAGACGGTCGTTGATCGAGTCGTAGGCCATGGCCCGAAAGGTGATCGGCCCGCCCATCTCGTCCTCGCTGCTCACGGTGTCGCCCAAGACCAGCAGCGTCCGCTTGAAGGCGTCCCGGCTCCCGCCGCAGCCGCAGTGCGTCCAGAGGAATCCGTCCTGCGACGTCTGCACGAGGCGGTTGCTGGTCGGACCGAGCGGGGTCCCGAGCGTACCGGTCCCCGGGCCAAAACTCTCGATCTGGCCGGCGGCTCCCGAGTTAAACACGAGGTCCCCGTTGAACAGCACGAGGTCACTGAAGAACTGCGGCTCCGGCAGGCCGTCGAATTGATCAATCACCTCAAGCCCGCCACAGGACACCTCGGCCGGTGGTTCCGTCTGGCGGGAAAACAACGCAACTTGTCCCTCCTCGTCGGCGAGTCCCAGCATGTAGCGGTCGGCGACCACAACCGGGAAAAAGAACGTGTAATCCTCCAAGGCGAGATTGAAAATGGCGTCCGTCGTTGTTTCGGCTGCGAAGTCGAGTACAAGCGTGTCGCCGTTAAACAAGGCGAATGTTCGCAGGCAGTCCTTTGCACCCGTCAGGCGGTCACGCAAAAACACGCGCCCGGTGCCGTCCGGGCGCAGCGTCATCGCGGTCACGTCGGTGGTAGTGCCGAATGTGGCCAATCCGGCCACAAACGTCGGCAGCATGCCCCCGCTTTCGAGCAGCCACGTGCCCCAGAGGTACGTCGGGCGAGTGGAAGAAAGTTCGAGCTCGCGGAGAGTGGAAGCGGCTGCGCCGAGGTCTACTGTCGCCTGGGGGGCGCCCGATTCGGATCCTGCAGAACCGGCTTCGGTCGCCGTCAGATCTTCCATCGAAAAGCAGCCCGGCAGGCCCACGGCGATGCCACAGACCATAACCATCACGGCAAAGCGGAAGCGGCTCATTTCAGTTATCTCCTTGTCCGGCCCGAGTAGCAGTGTGCGACAGATGGATTCAAACCCCTTTATACCGGCGCGGGGCGCCGCATTACAAGCGAATTCTGAGTTTACCTCCACGTGAAGCTGCGGCGGCGCCCAATATCGAGTCAGCGTCGTTCCATCCCGCTCCCACCTGGCTAAACTCGCGAGTCAATGAGGTGCGCGAGAGTGGCCCTGGTGGTGAAAACAGGGTGACATCTCGGGGCTCAAGTACTCGCGGCAGGTCCGGCATTATGAGGAGCTCAACGATGCGAAACGTGTTTATCATTACGCTCACAGCAGCGCTCTCGGCGGCGCCGCATGCCGCATGGAGCGGCGACGAAACGTACAAGGAGGAACTCGCAACCGTGGTCATCGCACGCAAGACTTGCCAGGCGCCCGACGGCGTAACGATCGTCTATTCGGCCGCGGGATCCGGTGAAATCGCCCTTGTATTCATCCATGGCGGGCTTGCGGACCGTACCTTCTTCGACGGTCAACTTGCGCACTTCGCCGACCGATATCGCGTCGTCGCCCTCGACCTTGCCGGGCACGGCGAGTCAGGCGCCGACCGCACGAAATGGGGACTCCCCGAGTTCGGCGCAGACGTCAAAGCCGTCGTCGATGCCGAAAACCTCGAGCGGGTCATCCTGTTCGGAAACTCGCTCGGCGGGCCCGCGGCCATCGAGGCCGCCCTGCTCCTCCCCGACAGGGTCATCGGCGTGGTCGGCATCGATACCTTCCACCGACTCGATTATACGATGACCAGGGAGACGGCCCGCCAAAGGGCCGAAGCCTTCCGATCGAACTATGCCAGCAGCCTCCGGAGTATGATGAAGTTGCTTTTTCACGCCGACACAGATCCGGCGATCGTTGCCGAAGCCGGAAAGCGCATGCAGAGAACCCCACCTGACACTGCACATGCCTTGTTTCTGTCGATGGCCGGTTATGACATGGCGGCCCCGCCCCGAAAGCTGACGGCTCCGTTACGAGCGATCAACGGGGACCTCTTTCCCACGGATATTGACTCGATCAGAAGCATCAAACCCGGTTTCGATGCCGTCGTCATGAAACACACAGGCCATTATCCGATGCTCGAACACCCGGACGAGTTTAACCGGCACGTCGCCGAAGTCGTCCAGCAACTCAGCCGCAACGCCGCAGGCCCGTGATCGCTCCGCCCGCCGTTTAGAACTCCAGCCGGGCGAGATGGCGGGCGCCTACGATCATCGCCGCCAAGCCGGCCAGGATGCCGCCGGCGGCGACGGCCAGGATGCCGGCCAGCGCCACGGGGTTGCCCAAGGGGGCGAGATCGGCCTCGCCATTCCACAGCATGATGCCGCCGATGCCCGCGAGCATCGCCGTGATGAGCACCACCGACGCGATCAGGTTGATCGTTCCGCCCAGGCCGTTGGCGATGCGAGCCGGGTCGCCGTTGGTCAGCACCGGCAGCCGGGCACCGATCCCCACTGCCAGCCCGCACAGGCCGAAGCAGACCGCAGCCGTCACCAGCAGGTGCATCAGTGTCGATAGCGTGCCCATTCGCAGAATGTACGAGGCCAGCACCGTCACGCCGGCGGCCACCGAGAACGTCACCGTGAAGGCGAACGCGAATTTGGCCGCCAGAATCCAGGACCGCGAGATCGGCAACAGGCCCAGCAGCCACATCTGCCGCCGCTCCAGCGAAATCATTGGAAAAACAAACCTGCTGGTGAACGTGGCCAGAATGAAACTAACCGCAGTCAAATTCAAGAATGGAACGAGGTGCGCCCAATAGCCGGAAGTGTCGTCGATGTCGAACCGCGGCATGTTCATAAGATAAAGTGCCATCAGTCCGAATAGAATAGCCAACTGCGACCATTGCATCGGATCGCGGATAAAATGACGCAAATCCTTCGCCGCGATCAGCCGGGCCGAGTGCGGCAGGAAGAAAAAGAACCGCCCGGCGAAGCCCCCCGAGGCCTCCACCGCGTACCGCCCCAAAATCCCGCCGGCCGAGTTCGCCTTGTCATACGCCGAAAGAAACCGCGCCGACACGACGTGTACCGCCAGCCAGCTCAAAAAGAGCGCATTGGCCACCGTCACCACCAGATAGCGCACCGCGTCGCCCTCGTGGCCGTTGACGGCCGCCTCGATCCCCCGCGTCACCCACGTGCTCGGCAGTACGCTCAACTGCACCAGTGACAGCCGGGCGAAAAAGTCGTCCAGCCAGTCGTCGCTCACCCAACGCAGGTCGCGCACCGACCGCATCCCCCAGACGATCATCACCAGCAGCACGCATCCGGCCGCCGTCACCAGCGCCCGCCGCACCGTTCGCGGCACGAACCGGGCTACCCCCCACGCCGTCAGCAGGCCCAGCGCCCCGGGAATCGGCACAAATGCGAGGAACAACAGGATAAAGAGGGCGTAGAACGTCCACGAGGCCTCGTCATACACACGAGCAATCGCCATCATCAACGGCAGCCCCAGCAGCAGCAGCGACCAACTCGAAAAAAACAGACTTTCGCCGTACTTCAGCGCAACGGTGCTGCGCATGCGGATCGGGCATGCCAGCAGGTACGCGGCCTCCTCGTGCGTGAACAACGCCCCGTACGCCAGGATGGCGTTCGAGAACGTCAGCAGCACCAGCAACGCCACGAAAAAGAAATGGAAGATCAACGGAATCGCGACCACCGACTGCAGCAGCGACATCTGGAAATAGCGAAACACGTTGAAGAATAGAAGGTACAGCGCCAGCCAGATCAGCGTGATAAACACCGCCGTCGCATACAGCTTGACCGGCGCCTCGGCGACGACCTCACGCAGGTGATTGAACAGCGCACGCAGTTTGGTGCGCACCAGCAGCCCTGCACCCGCCGGGACCATCGATGTGTCACGACTCGATGACGCCATCGCCGCCTTCCGTCAGCTCCAGGAAAATGGCCTCCAGCGACTCCTGTTGCGTCGCCCGCGATCGCAGCTCGTCCAGCGTCCCAACGGCAATCAGATTGCTTCCGTGGATAATGCCGATACGGTCTGCAACGGCCTCGGCCACCTCGAGCGTGTGCGTGCTCATGAACACCGTGCCGCCCGACCGGGTGATCTCCACGAACAGGTCTTTCACACTGCGAACCGTCCGCGGGTCCAGACCCACCATCGGCTCGTCGATCACAAGCACCCGCGGCTGATGCAACAGGGCCGCCGCAAGCACCACCCGTTGCTTCATCCCGTGCGAGTAGCTCCCGGCCAGAAGATCGAGGAACGGTTCCATGTCCAGACGCTTGCTCAGGGTCGCCAGCACCTCGTCCCGCTCCCTCGAATCGATCCCGTACATCTCGGCCACAAAGCGAAGAAATTCGCGCCCGGTGAGCTTTTCATAAAGAAAGGGCTGATCGGGAACGTAGGCAATCTGGGCCTTGGCCAGTAAGCCGTCCTCGCCCATCAAGTGCCCGCACACGCGCACCGTGCCCTCATTGGGCATCAGCAGGCCGCTGATCATCTTGATCGTGGTGGTCTTGCCCGCGCCGTTCGGGCCGAGGAATGCGAACAGCTCGCCCGGGCGGACGCTCAGCGTCAGGTGGTTGACCGCCACCTTGCTGCCGTATCGCTTCACCACCGAATCAAGCTCGATCGCGTTGGTCATTGCATGGCTCGCCGTGCAGATCAATTCCAGCAGGTACGCTCCCCCGCCACTGACATTCTTGCTCGGTCGGTTAGCCGAAACAACCGCTAAGTGGCGTGTTATGTTGTGATGCGGCCTCAGGCCCCCTCGGCCGGTGCGGATCCGTCGGGCGGGAACACCAGGCGGATGTAGGGGAAACGCCGCGGATCGTGCGGATCGCCAATCGAGAGCGGAGCGTAGTAGGCCTCCATGGACGCCAGAAACCCGTCCAGATCAAGCCCCATATAACACGATCCCGAGATCCGCCGTCGGACGGAATCGAGGTGGCCCCTGCTGCTCTCACGCAAGCGACGAAAACCTCGCGACAGCCGCTGCCGGAACTTGAGGTGAACCACGGCCGACTGAATGAGAGCCTGAAGATACCTCCTCTGCACGCCTCCACGTTCGGTCGGACGCCACAAGTCCTCCCAGCTCTCGTGCGCTTCCCACCAATAACCGTGGTTGTAGAGATCCACGCCGAACAGATAGTGTTGCGACTCGAACCAAGTGTCGGGGGCCACCCGTTCCACGTCCGGCCCGGGTTCCTCCGCGGGACGATAGCTGTGCCCCGCGGGGTCCGACAAAGGGTGCGGTGACTCTTTGGGCACGTAACGATAGGGCGGCAACGGAAGTTGCGTGTATCGCGGCCCAAACCAGATCCCTGTCCGCCGCTCAGGCATCTTCGCCGTCTACTACCCCCACCCCCGGAAGCAGACCCACGCCTTCGCGGTACGAGCGATACGTGGCCAATGCCGACAGATCAATCTCGGCGGTGAGGACTGCCTGTCCCCCGTCGGGCACGAGGCGCTGAATCCGGCTCATATCGGGCCGATACGACGGGTCCACAATGCAGGCCGCGCCCGAGGTGTAATGAACCTCGCGGGACCGCCCCGACTCCAATGCACGCCGTAGTTCGTGTCGCCCGGCGGGCCAGTCCGACACAACCACCACAAATCCGTTCTCCATCGCCCGAGTCAGGGCCATCGCGTGCCAAAGGCCTCGGGCGTATTCGATCTGACGTTCGGCCGGCACGCTGCTCTTGATGGGGATGGCGAGTACGTCTATGCGGCCCAGCAGTTCCCTGGCCAACTCGGGATGCCACACGTCAGCGCATATCAGCACGCCGACACGGATACCGCCGAGCTCGAATATGCCGGCCTGCTCGCCCGCCTCGCGCAACCGCGATTCACTCGCGAACAAGACGCGCTTGTCGTAATGGCCCGCCGCCCGGCCGTCGGCCTCGAAGACGAGACAACGATTGAACCGTCGGCCGTCGTCGTCGGTAACCAGGCAACTCCCCCCAATGACGTGGGCACCGAATTCCCGGGCCACCGATTGCAGGAATGCTGCCGCGTCCACCGGGTTCCCCGACTCCGGCCGCCCGTCGAAAACCTCCGGCAGCACGATGAGATCCGGGCGCCGATGGACGCTCACTTGGCGGAGCTGGCGTCTAAGCGCTTCAAGGCTTGCATCCGAGTCGTCGAACGAAAGCCCCGGTTGCAGAGCGGCAACACGGAATATGTGAGGGCGTTCAATGAGGGCCATAAGACACGGACGTCTGCGACAGCGTTGTGCCGCCTGTTCGCCGGCTCAGCCCCTCAAAAGTCCCAGCCAGCGGCGGCCGTCCGCTATTCCTCGTGTCGCCGGATGATTTCCCAAAGCTCTTCAGAGTTTCGTGCCCGGGCCACTTCGCCGCGAAAAGACTCCATCAACATCAGACGCGAGATGCGCGCGAGCGCTTGAATGTGCGGACCGGTCTTATCCGGCGGGCTGGCCAGCAGGACCACGATCTCGACCGGCCTGCCGTCCTTGCTGTCGAACTCGAGCGGTTCGGCCGGCTTGCCAATCGCCATGACCAGACCACTGCACCCGCTGCATTTGCCGTGGGGCACGGCCAACCCCTGGCCGATGCCGGTTGATGCCGTCCGCTCCCGATCCAGCACCGCCTTGAGCACCCGATCGCGATCGCCGACCCGCCCGGCATCCGCCAACAGATCCACCAATTCGGTGATCGCCTCGATCTTGCTGGTCGCCTTCATGGGGGCGCGAACGCAATCCGGAGTCAAAATGCTGGTCAGCTTCATGGGTCCTCGTTCCCGTGGAGCGTAGAATCGCGCACTCTACCGTGCCCGCCCCAATAATCAACGGGTTCGAGGACGCCGCCTTGTACGCTAGCCCGGCAGCAGGTCGCGATCAGCGCTGTGAACTCCGGCGATGGCCCGGCCCGAGATGTCGCCGGCAAAGTGCTCCCACTCGGGGTCCCAGGATACGGCCTCGGGCGTTGAGCAGGCGATCGATCGGCCCGTGCCGACGGTGCCGAGCGGAGACAGACCCGTCGCCCGGTCGCGCACGAACTGGTCCTCGAAGAGCTCGCGCATCCAATACATCTCCGGATTGACCGGCGGGTCATGCGGGAAGCGGGAGGGCGCCTCGTCGAGCTGCCCGTGCCGCAGGCGGCGGACGGACTGCTCGCGTAATGCGTCCACCCAGTCGTAACCTACCCCGTCGGAGAACTGCTCCTTCTGCCGCCAGAGCGCTTCGTCCGGTATCCACGGATCACCGGGCGTATCGAAGGCCAGGCGCAGGAGAGCCTTTTCGACGCCATGTCGCGGTGAAAGATGCGGTCGGGCCATCCGCTCGACCGGGTCGATTGACATGACCAGATCGACGAATTCACGGTCGAGATAGGGAAAGCGGACCTCGAGCCCCCACGCCATCGGGGCTTTGTTGGCCCGCATGACGTCGTACTGGTGAAGGCGGGTTGTCTTGCGAACGGTCTCTTCGTGAAAGTCGGCAGGCGTGGGCGCTTTGTGGAAGTAGAGGTACCCCCCGAGCATCTCATCGGACCCTTCGCCGGAAAGGACCATCTTGAAACCCTGTTCCTTGACGCGGCGGGCGAGCAGATAGGTGGGCACGGCGGTGCGGATCTGCTGGTAACTCTCGAGGTGCATGACTACGGCCGGCAGGGCGTGCAGGGCTTCCTCCACCGTACAGGAGAACTCGTGATGCTCGGTACCGAGAAACTCGGCGACGCGGCGGGCTGGTCCGAGATCCGGGGCGCCTTCGAGTCCCAGCGCGAACGTGTGGACGGGACCGAACCCGGCCTCGCGGGCAAGGCGAACGACGATGGCGGCAATGATGGATGAATCAACCCCGCCGGACAGCAGGACGCCCCACGGCACATCGGCCATGAGCCGTCTCTTGACGGCGCGGATCAGTGTTTCGCGGATAACTTTCAATTCGGCGAACTTGTTCGGTACGCGGCGTTCCCAGCGCGGCCGGTACCACTTTATTCGACGCATGCTGATTCCGTCGTGATGCCAAGCGTGACCGGGCGGCACGAGCTCGACGTGCTCGCAATCGTCGACCAAGGCCTTCATTTCCGAAGCGAACCAGACGGTTCCACTCGGGTGGCGGCCCATGTAGAGCGGGCAGATGCCGATGTGGTCCCGCGCCGCGATCCACGCGCCGGTCGCACGGTCGGCGGCCACGAACGCAAACTGGCCCTCCATGTCGTGCATGGCGCCCACACCTCGGACGGCCCAAAGCGGGCCGATGACGGCGCAGTCCGAGCGTGACCGAGGCAACCCGCTGAGTTGAGTACGGAGGGCTTCGTGGTTGTAGACCTCGGCGTTGGCGGCCCAGACAAGCGAGCCGGCGGCGAAAGGCTGGGCACCGCCGGCGGGGTCAACAATCGCCAGGCGGCGATGGCCGATCCAGCCGGACTCCCAGCCGATGGTCCCGCTGCCGTCGGGTCCGCGGTGCGAGAGACGGTCGAGCAGCATCCGGGCGCGCGGGGCCAACTTGGCGGCGGCTCCGGAGCGATCAGCGTCGAGAACTGCAAGTATTCCACACATGACAGGCTTCCTTTCTTTCCGCGGCCTCGCACGGGTCGGGAGCCTGCCTGTGAGTGCAACCAAACAAAAAGGCCCCACCACCCGGCGGGGCCTTGCATTTCGAGCTATGTCAACGCGTTATGGCAAGGCATCTCCGCCGAATCCGTCCGGATTCGGATTAGCGTTGCTGTTCGGATTACCAAGCCAGAACGATCTCATGCCTCAACTCTAGCCAACGTGTGCGCGGAGTTCAAGCCTTTTGTCGTTTCTATCGACCCGATTTTCGGCCGGCTGTAACCTCGTTGGGGAGGGGTCGATTTCAACCGCGTGCCGCGATGAACCGCGGCAAAGTCTTGATTGGCAGGCAAGCCGCCCGCGGCACCCGCCCGAATTATGATGGATGCCGGGGCTGCCGGTATTGCACCGGCGTTTGCGGGCGGTCGGGCAATTGCTTATGATTTTCACAGCGGCATATGGGGTGCGCGGGGGCCGCTTGTGGATGGATGACCTTGTGATTGATAGCGTGGGTGTGGTTCTATGACTCTCGGCGCGGATGCGACGATCGGCGAGGCGCCAGCTTCGGTTAAGACGTATCGCGAACTGCCGGCGGTGGCCGAAAAAGTGATGATCATCGGGCTGGACGGGGCGACCTTTGACGTCCTGAATCCCATGATGGAGTCAGGCCGGATGCCCTGCCTGAAGGCGTTTATCGAGCGCGGAACCTCAGGCGTGCTCGAGTCGACGCGGCCGCCGATTACGCCGGCGGCTTGGACGACGTTCATGACCGGCAAAACGCCCGGGACGCATGGCATTGTGGACTTCGAGCGTTACGACGTTCACACCAACAAACTCACCTTCAACAGCACAAGAACCCTGCGGAACACGCGAACACTTTGGGAGATCCTGGGCGACAAGGGGTTGAAGGTCGGGGCGATCAACGTGCCGATGACCTACCCCCCGAGACGGGTTAACGGCTTCATGATCAGCGGGTTCGAGACTCCGGGGTTGCACACCGAGTTCACCTATCCGGCTTCGCTGAAAGATGAACTGCTGAAACGCTGGCCGGACTACTCGTTCCGGTCGAAGTGGCGGCGGACGACGGTCGGGCGGGGGCGGCCGCTGGCCCGGAACCTGCGGGCGATTTGTGACAGCTTCTGGACGGGGGCGGAGGTGACGCGGTTCTGCGGCGATCGGTTCGGGTGGGATGTGCTCACGATTGTCTACAAGCTTGTGGACAACCTGCAGCACAAAGCATGGAAGTATCTGGATCCGCGGTTCAACGGGCGATACGCCAAGCAGGCCGCGATGGTGGCGGACAGCTTTCGGGCGCTGGACGACGCGCTGGCCGATCTGCTCGAGTACGCCGACACGCACGACGCCACCGTCCTGATCATGTCGGACCATGGTCACGGCAGCCTGGAGGGCAAGGCCCAGCCGAACCTTCTGCTGAAGAAGTGGGGATACATGAAGATCAAGTCCGGGCCGGCGCAGTCGCGGACGCGCGCGAAACATGTGTTGAATCATGCGCTGCAGCGGAAACGGAACCGGTTCGCGCGCGAGAACCAGATCGAAAAGGACGTGGCCGTTGACTTCTCGCGTACGCGGGCGTGCGTGATGCACGCGGGGATGAGCGGGTTCCTGTACATCAACCTCAAGGGGCGGCAGCCGACGGGGATCGTCGAGCCGGCGGATTACGAGCCGCTGCGCGAGGAGCTGAAGGAGCGGTTCGAGCATCTCAAGGCCGTCGATCCATGGGGGCGTATCGTCAACCTGTTTACTGAAGTACACAAGCCGGAAGAACTCTACGGGCGCAACCGTGAGGAGTGCCCGTGGATGCCGGATCTTCTGCTGGTTCCGGCAGACGGGCTCTCGGTGGTGCGGAGGATCCGCGGATCGAAACCGGTTCGGTGGCTGTCGCGGCGGAAGATCGAGGGGACCCACCGGCTCCAGGGCATGCTGGCGGCCGCGGGTAACGGCATCCCCGCCGGAAGGACGGCGCACGCGAAGATCGTGGACGCGGCACCCACGATTCTGGCCATGATGGGTCTGCGCGTGCCGGACGACATGGAGGGACGTGTCGTCACGGGCCTGTTCGAAACGCCAATTCCGTACGAAACCGAGCCGGCCTCTGAAACGTCCGGTGCAATCGGGGTCGAAGAGGACGTCTACTCGGAAGAGGAGCAACGGATACTCACCGAACGCCTCGCGGATCTCGGATACCTGGAGTGACGTTCGGCCGGCCGTCTGCGGATCACCTCCTGCGATGTTCTCTGGCCCATTCGTGCCGCTTCAACTGACCCAACAGGCGCCAGAAAGCCGGAACGCCGCGGGCCAATCCCCCGACTTCGCGTCCGTCGAGAAAGACGGCCGGCGTGCCGCGCACACCGACGGACCGGCCTTGTTCGACGTCCTCGCGGATGCGCTGAGTCACGATCTCGGAATTCATGTCGTCCACGAATCGCTCGGGGTCAAGACCGAGTTCGGCTGCGAACTCTCGCGGTTCGAGTTCGCGCAATCTATCTTGCTGTTCGAAAAGGGCGTCGTGCGCCTCCCAGAACTTCTTGCTGCCGCCCTGCATGCGGGCGGCTTCTGCGAACCGAGCGGCCTTGCACGAGTAGGGATGGACGGCGGCTCTGCTGTAACGGTTGCAGTCCGGCGATAGCGGGTAGTGCTTGAAAACGACACGCAGCACCCCGCCGAAGTTCGGCCGGTACCTGCTTTCGAAGGCTTGCGCGAACTTTCCACAGTGACCACACTCGAAGTCGCTCCAGATCACCATGAGCGGCCCGTCAGGGCGTCCTCCGTGAATCGGGTCGTCCGGACGGAGTTCGATGTCGCGCGGCGTCGCCTGTTGATACATGGCCACCAGGGCCTGGGCGCTTTCCTGAACTTCCTCGACGACCTCCTTCATCCGAGCCTGCTGGCCAAGCAATTGCCTGATACGCAGGTTCTGGTTGATCGCGCCGACGATCATGACGCCGAGGGAGACGGTCGCGAAGGCCAGCCGGAACGTCGGGTGGCGACGCACGATTCTCGGCGCGACCTGCCCGGCCCCCACTTCGTCCGGCGCGGAGATTCGTGCCGCGCGTGCACGCGGCCACAATAGCACATTCACCACAAGCAAAAGTGTGTTGATGATGTGCGTGGCCACACACAAGGGGCACCAGACGTCGAGGTCGAAGGCCATCAGTATGGTAAAAACGAGCGAGCCGACCATACCCAGCGCGTTCATGCCGATCGGGATCAGATGCCACATACGCCCGTTGCGCGCCGGTCGACCGATGATGACGAACCACACGAGGAGAATGACGAAGTAGGCCATGCCCAAACCCGCCACGGGATAGTGGACCGTGCCCTTGGGTTCCGAGTCGGACTTGGGCGGAATCCACGCCCATCGGCTGGCGAGGACCTGGTCGCAACTTACTCTGCCACCCGCTTCGGGTTCGCAGACGGCGTCCACCCAGGCGGGGGCCTTGGTCGAGACGAAATGCTTGCCCAGGAGTAACCAGCTGGCATACGCACCGGAGAGCGAGAGCACAATGGCGAGGACGACCCAGACCTTGGTCCAATTCATGATGATCACCTTCTCCTGACGCCCGCCAGGCATTGGCAGCCTGGGAGCCTTGGTGCGGGGCACGTTATCCGAGCGGCGCCTGGATGTCATTCGGGATGCGAATCTGTTGCGCGGCCGTTAAGGGGTATCTCGGTTTGCGTCGCGCCGGACGCTTTCATCCGTCGATCGAACTCGGCCCAGTCTTGTGCCAGAACCGTCTCGATCGGCACGCTGCGGACGTCCACCGCGCGGGAGGCGCCGACAATCGCCTTCGCGCAGGCCGTCACGGCGAGTTCTACCATGCGATCATAGCGCGGGACCACAAGGGCGTGAACGCTGCCGTCAAGAATCCGGGCCCGGCAATCGGGAGCAGGATCGGCGGCGATGAGCCGGCAGCGCGGCGGGACGAGAGCCGCCGGGTCGGCGTGCGACCTGAGCGGCCAACTCCCCATCACAGCCCAGCCTGCCAGTCTCGGGTAGCGGGCTGTCGTGTCGCGGATGATCCGCTCGGCCGCTGACGGGTCTCCTCCGCAGTCGAGTGCGAGGATCGCCTCGATGCCGGAATATGCTTCCAGGCGGTTCTTGAAGGCAAGATGCCGCCGCGTCCATGGGCGACCGAGGACATCCGCGTGCAGCACGGCAATCTGCCCCTCGCCTTCGACCGCCTCCGCCAGAGCGTCGGCGATTTTGTGCCCGATAAGCTGTTCGTCGTGGCCGACATGCATGTAGGCCTCTTCGGATGAGATGGGGGACATCATCGTCACGACCCGCACGCCCGTAACAGCAACTTGCTTGAGCGGCAAGCTCAATGCATCGGGATCTGAAACCTGGACGCACAGTGCCTGGATTCCTTCTTGAGACAGCCGGCGTATCAGCTCAACCTGATCGTTGGCCGTGCTCCTTTTCGGGGCGTCGGCATGCACAGCCAGATTGAAAGAGCCGAGGCTTTCGCCAGCGGAGGTAGCCGCTGCGCTCAACCAGGGCCATTTTGGATCGTCGCGCCCTGTTCCCACCACAACGATCACGCCCTTGGGCGGCTGCCTGGCTCCTGAGGTATCCTCCCTGCATGCTGACGTGGCAGCGATGGCGAGGCCGGCTACCAAGAGCCCGCCGCGGATGAACCTGAATCTGGACATGGCGCAACTCCCCGGGCGACCGCAGCCTTGACCAACCTGCGATTGGCCAGAGTTGCGGCAGGGGCAGGCTATCGGCGAGGACCAGCGGGTTCAACGGCGAGAGCTGGCCGGAGGTCTGCGCGCCGTCATCGCGAGGGAAACCCTCAAACGCGATCAACCGATTGATAACGGTGGGCGACGGTGCGAGCAGCTGCGCCGGTGCCCGTCTGCCAAGGGATTTCGGAGGGCACGCGGTTCTGCGGCCTTGCGGAGGGGCGGAAGGGCAATTACCGCCCTTGCATCGCGACGCGGTTCGCGAGATAATATATTATGCGGGGTGCTGATGCCTCGCGGGAAACACTCGGCCTGACCACGGGAGGTTTCATGAGCGCTATTCTTGACGCTCTCAGCGGGCTTCAAGACATCCAACGACAAATCGCGGCGATCCAGATGAAGGCCAACGCCAAACGCCGCAAGATCCGTTTTCAAAAGCGCGCCGTTCAACAGCAGGACGACCAGATCGAGCAGAAGGAGGCGGAGATCCGGGAATACCAGATCGAAGTCGACCGCCTGGATCTCGATTTGAAAGCTCGGGAGGAAGTGCTTCAAAAGCACAGAGAAGCCCTCAATCGGGCCAAATCCAACAAAGAGTACGCGGCCATTCTGACGTGCATCAACACCGAGAAGGCCGACAGCGCGAAACTCGAAGGGCGGCAACTTCAGGTGATGACAGAGCTTGAGGATCGGCGGCGGGAAGCCGACAAACTCATCGCCGAACGCGAGCAACTCGTCGAGCGGGTCAAGGCTGCCGAACGCGACCTCCAGGAGTACCTCGAGGAAACGAAGGCGGAACTCGAGCGGCTGCAAGAGGAACGATCCTCGGCGGCGGAGACCGTCCCGGCGACGGCGCTGGCGGCATTCGAGCGCGTTGCGGACAAGCACGAGGGCGAGGCACTGGCCGAAGTCGTCGTTCTCAACCCGAAGCGCGACGAATACATCTGTGGCGGTTGCAACATGGCCCTGCCGCTGGAGACGGTGCTGAGCATCCGAACGCGCGACGAGCTTCAAGTCTGCCCCTCTTGCGGCAGGATTCTGCATCTTGACGCCGCCAGCGGAATCGCTCGCTGAATCAAGCAGCGAACGCTCGAAAAAACGAGTCTGATGCCGGTGCGCCCGCATCAGACGACCCCCCCTATCGCGATCGGCTGTTTACTCAGAAGCTCCCGGTTGCCCCTTTATGTAGTGGTGGAGACCTCAGGGCACACAACATAAGTGCGGTACCGCGGCGGTCGGAGCACCCGAGGAGTCTGTGTGATCCACCAAAAGAGCCCCGAGATTTGGCAAACGCCTCTACCGTTTCCCCGTCATGACCGATAACGTCTTACGTACCTGTGGTCGTTTGCGGGCGCGTGCCGGGGACGACGTTGTGAGGCCTTGGTGTGCCGGAGCGAGTGGATGAAACGCCCGATTGGCCTCGGCGAACCGCGCAACGGCGCCATGGGTGCAGAGGCCGCCGGGCTGGCGCAGAAGCGAGTCAGCTGCAAGGCTGGCCGCAGGAAGGCCAAGCGTACGATCCGGCGCTGGGCTCGGCGGCTTGCCGGCGCTATGGTTGAAGCAAAGCGAAACCGCGCTGTCGAAGCATGGATTGAAAGGACAACTAAGCCGATTGATTATGGTCGGGTGAAGGATTGGGCCTCGGCCCGGACGGGATCGAGGCACGAGGTTGGCTTCTTGTGCGGATGGATCCGGCTCGGAACGCGTTAAGTACGGGCAGGCCTTCGGGCCGTGGTCAAGGGAATAGCTGCAATCGGCCGTCGGCCTCGGGCCGGCGTACAACGGGAAGTTCACGGAGTCTCATCGATGAGAAAACGGGGAATTCGTAGGCGAATGCTGCGTGTATTGGCTGCGGTGGCCGTTGGTGGAAGCGTGTTTCAGCTCGGCTCGTGCGACGCGGCGGTGCGATCGACTTTGATAGCCGGCTTGGCAACGACGACCGAAGCTCTGTTCGATACACTGATTCAGACGTTCTTCACCAGCCTGGCGGACGACACCGGCGGCGGCGGCTCGACAACTACGTAAGGTGCCTCGTAGCTTGCTCGGCGACGCTGTCACGCCCTTCTGCGGGGGAGGTGACGCCGTCTGAAAAGGGAGCCGCCGATGTCTCGTACGCTGCTGAGGTACAAGTCGTTACGGAGGGTGATCTGGGCGGGGCTCGCGTCGCAGGTCCTGATCTTTCAGGCAGGAGGCTGCACTTTCACACGCGAGGACGCCATCGGGATCGTCGCGGATACGCTCGCGCTGGCCGTGACGATCGCCGCCGAGTCACTCCTGATCGGGATTTTAAGCGGTTAGTAACGCCTGCCGCACGCCTGTGCCGTGCCGCAGCCGTCATCAAAACCCACGTGAAACCACCGCCGCCGTTGCCCTTGGAGCGCCGTGACCCAATAGGCTGCACGGGCGGATCCGCTTGAAGCAGATCCGCCCCCACTCGAATTCAGATGCGGCCTGAACAGTCACCAGCCCGTCACGCACCGCGCCGCCCGTCACCTTGACATTCCCCGCCGCGCGGCGGATCATCCCCTGCGGCACGTCATCTTGATGACGTTCTTCGCGGGCCTTTTCGTGTGAATTTGAAAGAGGCGTTTCGAACCGCCAACCGACGGAGGTGTGTCATGACAACGGCAACGGCAGCAGCTCCCCCAAAAGTCGAGCTGACTCAGCACCTGATCAACGGCGAGTGGTGTGATTCAACCACCGGCAAAACCTTCGAGACTTTCAATCCCGCAACGGGTGAGGTCATCGCGCACGTGGCAGAGGCCGACCAAGCCGACGTCGATCGGGCCGTGCAGGCGGCGCGGGCGGCGTTCGAGTCGGGTCCGTGGAAAAAAATGAGCGCCCGCGACCGCAGCAAGCTGCTGTTTAAACTGGCGGATCTGGTCGAGCAAAACGCCCAACGCCTGGCTCAATTGGAGGTGCTGGACAACGGCAAGCCGATCAGCGAGGTGCAGTACGGGGACCTGCCGCTGGTCGCTGAGACCTTCCGGTACTTCGGCGGATGGGCCGACAAGATCACCGGCGAAACCATCCCCGTCGACAACAAGATGGGCAACTTCTTCTGCTTTACCCAGAGAGAACCGGTCGGCGTCTGCGGGCAGATCATTCCGTGGAACTTTCCGATGCTGATGGCCGCGTGGAAATGGGGGCCGGCGCTGGCGTGCGGAAATACCGTGGTGCTCAAGCCCGCGGAACAGACGCCATTGACCGCACTCGAGCTCGGCAGGCTGGCAATGGAGGCCGGGTTCCCGCCGGGCGTCGTCAACGTGGTCAACGGATTCGGGGAAACGGCCGGCGATGCTCTGGTACGCCACCCGGATGTGGACAAAATCGCCTTCACGGGCGAGTACAAGACCGCCCAGGTCATTTCACGCAACGCGGCCGACACGCTCAAGCGGCTCACGTTCGAGCTGGGCGGCAAGAGCCCGGCCGTGGTCTTTGCAGACTCGGATATTGAGCTGGCCGTCAAGGGCTCGATGGCCGGCATCTTTTTCAACCAGGGAGAGGTGTGCTGCGCGGGCAGCCGCCTGTTCGTCGAGGAATCAGCCCACGACGAATTCGTCGAAAAATTCAAGACAGCGGCCGAGAAACGCCGCCTCGGCGACCCGTTCGATCCGAAAACCCACCAGGGCGCCCAGGTCTCGCAGGAGCAGTTCGACAAGGTGATGTCGTACATCGACATCGGCCGCAACGAGGACAAGGCCACCTGCGTCACCGGCGGCGAGCGCTTCGGCGACAAAGGCTGGTACGTGAAGCCGACGATTTTCACCGATGTCAAAAACGACATGCGGATCGCCCAGGAGGAAATCTTCGGCCCGGTGGCCGCCGTCATGAAGTTCAAGTCGATCGACGACGTGGTCAAGCAGGCCAACACCACGATCTACGGGCTCGCCGCAGCCGTCTGGACCAGCGACATCACTAAGGCGTTCGCGGTCGCTGACGGCGTCCGGGCCGGCACCGTCTGGGTCAACTGCTTCAACGCCTTCGACCCGGCGGCACCGTTCGGCGGCTACAAATTCAGCGGACACGGCCGCGAGAACGGCAAGCAGGCCCTCGATGCTTACAGCGAAGTGAAGACCGTGTGGGTTAACGTGGGGAAACGATAAAGCCTTTACCCGCGTTGTCGATACATCGAAATGCGCTTGACGAGGCGGGTCTTGCCGTAAGGTGAGACTCGCCTTTCGCGCGCCGGCAGGTCTGAGGAATCGCGCCTTGAGCGACGCCGGGAATGCTCTGCAAAACTGGGTGGTAAACACGCCCGTCGCCCCAAAACCCCGGCGCAGCCCCTTTGCCGCTCATAGGCTGCCCCGCTCACGAATCAAGGCACGCCGCGTCCATCCGTTGCGTTCTTCGAAGTGGCCGGCTTGTTGACCGGTTACTAGCATACTTGTGGTGCAATGTGACCCCTTGCGACAGGCCCGGCTGGTTCTTCCCAATAGGCTGCGATCGGACCTGCATGCGGTGTTCTTTCTCGTTGCACCGGATGAAGGCGGCCCCCTTGTTCGGTGACGGCCTCCACCCGGAGGTGGGCTGCCGACGGCGGTTCGCAGTTGCACAAACGGGACCACGGCGTGCCACGTCATGGCCTCGTGGTCTTTGTACTTCATTCGAAAGGTTCCTCGGGCATGGGCGATATTGCGGTACAGCGTGCGTGCAGACAATTCTCCAGAGATTCCTTCTTGCGGCTGGATGAGTGCGACGACCGCGAGTTTTACGCAGAAGACCGGTTCGTCAGCCACCTGGACTCGTTGGCCCGTTCAACGATCGAACAGTTGATTGGACAACTGGTCGTTGAGGAAGCCCCTGTGATTCTCGACCTGATGTCGAGTTGGGACTCGGACCTCCCGGATACACTCCGCCCTGCAAAGACCATTGGTCTGGGGCTGAACGAAAACGAGCTGCGCGCCAACAGGGCTTTGAACGATCGCGTCATCCAAGATCTTAACAAGAATCCACGGTTACCGTTTGGCGACGGCGTGTTCGATGCAGCCCTGTGCACCGTCTCCGTCGAGTACATGACACGCCCGCTGGAGGTGTTCCGGGACGTGGGGCGTGTTTTGAAACCGGGCGGGCTCTTCCTGGTCGTTTTCTCAAACCGAATGTTCCCCACAAAGGCGGTCAAAATCTGGCGCGAGTCGGGCGAAGAAGAGCGAGTCATGCTGGTCTCGGACTTTTTCACCGTAGCCGGCGCTTTTGGTAAGCAGCGCGTGTTCGTATCGAGGGGAAAGCCGCGCCCCAAGGACGACAAATACGCCCATCTGGAGATCCCGAGTGATCCGGTCTACGCCGTGTATGCGAGCAAGATTGGAAAAGACCACTCTGTGAGACCCGCCCCGAAGGTCGCCCCGCGGGCCCCCAAGTATGACGCCGAACAGGTTGCACAACGCAAGCGGACGATCAGGGACACCTTGTGTTGTCCTTATTGCGGAACGCGTCTCAAGAAATGGTTGGTTCCGGATACGCCGTTCACCGAGTGGCCCAACGAATTCATGTACATCTGTTTCAATAACGAATGCGGCTATTTTGTGGGAGGATGGGATGCAATGGCCGCGCAGGGCAACCCATGCTCCTATCGCCTGATGTACGATCCGTTGAGAGATGCCTGTCACCCCGTCCCCGTGCTCAGCCGAGAGGCCCTCAGAGACGGCATCGTCGAGTAATTCCAGTCACATGGCGCTTTGGCAAAAGGACCTGCGCACTCGGCTCCTTATCGTCGACCGAGGCAAGCCCGCAGCGAGGCCGCCCGCACCGAAACCGCGTCTCCCGACGTTGTAAGCGAGTCGCACGCAGCGATTACACACCTGTAATCCGGCCGGAGTTCGATGGCCCTTGCATCTCGTGCTTTGATTGCGGAGAATCATGTGTCATTGGGCCGCGGTGCTGAAACTTCGGAATGTGAACGAGGTTGCGCACCCCCCAACTTGGTCGTGCGCTCTGGCACCGACACGCCCTGAAGGAGTCATCGAGCCGGGCGCGCGGCGCTGGTAACGGTGAAATCATGAACCTGTATCTTGTACGACATGGAGACGCGGTGCCAAAAGACGTAAACCCCGCTCGACCTCTCAGTGACGTCGGCCAGGAGCGTGTGCGGGCCATGGCCGGCGCCATGAGGGACGCGGGCATCGAGACGTCGCGCGTTCTGCACAGCGGAAAAGCCCGGGCGAGGGAAACCGCGGAGATCCTGGCGGACGCGGTCGCGGCCGGAACAAGCCCGGAAGCCGTCGACGGCGTTAAGGCCAACGACCCGGTAGCGGCGTTCGCCGAACAAGTGCGCTCCTGGGACGAGGATATGATGGTAGTCGGGCACTTGCCGCACCTGGCCAAACTGGTAGCTCTGCTCGTGACCGGCAACGAGGAGCTGCCGATGGTCGCCTTCACGCCGGGGACGGCGGTATGCCTGGAGCGGCGGGAAGACGGGGGGTTCACCATCGGATGGATGATGCGCCCGGTCTTGTGTGGGGCTCCTTCGCCGGCGTAGCCCCCGGATCATGAACATGATGAAGATTCGAGTGACGCTCGGCGAACTGGAGGTGACCGCCAGGCTCGACGACACGAAAACGGCAAGCTTGCTCGCGGAGCGTATGCCCTTCGAATCGAGTGCCCGGAGGTGGGGAGACGAAGTGTACTTTTCTGCTCCGGTGGAGATTGCCGAGGCGGATCCACAGGCTGAAGCGCCGGTGGGCGCCGTAGCATACTGGCCGCCTGGGAAAGCGATGTGCCTGTTCTTCGGCCAGACGCCGTACAGTCCGGTCAACATCGTCGGGATGATCGAGGGCGACGCCCGGCGCCTCGAATCGGTGCAGGACGGCGAACCGGTTCGGGTTGAGCGGCTTTAGCGTGTATCGTGCGGATGGCGGGCTGACCGAGGCGAGTTTCAATGTTCCTACAACGGCTGGCGAAGGGTTCAGCAATCGCGATCCTTGTGTCGATCGCCGTCGGGTGCGACCGCCCTGACGAAGGGAGGCGCAAGGCCAACCAAAGCGAGGCGCCGAGCCGGGAAGATCGAGCAGGAGGTGAGACCATGGACATCAAAGTGGAATCGACGGCGTTCGAAAACAATGAAAAGATTCCGGTGCGGCATACGGCCGACGGCCAGGACGTGTCGCCGATGCTGACGTGGACCGACGTGCCGACCGCGGCGCAGGAGTTGGCTTTGGTGTGCGATGATCCGGACGCTCCGACGCCGGAACCGTGGGTCCATTGGGTGATCTACAAAATCCCGCCCCAGTCGATCGGCCTGCCCGAGAACGTCGCGCAGACACCCATGCCACCGAACCCCGCAGGGGCGGTGCAGGGCAAGAACTCGTGGGGCGACGTCGGCTATCGGGGGCCGGCGCCCCCTCAAGGGCACGGCGTGCATCATTATCATTTCAAGGTCTACGCGCTGGACCAAAAGATCGATCTGCCGGCCGGAGCCGACAAGGCCACCTTGCTGGATACAATGGAAGGACACGTCATCGCCGAGGGCGAGCTTGTGGGCACGTACGAGCGATGACGCCGGGCAGACCAGCCATCCCCGAAACCGAATGGAGTCGGCATTGCGGCGGCACGCCGCGGTGCTCACGCGTTTCGAACGCAGCCTTGACATCTTGAAAACTACAAAAGGGAGAGGATGCTCGATTGCGCGTCGCCGATATAATGCGCCGCGATGAGCGATTCCAAGTCCAAGGCAGACGTGACCGCCATCCTGTCCGACGACCGGCTCGACAGTGCTTCCAAAGTCGCCGCAAAGCTGATGCCCTTGGTCTATGAAGAGTTGCGGGAGCTGGCTCGTCGTTATCTTAGATCGGAGCGGGGCGGGCACACATTGCAGCCCACGGCATTGGTGCACGAGGCGTTTCTCAAACTTGTGGATCAAAAGCGCGTGGATTGGCAGGGACGGACGCACTTCTACGCCGTGGGCGCGCAGGCCATGCGGCGAATCCTGGTGGATTACGCGCGCGCGCGGGGGCGGACCAAACGCGGCGCGGGCATGAAGCGGATTCTGCTCGATGAAGCGGCCGTCTTTGCGGACGCGAAGCCGCTGGATCTGATCGAGCTGGCCGACACCCTCGACGCTCTTGCATCGCTGGATCCCCTGCAGGCGCAGATCGTCGAGTTGCGGTTCTTCGCCGGTCTGACCGTCGAACAGGTCGCCCACGTACTGGGCGTGTCCAAGCGCAAGGTCGAGGGTGACTGGACCCACGCGAAGGCTTGGCTCCGAAGCCGACTGGGACCTGACCGCACCGAATGACGCCCGAACAGCACGCACGTGCCCGAGACATCTTCCTCGACATCATCGCCCACCCTCCCGAGGAACATCATTCGTTGACTGCGAAGCGTTGCGGCGGAGACGCCGAGCTGCAGCGCGAGGTCGAAAGGCTGCTGAAGCACCATCATGAGGCGACGCTCCAGGTCGGGCCGCGAACGCCTGAAGACTCGGAGGAAGGCTGGGCCGTGACGGAAGTGGGGGAGACAGGGCGGCTCTCTCGCACGACAAGCGCAACATCGCCCGATGAAGAAACTCGTGAAGGGATCCGCTTGACCGCGGGGGATCTCGTCGCTGGGCGGTACCGGGTGGTGGCTTGGCTCGGCGGCGGCGGGATGGGACAAGTCTATCGCGTCGAGGACCTCACCCTGCACCAGACGGTCGCGCTCAAGTTTCTCGCCCCCAAGTTCGCGGCTGAGCAGGCGTGGCGGGAGCGGTTCATGCATGAGGCGCGGACGGCCCGCGAGATCACGCACCCGAACGTCTGCCGAGTGTTCGACATTGGCGAGGCCGACGAGCACGTCTTCATCTCGATGGAGTACGTCGACGGTGAGGATCTGGCGACGCTCATGCGGCGAATCGGCCCGCTGCCGCAGGCCAAGGTCCTCGATATGGCGCACCAGGTGTGCGGCGGGCTCGCGGCGGCCCATACAAAGGGCCTGCTGCACCGCGATCTAAAACCGGCCAACATTATGCTCGACCGCCGCGGAAACATCCGGATCACCGATTTCGGCCTTGCCGGCGCGGTCGCAGAGTTGAAGGAAGGCGGCCTCATCGCAGGTACGCCGCCCTACATGGCTCCCGAACAGTTCGTCGGAATAGGTCTGAGTGTTCGGACGGACGTGTATGCGCTCGGGCTGGTTCTCTACGAAATGCTGGCGGGCAGGCCCGCCTTTCAAGCCGACGACCTGGTCGAATACGCGCGTCTTCACCGAGAGGAGGATCCGCCACCGCTGTCTCAATGGGTGCCGAACGTTGATCCCGCGCTTGAGCAGATCATCCACCATTGCTTGCAGATAGACCCCGCGAAACGACCCCACTCCGTGATGACCGTCGCGGCCGCCCTGCCCGGCGGGGATGCACTGACGGCGGCGATAGCCGCCGACCGCACGCCTTCGCCCGAGACGGTGGCCGCCGCCCGGCCACGCCCGGACGCCCTCCCGGGCCCGCGCACTCTGGCTGCCATCACAGGGCTGCTGCTGGCGGCGCTGGCGATCGCGCGCACTTACGCGCCCGGTCCGCTGGACATGGCGAACAGTAAACCGCCCGAAGTTATGGCCGAGCGGTGCCGGGACATCATTGGCACGGTGGGTTATAACGCGAAATCGCCGCAGCATGCGACGTACGGTTTCGCCGGGTTGAACATGGACGCGCCTTACGTCAGCGCCTTTTCGTGGGGAGACACTCGCAGCGCAGCGCAATTGGGCGGAACTGAAACCCTTCTCTTCTGGTACATTCAGAGCCCACGTCCGATGACATCGCCGGCCTCCCGACTCGAAGGCCTGCAAGCCAGCCGTTTGACAGCTCACGATGGGACGATTCCCGGTCAGGGTGCTGTGGCGGTGGCGCTTAGCCCGTCAGGGAGACTGATATACTTCGCAGCGACACCCCACATGCAAGGGGCGCCGGCGCTCAAAGCAGCGGACGCGAAGCCCGTGTTTGAAGAGATGCTGGCTTTTGCGGAGCTCGGCGTCGAGTCGGCCGCAGCTGCGCAACCGAGCGTCCAAACTTATCTGCCGGTCGACGACCGCCGCGCTTTGCTCTTCACTGCAGCAGACGACACAGCAATGACACGAAGAGTCGATTGGCTGGCGTGGCACGGACGCCCAATCCTGTTCGCGGTTACCCGACAGCGTGTTGCCGGTTCCGCAATGTCCGAGTTGGCGGAAGAGAAAACTCGCCATGCACTCAAGACGACAATGCTTCAAGTCGTCCTGGTCATGGTTGCGCTTGTTTCGTTTCCCTGGGCGTGGAAAAACCAGCGCGAGGATCGCGCCGACCGGCAGGCGGCCATGCGGTTCGCCGCGTTCGTCTTCGCCGTCGAACTCATCCGGTGGCTGCTGAAGGAGAGGCACGCCCTGGATTTCAGCTTCGAAGTGGCCAGCCTCTGCGAGGCCGGGCTGCGAGCACTTTCCTTCGCGGCCATGATCTGGCTGTTCTATACCGCCCTCGAGCCCGAGGCGCGCCGCTACTGGCCGCACCTGCTCGTCGCGTGGCGCCGCATGTTGTCAGGGAACCTGTTCGACCCCGTGGTCGGACGACACATTCAGATCGGGGTCGCCGTGGGAGCGTTTCTGGCCGTGATGATCGTCGTCGATCGTCTTGTTGTCGCCTGGCTGGGATGGGACGCCCGATTACCTCTGATCGACGCGGCCATTCCCGATCGGCTCCTGGGCGGCCGGTTCGCCGTGGCCGGGTGCCTGGGCTCCTTGCTTAAAGCACTGTTTCGCGCTCTACTCTTCCTCCTGCTTCTAACCGCGCTGAGGGCGGTAGTGCGCCGGCCGATCGTGTCGGCCGCCCTGGCGGCGTTGCTCATTGCCCCCATGTACACGCCCCTGGGATCACACCTGGCGATCGCGTGGGTGACCATCGGGGTCGGCTGCGTGGGTTTGATGGTCTGGGCGATGGCCCGATTCGGCCTGATCACCGTCGCGGCCGCCTTGCTGACAGCCGAACTGCTCACGACGTTTCCGATCGACCTGCACTTTGATGTGTGGTACGCCGACCTGACCCTTCTCGCGCTGGGCGTGGTGTTGGCCCTGGCGTTTATTGGCATGGTCGGGTCGAGGTCCGCCGAGCGTTCCCCGGCCTTGGGGAACGCTTTCTCGGCGTACCGTCGCGGTGTTTGAAGGCGCGCTCCGTTTCTTCTGCGGGTTCCCTCGCTATTCATCGCGTTCATGTGCGAGGCCCGGTACGGCTTCCGGTCCGCATCCGCGCGGCATTGATCGACACTTGGTGCCGTCCGTATATGCAGTAGTCGCGGGGTGTGGTTCCGAATGAGACAACTCAGTCGACCCGGCTGAGCGTGCCTGGTCGTTGCGAACAGCGTCCATGACGCCCGGCGCGTGGGGTGCGCGCCGGCGGGCCGCTACCGGCGACAGGCGCTTCGAAGAAAGTGGGTGGGTCTCACGCCCTGGGGAAAACCTCAGAGAAGGAGTACGTCATGAAACGAACTCGACTTACGGTTTGCACGTTGCTCGTCGCCGCAGCCCTGATCCCCTGGTCCGGCTGTGGAATCGAGCGTATCGGTACGGTTCCGATCGGCGACGTCGTCGGTGATGAATTCGCGGGCAACCCGCTGCTGAATCAAATTACAGTAGGCGATGCGGCCGCGGGCTTTCGCTTCTTCGCCGGCGCCTTGGAAGGCCGGCCGGAGTTAGCGGAGGAAATCATTGGTCTCACGTTCGACCAGATCGCCCGGGTCGAGGAGTTACAGGCCCTGCTCGACACATTCGGCATCACGGAAGAGCAATTCGCCGGGATGGTGCGAGTCGTGCTGGGCGACGGGTCGCCGGCGTCGGCCCTTGCCGGATTCGAGTTCTTCGGCACACCCTTCGGTACGATTGTCGGAGATGGAAGAGCCGAAGGCCTGGCGCTTACTCCGGAACAGCGCGAGCAGATCCGTGAGATCGTCTTGCAGCGTCAATCCGGCGTCCAGTCCGCCCGCGAACAGACCCACGGCGCCATTCTTGAAGTCCTGACCGAGGAACAGCTCGCCGCTCTCCGTGAGGCGGGACTGCGCGACTTCGATTTCACTCCCGACGGTTACGACCCATTGCCCGAGCGGCCCTTCTTCGAGCGCCTCGCCGAGGCCCTCGAGCTGACCGACGAGCAGGTGACGCAGATCGAGGCTCAACGCGAAGAGCTGCAGATTTCGGTTGAAAACGTCCACTGGGAGGCACGGGACGCTTTTCTGGACGTCCTGACCGAGGCCCAGCGCGAGGCGCTGGAGCGTATTGAAGGGGTCGAAAAAGCCGGCCTCTGACGATCGGTGTGACGTTTCGCAAAAGCCGAGGAAGACGGCTATGGCGCGGTCAGCGAAATGTCGGATGCGGGCAGGTACGGGAGGACTTCGGGGATATGGGGAACGTGAAAGTTCGGAACGCGCCCTGTGACAGTGTCACAGTCCACAGACCCCTTGTCCTGGATTGTCTGACCGTACCGCCCGCTCTTTTTGACGCCTTCGGCGGAGAGTCATGCCGCTGTTCGAGCCGGACGGGCACAGCGCTGTATGACGAGACCCGCGCGCCGGGGCGGGTTTCGCCAACCACCGTGCACAAACCGTTGGCGAGTCGGCGCCCAAAGATCAACCAATCGATGACGTTCGCGCGCGTTGCGCGAGCGAGTGGCTGTGTGTTTTAGGAGTTTGTGTGATGTTCGATATCGGCGTGTTGGTACAGGCCTTGTTTGACGCACTGACGGGAGTCTTCCAGGACTTCATCAGCACCTTCCTGAGCGGGTTCTTCAGCTAAAGAACCATTCGCGCTCTCGAAGTGCCATCAAGGATGCCGAGAGGACCGTTCAACGGGCATAGGCGCCCGGCGGGCGGTCCGGGCATTTTTACGGGGCGGCTCGACGGCATTGAAATCTCCACGGGGTCGCGAGTGCCCCGTCCGTCAATCCCATTGGTCGGTGTCACCTGATGGTTCGCGGAATCGCGAGCCAATGATTGAAGACGTGGGGCATCCCTCCGTCGCAGGGCACCGCGAAGCTCTTAACGTTCGCCGCGCAGGATCTTGGCGACTTCACGAATGGTCTGTTGGTCGTGAGGCGTGGCGATGACGCAGACTTTGCGACCGCCCCCGGAAACGAGTACCGGCACGTCTTCGAACTTGAGGATATTGATGAGGGCTTGGACCTTTGAACGCGGCAGTGAATAAGTCTCGGTCTCCGTCGGCTGTGAACGCAGCGACTTGATAATGTGCTCGACGGTGTGTCCGTCCCGGCCTTCGAGACGCGTGAGCAACTCGGCGAAGTCAGTCATCGTTTCGGCCTCGCGGGGCGTGCCTTTGATAAAGACGCCGCCCTGGCGACGGCCGACGATGACCTTGATGTCCGACGGCGCGATCAGGTGATAGAAGGCGTCGGCCTTGTGGTCGGACAGATTGAAGTCGCGTCGCATGGTGGGGCTGGCCGTCGCCGTTGTGACAGCCCGCCGGCCCCAGTTCACAAAATGATGCGGACGAAAGCCGAAAAACAGCGCGATCAGAACGAGTCCGAGCGCCAGGGCCGCGCCACCGCCGCCGGACCTCGCTGCCGGGCCGCACCGGGCATACTCCAGCCGTCGCCCGCACGTCGCGCAGAATCGAGCATTGGGTGGATTGCGACGCCGGCAGTTCGGACACTCCAGAAACATGCTTCCACGTCCCGCTGAATGAGGTTGCTCCGATTCCTCCAACATCAATCTTATCATGCCGGCGGAGTGCCTGCCGCTACAATCAGGGTCAATTGTTGTAACGAGGCGAGCCGCCCCGCACCGGGAACCGGCCGAACGCCCAAAACGCCAAAGAGTACACGCATGTCTTGAATAAGCCGCCGGGGAGGCTTTGCTGGACGGGCACGACGGAACAATCACAATGGTCGAATGGAACGAGCGCGAACGGTGACACCGACATCGGCCCCCGCCTCCCCCGCGACAGCGGGGGTGGCGTACGGGCTGGCGGCATACGGCGCGTGGGGCCTGGCGCCGCTGTACTTCAAGGCGGTGGCTTCCTTGCCACCGCTGGAGGTATTGGCACACCGAGTCGTGTGGTCGGTGGTGCTGCTGGGTTTGTTGCTGGCGGTGCGGCGGCAATTCCGGGCGGCCGGCTCGGCTCTGCGGACGCGGCGCGTCTTGATGACGCTTGTCGCCACGACGCTGCTCATCGCGATCAATTGGTTCACCTTCATCTACTCGGTCACCTACGATCTGGTCATCTACGCCAGCTTGGGCTACTTCATCAACCCGTTGCTGTACGTGCTCCTGGGTTTCGTGCTCTTGGGCGAGCGCTTGCGGCGCTGGCAAAAGGTGAGCGTGACGCTGGCGGCAGTCGGGGTGGGCTACATGGTCGTCACACAGGACCGCGTGTCGGCGACGGGTATGATCATTGCCATGACGCTGGCCTTGTCGTTCGGGTTTTACGGCCTTCTGCGCAAAACGGTCCGTGTCGATGCCCTGGCCGGCCTTGCGATCGAGACCGCCCTGCTGGCGCCCGTAGCGGTCGTGTATCTTGTCATCCTGGCCGCACAGCACGAGGGCTCATTCGGCGTCGTCTCGTGGCGCATGGACGGGCTGCTGGCCTTCGCCGGACTGGTAACGGCGCTGCCGCTACTGTGGTTCACGAACGCCGCCCGAAGATTGCGCCTGGCGACGCTCGGGTTTCTCCAGTATCTGGCGCCGACCGGGCACTTTCTGCTGGCCGTGCTGGCCTTTGGTGAGCCGTTGACGCGGAGCCATCTGATCGGCTTCGGGTTCATCTGGGCGGGCCTGTTGATGTACTCGATGGATGCCGCGATGCTTCAGCGCCGCGTGGACGTCCTGCGGCCTGAAGAAGGGACCGCCCGGTGAAGCTCGGCTCGCAACCGGTTGTTGCTCTTGTGCGTACAAGCCGAGGACTAGGAGACACAGATTTGCCGGAAACCAACGCCGATCGGATTGTGGGCCTGCTGCGGGCGATGCCCGACCGTGAGGCCTCGGACCTGCATCTCGTGCCGGGATATGCGCCGACTTATCGGATTCACGGCGCCCTGAAGGCGACCAACGACGCCGTGCTGACTCCCGAGGCGGTTCGGGCGATGCTGGAGGCCGTACTACCCGAGCCCAACCGCTCGCGCGCAATCAACCAGAAGAACCTCGACTGCTCGCTGGCCCTGGAGGGCGACGGGGGCCCGTGCCGACTGCGCGTCAATACCTTTTACGCCCAAGGCCACCTCTGCGCCTGTTTTCGACACGTCCCGGAAGAAGTGCCCAGCTTCGAGTGGATGGGCTTCCCGATGGTGCTCGCCAAACGGATCGCCGAGCTGCGCAATGGACTCGTGATCGTGACCGGAATCACCGGGTCGGGCAAGACAACCACGCTGGCTGGCCTGATCAACCTGCTCATTCAGGAGGGGCGTTACCGCGTGATCACAGTCGAGCAGCCGACCGAGTACGTCTACCGCAGCACCGGCTCGTCGATGGTGACGCAGCGCGAGGTGGGCGTGGATGTGGACTCATTCTACGACGGGCTGACGTACGGCCTGCGGCAGGACCCTGATGTCGTCCTGGTCGGCGAGATCCGCGACCGGCAGACTGCCCGGATGGCACTCAGTGCGGCCGAGACCGGGCACCTCATTCTTTCGACCCTTCATACACAGGACGCCAAAGGGGCCATTACCCGCCTCGTCGACCTGTTTCCCCACGACGCACAGGACGACGTGCGGTCGCAACTGAGCCTGTCGCTGCGTTACGTGATCTGCCAGCACCTGCTGCCCAGTGCCAATGAGGGTGAGAAACGGGCGCTGGCCATCGAGGTGCTCCGGGCAACCCACCCGGTTCGAGCGGCCATTCGTTTCGGCAAGATCGAGTCGATCGAGAACGCCATTCAGACCGGCCGCAAGGACGGCATGATGACGCTCGACGAAAGCCTGGCCCAACTCGCCTCCGCCAATCGCATCTCGTGGGAGACGGCCAAGCGTTTCGCCAAGGACCCCGCTGGACTGTCTGACTACATCGGGCCCACCCGCTCCCGTTAGTACCTCTTTTGCGGGCAAGAAACGCACTGGTTCCCTCCGATACACACGTTGTGGTGGGCGCGTATGCCGCCTGGGGTGGCCGTCCGCGCGCTGTGTCAGGGATGAGACAGACGATGGCCACCGTTTCGGTCAACGAACATCGCGAGCGATTGATGCGCCTGCTGGAGCGCGGGGAGGCGCACGCCTTCCTCACGTTGAGCGACCCGTACGTTCGCGCCTGCCCCGACGACCACTTTATTCGGCTGATGATGATCCGCGAGTATCTCAAGGTCGGCCTCGTCACGCCTGCGCGGGAATTGGTGGACATACCCGGATCGGACACGCCCGAGGAGATCGCGGCGTTGCGAAACCAGTTGGCCGCTTTGCGGAGCGAGGGGATCGACTGGTCGTCGCGAACGGTGCGGTTCGAGAGAAACCTGGCGGCTCTAGCCGGGCGGGGAATCGAAGTCTTGCCGATCGCGAATGCCTGGTCGGCGGCGCGCGACCGGTTCGAGCTGTTTCAGGATCGAGCCGGCAACGAACAGGTTCGACGGCGCGACCAAGCCGGCCGGTGGCGATGGATTCCGTTGCTGGGTGACCACCGCGCCATTGCTCACCGTCAGCCGCTGCCCGACGACGCGAAATCCCAGGTGCCCGGCCCATACCTCTTCGAGGGGATCGATCTCGGCTGGTACTTCGAACGCGTCTACGAAGCGACACGGGACACGTTTCTGGGGTTCAGTTGCGCGATGTTCGTGGTCGAGCCGGACCCCGCGCTGCTGGCGGTCGTTTTTCACCTGCACGACTGGGAGGCATTGCTGGCGGATCGGCGGGTGCTCCTGTTCACAGGCCCCGCTTGGCGGGATGCGCTCCATGGGATATGGGAAGCGGACCCCGACCTGCCCCTCCCCACTCGATCGTTCAAGCTGAGCAACTTCCGCCCGGGATGTTCACCCTCTGCGCTGGAAATAGCCCGCGAAGCGGGACGAAAGCGGGAACGCTTATGCATCGTATCGCGCGACGCCCTTGAAGCAAGATACAGCAGACGTAGCGTACGCTACTGGTCCGAACGTTTCGACGCGGCTCTTTCGGGCAAGGAGGAGCCGCTTCGGATTCTGGCGGCCGTGAGCACCCACACAACATTCCTGAAGCATTCGATGCGTGACGCGCAGCGCGCCCTCGAGTCACTTGGACATCGTTGCGTGGTGCTCTCGGAGGGCACCAATTACCAGGTGACCGGGCCTCTGACATTTTGCGACGCGATCCGCGACTTGGACCCGGACCTGTTCTTCATCATCGATCATGTTCGCCCCGAGTTCCGAACCGTCATTCCGGATAATCTGCCCGTGCTCACTTGGGATCAGGACTGCCTGCCCCATGTGATGACGAAGGCAAACCTCGATCAGATCGCCCCGCATGATTTCCTCATCGGGTGTTCGAAGACTCGCTTTCTCGGGTACGGATACGACGGACGGCAATACATGCCGACGATGGTGCCCACGTGCCCGGAGCAGTTCAGCGGGGCGCCGCTGAGCGATGAAGAGTGGAGGCGTTACGCATGCGACGTATCATACGTCAGCCACGCCTCTCAGACGCCGGAGGCTTTCCACGCCGAGGAACGCACCCGCCAGCAGGATCCGAAGGCCGTCGAGTTCCTTGATACCCTGTACCGGTTGATGCCGGTGGCCCTGCAAAAATACGGCGTTGCAAGCGGCGCCTTGTGTGCAGAGGTGATCCGGAAAGCCTCACGCTGCTGCGGCATCGAGATACGCGACACGGAATTCCGCAACTGGCTGTTCCAGTGGTATCTCTGGCGGCTCGGAGACCGAATGTTCCGCCACGAGGCGCTGGAATGGGCGGCCAACTGGGTACGGGCGACGGGCCGCTCTCTGCGCATCTACGGAAACGGCTGGAAGCGACATTCCACGCTGTCGGCGTTTGCGGCCGGTCCGGCCAACAACGGGCGGGAACTTCTCTGCATCCACCGCGCCTCGAAAATCAACCTGCAGCTCATGCCGGCCGGGCTGTTGCACCAACGCTCGTTGGACGGCCTGGCCGGCGGCGGGTTCTTTCTGACACGGGCGACTCCAGGCGATACGGCCGGCGCGGCGATTCGCCGCGCTCATGCACGCATCGAGGAACTGGGCCTCCGGACAACAAAGGAACTTGTCGAAACGACTGACGCTACCCTGCGATCCCTCCTGACCGATCAGTTCGGCGAATGGTACCTTCGCGCCGACGAGCACGAGGCGGACATCCTCGGGCACGTTCGCACTTGCGCAGAACAGTTGTGTGCCGACGACGCGTTCCCTCGCCTCTCGTCGGTCCGGTTCGCCTCCGAATTAGAGTTCACTCGGAAGGCCGAACACTTCCTCGCAAACGAAGCGGTCCGCCATGAGTTGACGGAGGAGATGAGGCAGATCGTGGTAGAGCACTTCAGCTACGTCTCCGTGATGAAGCGCGCACTTCATTCGATGGCGGACTATCTGCGATCGGAAGCGGACCGCGGCAGTGAGTGCTGAACAGGAGCTCCCCAGCATGCCTACCTGCATCATGTGCGGTAGAAGTGACGCGGACGTGCGTATCGAGGGCCTCGGCGCGTGGCATTGCTACGAGCCGTCGCGCGACCGCTCGTTTCCCTACCAGGTGGCCATCTGCCGCCGGTGCGGCCACGTCTTCGGCGCCTGGCAGCAGGAGCAGACACACCTCTACACGGAGGAGGAGTACGTCACATGTTCGACCGATTTGGAGATGTACAGCAGCTACGTGATCTTCGTGCTCGGCGATCTGCCGCAGTCCAAGCGGAAACCGCGAATCCTCGACATCGGCTTCAACCAAGGGGCCCTGCTCAAGCGCTTTTACGACCTGGGTTTTGAGTGCTACGGCATCGAGCCCGGACGCGGAAATGTCGAGGCAGCCCGCCGGCGGATGCCGAAAGCGCAGCTCGACGTCGGGCTGTTCACCGAAGGGTGGGCCCAGCAGTTCGAACCGGGCTGTTTCGATGTCGTGCTGATTACTTCGGTGCTGGAACATCTAACCGATCCGGCCGGCACGCTTTCAACCATCCGGTGGCTGTTGAACGAGCGCGGCCGGGTTTTCGTGATCGTCCCGGACCTCGCCTGTTACACACCGACGTTTCAAATCTGCAAAAACGACCGACCTCGATACGGCGGCTCCCAGTTGGTTTACTTTTATCGCAACTTCTTTCTCTGCTATGCCCAGCACATCAGTCACTTCTCGGCACCGAGCTTGACGCGATACTTGCCTGCCCTTGGACTTCAGCCCACGCGCGTGGCCAGCATGGGCAGCAATTTCTGGGCGCTGGCGGCGCAGTGCGAACCGACCGACAACTCCTTTGAATATGAAGATCTGGTCAAGTATCACGGCGAGTTGATGGACTACTACGACAATCTCCTGAGCCGATTGCGGCAAGGCATGCTCGATAGACTCCGCGGGCGCACGGTGGTCTGTTACGGCGCCGGCCGCGAGTTCTCGCACTGCCACGACGTCTTCGATCTGCTGGGCGTGAAGGTTGCGGCGGTGGCGGACGATTTGCCGCAGACGCACGACGTGCGCGGCGTTCACTGCGTGATACCGCAGGCGCTGGCCGGCTTCCGCCCGGACGTGTGCGTGGCCACGAGCTTCGACTTCGAAAACGAGATTGCCGCCAAGGCCCGGTCAATCTTGCCTCAATCTGTAGAGGTTCTCACGCTGACCGAGCTGATCAGCGAGCACGACGCAACGATGCCCTGTTGGGTCGACTACCGGTTACGCCCGGCCGGCGCGGCCGTGCGTCATGCGACAACAATTTGACGCCCCCGCTCATGAACCGCGTCGCCACGAGCGGGTTTGGTCAAGGTCGCTTACGCCCGGTTTCTTCGTTTCTCCCGTCGAAATGTGGTTGCTGGTCAGGCTTGTCAGGGTCGCCACGAGCTCCTCCAGTCGTCCCTGTCGCTCCTGAACGGGACGCCGGATCGTGTGGACAACCATTTCCGTAAGCGGTTCCCCAATGTCTGCCGGCCGCGCATTCCGCAGGCGTTCGAGGGCGGCCAGCGTGTCGCGGGCCGCGATGGAATACACGGCCGCCGTCACGCCGGCCAGAATGATCAGCGAGACACAGATCCCTTGCAGCACATGTGCGGCCGAAAGTGCCGACACCAGGACGCCCAGCATCTCGGGATTCCAGACCTCTCCGCGCGCAACAAGTTCGAGCCCTCCCTCGAGAATGGGCTGGACGAACGGGAACCAAAGTAAGACGACGACCGGAAAGACCCAGCGAAAAACGCGGCCCACAAGCATCGGTCGTTTGTTCAGATAAGGCGTAATCGCGGCTTCCCGGATCTGCTCGGCGAACGTTGATGCATGACGGCGGAAATCGGACTCGAGTGCGCCGGCGGTGGGCAGTTCGATGCGCAGATCCCGGGCGACCCCAGCCAGCAGTGCCCGGAACCCATCGACGATGGCTTGAAAACGTTCACCAAGCGACAGACCTTCAAATCGAAAAGGATCGTCGATTTCATGTGCGCGCGTTGAGCGCCACATGGCGCGCAACTCGCCGAAGAGCGTGCCGACCAGTGTAATCGGCCAGGCGATCAGTCCGAGCAACGGCCAGCGCGTGACACGCTGTCGGAACAACGTGCCCGACCACTCCGCGAACAATCGTCGTTCACCGTTGAGCACGCGGACGACATGCAGGCAGTAGTGCGCCGGAAGGAATCGATCAACGATCTCTCTCACGCGGTCTTCGGCTGCGGTCCGTTTGACGCGATCGAGTAGAAAGTGCGGTTTGTAGTGATCGAGCAGATGCGTGGCCTGGACGCGCGTCTGGTAATCAAGATTGGCGCGCTTGTTGGCATCCGCGGCCTCGGCCGTCGGAGGCGTGGTAAGCGTTCGGCGCAGCGCGTCGAATTGTTCGAGCACGTTCGCGACGGCGTTTTGCAGAGGCTCGAGACAATCGCCGAGAGCGCGTACATCATCGATCTCGCGGCTTCGCGCGATGAAATCGAAAACCTCTTCGCGCGTGCGGTGCCTGGCGGTAATGGTGAATAGGGTCTCGGACGCGCCGTTTGGATCGCAGTATTTGATCTGCTGCTGCGTGGCGTTGCGCAGCCGTTCCAGGTCGGCCCGGGGCGATGCGTCGGATTGGGCCAGCAGCCAGTCCATTTTGTTCACAACATACACGAAATTCACGCGATCCTTCAGAACTCCCTGAATCTCACGCATCGCCCGCACATCGCCCACTTTCTTGGGCGTCGTGACCCAGATCACACCATCGAGCAGATTCGCAACGCGGCGAACCTGCGCCACATGATCGGCGAACGTGGAGTCGAAGTCGGGCAGGTCGATCAGCACCAGGCCTCGCATGCTCTGGGGCGCCGTGTCATGAACGGTGATCGGAACACCATCGAGGGACGCGAAACGGGATCGAAAGGCGTCGGCGTCCGCAGCGTAAAGATACGCGGCCGGCTGATAGGTCCCCTCGCCAACGGGGCGTCCCCGATCGACGACTTCTTCGCCGGCCAACGCGTTGATCAGCGTGCTCTTGCCCACCTCCTTGCCGCCAAGCACACCCCAGACCCAAAGCGGGTCGCTCATCGCCCGCGCGGCGCCCGCAGCCAGCGGCGGTTCCGGCCTGCCGAGCAGCCGTGACAGCTCCCGATTAGCAGACTGAAGAACGAGTTCACGATCGGTGTTTGCCGGCTCCATGGTTCAGCGCCCCTTCGGCGTTGACAGAGACATGACGGCCTGCAGCGTCGGGTCCGTCATGGACAGATGCCGCCTGGGTATCGCGGCCACGTTGCGCTCGGCCTGTTGTCGCAGGGAGTCGCGAATGAGCAACTGGTAGGCTCGGACCGTCGTCTGGTAGTCGTTGTAGGCTGAGGACTTCTGGATCAGCCCCAGCAGCCCCTTGCCGCCGAACATGCCGGCCACCCAGGCGCCCGCCGACATGAGCGTCACGCCCGCACCGCCGAGGAAAAGTAGGTCGGCCAGCAGAAGCGGGACACCAAACGACAAAAGGGCCGCGTCGCTGCGGCGCGACTGTCTCATCGTCTCGGCCTTCCAGGCGTCAATATGGGACCGGATACGCCTGGCCCATTCGTGCTCATCGAACGGGGGACTGGTCCATTCGGCGGCGAACTCCAGTTCGGCGTCGGAGACGTAGGGATTGTCGCTGATCACGAAATCGATGCGATCGGCGGCGTGGCGGAAGCGATGTTCGAGGTTCCGTCGGAGCACTTCCGCGAGTTGCTCCGTTCTCTTCTCAAAATCGACTTCGCGATCGTCTCTCCGAGAGAAACCAAACCTCCCGAAGCGACGCCGAACGCTTTGTAATACGTGATACAGCGGCACCAGGCGGTGTCCGAGGCCGAGCAGGCTTCGCTCTTCGGCAGTGAGCAGGTCGGCGGTGAGACGCGTCTCCGCGGTGAGCTCGTCGAGTTGACGATCCACGCCGCGCCGCAGTTCGTCGAACTGCCGGCTGCGCAGGACGTTGATGCGCAAGAGTTCGCAACATCGCCGCTGCAGATGCCGTTCGAGAGACGTCACGCGATCGTTCGTTTCGACACCGTCAAACCACGAGCGTATCTCATCGCTGACAGGCGCCGAGACGGGGCGATACCCCGAGCCAGCCCGGTAGGGGCTTACGCACATGCCGTCAGCCCGGCATTCCTCCGCGCGGGCGGAAAGGGCGGCCCGTTCCTCGGGCGCGAGCTCCTCGGATCTTTCGGTCCGATTGAACACGACCCAGACACGCGGTCCAAAGTTGCGGCCGTGCGCGACGATGTCTTCGAACACAGTGGCGTCAAACCACCGCTCTTCGTCGACGACGACAATGATCCCGTCGAACCAGGGCAAAAGGGTCCGCGTAAGCGAGCCCTCCTCGACCGACATACGACTGGTCACGTCCGGGAGATCGACCACGACCGTTACCGAGAGCGCCTCCACCTGATGCGGGACAAGCTGGACCGCGTCGGGGCGGCCACTCGTCGGCGCGTCGCTCTGCAACGGGACGATATCGAACCCGGGAAACCAAAGGCCGTCTCGAGACCATTCTTCGGCGCGTTCGAAGGTCCCATGATAAACGGCGGCGACAGGACCAAGGGTCTCATGCGCCTGGGCGCTGATCCGACTGACCTCCGCGTTCACAAGCGAATTGAAAATGGTCGTCTTCCCCGAGGACGCGCCTCCGATCAGCCCGACGATCGGCGGGGCGTCGGGGTAACGCCTGCGAAAAAGGAGCGCGGCGCAGAGGTTCCGGTCGGCAGGCTGCCAATCGAACCCCATGCCCGCCAGGAGCGTGGATGTCCGCTCGTCGGCAAGTCTCGCCAGTTGAGCGTTGGTTGTGTTTGCGGAACCGGTCACGCTTGAACCTCTTTCTGCTCGCAGGCGCCGCCTCTCTGGGCTTCATTCGCCTTCGCGCGATGCATTATTGCACCAGCTCGACCGGCTCGCCCTCCTGACGGAATTGGGCGGCCGTCAATCGGCGATGGATCGCCAGACACATGACAAACGCCAACATGCCGACGACCAGGCAGCCACCCCAGAGGAACTCCGGACCCAGCCGGGCGAGCGTGAACCCGCCCAACGGCCCGCCAATGGCCAGCGCCGTCGAGAACGACATCCCGATCAGTCCCATGTACCGCGCCCGCAGCGCTCTCGGGGCCAAGTCGGCGGCGATGCTGAACTTGACGGGGGCGTCCATCATCTCTCCGGTCGTCCAGATGACGACGGTAAGCGCAAATCCCCACGCCGTCGAGGGCAGGGCGATCGAGCCGATGCCCACCGCAATAACCGCGGCCGCAACAGTGAGGACCGACGCCCGTTTGAAGCGATTGAGAAAGGCGGTAAACGGTAGCTGGAAGATCACGATGAGGGCGCCGTTGACCGCAATGATCAGACCGTAGATGTTCGGGCCGATTCCGTACGAGTTCAAATGGATTGGAAACGTGGTAAAGGCCTGCTGGTAAATCATGGCCACGGCCAGTGCGGCCAGGCAATAGACAAGGAAGGTGCCGTCCCGCGCAATATGACGCGCCGCTTGCGCAAGCGGAATGTACTCCCCGCGCGCTCCGGCTTGTCGGCCGGTGCTCGAGTCATGTGGCCCCTCAGGCTCAGCATCACTTGCGGCCAATCGGGGCAACGTTTCTCGGATCGCAACGAGGATGATGAGGGCATAGATGAAAGTCGTCACCGCGTCGCCCCAGAACAGCCACAGGAACGACCGGGCCGCTACGATGCCGCCAACAACGGGCGCAATGCTGAAGCCAAGGTTGATCGACACGTACATCAGACCAAAGGCGTGGGAGCGTTGCTCCGGTGCGACGAGGTCGGAGATCATGGCCGCCGCGGCGGGGCGGTACATATCGATGGTCAGCGCAAACAGAAATGCGGCGAGCATGATGCTCATGGGGGAGCGGAGATAGCCGAAGATTGTGAGAATCACGGCCCCGCCCACCAGGCTGACGATCATGACGATCCGGCGCCCGACGCGGTCGGCAAGATACCCGCCCAGGAGGCTGGCGCCGACCGCCCCGATCCCGTATGTCATGACCACCTTCCCGGCGACGTCCGCACCAAGGCCCAGGTTGATGCTGACGTAGGAGGTGAGGAATACGAGGACGAACGAGCCGGCGCGGTTGATCAGCGTACCGACGCAGAGAACATGGACGGCGCGAGGTAGTTGCAGGTAGTCCTTGAGCATGGCAAGGGATCACTTCGCCGGTTACCCTCGACGAGGGCGGGTTGTTCGCTCGGGAAGCGTAACCGAGAACCGAGTCCCTGGCGACAGAGGCACCGCTTGAAGGTTGTCAGTACAAACTCGCGAGTTTCCGAGACATGAGTCGGCCAGCTCTACTGATGATTCACGGGTTGGTGGGTTCCTTAGACTACTTCGACCCGCGGTCCCGAATTTCGGCGGCCGAGGTAGCGACCCTCGACCTGCTGGGCTACGGCGCATACCAGGACACGCCGGACGAGGAACTGAGCCTTGCGGCGCAGGCCGACCATGTGCTTCGATTTCTGTCGCAACGCGAGGCCGATCGAGTCGTTCTCGCCGGACACAGTATGGGCGGGGCGGTGGCGATGCTGGCGGCGGCGCGGATTCCTCAAACGGTTGCGGGAATCATCAACATCGAAGGGAACTTCACGCTGAAGGATGCGTTCTGGTCGGAGCGCATTGCCAGCGAGTCGCCGGAAGCGTGGTCGGCACGCTTCGATGCGATGCGAGCGGACGTTGCGGGGTGGCTGCGGCGGTGTGGCGTCGAGCCTTCCGGGCAGCGCGTCGCCCGGGCGACAAGGATACTGGATCACCAGCCGGCTCGGACCATTCAGGCCATGGCGAGAGCAACTCTGAAAGAAACGGGCGATCGCAAGTATCTCGAAGCCGTCAGCCGCGTATTGGATTCGGGCGTCGACATTCACCTGCTGTCGGGCCAGCGATCGGCGGCGGCGTGGGACGTTCCCGAGTTCGTTCGAGCGGCGGCCCGGTCCTATACGGAGATTCCATCGACCGGGCACATGATGATGCTGGAGGATCCGGACGCTTTTTGCCGGACGATCGATCACATTTTGAAGCTATAAGAGATCGGGCTTGAGGCTGGATCAACCCGGTTCACTACCCCCTCCGACTCGATTTCGAGGTCGTTCTCCTCCTCCCGTAACACGCCGGCACGGTTCCCCGGAAGGGGCGTTGCGTTATTCGTTTCATTTCACATTTGCGCAAATGGCGTAGGCGACGAGCGAGGTTTCGTCGCCAAAGGCGGCGCAGCTCCAACCAGTGCCATCGGTCAGGGGGCGGTTAACGTAAATCTCGCGGCTGGTGCCGATCTGGCAGCCGCCGCCGAGCACTCTCTTGCCGGCCGGGCAAACAGCTTCACCCCCGGCTTCAAGCCCGACGACTTCGAGGACTATCTCGTAGCCGATGTCGAGCGGTCCTCCGCAGGAGATGTCGCCACCGTCTGCGTTGAGAAAGAGCGTTGAGGGGGCGCCGTTGTTGCGGGCCATGATTTCGTTGTTGTCGAAGGCGACGTTGGTTCCATTTGTGCGGCCGATGACAAGGTATCCACCGCCCTGGGGCTCGGCGTCGGTACCGCCCCCGATATGTACACGTGCCTCCGGGGTGTCGGTGCCGACGCCGAGGTTGCCGTCACCAACTGGTGCGACGGTGACATGGCCACCCTGCCGATTCAGGGACAGAAGCGATGACTGGCCATTGTCGCGAGCCATGATTTCGTTGTCGTCGATGCCGATGTTGAGTGCGTTTTCGTCGCCGGTGACGATGAATCCGCCGGTTGCGGAGTTGACGTCTGTTCCATTGTCGACGTGAAGCTTGACCCGTGGCGAAGCGGTGCCGATGCCGACGTCACCATCGGGCGTCAGGGTGAGTTGGGGGATGGGCGCGCCGGTGTCGAAATCGTCTTGAACCGAAAGGTGGAGTTTGGCGTTGGATGTGCGGACGATGTGGGCTCCTTGGCGGTCTGGTTCGATGATTTGAGAGCCGCCGACGCGAAGGTACATCCACTGCTCGTCACCACCGCCGCCGATGAAAGCCTCTCTCCAGGTTAGTCCGAAGCGACCGGGCGGCTGGTTAGCTGCGGAGTGGACGGTTTTTTGGACGTGGAGTTGGAAGGCCGGTGTTGATGTGCCGACGCCGACGTTGCCGTCGTTCGCGTTGTAGATGTCATCGACGTCTTGCGACCACAGCCCACTCCCGCCGCCGGAGTTGTCGTCGGCGCATTGCCATTGGAGACCGTCATGCTTGGGAACCTGGCCATTCGCGCAGGCGAGGTCTCCGACGGTGTCGTCGTCGACGTCGTCGGCGAATCCTTGTGGAACGCCGGTGATTCCGTCCCACGGTGCGTTGGCTGAATGGATCGCGTACGGTGCGGGGGTCAGTGGTTGGCGAGGTTCGAGGGCGGAGTAGGAGCCGGCGGCTTGTGCGCTGCCGCTGCGGACTTCGATTTCAAGAAAGAGTGGTTTGCCTTCGAATGGATCAACGCCGAAGTCGAGCGTGACGGTGAAGATCCCGCCGGTCACCGGGACATTGGGCCGTTCGATCGTGTCGATCGGTTCGCCGTCGGCAGGGACGTCGAAGAGTGAGAACCTCATGTCGTAGGGTCCATCTGCCGGCATGCCCGCCTCTTTGAGCAGACCTTGATAGCTGAACGCCGATTCCGGAGTGCCCTGTCCCGAAGATACGCCTTGGCCGAAACCCACTGTGATCGAAGCGGCGCCCAAGAGTATGATTGCGTACTTCATTCCTTTTCTCCTCGAAGTTCGTTGCGACTCGTGCGTACCTTCGACGACCGCCGGGATCAATTGCGAGGCGCATTTCGGGCAACTGACATCTATATTGAGACTTCCGGCCGGCCGAACCGTGAACGGGCATTGTACCGGGAGGCGCCGGCCGATTGCAACGAGAATAGTGCTGACCGCGTCGCCCCCGTACGCCATGATCACTTTGCCGGCACCCGGTTGCCGGGATCATCCGCATTGCGCGAATCTTCACGCTGCGGGACACGTACTGGTCGGAAAGCGTCGCGGGCCGGGCGTCGAGTTTCGTGTGCTGGGCGGGGCAGCGGTCGGCGGCGGCTTGGGGCGTTCCGAATCTCGTTCGGGCGGCTGCGCGGTCGTACAGGGAGATTCCATCGACCGGGCACATGATGATGCTTGAGAAGCCGGAAGCGTTTTGCCGGGCGATTGAACGCGTGCTGATCGACCGAACGAACGAGGACCGGTAAGCAAACGTGACCTGCCCCTCCGAGCATGTACGAGTTGCTATGAGAGTCGTGTCCTGTCCGATCCCCGTGCCGTATAACCCGCCGGGCAGGCTCACAAGGGCTACCGTTTGATCGTGCGCAGAAAGGCCTGGACCTCGGGGATTTCGCCTTGAAAGATCAGATAACCGTTGTAAGGCTCGCGCTCGGTTGTCTCATCGACGACCGGCGTCAGCATGATCCGGCGGACTTCCTCACGGTCGTCGGTCTGCCCCAGCGCCCAGGACAGCTTCATGAAGGCGACCTCCGGAAGCATGTTCGCCGCCGGAACAACTCCCAGCTCCATAATCTCCCGCCCCGTCTCATACACGTACATCTGAACGTAGCCCCACAGCGTCTGCACCGTCATGTAAATATGAACGCCCTGGGCCACGGCGCGCTTGAGAGCCGGGTAGAGCGGCTTGTTCACGTGGCCTAATCCCGTTCCCGCGATAACGATGCCGCGGTAACCCTTGTCAACGATCGCGTCGACAATATCGGGCATCATGTTCGGATAGTAGTACAGGATCGTGACTTTCTCTTCGAACGCCGTGTTGATGGAAACGCGACGATCCGTGCGTCGCCGCTTGTAGTCGTGTCTCAAATACTTGATGTTATCCGGGTCGATCATCGCCAGAGGCACGTCGCCGATCGTTCGAAAGGTCGAGCGATAACTGGAGTGCATCTTCCGCAGGCGCGTGCCGCGATGCAGCAGTCCATACTGGTCGGAGGTCGGGCCGAACATGCACACACAGACCTCGGCGACGTCACTCTCTGCGGCGGCCTTGACCGCGTTGATCAGATTCACCGCCGCGTCCGACGAGGGGCGATCGGACGACCGCTGCGATCCGACCATGACGATCGGAATCGGCGAATCCTGCACCATGAAGCTCAAGATCGCCGCCGTATGGTGCATGGTGTCTGTGCCGTGGCCCACGACGATACCGTCCACCCCCTCCTCGATCTTCTGGCCGATTCGCCGTGCCAAGTGCACATATTGCTCAGGCCCCATGTTCTCGCTGAACACGCCAAACAGCTTTTCGGTGGTCAGGTTGCAGATGTCGGCCAGTTCCGGAACTGAGCCGTAAAGCTCGCCGGGAGAAAACGCGGGAATAACAGCCCCGGTGCGATAGTCGAGGCGACTGGCGATCGTGCCACCCGTCCCGAACAGCGTGATGTTCGGCTTGGCCGCATCGAACGGGAATTGCCTCTCGGGAATCTGGTAATGCGCCTCCCGTCGGCCGCGCAGCGTTATATCCGTGATCGTCTCGGCCGCGACCCCAATGTTGTACCCGCTGGCCAGCTTCAGAACGATATGCCTGTCGTCCGACGTCTCCGATCGGGGAAGGATAAGACCCTCGAAACGGGCGTCTCCACTGATTATCTCCACTTCGCTCCACACGGAGACACCAAATCTCTGGAGCATTTCCTTTCCGATTCCGCGGTAGCCCGGGGTATTCCCGCTCATGCTTTTCTCCCGAGCTACCGCCTCGCCGCCGCCCGTTTCCAAAAGTGCACCTCGACCGTCCATCCGATGATTTATGGAATAAAAGCCGGATCGCCTTTCGCACGCAGACTCTGCTCAAGTCGGCGAGCCACCTTTGTTCCATCAACGCGCCCTCGAAGTCTGCGCATCAACAGGCCCATCGCATGTCGCCGAAGTTGGTCCAGAGAGCCGAAACGGGAACGGTCCAGCCGCTCGACGACCTGCGCCACGCACGCGGCCAATTCCTCGTCGCCAATCGGCGCATACTTGGCCAACAACTGACCCGGGCTCGTGCCGTCCGAACCGGCTTCCGTCCGCCTGGCCATCAGATCCGCCAAGACGTCGAGCACGCCCTCCCGAGCCAACCGCCCGGCCCCATGAGCTTTGAACACCTCATAGATCTCGTCGTCCGTCACCCGTTCAGGGTCCAGACCGCGCCGGCGGAACGCCTTGAAATGTTCGCATAACACTCTGGCGACGAACGCCGGTGCAATCCTGAGATCATCCACCAACCGAAAAAAAAGGTCCGACCTCCGCGAGAGCGACAACGCCGTAACCAGATGCTCCTTCAGACCCATCGACCGGTACCGCAGCTCACGATCCCACACGTACTCCGGCAAGTTGGCGCTGATACGCTGGAGCCGCTCGGGGGTAATCGCCAAAGGCGGCAGATCCGTATCCGGATACATGCGTTCGGCGCCCGGAAGGACACGCTCAAAGCCGGTGGTCCCGTCCTTCAGTGCTTGTCGCGTATCGCTGGGAACGCCGACCGTGGCCTCCTTCGCCCGAATGGCAATCTCGTCCGTGGCGCAGCGCGTGTCCGCCTCGTTGCCCCAGACGAGAATCAGAGCATCCTCGTAACTCGCTTTCATCTTGCGGCGAAGCTTCTGCCAGTCCTTGCCGTCCAAAGACTCCGACGCCGTATCGGAGTGAGCCATATTCGGGAGTTGTGTGAGACAGGCAACGACACGAACGCGGTCGGAGAACTCCTTGGCAAACGTCGTCTGCTCCTGCGTCGACTCGTTCAATATCCCGGCGAATCTCCGGAGCACGACGCACTTGACACGATGCCCCTGGCTCAGTGCCGCCCGCATCGGCTGGTACCGGGTCTTGGCCACGATTCGAGTCACGTCGTCCACGTAGTGCTCAAATGTGTCCGGAGTGACCCCACGCTCATTCAAACGACCTCGGATGGCCAGCAGCGAACTCTGACGACGGGCCTCGTTGTAAACCAGTCGCGGAATCCGCCATAACTGTGGAACGCCCTTGATCTCGATGCGCGTGCCGCCCTCCACGCTCACATTGACATCCTGCCGCGCGGCCCCGTAACCCGTTCGGACGTGCCCGGTGCTGCGGCAAAGGCGGCGGATGATCTCACCGACCGCAGCCACCTCCTCCGGGGTGCGCATGTCCGGCTCAGTGACCGGCTCGATCAAAGGCATCCCCAACCGGTCGGTCAGGTAGACCCGATCGTGCCCAATGTCGGATACTTCCCGGCACGCGTCTTCTTCCAGCCCCAACTGCCTGATGCGAATTCTCCGCCCCCGGAAAGGGATCCAGCCGTCCACCCCCATGATGGTCGTCCTCTGAAAACCCGTTGGAATGGACCCGTCGAGGTACTGCTTCCGAGCGATGTGCAGTTCGCTGACGATGTTGAGACGAAGCAGCATCGCGACCTCGAGGGCGTAGTCGATCGCGTCATCCGCCATGAAAAACGGCGGAGTGTCGTCGAACTCGTAGGTGCATACGGTCTCGTGATGAATGCGGTAGCAGATGTTCTTACGCGTCTTCTTCTCCATCAAAGCCGTGCCGTCATACTCCCCCAACTCGGAAAGCGTGGGGCGCATGTGCCGAAGGATCTCGGCATCGAACGCATCGCTGTAGCGGCCGGCGGGGCAACGACAGAAAAGCTTTGTTTTTGTCAGTAGCTGTTGATGAACCTCCAGCCCGCTCCGCAACCCGATGGCTGCGTAATCATCGGGCGTCATTGCTTCAAAGGGCTTGAAATCAATGCTCATCACGCGGTCACTCCCGCCTCACGAACCGAGTTCCGCATTTTATGGCACGCCATCCGACACGGCAAACCGCCCAGATGGAAAGGCGGGCATCCGTTCGGAGACGCCGCCTCCTACAGCTCGTCGACCTCATCGTGCGTACGCAAGCGAGGATCGGCGGCATGGCTGCGCAAACTCGCACTCCTGGAATGGCCTTACGAACGCCCGATAACCAAGCCGCAAGTGTGGCCCGCGCTCCACGCTTCCATTGATTCATTGACGGCACCCGCATATGTGACTTGGCCGACGAATTACTGTTAATTCAGGAAAGCTCGACCTTGATATTGCGAGCAGCTTCGTGTCTACTGCTACTCGTTCTAACGGGGGCGAACGGGCTTTCTCACACCCTACTTCCAGCCCGGCTGCGGAACGACGAAAGGAGCGTCTCGTCGCTAAGCGGTCGCCCCGACGCCGGCAATCGAGCGATCCTCAAACCACGGGCAAACCAGCAGGAGGGCAAGAAATGAACGTTAAAACCAAAAACCATCGGACCATGCGCGCGCCCTGGTGCGGATTCGCTGTAGCGCTCCTCATGTGCGTCAGCATGGTGGGCTGCACGGATTCGGGTGTCACGGACGAAAGCCTCGGCTTACAAACGTTATTGGCCGCGGCGGGGGAAAATCGTGAGCTTGAGCGGGGCGACCACGACGGTCGCAATAAACCCTATGCGATTCGCGACCGTGAGAGCGCCGGTTTAGGCGAGCTGAACCAGGTCTGGTTCGAGGCTACGGCCGGCGCGGAAGGCGACGTCCTGTCTCAGGGGGCCGGGCAGGTGCTGGAGCTCGAGTGCGTCTCCTTCGGCGATCCCGTTCAGTGCGAATGGACCGTGCAGATGCTGCTTTCAAGCATCGAACCCTTGTCATCCTGGGATGCGGGGCTGTTTGCCAAGGCAGGTGAGGAGAGTGGCCTGCAGGTTCTCGGCTTCAATTACGACTTGACGCAGTTCACAACGCCGAGCGGCGGTGAAACCTTCGGACCTCCGCCGGGCCTTCTCGTCGGAACGGCTGCGTCCACGCCCGACCCCGCGGGTGTGCTGCCCGGTACGTACATGCTGGTGCAACTCTCGCTGCGCCTGGACTTCGACGGAGTAGGTGTCGGTCAACGGTTGATCAGAACTCGGATCGGGGAGTTGGGCTGGACCGATCCGGACGGCAATCCGCCCATGATTCAATTCGGCGATAATGCGCCGGTCGAGGCCTCCCCAGGGGCGGTGCCGGCGGATCCGACCATCGTGATTGAAGCGGTGCTCGCCGTCGAGATTTGCGACGATGGTATCGACAATGATCGGGACGATTTGATCGACTGCGACGATCCCGACTGCGACGATGCGCCGAACTGCACGGCACCGATTCTGACGTGCCCCGACGACTTGACGGTCGAGTGTGACGGCACTGGTAACACGGCAGACTTTGGAACTTGGGTGAACTCAGAAACGGTCGAGAGCGTATGCGACAACCTCTCGGTCAGCAACGAGGTCATTGAAGTGTCCGAGGGCTGCGGGGGTACGGCAGCGGCCGAAGTCTCGTGGACCGCAACCGATGACTGCGGAATGGACATGTGCTCGGCGACCTTTTCAACACAGGATACGACCGCACCTTCCATTTCCGACGTCGAGAACCTGACGCTCGAATGCAATCCGGCCGCCAACCCAGGAGAAATCGATCAGTGGCTGACAGGCGTGACCGCGGACGACGTCTGCTCGCTCGTGGAAGTCACCAACGACTTCGACGCACTCTCAGATGAGTGCGGAGAAACGGGGTCGGCGACCGTAACCTGGACGGCGACCGACGATTGCGGCAACTCGGCCAACACGTCGGCTATGGTAACCGTTGAGGACACGACGCCTCCCCTGATTTCAGGAATCGAAGACCGGACAGCCGAATGCGATGGGGCCGGGAACATCGCAGAAGTGGACGAATGGCTGGCCGCCGCTGCTGCGGAAGATGGGTGTGGCGACGCAGATCTGAGCGACGACTTCGCGGGACTGTCGGACGACTGCGGCGAAACCGGAGCAGCCACCGTCACCTGGACAGCAATCGACGATTGCGGCAACGAGGCCACGGCGTCGGCAACCTTCACGGTAGAGGACACAACCGCGCCTTCGATTTCAGGTGTCGAGGACGTGACGGTCGAATGCGACGGCGCTGGCAATACCGCGGATCTGGAAGCCTGGCGGGCCAGCCCAGCGGTGGCGGAGGACGCTTGCGGCGAGACAACTCTCGAAGCAGAGGTCGGCGAGTTGTCGGATGAGTGCGGCGCAACGGGCAGCGCCGAGGGCAACTGGATGGCGATGGACGATTGCGGCAATTCGTCGTCCCTGACGGCGATGTTCACGATCGAGGATACGACGCCGCCGGAAATCACCTTGAACGGCGAGCCCGAGATGATGCTCGAGTGCGGCGTGGACAATTACGAAGAGCTCGGCGCAACGGGTTTCGACCTGTGCGACGGCGGGGAGTTTCCCGCAGAGGTAGGCGGCAACGAGGTCGATCCGAACACACCCAGCACCTATGTCGTCACCTACGTCGCAACGGACGCCTGCGGTAACGATTCGGATGAGCTGTCGCGAACGGTCGGGGTGGTCGACACCACGCCGCCGGAAGTGATCGTCGGCGAGCTCGTCGAGTTGTGGCCTCCGAATCACAAGTATCGAATGCGCTCCCTTTCAGACTGCGCCGAGATCGCTCCAGACGCATGCTCCGGTGAGCTCGACATCAACGAAGTCGGATTCGTGACCTCCATCTACAGCGACGAACCCGAAGACGCCCGAGGCGGCCGTAACGACGATGACAATGATGACGGAGACAAGCGAGACGATCGGGGCGACGACGGGGACGATGACGACGGGGATGACGACGACGGCGGCGATGATGACGGGGACGATGATGACAACGGCCGTGGCGGCGACGGCCGGACGCTGGAGGACATCGTCATCCTCGACAACAGCTCCTTCCTGTTGCGTGCCGAACGCCAGGGCCGTGGCAACGGCCGCGTGTACGGCGTCACGTTCGAGGTGACCGATCCGGCCGGCAACACCACGGAGCACATGTGCTTCTTCGGCGTGCCGCACGATCAACGCGGACTAGCCCCGATCGACGACGGCCCGGATGCCGGCTATACGGTGGTTCCGTAGTTGGTGGAACTGTCCCTCTGGAATCCCAGCCCGAGTGCGCCACAGCACCTGGCTCACTCGGGTTTTTTGTGCGCGCCGAGACAATCGAGTGCGACGCGGTCGACAGTCATCACCGCGGCCAAGCGCTCGCCGGGCCGGTTCGTCCATCGCGATCACACTGCCACTTACTGCTCCGCCAGCGCCCTGCGGCTTCTTGGACACCCCTGCACACAACAATACACGAGGCTGCCGGGGAGTGTACGCACTTGTACGAAAGCGTAACCAAGGGGGACACAGCGGCGCGCACGACGATACGATGTCGGCCATGACTCATCGAACATACTTGGCACGCTGCCAGCTCCGTCAAACCACTCACGTCGCCAAAGGCGAAAAGGAGGCAAAACATGCACGTGCTAAAACTCTCTTGCGTGCTGCTGAGCGCATGGACGTTTGGCGCCTTGGTGCTCGCCGAAGAAGTCCGCGCAGGTAAGGAGGCACCATTGATCCCGCGGGAGGTTCTGTTCGGAAATCCCGACAAGGCGAGTCTGCAGATCAGTCCCGACGGCCGACACATCAGTTATCTCGCGCCTGTAGAAAATGTCTTGAACGTCTGGGTGGCACCGATGTCCGATCCGTCCGCGGCCAGGCCCGTGACCAACGACACCTACCGCGGTATCCGGTCGTATTTCTGGGCGTTCACCGGAAAGCACATCATCTACATTCAGGACAAAGGGGGCGACGAGAACTGGCACGTCTTCAGCGTTGATCTCGAGAACGACAAGATTCGCGACCTGACGCCCTTCGAAAACGTGCAGGCTCGCGTGGAGAAGGTAAGCCGCCACTTCCCGAACGAAATCCTTGTGGGCATCAACAACCGTAATCCGCAGCTCCACGACATCCACCGCGTCAACATCTCCACCGGGGAGATGTCGCTGGCCCAGGAGAACACCGAAGGCTTCGCGGGCTTCCTGTCCGATGATGATCTCAAAGTCTATTTCGGCATCAAAATGACTCCGGACGGCGGATCCCAACTGCATCGCCGCGCCAAAGACGGCTCCTGGACACTGTTCGCCACGATTCCACCGGAGGACACTCTGACGACCAACGCTCTCTATCTGGATAAGAGCGGAAAACGGCTTTACATGCTCGACAGCCGAGGCCGCAATACGGCCGCGCTGACGCTCGTCGATATCGACACACGTGAGGCCAGGACGCTCGCCGAAGATTCCAAGGCCGACGTCTCCGGCGTCATGGTTCATCCAACCGAGGAACACGTCCAGGCCGCGTACTCGACCTACGAGCGGCGTCAGTGGCGAGTCCTCGATAAGTCCATCGAAAAAGACTTCAATACGCTCAGCGGCGTTGCCGACGGCGACTTTTACGTGACCAGCCGGACGCTCGACGACCGCTATTGGGCGGTGGCCTACATCATGGACGCCGGGCCGGTTCGCTACTTCCTGTACGACCGGGACACCAGGAAAGCCGAATTCCTGTTTACCAACCGCAAGGACCTGGAACAGTACGACCTGTCGCCTATGCACCCTGCGACCCTCAAAGCGCGCGATGGACTCAATCTCGTCTGTTACTACACGCTCCCAACGTGGGCTGATGCCGATAAGGACGGGGTCCCGAGCGAGGCGCTTCCGACGGTCCTGCTGGTGCACGGCGGTCCTTGGGCCCGTGACGCGTGGGGCTTCAACCCGATGCACCAGTGGTTGGCCAATCGCGGTTACGCCGTCCTGAGCGTCAACTACCGCGGCTCGACCGGATTCGGGAAAGCGTTTGTCAATGCTGGCAATCACGAATGGGCCGGCAAAATGCACGACGACCTGCTCGATGCCGTCCAATGGTCAATCAGGAAAGGAATCGCCGACGAAAAACGCGTCGCCATCATGGGAGGCAGCTACGGCGGCTATGCAACGCTTGTCGGGTTGACCTTCACGCCGGACGTTTTCGCCTGCGGCGTCGACATCGTCGGACCGTCGAGTCTCGTCACCCTCCTCGAGAGCATCCCCCCCTACTGGAAACCGATGCTCGACGTGTTTACCCAGCGTGTGGGCGACCACCAGACGGAGAACGGTCGGGCCATGTTGACCGAGCGATCCCCACTCCACCGGGCGGACAAAATCCGCAAACCTCTCTTGATCGGACAGGGTGCGAACGACCCGCGCGTGAAGCAGGCGGAATCGGATCAGATCGTGTCGGCCATGCAGAAAAAGGACATCCCGGTGACGTACGTGCTGTTCCCGGACGAAGGGCACGGATTCGCCCGTCCGGACAATCGCAAGGCCTTCTTTGCCGTGTCAGAAGGCTTCCTGGCCCAGCATCTCGGCGGTCGGCACGAGCCGATCACTGAAGCCATCGAGGATTCCACAATGCTTGTTCCAGCAGGCGCCGACGCGGTTCCGGGGCTACCGCCGACCATCAAGGCCCGCAGCACAGGTGAGCCGTCTTGACAAATCAGGATGGCAGGTCAAATCAACAGGCCCGCGGTCCAATCGGCCGCGGGCCTGTTCACTGGTCTGGAAGTGGCAAAAGCTGAGGCAACTCAGACGTCAAGGTTCTTGACGTTGAGCGCGTTGTCCTCGATGAAGCGGCGTCGCTGCTCGACGTCGCCGCCCATGAGCACGCGAAATATCCGGTCGGCCTCACGCGCGTCAAGGTCGAACTGTTCCGGATCCCCCATATCCTCGCTGACCCGGACGCGGAGAAGGGCACGATTCTCAGGGTCCATCGTCGTTTCCCATAATTCCTCGGCGTTCATCTCGCCCAGGCCTTTGTAACGCTTGATGTTCAGACCGGCGCTGCCGAGATTGCGCACTCCCTGCGCCACCCTGGCGAGATTCGATAACTCCACGACCTCCTGTTCGCCACGACGAAGCAGAAACTTGGCCGGTGGAAGTTCACCCGTCACATCCTCGATCCGCTCGAGAAAGTAGTCTTCCACACCGAACCCCAGTGCCTCAACGGCCGCCACCAGATCGCTCAGCACACGGCATTCGCCGAGTTCGCACCGAACGATGCGATGTGCGCTCTGCTGCTCATCTCCGTTCCCATCGCCGTCGGCCACCTGGATGTGCCGCGACTCCACGATCTCGACTGGGCTGCCCGTGGCACGCTCCTCGGCCTCCCGATAACGCAGCAACTCCTCGTCATTGTGGAAGAACGCGCGCTCCGGCAGTTCGACGCCCGGGCGGTGCACCAGCCCGAGGATGAGCGGGAGTCCGAGCGCCGGGTCGCGGTGGTCGATCAGGGCCTCGCGAAGGTCGACGCCGCGCCGCGAGAGGACGCGCGCCTGCGTTTCGATCGCATCCAGCGAAATGATCAGATCGCGCAGCGGTTGCCCCTCGATCACGCGTTCCCCCGTCTCTTCTCGGACAACCAAGCGCGTGTCCGCCAGTCCCAACTGTGCCAGCTTCGCGTTCAGTTCCGCATCGTTCAACACATAATCGCTGCGCTTCCCCTTCCTCACCTGATACAGCGGGGGTTGCGCGACGTAAACGCGGCCGTCGTCTACAAGCGGGCGCATATGCCGAAACAGGAAGGTCAGCAGCAACGTGCGAATGTGACTGCCATCCACGTCGGCGTCGGTCATGATGATCACCTTGCCGTATCGCCGTTTGGCAAGGTCGAATTCGTCGCCTCCGATGCCGCACCCGATAGCCGAGATAATCTTGGCGATCTCCTCGTGAGACAGCATCTTGTCCACGCGGGCCTTCTCGACGTTGAGTATCTTGCCCTTCAGGGGCAGGATCGCCTGCGTATTCGAGTCGCGCCCCTGCTTGGCGATGCCGCCCGCCGAATCTCCCTCCACCAGGTAGAGCTCGGTCTCGTCCGCGTTCTTGCTCCGGCAATCCCAGAGTTTTCCGGGCAATCCCGCGCCGCTGAGCACGCTCTTGCGCGCCAGATCCCGCGCCTTGCGCGAAGCCTCCCGCGCCTGGGCGGCCTGGATGCCCTTTTCCACCATCCGCTTCGCATCCGGCGGGTTCTCCTCAAGATAGTTCGTCAACTGCTCGTTGACGGTCTGCTGGACGAAGGTCTCGACCTCGGGATTCAACAGCTTTACCTTGGTCTGGCCCTCAAACTGCGGCTCCGGCACTTTGACGGAAACGACGGCAGTGAGGCCCTCCCGAAAATCGTCCCCAACGGGCGTGAGGTTTCCCTTGAGCAGGCCGGCCTTTCGAGAGTACGCATTCATGACGCGAGTCAGCGCCGACTTGAACGCGGACATGTGAGCGCCGCCGTGGATGTTGTGGATGTTATTTGCGAAACAGAGAAGGTTCTCAGTATAGGTGTCGGTGTATTGGAAGGCGATGTCCGCAGCCAGCCCAGTCGCTTCATCGGACGCGCGAAGCATCACGACCTCCCGGTGAATCGGCTCGCCGCCGGCGCTCAGGTAGCGCACGAACTCGCGCACACCATCCTCGAAATGCAGCCTCTGCTCGCGTCCGGCCCGTTCATCAACGAGGTGGATGGTCAGCCCCTCGTTCAAGTAGGCCAACTCGCGAAGACGCGTGAGCAGCGTATCGTATTTGAACTGGCAGTCGGGAAAAATCTCCCGGTCCGGCTTGAATTCGACACGCGTTCCGGTCCTCTTGGAAGATCCGACCTCGCGAAAACCCTCGACGACCTGCCCGCGCTCAAAGCGCATCGAATGCGTCTTACCGTCCCGGTCAACCACGACGTAACACCACTCGCTCAGGGCATTCACCACGCTGACGCCGACCCCGTGCAGCCCCCCCGATACCTTGTAGCTCCCGCGATCGAACTTCCCGCCGGCATGGAGCACCGTCATCACAATTTCAACGGCCGGTCTGCCGTTAAGTTGCGGGTTCTCGTGTTCCATGGGGCCGACCGGGATTCCGCGCCCGTTGTCAACCACCGTGCAGCTCCCGTCGGCCTTCAGCTTGACCAGGATGCTGTCGCAGTATCCCGCCATCGCTTCGTCGATGGCGTTGTCGACGACCTCGTACACCAGGTGATGCAAACCGCTCGCACCCGTGCCGCCGATGTACATCGCCGGCCGGTGGCGAACCGCGGAAAGCCCTTCCAGCACCGTGATCGCCGACTCGTCGTAGCCCCCCTCCCGGCCCGGCTCCCGCCGGGCATCCAGACGTGTTTCCTCTTCCGCTTCTGCAGAAACGTGTGTCTCTCTGTTCAAAATGATACCCCCAATACCCAACTCCAGGGAACCGGCTGGGCCGCCTTCCGCGCCGCCTTCGGCCGACCCGCGCCGACTCGTCATGATCGGCGTCGCGCCGCATCGAATCGTACGGCACAAACGCCTTGCCCCGGGCATGCTTCCAGGATTCTCACCGCCAGCAGTTCGGACCACTGCCACTCGTAAGACTGAACAAGCCGCTCGTCGTCCACGTACAGCGTGAGAACACCATTATGCAGAGGTCCTACGGCACAGTGCGCCCGACACTCCGAAGGCAGCGTCGAAGTGACCACACGGCGCAGTTCAGCGCTCGGACGGCCTCGCAGGGGAGCAGCCTCCGCGGCCAACAACCGCTTGGCCGCGTCGCCCAGCAGCGTCGCTCGCGACCGCGGTCTCCGATTCCACGTAATCCAACGTAGATTCTGCTTCGAGTACATTATATGTTCACCCGCGCCGTCAGGCGAGGTTGACCGGCATGACCACGTAAAGCAAAGAGTCGCCGCATCGGAAGATGCCCGGCCGGTTGGGCTCTTTGAACTCGAAAACGACAGTCTTCTCCGTCGCCGCCCGGAGCACATCCGTCAGGAACGTAGGATTAAACCCCACGGCTGTGTCGGAATGCTCATACTCCACGGGGATTTCGACGACGGCCTCACCCTGCTCGGGCGTGCGGCTCGAAATGGTCAGTTTCCCCTTTGTAAAGGCGAGCTTGACCCCCTTCGACTCCTCGTTGCTCAACAACGCGGCTCGTTTCACGGCGCTGAGCAACTCATCGGTGGCGAATTCGACCCGTTTGTCACAGTCGGTCGGAATCACCTCCTCGTAAGCCGGGAAATGCCCCTCCAGCAAAGCAGACGTAGCGCTGGCGCGCGGCGCCTGGAGCACCAGTTGGCTTGGCGTGATCTTGATCGCAACCTTCGCTTCCGGATCCGTCAACATGCGCGACAGCACGTGCATCCCTTTGACCGGAACGATCGCGCTCTGTGCCTTGGCATCGCCTCCGAGGTTCAGAGGATGCACTGCCTTGGACAAACGGCGTCCGTCGGTGGCGACCATCGTGAGCCGGTCCGGCTTGACGTCCCAAAGCACGCCGTTGATGGCATACCGCGTATTCTCGCGCGCCGCAGCAAACACGGTCCAGTCGCTTAGAAGCCGCAGATCCCGAACCGTCAGCTCGAAGTCGTGATCCCGATCAGGCTGAGGAACCGGCGGGAAATCCTCGACAGGCCGCGTAAACATTTGAAAATGGCTGTCGCCCCCTCGAATATGGCAGATGTTCTCGACGGTTTCCACGTGCAGCACGTCGTCGGTCGATTCGCGGGCGATCTGCGCCAGTTTGTCCGCCGGAACCACGGTCGAGCCCCCCTCGTCAACCTGTACTTGGGCGACGCTGCATCGGACGCTGACTTCCAGGTCCGTCGCGGAAAGAAAAACAACATCTTCCTGAGCTTCGACCAAGGCGCATTGCAGGATGGGCTTGGGCGTCCGAGAGGCTACCACACTGCCGAAGACAGCAATCGCATCCACCAACTCGGTTCGGTTGAGCGCCAGTTTCATGACCCTGTTTTCCTGTAAGGTGCTCTCAAAAACTCTTGAGAATAGTAATACGTCGATAATCCTCTAATACCTAATCATAAGGCCTGTTGAACGCGTGCAAAAGACTCCCCTGCGGGCGCAAGCCTTCCAGCAAGCGGAGTTTGCGCTCCAGCCCCCGGACCAGCAGGGTGTCGCAAAACTGTTGCTGAACCGTCTGTTGCTCCTTCGATTCCACACTCAGCCGGGCCTCAACGACTGGACGAGAGCCTGCTGTCAAAATCGCCGCCATGCGCGTCGCCTCTATTGCCCTGTGAATTGACATCACGTCTGCATCTCGGTCTTGAGAAGGGCGCTCAACTCATGAAGCGTGGCGTCCAAAGCGGGTTGCTTGGCGCGCTTCGCGCCAATCAGACGGTGGGCATGGAGCACCGTCGTGTGGTCACGCCCCCCCAGGTGGCTGCCGATCTCCTCCAGGCTCATTCCAGACAATTCACGCGCCAGGTACATGCAGATCTGCCGCGGATGGGCAACGGATTGAGTTCGCTTCTTGCCCCGAAGGTCGGGAAGGCGCACGTTGTAATGCTGCGACACGACATTGAGGATGTCGGAAATGTCGATCCGCGGCGGGGGAGCAGGAGGACCGCCCAGGGCTTCCCGTGCCAACGTCACGTCTATGGGCCTCCCGTTCGTTTGGCTTAGCAGGTCGATCTTCGATAGAGCCCCCTCGAGTTCGCGAACGTTCGAGTCAATCCGCGACGCCACGAACCTGGTGACGTCGTGCGGCAGGTCGATTCCACGTAACTCGGCCTTGGTGCGCACGATCGCCATGCGCGTTTCCAGGCAAGGCTTGTCGACCAGGGCGACCAGACCGGAGCTGAAGCGGCTGACCAGGCGTTCCTCGAGGCTTGGGATGTCGTGGGGCATCGAATCAGCCGACAGGACGATCTGACGCTCAGACTGCTGGAGCGTGTTGAACGTGTGGAAAAACTCCTCCTGGCTTCGTTCGTGCTCACCGAGGAACTGGATGTCGTCAATCACGAGGGTGTCAACGTGCCGGTAGCAATAACGGAATTCATGGAGTGCGCCGGCCTGAACCGCTTCCAGAAAGTGGTTGGTGAACGCCTCACAGGAAAGGTACATCAGATTCCGCTGCGAGTCCCGGCGCCGCAGTTCATGACAGATCGCCTGCAGCAGATGGGTTTTGCCCAGCCCGACGTCCCCGTGGACAAATAGCGGGTTGTACGCCGTGCCGGGCCGTTCGGCGACGGCCACCGAGGCCGCGTGGGCCAGACGATTGCACGGTCCAGTGATGAAGTTCTCGAAGGTGTGATCCCGGCCCAGAGGAAGTCCAGCTGAGCCGCGAGAAAAGGGCAACGGATCCGGCGCCGGCTCGGATGCGTCGCAGCGAAATCGGACGGTGACGAGGCGATCGGTGGCTGCCTGGGCAGCTTCCGCAAATGCTCGGCGGCAGTGCTCGTTGAGATAGCGAAGCTGGGGAGCGTTGAGCGCTTGAATCGTGAGTACACCGCCCTCGAGAGACACGGGAATCAACTGTCGAAACCACGCCCGTGCGAGCTTATCATAGTGCAATGCCACGTAATCGAGCACATCGGTCCAGATGGAGTCGCTGACGCGCATGGAGCGTGGTATCCGCCTTGGCTGTCGGCTCCCCGGTGCTCATCGCGCGCCCGGCGCGGCGCCCCTGCGGAAGGCTGCTAAATCCATTTATCACAGGTGGTTATGGCCAAGAGGCGCCATGCCGACAGAGTCGGCGCAATTGTACTCGCAACCGCGCACTTCGCCACCAGACATTCCCCTAACTTTTAGTCCGCCAGCCGACGGCGGTCGACGCTTGATGGCGACGTCCTAATCCCTATTATTCTTCGTGTCTGGATGGAACCGCTGTCAGAGGGGTGCCAGGATGGCTGAAACACGCACTACGGCGCATCGCCCGGAACTGTCGAGCGAACAACAGTTGGCGTTCGAGTTTGATCGGCGGCCGCTCCAGGATGGACGAAGCCGCACGAACGGGAGGCGTTCGACTTTGCCGCGATCGGAAAAGCGGAAATCGACGGAGAAGCGGGGCACCGCCAGGCGGAACAGCGCGGACCGCCGGAAAGGTGGAGCCGTCACCGCGGAAAGGCTGGCCGCTCAACAACGGGAAATCTCGGTCTCTGAGTTCTTCGCCAAGAACCGGCATCTCCTCGGTTTTGACAACAAGCGGAAGTCGCTGCTCACCACGGTGAAGGAGGCCGTGGACAACGCATTGGACGCCTGCGAGGAGGCCAGAATCCTGCCCTCGCTGCGCGTCGACGTGACGCAGCTCAGGGAGGAGCGGTTCCGCGTCGTGGTCCAGGACAACGGGCCGGGCATCATCAAGAGCCAGATCCCCAACATCTTCGGAAAATTGCTGTACGGGTCGAAGTTCCACCGACTGAAAATGTGCCGCGGGCAGCAAGGGATCGGCATCAGCGCGGCCGGCATGTATGGGTTGATCACCACCGGAAAACCCATGAACATCGTCAGCCGGCCATCGTCGCGCGCCACGGCTCACCATTACAAGATCGCCATCGATACCAGGAAAAACCGCCCGGACATCGTCCAGGACGAAGAAGTGGAAGTCGATTGGCCGCACGGGACGATGGTGGAAATCGAGCTGGTCGCAAGCTACGCAAAGGGTCGCCAGGGCGTCGACGAGTACCTCGAGCAGACGGCGATCGTGAATCCGCACGCGGAGATTCGCTACACCAATCCCGCCGGTGAGGAGAAGCTGTACCCGCGGGCCACGGACGTGCTGCCCGATGAGACGCGCGAGATCAAACCCCATCCGCACGGCATCGAGCTGGGCGCGTTGATGAAGATGCTCAAGGAAACCCAGGCCCAGAAAGTGGGCGGATTTCTGCAGAAGGAGTTCTCGCGCGTCAGCCCGAGCGTCAGCAAGGGCGTCTGCGCCGCCGCGGGCGTGACAGCCCTGACTTGGGTGAAACAGGTCGACTCGCAGGCCGCCGAGCGCCTCTACAACGCGCTGCAAAAGGCCCGCGTGATGGCGCCGTCAACCGACTGCCTGGCGCCGATCGGGGCCGAGCAATTGTTGGCCGGTCTCTTGAAAGAGGTGAAGGCGGAATTCTACACCGCCGCGACGCGTAACCCGGCGATCTATCGCGGTAATCCCTTCCAGGTCGAAGTCGGATTGGCGTACGGCGGCGACCTGCCGGCGGACCAGCAGGCCCGCCTCCTCCGCTTCGCAAACCGCGTGCCGCTGCTTTACCAACAGTCACACTGCACGGTGTACAAGGCCGTCCTGGAGACCAACTGGCGCTCATACGGCGTGCAGCAGAGCGGAGGCGCACTGCCCAACGGCCCGCTCGTGATCATGGTGCACCTGGCCAGCGTGTGGGTGCCCTTCACCTCCGAGTCGAAAGAGGCCATCGCCGACTACGACGAGATCCGCCGCGAGGTGGGCCTCGCACTGCGGGAATGCGGCCGCAAACTGCAGGTATTCATCCGGCGGCGCAAACGAACGCAGCGCGAAGGCGAGCGCCGCAGCGTATTCCTGCGCTACATCCCCGAGGTCAGTCAGTCCCTCAGCGCGATCACCGGCGCCAGCTCGAAGAAACTTCGCGACCAACTCTACGAGATCGCCCGAAGTCGCACCGAGCTGGCCGATCGCGAGCTGGACGAGCACGGCCGGTTCATCAAAGAGAAGCCAAGCCGCGACGGCCGTCCCGATCCCAACACCATTATCCTCGAACGGGAGCCCGGCTCGTCGGGAGAAGAGGCCCTGTTCGACGACGACCACCGTCCGATTGAGAAGAAACAACTGTCCAACGGCGGGCGCCGCAAGAAGACCAAGAACCGCAAACGTGGACGCCGCTGAACGTTGCTCTAAAACGCCGCCGGCGGGTGCGGGGAGCGCAGCAGCCGGGAGAATTGCATGGCCAAGAAGCGTACCACGCGTAAATCGAAAACGTCGAAACGCACGCGACCGCGTAAGGGCGACAACGGACAATCGAAGACGCGCGAAAAACTGATCGACCTGGCCCAATCAGTCGTGGCCCAGGTCGAGGCGGTCCAAAACCCGACCATCCAGGTCCCCGTCCGCGCCTTGAGCAATGTGGCCTTCAATGAGAAGCGCGGCATCATCGAGATGGGCGAGGGCAAGGCTGCCCGGCCGTTCTTCGACCTCGGCAACGCCCGCCGCTTCATGCAGACCATGCTCATGAGTAGCGAGCTGCTCAAACTCCAGGACCAGGGCAAGACGACCAGCATCCGTGACATGTTCTACCACTGCAAGCACACCATCGAGGGTACCCGCGAGGAAACCTTCAACGATCAGGACGAGTCGGACCCCGTGATCGAAGACCTCGAGGTCACGCTCAGGACGTTGCGGGAAGAGCTGCGCGTCTTCGCCAACCCCGGTGGAGCGATGGTCGGCCCGATGGTCATCCGCGACTCCGGCGACGAGATCGACTTGGCACGCATGGGTAGCGGCGGATGGGCGGTCCCCTCCATCGTCGAACCGGACGTGATCGATTTCGTGCGGCACAAGGCGAAATCTGTGCTGCTGATCGAAAAAGCCGCTATCTGGATGCGGTTTAACGAGGATCGTTTCTGGGAAACCCACAAGTGCATGATCGTCCACGGCGGAGGCCAGCCGCCGCGCGGAGTTCGGCGATTGTGCTACCGAATGGCCAACGAGTTGAAACTGCCGCTCTACGTGCTCGTCGATAATGACCCGTGGGGCTACTACATCTATTCGGTCGTCAAGCAGGGTTCGATCAACCTCGCTTTCGAGTCAAGCCGGATGGCCGTCCCGTCCGCCCGCTTCATCGGCATGAGCAGCTATGACGCCGACACCTACGACATCTCCCCGTCGGTCACGATCCGGCTGAACGACAAGGACATTTCACGCGCGAAGGAGATACTGGCCTATCCCTGGTTCTCCGACCGCCGCTGGCAGCGCGAGATCAAGCACATGCTCAAGCGAGGCGTCAAGCTCGAGCTCGAAGCCCTCTCCAACAAGGACTTCTCCTTCATCGCCGACACCTACGTCCCCGACAAGCTAAAGAAGCGTAAGTGGCTCGATTGACCATACTGACCCAACGAGCGTGCAAGGCGCTTTCGGCGGAGCGAGTGTATGCTGTCAGTACCGCGGCAGTGATGGAGCAATCGTGCTCTGGCGGCCCGGTGCACGTGCCCGACTCACTTGCCTTTGCTACTGTCACAGCCGCGGCGACCGCGTGCGTCGGCAAATCCGTTGACTCGCCGGTTACCCCGCCTCACAATCAACCGCCTGGGCTGCTTGTGTGAAGGAGGAGCGCGCCATGCCACGTACGCCGTCTCCACTCGTGTCGCGTGCCGGGATAGTCAAGCAGGGGTACTTGTTCAAGGGATTGTCGGACGACAAGCCTCTGTCGAGAGCACGTCTCTCTGAAGCACGACGCCGAAGAAAACGCATTGTCTTCGGCTGGTACGGCGGAAAGTACGGGCATCTCGATTGGCTGCTGCCGTTGTTGCCGACATGCCACCATTACTGCGAACCCTTCGGCGGATCCGCCGCCGTCCTGCTGAACAGAACGCCTTCTCCAGTGGAGACGTACAACGACGTTGACGGCGAGGTCGTGAACTTCTTCCGCGTGCTCCGAAACCAGCGCGCAAAGCTGCTCAAGACCATCGCCCTGACGCCGTTCTCGCGCGAGGAGTTCTTCGAGGCCGTCAATTCAAACGGCCGCCGACTCTCCAATCTCGAACGTGCCCGCAGGTTTTTCATCCGCGCGCGCCAGGTCCGGACCGGATTGGCCCAAACGGCATCCCTCGGCCGCTGGGCAAACTGCAAACGCACCAGCCGCAACGGCATGTCGGGCGTGGTGTCGCGCTGGCTGGGAAGCGGTGAGATGCTCCCGGAAATCGCCGTACGCCTGCTCCGCGTGCAGATCGAAAACAGACCGGCCGCCGATCTCCTGCAACTATACGACGATGCCGACACGCTGTTTTACTGCGATCCTCCGTACCCGCACGGCTCTCGAAATGACGACAAGGCGTACGAGTTCGAAATGACCGACGCGCAGCACCGGGGCCTGGCCCGACTTTTGGGCGGGCTGAAGGCCCGCGTCGCCGTCTCCGGCTACCGCTGCGACCTGCTCGACACCCTGTATGACCAATGGCGAGTGGTCGAGGCTCCGGCCAAGTCGTGCCATTCGTCCAAAGGAATTCGCGTCGAGGCCCTCTGGATGAACTACTGATCAGCCCGGTGGCGGCCCCGGGTTTCCTCTCTGCAAGCCGACGCGGTTTCCGAAGCCGAGGAGGTCTCTGACCGTGATGCTCGAGGCGATCCAGGGCGTCGCCCTCCCTCGCCATTGCCGACCGACCCCGCTCGGCTGTAAACTGTTTGAGACCGGGGTGTTACGCCGGTAGCTCAGGTGGACAGAGCATCGGATTTCTAATCCGAGAGTCGCAGGTTCGAGTCCTGCCCGGCGTAGTCTCTCAAGGGCCTGTCATGAAAGGAGTTATCTCCGCGGGACAATCAGCCGACCCTCTTGATTCGGACAGTATCGGACTTGGGCGTGCCTTGACCGTTCCGTTGCCTGGCGTTTGAGCACCCTCTGCGTGCAGTCCGTTAAGAACCCGCACCGAGAACGTCAAAGCCCGCGGTTCCAGATATACGCGAGTACGATCCCCACTTGTAGGGCCACGATTGCAAAGAAGATTCCCCGGAACCGAGGCGCCCTGGTCTTGTGCCGGAAGAGGAGCTGCGCGGCGAATCCGCCCGGCGTGCCGCCGAGGACGCCCAGCGCGTGCAGGACGAGCTCCGGCACACGGGAAGCTTGTTGCACCGCCTGAAGCTTGTCGAATCCGTAAAAGCACATCGTGATGACGTTGATGCCGGCGAGATAGGCGAGCGGCCAGGACACCCCGAACCGCACGAGAACGACAACGAGGGCAACCGTAAGAACCAGCGCAGTAGCGAGATAAAACCGATGGATTTGCGATAAGCTTCGGTAACGCATCATCTAGGCGGGAGCATGTAGGGACCCTGCGCGAATCGGAAGCTGCGGGCTACCTACGGCTAACGGCGCTCCCGCCCCTTTTCATTCTTCTTCTTGACGTCTTCAAGAATATCCCCCAACACGTCGGTGATGGTCTCCTCAGTTCTGTCAGTCAACGCCTTCAACAGGAGCTCCTGCACGTTGATTCGCTCCACCAAGACCTTCGGTTTGGTGCGCGTCCCCAGGATCGGGATCTCCACGCGCTCGCCCGCCAGCCGCCTGGCATAACGGATGGCATCCGAACCCACGCCCAGCCGCTCCAGAAGCTCAGGCCGAACCGGTAACGACACAACCAGGTCAACTGTGTCGTCCAGTCCGACGGCTCCGGAGAACTTCAGGTCGAAATCCCCCGGAAAGACCAGCGTGAAATCCTCGTAACTGATCCGGCCGTTCGCGACCGTGAAATCCAGACCCTGAACGACCATCGAGATCATCTTCGCGGCCTCCGGGTTTCCTCCCAGGGCAATCAATTCCTGCAACAGCCCGACCGGCGTGACCAGCATGTCGGTGAGTTGAAGCTTGCCGTCTCCGGTCGCCCTGTCGCGCGCGGACTCGTCGAGTGGAAACACGAGGTTGTTGACGGTGAGGTCGACCGCACCGCTCGCGGCCGCGACCTGATAAAAGACGGGATTGATGTGGCTGAGCAGATCACGGCTGAGCTCGCGCGTGACCTTGACGCCGTTCAATACCTTGTTCTTTCCGGGAATCATCAACGTCATTCCCGGAGTGGTCGTATCCAGCGCGGCCCTTAATTGCACTTTGCCTTCCAGAGTCGGGATCGCGGTCGACTGCAGATTCAGCCGGCCGTTCGCGAAGTTCGGCGAAATGGTCCCCTGTTTGAGTTTGACCCCGGCGATCGACGCGGAATCCCAGCCGATCGAGACTTCGGCCTTCGCGTTGCGATAAGGCGGATCAACCCCGTCCTCGTTCAGCGGCCCGGTTAGCGTGAAATCACTCTTGGAAGTTCCCTCCACGACGACGAGATTCGCCGTGGACGGAACGAACTGATGTAACAGGTTCGTCAGCTCCTTCCACGACGCGTCGTATTGTCCCTTAAGGGAGGCGATCATCTTGCTGTCGTACTCGTCGATCGAGCCGCTCAGATCGAGCGAAAGCGGCGTCGAGGTCAACCGGGTCGAACCCAGAACGAGGCGGTGGGCCGAGGTATCAACGGTGGCCTCGTACTGAAGGTCGCCTCGCTTCTCGCGAATGGTCTCCTTCCCGGAACCGATTTCTAGGTCCGCAACGTCGGCGGTTCCTGCGAGTTTAATGCCCTCGCGGCTCTGCGAGATTGTGGCGTCAAAGGCGAGCTTGCCCCGGATATCCGCCGGTTTCTCTTGACCACCGGCGATCTCTACTGCACGAAGAAAGCGGGCTGCATCAACCGATCCGCGAAGCTTGCCTTGCTTGATCATGCCGGTGTCGCCGTCGATCCTGATGCCGCGCAGGTCGACCGTTGCGACATCCGACTTGAGTTCGCCCTTCGGCACCGCCAGGCGCATGGTGCGCGTGTCAAACGTCGCGTCCGACCAGGTCAGCAAGACGTCTTCGTCGAACAGAGCCTTGCCCTCAGCCGCGAACCGCTCTGCGGCCAACCCGCCCGACGAACGAATCGGCTCGGAATCGGACTCGCGTGCTGCGGAGATGTCGCCCCGCAGATCACCGGTGAACCGCTCGAGGTCCATGATGCCCCACGCCGCAGCGCGTTGCGAAATATACTCCAGATCGGCCTGCCGGAGGTTTACACTGGCCGAGAACCCCCTGTTGCTCATGTCAAACCATGCGGCCCCGTCCGCGACGATCTGACCGCCCAGATCGACACTGAATTCATCAGCCTTCACGCGGGCGAGCTTCTTTTCGCTCAGCGCGACGTGCCCTCTCTGTTTGACCAACGCGTGTGGCACATCGACGCTACGTCCTCCTGCAGCATATCGCACTTCGCGCGCGTTCACTTCGACCGTCGTGTCAATTCGACCCTCGTTGACGCGTTTTGCGCCCAAAGTACCCGAAATCTGCCCCTTCAGTTCCATCGCCCCGAAATCGATCAGCTTCCCCAACTGAGCCTGCACCGACGCAAAGTCGCAGACAAACTGCGCGTTGAGTTCATTGATCGTGCCCGACGCGTTCACCGTGGCGAATCCGGAGGTGACATCCGCCCGCTCAATCTTCAATCCGGCGGTCCGTTCAAGCGTCGCATCTAGGGTGAGCGACACCGGCTCCAGAGTCGTCGTCGTGCCGTTCTGGTGCGCGCTTAATCCGCTCACATGCATGACGCCGCTGATGTCCGGCTTCGCCCCGCCCGTGACACGCAGCGTCGAAACCGAAATGCTGCCGCCGGTCAGAGCCGGCCCCTCCGGCATCTGGAGCAACCCCGGAACGGCACGATCAACCGCGGCCAGGTCAATGTTGCTCTCGACCGTCAGGGTAAAGTCGGGTAACGACAACGACTCGCCACCGAGGATCGCCGACACAACCTGGTCGGCCGAAACTTGTGGCGGGGTTCTGCTGTAGCGGTAGCTCAAGTCGGCCTTCGCAGTACCCGGTGTTCCCGAGAGCATTGCCTGCGCGGTGAGTAACTCGTCCTTCAGATTCAGTGTCCCCGTCACCGAGGCGTCCAGGGGACTGGCGTTTTCCGCCGCGCGTTCTTCCGTTTGAAATCCCGCTATCGTCGCCTCAAAGTTGGCGGAAACATCTCCACGCTGCTTTCGCCCGTCCAGCTTGACGTTCGCGTTACCAGTCAGTCCCGCGCGCTCCAGGACGATCTCCGCGAGCGGTCCGATCTGCGCCGGTCTGTCCATCTCGAGCGTGAACGTCCCCGAGGCGCCGTCCACATCGATCGTCCCTCCGCGTACGACATCCTTGGCTGACATCCTGCAGGCAACCTGACTGCCTCCTGCCAGCTTGAGGGCCACGCGCCCGTCGACCCTGGCCAGGGTCGCCACCTCGAATTCGCCCTTGATGTCAGTGGCCTCGTAGCGGCTGCCGTCAGGCCGCGCCACTTCGACCCGCCCGTCCGCGATCGAGACGGTCCCGGCGAATGCGGGAAGGTCGCCGGTGCTCGGCGAAGCCTCCTCGGGAGCTGACTTCTTGATCGGCTCGAATGCCTCTGCGATCGATACCCGGTTCTCTTTATTCAGATAAAGCACGACGTCCGGAGATTCAATCGCGAGCTCTTCGAATTCCTCGCGATCGGTGATCAGTTTCCAGATGCCGGGTGCCAATCTCAATCGTCGCAGGCTCAACACCTCGCGCTTTTCCGGATCCAGAATCGTCAGCCCCTGTACGGTTGTCGGCCCAAACCACGTCGCCGAGAGCTTCTCCAGCCGGATTTCGCCTCGAACGGTGTTACTGGCAAGTGCAATCAATCGGTCGGAAACCACTCGAAGCGAAGCAATCCACGGAATCGCCGCGACCAACAGCACAAGGACAATCAGCAACGCCAGGATGACAATTCGCCAGCGGCGCTTCCGGGGACGACGTTTGCCGTTCGCCTCGGGGTCTGTTGAACTCTGTTGCGATTGGCCTGCCGCCTCGGCTGGCCTCGTCCTCTCGTCACTCTTCGCGTCAGTCATCATTCCCACCCCGCCCCGTCAGCAGATAGGACTCAAAGACCAGCCCTGCCTCGGCATGCTGAGTTCATTATTGATCTTACTGCGGCCGCTATCTGGAACTCGGCGCCCCCGCTGCGAGACGCATGAAAGCCTACGCCTCGCAGGGTCCCTGATTGCCCAGACATGCCTCGCCGCGGCCGACTCATCATAAGGGCAAAGGCCGACCCGATACAGGTCGTGTGGCTGTGTCCTGACAGAGCGTTAAGGTCGGCCCGCTAGGACAAAGTGGCACAGCGGAGGCGACGCCCTGGCGGACTGTCAAGCGAATCGGTTATGCTTCCTCGCGCTGCTCGCGTCGGATTGCAGCATCCGACCGGCCTTCTATCGCACGCGGGGAGGATCGAGGGCGAAGCGAAACCTCGGCTGCGCGCGTGCGAGGAGAACGAGAACCGTGGCCCTGTCCATCCGCTGGAAGCTGATGCTCTATATAGGCCTGCCGACGTTAGCGGCCTATGTGGCAACGCTGACGCTCAACTATGCCAGCTTGACCGCAGAAGCCCGCGATCAATTGCAGGAGCACGCCCGCACTCGGGCAGCGGCCATGGCCGAGCGCTTCGATCATCGCTTCATCGCCATGGCGCACATCGCGAGCACCGCGGCCGCCGTCCTCACCGCTCACTCGGAGCTCTCCGAGAATGAGCTGTACGATGTCGTCCGCGCGAACCTGGCGCTGGACGACTTGGTGTACGGCTCGTGTATCGCGTTCGAACCGTTCGCGTTCGAACCCGACCGCGAGCGGTTCGCCCCATACGCATATCGTGGGACCGGCGCTATTGAGACGATTGACATCGGCATCGAGTCGTACGACTACACACGGCCGGAGTGGGAGTGGTTCAGCCGCGCAAAGGAGTCCGACGGCCCGATCTGGACCGAGCCCTACTTCGACAAGGATGCCGGAAACGTCCTGATGTCCACTTATTCCGCCCCCTTCCGGGTCGATGGACGATTCGGCGGCGTGGTGACCGTGGACGTGCGGCTGGAAGACATACAGGACCGCGTGGGCCTGTTCGATCCGGCCGAGGGCGAACGATTCATGCTGCTCAGTTCCAGTGGTGTGTTCATCTCACACCCCGATCCGGAACTGATCATGAAGGAAAGCGTACAGAGCGTCGCGCAAGAGCGCAATCGCCCCGAATTACTGGACATTCTCGAGCGGGCCAAGCGCGGGAACATCGGCGTCGAGCGGCACGTTGGCCTCGAACGCCCGGTGGTCACGTGGATGTCATTCGCCCCGATCCCCAGCACTGGTTGGTACTTTGCGGCCGGCATCCCGGAGGCCGAGGCAATGGCCTTTGTGGACGAGCAGATCAGGACTTCCGCCGCCATCATGCTGATCGGGCTGGTCGTGATTCTTGTGATCGTGTTTGTGGTTTCGATCACGGTCACGAATCCGATTCGGAAGCTGAACGAGGCGGTGGAAAAGCTCGGCTCCGGTGACTTCGATGTGCGCGTCAGCGGGATCACAAGTGGAGACGAAATCGGCGCGTTCGCCCGGGCGTTCAATATCATGGTAAAGCGACTCCAGTCGTATCTTTCGAAAGCCGCGCCCAGGACAAGGGACGACACGTGAACAGGTCGCCGGCGCGGCGCGTCCTTGGCGCTGAGCAATAGATCAAGATTGGGCAAATACTCAACATGGTTGAACGTCTCAGGCCCCTACGCATGCTCTTCGACTACCGCTTCGTGGTTCTGCTGCTGGCCATCCTCCCTCTGTCAATGGTTACGGCAGCGGCACAATCCCTTCGCCCCGAGGCGGGCCTCGGTGCGGCGCGATTCTGGATAGCGGTTGTGCTCGTGTTGCTGCTTCTGTCTGCGGCGTTCGCCGTCGCTCGAAGCGCTGCCTCCGTTGTGATCGTGATCCTCTTGGCCCTGCCGACCGTTTTCCTGAAGTTCCTTGCGCTCTGCTCCGGAACCGTTACTGCGTGCCACTGGTCCGTCTCAGGTGGGTCCGCCAGTGATTTGCCGCGAACGACTGGCTATCGGGATAGGTTGTGGCAGAGCGTGTAACGGCTCCAACCACCAAATCCGAAATGCCGATGAGCGCGAAGAGCGGCACCACCCGACAAACCCCCTGCCGGTTGCCGGACGGCGGGTGCGGGGTAACATGCCGACGCTCGCAAGGGCCGGCTGCGCAACCGGTGTCGAATCTGCCATTTGTTCCGAAGTGCCCGGATCCGCGAGCGATTTGGTAACAACCGGGCGACTTCCGGGAAGGCGATGATTGTGGTCAAAAGAATGAAACGCGACGAGAGAAACGCTCATGTGTGGTTCGGGGTGATCGTGCTGGTTGCGCTGGCGGTGATGTGGGCGGCCCCGTCGGCGACCGGCAGCGACACGGGTCCCGCCTCGCAAACCGAGGCGACGGCCGGTGAACACGCCGCTCACCCGAGCGACGATCACGCCGGCGGGCACATCGACCCGTTCTCCTACATCCTGATCGAACTCGGGCTGGTCGTCGTGCTGGCCATGTTCGGGCGCTGGCTCGCCGGGAGGGTGGCCCAGCCGGCCGTTCTGGGGGAATTGCTCATCGGCGTTGCACTTGGCAACATCGGCTACTGGCTGGACAGACCGCTCTTCGTGCTCACCATGCACCTCAGCGAGGCTCAGGATCTGTTTCGACAGGTCTGGCGCTCAGGCGCATCGGTACGCGAGGCGGCCCAGCAGGTCTTCACGGAAAGCCAACTCGCCGAGGGCGGCGTCGGGCAGGCGTTGGTCAGGATCATGACCGGCCCCGAAGGGGTCGACTTCCTGCTGATGGCCATCGCCCTTTGGATGTTCTCGAGCCTCGGGGTCATCCTGCTGCTGTTCATGGTCGGGCTGGAATCGAGCGTCGAGGAGATGACCAAGGTCGGGGCCCGCGCCACTCTCGTTGCCATTGTGGGTGTGGTCGCCCCCTTCGCCCTCGGAATGGTCGCCGGCATCTGGCTGATTCCCGAACAGGGAACGCCGGTCCATCTCTTCCTGGCCGCCACCCTGTGCGCAACGAGCGTCGGGATCACGGCCCGCGTGTTCAAAGACCTTCAAGCCCTGCAACGCTCCGAAGCCAAGATCATCCTCGGAGCGGCAGTCATCGACGACATCCTCGGCTTGATCATCCTGGCTGTCGTCGTCGGCATAGTCGCCACCGGCGAATTCAGGGCGGGTGACGTCGTCAGAATCTCGCTCCTCTCCATTGTCTTCCTCGGTGCCGTGATCCTGCTCGGCGGGCGTCTTGCGCATCTGGCCGCACGGGTCATGAAGGTTCTCGATCGTGATCACAGCAAGCTCCTGTTCCCCCTGGCACTGGCGTTTCTGCTCTCTTGGCTGGCCAATCAGATCGAACTCGCCACCATCGTCGGGGCGTTTGCCGCCGGCCTGATTCTCGAGGAGCACTATTTCGGCGAGGAGGCAAAAGGCATCACCGTCGAGCAGTTGGTGGCGCCGCTCGAGCGCATCTTCGCACCGATTTTTTTCGTATTGATGGGTATGCAGGTGAACCTGGCCTCTTTCGTGGAACCGGGTACGTTGCTGCTCGCCGTCGCATTCACGGTTGCGGCCTTGATCGGAAAGATCGTCGCGGGGCTGCCCGCCGGGAAAGGGGTGGACCGCCTCTCGGTTGGCATCGGCATGATCCCGCGCGGCGAAGTTGGTCTGATCTTCGCCAGCGTAGGCCGAGGCCTCGGCGTCGTCTCCGACTCTGTCTTCTCGGCGATCGTCGTTATGGTGATGGTCACGACGCTCATCACGCCTCCGGCCCTCAGCTGGTCCATGAACAGGCTCAAGCGCTCGAACACTCGCTGAGGTCGGCAGGATCCACCAGTCGACTGTGCCCCGCCTGAGAGGTCAGCTCCGGCTGGGTTCGCCGGGTCCGCCGAACGCCGCCATCTCCGAACGCGACCGTATCGCAGCTGCCGCTCGAGCGGCCACGATGCCAAGACAGACGGTCACGATGATCACCAGCGCCGCAAGTGTGTACCAAAGGTCGAACGCGACGGTCTCAGGACCGAAGAACAACGGCACGTTGACGGCGAAGCCCATCGCGAGAAGCAACGCCCCACCCTGAGCGGTCGGCCGTCCGCCCAGAACCGGCAGCAGCAAGGCCAGCAGCCAAAGAACCGCCAGATTCGCGTACCCCCAGGGCAGAAACGGGCTCCTTAATTGACCAAGGACCAGAATCGCCAGCCACGTCAGGCCTTCCAACTGCCTCCCGACAGTCTGGCCGGATGGGCCCGCCCGGTTCCGCGCCGCCAGGCCCGTTACGCCGATCGCAATCAGTGCGAGCGCCAGCACGCCGGTGAAGACAAGAGTGAGCGTCTTGGCAACGCGCTCCGCATCCCAACCACCCAAAAGATCCAGATGCGCCAGCTTGAACGCCGCCCCCATGACCGACAGGTTGACCGTCATCGGACGTATGTTCGTTCGCGAAAAAGAGAAGGCCTCCCCGCTGGCGAGCCTAGGGGCCTGATATTCGAAGAATGCCTTGAACGGCTCGGCCCCGAAGATCAGAAACGTTGCGCACGTGATGACAACCATGGCCGCCGCAGTCCAAGCGACGGCACGCCAGCGACGCGTCACGACCAGGTAAGCCAGCAGCAACCCGGGAAACAGCTTGGACAGCGTCGCAAAGCCCAGAAGCGCTCCGCCCATCGCGAACCAGCGATGCTCGAACGCCAGCATCGCCAGAATCGAGATGGAAATGATCAGCAGATGCACGTTGCCGATTTGCAGCGAGGCCGCCGTCACCGGTGCGATCAGGATGATCGGAAGCGCCAACCATGCAGCGCCGAAGGATCGCCCGCCCACCCACGCGGCGAGCAGCACGACGCTCAGACAGATCGCGCCCACGTTCAGCGCGTACCAATAGGTCCGGCTTGCAAAGAAGTCCCCGCTGGCGAGCATCAACCTGGGCAGCAGCAGAAACGGCGGCGGATACTGATAGCGATCGACAGTCAACGCGTCGCCGATGTCGCGATGGATCTCGGTTTCCACTTCCGGGTCGCGGTAACGGCCGCCCTCATAGATGTTACGGACCCGCTGTGAGGCCAGGTGCGCTCCGATGATGTAGGACGTGTAGCAATTGTGCTTGACGTAGAAGGGCTCGTTGAACCCGTCGGCATCGACCGGGCGGCCGGGCGCCTTGAACGCAAACTCGGTCCGGCCCACGTCATACATGAAGACGCTGTGACGAGCCATCCGGTAGATCACCCCGCAGCACAGCACCAGCCAGACAGCCAGCAACAGCCGTGCACCTCGCCCCGGCGGCAACGTCGCCGGAAGCTCCCCCGCGACAAACGGCATCGTCACCGCGAAAATCAGCCCAGCGCCCGCAATCGCCCAGGGCATCGGCAATCCAGCCGTCGCCAGCGCGATCACCATAGCCGGCCCGGCCACCCCGACCGCCACGAGCAAAACGCAGACCCGCAACGCCGTCAGTCTTTTCCCGAAAGTCTCGTTCGCCATGGTCACCCGGATCCCGAACGAAAAGCAGAGTATCGACCATTCGATCACTATGCCAGCCGACGGTGGCCACGTGTGGTAATGCCGCGGCTGCGTGAACCGCCTCTCGCGGACAAGGCCCGGCGAGCGGCGTTCATGATACGCGCGCAAGATCATTGTGCGGGGTGGGTTACACGGACTTTGTGAAAAAAATCCCCATCTCGTTGACGGAGTTTGGCACACGCTCTTAGACTCTCCGAGACGCGGAGTGCCGCCAAAGCTTACGACAACGGTTCCGCAACGCCGGGACCGTTTCTCAAGGGATGCGACCGGTGCGATCGAACGAGGGTCGGCTGGGCACCAGCCTCGCCCCCCGGCGGGTCGCCCTCGCGAAGCCGCGGCGGATGGGCCGGAATTCTTGCGGAAGGTGTGCAACGCGATGATAGCGCAAATTGACTACGGTCCGTACCTCGCGATTCTGTTCGTTATTTGCCTGTCAATTGCAATTACACTGGGAATGATCCTGGCCGCCCATATCATCCGCCCCGCCCGCAAGGGGGAAGTCAAGGACAGCACGTACGAGTCGGGCATGCCCGTCATCGGAGACGCCCGGCGGCGGTTCAACGTGCGCTTCTACGTCGTGGCGCTGCTTTTCCTGCTGTTTGACGTCGAAGTCGTGTTCCTCTGGCCATGGGCAATGATTTTCTTCAAGTCTGCCAAAGACGCCGACACGGCCGCCGCTGCGGGATACGCCGCCGGCCCGGGGCTGCTGTTGGGGGCGATGGGGTTGTTTGTGGCGTTCCTTGTGGTGGGCTACGCCTACGAATGGCGTAAGGGGGTGTTTCAATGGGATTAAGACGAGCCGAGATGGCCCCGGCCGACAAGGCCGACGTGGTGGCCACGCGGCTGGATCATGTGGTCAACTTCATTCGTTCCAAAGGGATCAATTGGTCCCGGAAGAACTCCCTGTGGCCGATGCCGTTCGCGACGGCTTGCTGCGGGATCGAGCTGATGGCCACCGGGGCGAGCCGGTACGACGTGGCCCGTTTCGGGGCCGAAGTGATGCGCTTCACGCCCCGGCAGTGCGACTTGATGATCTGTGCCGGACGGGTCGCGATCAAGATGATGCCCGTGCTGCAGCGGATCTACCAGCAGATGTGCGAGCCGAAATGGTGCATCAGCATGGGCGCATGTGCCAGCACCGGCGGAGTCTTCGATACCTACGCCGTGGTTCAGGGAATCGATCAGTTCATGCCGGTGGACGTGTACGTGCCGGGTTGCCCGCCGCGGCCCGAGACGCTGATCGAGGGCATCATGGCGATCCAACGGATCGTGGAGACCGAGGGCATAAAGCCCAGCGCGGAGCGCGGCGGACTGGGCTTGGTGCCGCGACCGGCGATTCAGCTTAACACCAGTGAATTGGCGTCGCGTTCGTAGGCGCGGTCGGCGACGAGGATTTCTATGCAGGAAGCCACCGAGCAGGTCATCAGCGCCCTGCGGGAAAAGTTCCCGGACATCGACTTTGGGCCCGCGCCGCTCATTGATCGCGGCACGGCGCCGCCCGGGCAGGAGCAGGTCTACATCCGAGTGGAGCCGGATCGGTTGTTGGAGGTGATGGAGTTTTTGCGACAAGACGACCGGTGCCGGTTCGAGCAGCTTTGCGATCTTGCCTGCGTTGACTATCTTAACTTCCCGAAGGCGCGCGACCGCTTCGGCGTCGTCTACTCTCTGCTCAGCCTCTCCCGTAATCACCGCTTCTGGGTCAAGTGCTTCGTGAATGATCCGAACCCGGAGGTGCCCAGCGTGATCGGGATCTGGAAGGCGGCGGACTGGATGGAACGCGAAATCTGGGACATGTTCGGGATTCGGTTCCCAGGCCATCCCGACCTGCGGCGGATTCTGACTTGGGAGGGCTTCGAGGCGCATCCGCTGCGAAAAGACTATCCGCTTACGGGCCGCGGCGAGAGAGAGAACTACAAGGTCGTCACGCGAGATGGCCCTTGATCATGAGGTGCTGGCCCAATGGCATTTGAAACGGCCAACGAGATCGCCCCGACGACGCTCGCGCCAGATATACCGGGTGGCGACCGCTGGACGCTGAACTTCGGCCCGCAGCACCCGGCTACTCACACGACCCTGCGTCTGGTGCTCGAGCTCGACGGCGAACGTGTGATCGCCTGCACGCCCCACATCGGGTACCTCCACAGCGGCTTCGAGAAGCTGGGCGAGCATCTCAATTACAACCAGTACGTCGTCGTCACGGACCGAATGAACTACATCTCGCCGATGGCGAACAACATCGCCTGGCACCACGCATGCGAAGTTCTGTTCAACATCGAGCTCACCCCGCGGTGCAAGGTGCTGCGGACGATCATCGCGGAGCTGGCGCGAATCCAGGATCACCTGCTCTGCGTAGGGACGGCCGCCCTGGACCTGGGGGCGTTTACGGCCTTTCTCTACGGCTTCGCCGAGCGCGAGGACATCAACGACATCTTCGAGGACATCTGCGGAGCCCGCTTTACCACCAGCTACACGCGCGTCGGCGGGCTGATGCAGGACATGCCGGAAGGCTGGCCCGACAAAGTCAAAGCATTCTGCCGCAAGGTGCCAAAGGCGTTCGACGACATCATTGCGCTCTTGAACCGGAACCGCATCTTCGTCGAGCGGACCAAGGGCATCGGCGTGATCGGAGCCGACGATGCGGTAAACTGGGGCCTCACGGGCCCGATAGCCCGGGCAAGCGGCGTCCGGCGCGATCTTCGTAAGGACGAACCGTATCTGTGCTACGCCGACAACTGGGACGGACAGGGCAGCAGCGCGGTCGATTTCAAAGTGCCGATCGCGACCGGCGGCGATGTCTACTCGCGCTACCTCGTGCGACTTGAGGAAATGCGGCAGTCGCTGGCGATCATCGAGCAGCTCATCGACAACATCCCGCCGGGACCGATCAACGTCCTGCCGGATGACAAGGTGACGCTACCCGACAAATCCGAGGTTCATTTCAGCATCGAAGGGCTGATCTACCACTTCGAGCAGTTCATGACGAACCGCGGATTCACGCCGCCGATCGGCGAGGCCTACGGGGCAAACGAGACGGCCAACGGCGAACTGGGATTCTACCTGGCCAGCGACGGGGGCAACTGCCCGTATCGGGCACGATGCCGGCCGCCTAGCTTTATCAATTACCAGTGTTTTCCGAAGCTGGTCGAGGGACACCAGATCAGCGACGTAGTGGCGGTGCTTGGATCGTTAAACATCATCGCGGCGGAGTTGGATCGGTGAGTCCGTGTTTGGGGCTTTGGATAAAGAGCGTCGTATTCCCCACGCCTTGCTTTGCCGGGCATGGGACGCCCCCGCCGTGAGTAGGTGAGCTATGCCTTGGGAAACCATAGATCGAACGAAGGCGCCTTCCGATGCAGACGCGGCGCCGGCATTGAGCGAGGCGATTCGCGAGAAGATCCGCTCGTTCTTCCCGCGATACGAGACGAAGCGGGCCGTGCTTCTGCCGGCGTTGCACGTGGTTCAGGACGCGCACGGCTACGTCAGTTGGCGCGCGATGGTCGAGATCGCCGGACTGCTGGAAATCGCGCCGTCGGACGTGTTCGACACCGTTTCCTTCTACACGCACTTCTGGACCAAGCCGCGCGGGAAGAAGACGATCGTGCTGTGTAGGAGCATCTCGTGCGAATTGATGGGTGGCCGGAAGCTGCTGGAGGCGGTCAAGGAACACCTCGGAATCGACGAGCACGAGACGACGCCGGATGGAAAGTACAGCCTGGCCACTGAAGAGTGTCTCGCCGGCTGCGATCATGCACCGTGCATGTTGATCAACGAGCGACTTCACAAGCGGGTCAAGCCGGAGGACGTGCCGCGGTTGCTGGAGGACGCGGAGAACGATCGAATCGACGTGCCCCGCAGCACCTTGTTCGATGCGCCGGAAGAGGCTCCGCCTGCGGAGAAATCGAACGAGCCCGCCGAAGGGGCGTCGGAAACGTCCGAGACAACGCCGGAGAGTGAGTGAAATCTCCGGAACCGCGAAGCGCTTGTGATCGGTCGGCTGGAATGGATATGACTTTTGGACGAACAACAGCCGCTTGTCAGTCGAGATCGCGACGGGCAGATACATATCTCGCCCGTGCTGCGCAGAGCCTTGATTGGCGTCGTGGTGATTTATGCGTTGTTCGTCGCCGTGCTCTCCTGGGGACGCGTTCCGCTGTTCAAGGGGGGAGATCACCTCGTGTGGCCTTCGGCAAACGTTCAGGTGGCCGAGGCCAAAGCTTGGTTGAACGGGTCGCTCTCGCTGCCCGTACGCCGGTGGGATACGGCGCTCCGGGACGGCCGGGTGTACAGCCATTTTCCTCCCTTGATGACGCTGGTGTCGGCCGCAGTGATGTCGCTGGGATTCGAGGGCGTGCCGTTCTACATACTGGCGGCTCTGTTCGTGGTGCCGATTCCCCTGCTGGCGTACGTGCTTTTCCAGCGGCGCTGCGAATCGGCATTTGCCGCCACCATGCTGGCATGCGCCTTCGTCCTGGGCAGTTCCGCGCTGCTGGTGATGTGCCGAGTGCTGCAGTCAGGGAAAGTGTGGCAGACCAATCATGCGATCTCACAGTTAGGGCTGCTGATTCTCCTCATCGACTATTTCGGGAAGCGGCGCATCTGGCTGGGCGGAATCGGCGCGGTGATCTGCACTTGGTCGCGTTACACGATGGCGGCGTTTCTGCTGCCGTTATGGTGGGCGGCGGTCGCGCGCGACGGCGATCGCCTTTCCCGAAAGCGTCTGGCATGGGCGAGCCTCATGACGGTGGCGGCGTTGGGCCTTCCTATGACGCTGAACACGCTGAAGTTCGGCAGCCCGCTGAACACCGGCTACAAGCTGATCTACGAGGGACGCTGGGACGATCCCGCGGACCGGCCGGCCCAAGACGCAAAGAAGGGCGTCTTCTCGCCCGTTTTCATTCCGCGCAATCTGTACGCGATAAATCTGGGGTTCCCCGAGTGGAAGCTTCGCCGCGACGGCTGGGAGCTCGAACCCAACACGGAAGGTACCGGCATCTGGTGGACGACGCCGCTGCTGCTTTACCTGTTCGTGGACTTCCGCCGCATCTGGTCCCGGCAAGAGCATCGTCCGCTGCTGGTGGCCGCAGGTATCATCTTTGTGACCCTTATGTTCTTTCACACGACCGGAGCGGCGCAGCGCGGTTACAACCGTTTCTCGCTGGACTTTCTGCTGGTCCTGCTGGCCGTGATCGCGCCGTGGGCGTTTGCCGGCAAGCGGCGGTACGTTTCAACGGCGCTGGCGGCCTGGGGCGTGGCGTACTTCTTATGGGTGGGGCCGTAGCCGAACTGCTGCGCGCCCGCGAATCGACGTATTAGAGCAAGAGCATGGCGGAATACGAACCAATCTTGCTGCGAAACCTGGGCGTCGAGAACGCTCGCTCGCTCGAAGTGTATCGTTCGCGCGGAGGATATCAGGCGGTGGCCAAAGCGTTCAAATCCCCGCCGGAAGACATCGTCGAGGAGGTCAAGAAAGCCAACCTGCGCGGCCGTGGCGGAGCCGGCTTTCCGGCCGGCGTGAAGTGGTCGTTCCTGCCCAAGGATCGGGAGCGTACGCTCCTGTGCGTCAACGCGGACGAATCGGAGCCGCCCACCTTCAGCAACCGGGTGCTGATGGAGAATGACCCGCATCAACTGATCGAGGGAACCATCATCGCCGGTTACGCAACACGCTCGCAGATCGCCTACATCTACCTGCGCGTCGAGTTCCACGAGCAGTTTCACATTATGCAGCGGGCGGTGGACGAGGCCTACGCGGCCGGCCTGCTGGGCAAGAACATCCTCGACAGCGGGTACGATCTGGACATTTACCTTCACCGCGGGGCCGGAGCGTATGTCTGCGGCGAAGAGACCGGGCTGATCGAGTCGCTCGAGGGCAAGCGCGGCTGGCCTCGAATCAAGCCGCCGTTCCCTGCCGTTGAAGGTGCCTTCCGCCTGCCGACTGTGGTCAACAACGTCGAAACCCTCTGCAATCTCCCGCACATCATCGAGCGCGGGGCGGACTGGTTCTTGGGCATCGGGCCCAAGGGAAGCAGCGGCCCGAAGCTGTTCTGCGTGAGCGGACCCGTAAATCGCCCCGGCTGCTTCGAATGGTCAATGGACCTGACCTGCGATGAGCTGATCATGGGGGATAAGTTCGCACAGGGAATGTTGGACAACGTGCCCGTGAAGGCGTGTTTCCCCGGCGGCGTGAGCATGGGGGTGCTCTCAGCCGACGAGCTGCACATGAAGATGGACTTCGACGACCCGCGCAACTTCGGTTTGCTGGGCCTGGGAACCTCGGCGGCGGTGGTCGTCAACGCGAATACCGACATCCGGGAGGTCCTGGTCAACGTGGCGAGGTTCTTTTCGCATGAGTCCTGCGGGCAATGCACGCAATGCCGCGAGGGAACAAGCTGGATGCACAAGATCGCCTCGCGGATCGCCCGGGGCGCGGGCAGGATGGAAGACCTCGACCTGTTGGATGAGGTGGCCGGAAAGATGGGCATGATGCCGGGCCTGAGCATCTGCGGGCTGCCGGACGGTGCGACGTTCCCGATTCAGACGTTGGTGCGTAAGTTCCGCCGGGAATTCGAAGAGCACATTCGGAATCAGGAGGCCGGGAAAGTCGAGGCTTTGCTCGGGGCGGTGAATTAACGGTGGTCGTCAGTGCATGCACGCGCATGCCGTGGGCACGGCGCCCGGAGCGTAACTTGGTGGGTTTGTAGGTAGGGTTATGCCTAAGATCATCATCGATGAGCGGGAAATCGAGTGCCGTGAGGGCATCACCGTGCTTCAGGCGGCCCTCGAGGCCGGCTGGGACATACCCCATTACTGCTATCACCCGGGGCTGAGCGTGGTGGCCTCATGCCGACTTTGCCTGATGGAGATGCAGATGCCCCACCCGAAGACCGGGGAGATGGGGTGGGCGCCCAAGCTCTTCCCCTCGTGCCAGACGCCGGTCAAGGACGGCATGGTGGTCCGGTTCGACTCGGAAAAGGTGCGGCAGAACCAGTCGAGCTGCATGGAGTACTACCTGCTGAACCACCCGCTCGACTGCCCGATCTGCGATCAGGCGGGCGAATGCTACCTGCAGGACTACAGCTTCAAGTTCGGCTCCGCCTCATCGCGGATGGTCGATCCGAAGCTCAAGAATCCCAAGAAGGACATCGGCCCGCGAACGCTCCTCTACCAGGACCGCTGCGTGATGTGCACGCGCTGCGTGCGCTTCACCGACGAGATATCAGGGACCCACGAACTGTGCGTGGTCAACCGAGGCAGCCGGGCCGAGATCGACGTCTTCGCCGGCCGCCCCCTCGATAATCCCTTGCAGGGCAACACGGTGGACATCTGCCCCGTGGGAGCACTGCTCGACAAGGACTTCCTGTTCAAGCAGCGGGTCTGGTTCCTCGAGGGCGCCAAGTCCATTTGCCCCCTGTGCAGCACAGGTTGCGCCATCCGAGTGGATCAAAACGACAACGTGGTCTGGCGGCTGAAGCCGCGGTACAACCCCGGCGTGAATGACTGGTGGATGTGCGACTATGGCCGCTTCGGGTGGAAGTACGTGCTGGACGAAGAGCGGCTCAAGACGCCGGTCGTGCGGCGGGGAAGCGAACTCCAGAACCTGGCCTGGGAGTCCGTCCCCGAGGTCATCGAATACCGGTTCGAGCGGGCTGTGGCCAAGCACGGTGCTGAAAAGGTGGCCGTGGTCCTGTCACCAATGATGTCGTGCGAGGAGGCATGGCTGCTGGTGAACTTCATCCACACGGTGGCGCCCGAGGCCACGTTGGTCACAGGTTACGTACCGGTCGAAGGCGAAGATGAGCTCTTCCCCGCCGGGGCGCAGCCCGATCAGGCGAAATTCACGATCCGAAAGGAAAAATGCCCGAACCGCCGCGGCGTGGAATTGATCGCCGAGCAGGCCGGCGGCCCGACGTGCAAGTTCGACGAGTTCGTGAGCCAGGCCGGCGAGGGTAAGTTCTCGGCGGCGTGGATCGTCGGCGGCTATCCCGACAAGAAATGGGTCCCGAAGGAGTTGACCAAGGCCGCCGATGGCTTTGAGTTGCTGGTGGTTCAAGATATATTCGCCAACGAGTTGACTGCGGCGGCCACCGTGCTGCTGCCGTCCTGTGCCTGGGTCGAACGGGACGGGAGCTTCATGAATCACGCTGGCCGAGTCCAGCCGTTCGAACGAGCGGTGGACCCGCCGGAGGGCGCCAAGCGGGACGGACAGTATCTCTTCGAGATCGCCGGCCACACGGGCCTCTACAGCGGTGAGCGCGTGCGTGAACTGATGGGCGAAGAGCTGGCCGCATTCGCGGAGGTCGAGGAACCTCCGCCCGTGCCCGCGCATCAGCACTAGCTCTTCGTCCCGGTAACTTCGTCCCGTAGGTACGAAGTGAAAGTAGCCCAGCGATTTATCGCCGGGAATTTAGGGTTCGAGAGAAAAGTGAAGTCCCGTAGCGACGACTGAGAACGGCATGTGTGCCACTGGCCATACGCCAGTAAGAGTGTGCCACTGCTCTCGAGCAGTGGCCGAACGCAATTGCTTGAACAGCCACGGCTTGAAGGCAGTGGGGCGGACCGAATTCAGGAGCAAATTACTTGCACTCGTTCGGTAATCCATTCTGGTTCAGCGCGGCGCTCGCGGTCTTTGTCGCCGTCGCGATTCTGACGGCGGTGGCCTACTGCATCTACTTCGAGCGAAAGATATCCGCGTCGATCCAGGATCGGATCGGCCCGAACCGCGTGGGCCCGGCCGGATTGTTGCAGCCGCTCGCCGACGGCCTCAAGTTCTTCCTGAAAGAAGACATCATCCCCGCCCGGGTCGATAAGGCCCTCTTCATCCTCGCGCCATGCATCGCGTTCGGATTGGCGATGATCGGATTCGCCGTGCTGCCGTGGGGCGGCGAGGTCGACCTGAACGGCGACGGGACGCCCGACGCAATCTGCCAGGTTGCTGACCCCGGCATCGGCTTGTTGTACCTGCTCGGTGTCGGTGCGCTGGGCGTGTACGGGGTGGTTCTCGGCGGCTGGGCGAACAACAACAAATACGCCTTCTTCGCGGCCATGCGCTCGACCGCCCAGATGCTCAGCTACGAGATCCCGCTCGGGCTGGCGATCCTGGTCGTGGTCCTGACGGTGGGGCATCTGCGACTCGAAGACATCGTGCTGTCGCAGATCGGTGAAGGCAATGTCTGGAACATCGTCCTGCATCCGGTGGCATTCGTGATCCTGTTGACGACTCTCTTCGCCGAGACCAACCGCACGCCGTTCGATCTGGCCGAGGCCGAGCAGGAACTGGTCGGCGGCTACCATACTGAGTACAGCGCCCTGAAATTCGGACTGTTCTTCCTGGGCGAATACGCCCACATCATCACCGGCAGCGGATTCATCGCGGTGCTGTTCCTCGGTGGATGGCACCTGCCGTTCGTTCCCGGCCTCCAGCCGGAAAACATCTCGATCTGGGCGATGCTGTTCAAAATGCTGGTGATGGGCGCCAAGATCGCCGCCTTCATCTTCCTGTTCATGTGGGTGCGATGGACGCTGCCCCGGTTCCGGTTCGATCAGCTCATGCGGCTGTCGTGGAAGGGGCTGATTCCCGTTAGCCTCATCCTGGCCGTTTACGTGATGGTGCTGGTCTATTTCGATCGCGAGCGGAGCATCTTCTGGACGCTGGGCGGCAACATCGTCCTTCTTGTGGCAGCGCTGGTTTTCAACGGCCTGCGCCGCGTGAGTATTACCGGGCGACAGACGAACCTGCCGGCGATCGACGTGGTGCCGGCGGGAATGCGTACGAGTTAGAAAAGCCAATCCGGCAGGACCGGAGGACGTGATCAAAGACGAGGACATCATCCTGGTGGACGAGCCGGAACTGACCGGCTCCGAACGTCTGTACTTTCCGATTCTAACGGGAATGCGGACGACGTTTCGCCATCTGTTCAAGAAGAAAATCACGGTGCAATATCCCGAGGTGAAGCGCGAGCTGCGGGTGGAAAACTACCGCGGCGTGCACCGCCTTAACAAGGATGCGGACGGGCGTGTGACGTGCGTGGCCTGCTTCATGTGCGAGACGGCCTGCCCGGCTCACTGCATCCACATTGTGGCCGGAGAGGCGCCATGGCCCGATCGGGAAAAGTACCCCGTCCAGTTCGACATCGACGAACTGCGGTGCATTTATTGCGGGATGTGCGAAGAGGCGTGCCCGGTGGATGCGATCGAGCTGACGCCGGAGTACGATCTGGTCGGTCGGACGCGTGAAGAGATGATCTTCGACAAGGAGAAACTTCTCCAGGTGTTCGACCAGACGAAAGACATCAAGCCCCGGAAGAACCCGAAGATCACGGGTTATCCGAACACAGGCAATCGCCCGCCGAAGGGCGGCGATAAGGGGAGCGACCGTTGACGGCGACCTTGATCTATCTGATCTATGGGGTCTTTGCCCTCGGCGCGGTCGGCGTCTACCTGCTGATGCCGGTTCCGGGGCGGGCGACGCGCACCGGCGGCGCGATCATCGCAATCGCCGCCCTGGCCGGGATGCTGGCGCTGTGCGCCCACCGGCTCATGACCCCCTCGGGGGTTAACGTGCTGTTCTACATCGCGGCGGCCGTCGCGTTGTTCTCCGCAGTCAAAATGATCACTCACGATCGGCCGGTGTACAGCGCATTGTACTTTGTTATGGTTATTCTGGCAGTGACGCCGTTGCTGCTGCTTCAAGCGGCGGAGTTTTTGGCGGTGGCGCTGGTGATCATCTACGCGGGCGCGATCCTGGTCACGTATGTGTTCGTGATCATGCTGTCGCAGCAGAGCGACCAGCCGATCTACGACCGGCGGGCGCGTGAGCCGTTGCTCGCCGTATTCGCGGGGTTCGTGACGATGGCCGTCGTGGCCGGTCAGATCGGCGCGTTGCCGAAGCCGCTGGAGGAAAGCGAGCCCCTCATGGCGTCGCAAGCCGCGGAGTTTGGGAACACGGCCGAGGTCGGCGCGGTGATGATGTCGGATTACCTGGTCGCGTTCGAGTTGGCGGGCATCTTGCTTCTGATCGCGATGATCGGCGCAATCGCGGTCTCGAGGAAGCAGGTCCCGACGGACGAGACGATTCCCGCGGCACCGCCGCCCGGCAAGATCGGGCGCGAGGTGCCGCCGTTCTGACCCCGGTGCGCCGGGGAGCGGGCGGCGCGGCCTGCTGACAAGCGGTCAAACCTGGTGGAAGGTTGATGGAAGACACTGCCGCATACCTGCTGCTTGGATCGCTTCTGTTCGCGATCGGATTGGTCGGGTTCCTTTCCCGACGCAACCTGATCCTGATCTTCTTGTCGACCGAGTTGATGTTTCAGGGCGTGATCGTGAACCTGGTCGCCATGGGCCGCATTCATGGACACGTGCACGGCCAGATCTTCGCGTTGCACCTGCTGGTCATCGCGGCAGTCGAGGCGGGGCTGGCCCTGGGATTAGTGGTGTTGCTGTACCGCCGCAAGGGCACGCTCGACTCCGAACGTTGGGCGAGCATGTGGGGATAGGCCGGATGGAGTACGACAGCGTTCAAACCTGGTCTCTCGTCGTGCTGCTCTGCCCACTGGCCGGCGCGATCATCTCCGGAGCCCTCGGGCCGCGCGTGCTGCGCGGATGGACCCATTGGCCGGCGATCCTCGGGGTGGCCGCGGCTCTGCTAGGAGCATTCATGCTCTTCGTCGAAGTGCGTGGCGCCGAGGGGGGACATGGATCGGCCACCGTGCTGCTCTACCGGTGGATCTCGGCCGTCTCGGGATCATGGTTCGACGTCGGCGTCCTGGTCGATCCGTTGACCGCCGTGATGCTCCTGGTCGTCACGGGAATTTCACTGCTGGTGGTGATCTACTCGCGCGATTACATGCGCGAACACGGTCACCCCGTCCGGGGCTACGAGCGGTTCTTCGCCTATCTTGCCTTGTTCGTTTTCTCTATGTCCGCGCTCGTGCTGAGTGGGAACTTCCTGCTCTTGTACCTCGGCTGGGAGGCAGTGGGACTATGTAGCTACCTGCTGATCGGGTTTTATTACGACCGCCCGTCAGCGGCGGCGGCAGCCAAGAAGGCCTTTCTGGTCAATCGGATCGGCGACTTCGGATTCGGCCTCGGCATTCTCCTGATCTACCTCACGTTCAACTCTCTTGACTACGGCACCGTATTCGCGATGGTCGAAGAGGGGCGGACGGCACTCGGCGAGGAACTCACGACAGGACGGATCACCGCGATCGCCCTCCTGCTTTTCTGCGGTGCCGTCGGCAAGAGCGCACAGTTCCCGCTCTACGTCTGGCTTCCGGACGCGATGGAGGGCCCCTCGCCCGTCTCTGCCCTGATCCACGCCGCCACGATGGTCACCGCGGGCGTCTACATGGTCGCCCGCTGCGGTGTCATCTTCGCGGCATCCCCGATGGCCATGGGCGTCGTCGCCGTCATCGGGGCCTTCACCGCCCTGTTCGCCGCAACGATCGCCCTCGCGCAATACGACATGAAACGGATCCTGGCCTACTCGACCGTCAGCCAGTTGGGATACATGTTCCTGGGACTGGGCGTCTACGCCGGTAGCGCCGCCATCTTCCATCTGTACACCCACGCCTTCTTCAAGGCGCTGCTCTTCCTTGCGGCGGGAAGCGTCATGCACGCCATGGGCGGCATCATCGATGTCCGCTCGTTCGGCGGCTTGAGACGGATCATGCCCTGGACGTACGGAACCATGCTGGTGGGCGGTCTGGCGCTCGCCGGCTTTCCGCTGCTCTCGGGTTTCTGGAGCAAGGACGAGATCATTCACGCGGCGTTCGAGCAGGCGCCGTTCCTCGGCGTTGTGGGTCTGCTGACGGCGTTGCTGACGGCGTTCTACACCTTCCGCATGATCTACCTCGCCTTTCACGGCGTGACCCGAACGCCGGAAGAGGCCCACGCCCACGAGTCGGGCGGGTGGATCCTCGTGCCGCTCGTGCTGCTCGCAATCGGGGCCGCCTTCGCCGGTTACGTCGGCGTCGTTTTCGAAGGCGGTGGCTTCCTCGGTTTGTTCAAGCCCCACGGCGCGATCCATCACTTCCTCGAACCGGTGATGGAACCATTCGCGGTTCATCACGCGACGGCTGAATACGCCGGGCACCTGCAGCAGTACGGTCTAATGTACGTGTCGGGCCTGATCGCGATCATCGGAATCGTGGCCGCTTATTCGCTCTACGTGGACAGCCCGATGCTCGCCATGGTCATCCAGCGGGCGTTCCCGCGGGTCTACGAGGTCCTGAACAGCAAGTACTACGTCGACGAGGCCTACCAGCGCTGGATCATCGAGCCGCTCCGAAGTCTCGGGCGATTCTGTTTCAACGTTGACAATTACTTCATCGACGGAGTCGTTTGGTTGGTGACGGCCGTCCCACGGTTGCTGGCGTTCGGACTGCGGACGCTGCAGCAAGGTCGTCTGCAAGGATACGCCGCGTCCATGGTCATGGGCCTGGCGGTGATACTGGTGGTCATGCTCTGGGGCTGGAAACAGTAGGGCTCAGTCGCGACTCCGACCGGAGATCGCGTCGGTGCAGGAGGTTGCAGCGTTGCCGCTTGAAGAAATCGGCTGGAATTGGGCGCTAACTGCGGTGATCTTCTCGCCGCTGATCGGCGTCGCCGTGCTGCTGATCATGCGGTCGGACGATCACGACGGCATCCGCCTGATGGCGCTGCTCACCTCACTTGCCACCCTGATGCTGGCTGTTCTCGCGACGTTCGATTTCCGCAACGCCGCCCTGTCGGGCGAGATGGGCGGCGGCTGGGCAAACTACCATCTTCAGGCGGCCGTCTCGTGGATCGGCGGGCCGGGCGAACTGGTGGACATCCGCTATCACGTGGGCATCGACACCATCAGCCTCTTCCTGGTCCTGATGACGGCATTGCTCACCCCCCTTTCGATCTGGGGAAGCTTCTCAGGCATTCGAGACCGCCTCCGCGAATACTACATCCTGCTCCTGCTGCTTGAAGTGGCGATGCTCGGCGTGTTCTGCTCGATGGACCTGCTCCTGTTCTACGTATTCTTCGAGTTCACACTGGTTCCACTCTATTTCATCATCGGAATCTGGGGCGGACCCGAGAAAAGGCGGGCGGCCAACAAGTTCTTCATCTATACCCTCGCCGGAAGCGTGCTGACCTTCGCCGGTGTGCTCTACGTCGCCTATTTCGCCTACACGCAGGCGGTGGCTTACGGTCGCGTGGACGCCACGTTCACCCTGAACATGCAGCACCTCATCGAATTGGGCCAGTCCGGCGCGATCCCGCTCAACGTCCAATGGTGGCTTTTCATAGCGTTCGCCGCTGGCTTCGCGATCAAGGTCCCCTTCTTCCCATTCCACACCTGGCTGCCGCTGGCCCACACCGAGGCCCCGACCGCCGGCAGCGTCATCCTGGCCGGCGTGCTCCTCAAGCTCGGCACCTACGGCTTCTTCCGCCTCTGCCTCCCCATGCTGCCCGGGGCTACGTACGTGTTCGCGCCGTTCATGGGCACCCTGGCCGTGATCGGCATTATCTACGGAGCGCTGGCCGCGTGGGTCCAATCCGACGTGAAGAAACTCGTGGCGTACTCGTCCGTGTCCCACCTCGGCTTCTGCATGCTGGGCATGTTCAGCCTGAAGATGGCCGGTGCAACCGGCTCCGTCCTGTACATGATCAACCACGGCCTCTCCACCGGGGCGCTGTTTCTCGTCGTGGGAATGCTCTACGAGCGATACCACACGCGCGAGATCGACCAGCTCGGTGGTCTGGCTCGACCCATGCCCTGGCTCGCCTTCTTCTTGATCTTCTTCACATTGAGCAGCGTCGGCCTCCCCGGATTGAACGGCTTCGTCGGTGAATTCCTCGTCCTGCTGGGTACGGCGACCTCGGCCGCCGATCGCCTCTCACCTGACGATCTCGGACCCGGCCCGCTCGGGTTCGCGTACGCCGTCCCGGCCGCGCTGGGCATCATCCTGAGCGCCCTCTACATGCTGTGGATGTGCCAACGCGTGTTGTTCGGCCCGCGCAAGGAGCCGCCCGAGACCCCCGACCTTCGACACGGCCTCAAGACCGACCTGACGCTGCGCGAAAAGGGAATCCTGGCGCCGATCGCACTGGCCTGCCTCGTGCTGGGCGTTTATCCCAAACCCTTCATCGAGACGCTTCAGCCCGCGATCGCCGAGAATGTGTTCCATCTTTATGACATCTCCGGCGAAGATGACGGCGGCCTGAGACTGGAGATCGTAGACGCTGTCCTCGACGACCCGAAGCACGGCATTCCGGTGGCAGGGGGTGACGAAGCATCATGAACGTCTCGACGATGATCACCCAACTCTCACCCGAACTGTGCATGATCGCCGGCGCGTGCGTCGTGATTCTCGGCGGCGTGGTTCGACGCGGCTCCTCGAACTGGCTTCCAGCTCCGCTGACCATCCTGGTACTCCTGATCACCATGTTCCTGACGGCGCGTTACGGAGATCCGACCGACGACACCCAGGCCCCCGGCCTCCTGCTCACCCCGCTCGCTCTATACGTCCGGTGGATTACCCTGCTCGTCGGGGCCGTCATCGTCCTGGTTAACTGGTACGTGCCCGCACCCGAGGACCGCGGCGAGTTCTTCGGCATGATCCTTTTCTCGCTCGCCGGCGTCATGCTCACCGCGTCGGCGAATGACCTGCTCGTCCTCTTCCTGGCCATCGAACTCGTCAGCGTCCCGACCTACGTCCTGGTTGCCTTGAGCCGCACCGACACCCGGGCGTCCGAGGGCGCCGTGAAGTACTTCTTCCTCGGGGCGCTGGCCGCGGCCGTCATGGTCTACGGCTTCAGCTTCCTATACGGTCAGGCCGGCACCACCGTGCTGCATGCCACGAGCGGGCCGTCCATTGCAGGCTGGTTCGCGGCGGCAGGCGCGATGAATCAGTTGACGATCATCGGCCTGTTGCTCGGGTTCGCCGGCCTTCTGTTCAAGGTCGCCGCAGTCCCGTTCCACGCCTACGCCCCCGACGTCTACGAGGGGGCCGCCTCACCCGTCACCGGCCTGCTCGGTTTCCTTCCGAAGCTGGCCGGCTTCGTCGCTATGGTGAAGATCCTGGGAGTCTACAACTGGGAGCTGCCGGCCGCGCTGATGTGGTTCTTGTGGGTGGTGGCCGCACTAACGATGACGGTCGGCAACGTCCTGGCGCTGCTCCAAAGAAACGTAAAGCGAATCCTGGCGTACTCCAGCATCGCTCACACCGGCTACATGCTGATCGGGCTGCTGGTTGGCCCTAAGCTCGGCGAGGGACCGCTCCACGACGGCGTCGCCGCCCTGCTGTTCTACATTGTTATCTACGGCGTGATGAACCTCGGCGCGTTCGGCGTGCTGGCCAGCCTCAAGGTGCGCGGCCAAACGGCCGAGACGCTCGACGATCTGGCCGGCATCTCGCGTGCGGCGCCGCTTTCGGCGCTGGCCATGGCGATCTGCGCGTTCAGCCTTATGGGCTTCCCGCCCACCGCGGGTCTGCTGGGCAAGGTCTACGTCTTCTGGAGCGCCTTCTCTGTCGATCCCGTACACGAGTTTCGGGCCGAACTTGTGGTCCTCACGGTCATCGCCGTCATCAACACCGCAATAGGCGCGGCCTATTACCTGCGGATCGCTGGCGCATGCTACCTCCGCGAAGGGCACGCAGAGGTTCGACCTGCTGGAGGCCCGATGCTGCGCCTGGCGCTGGCAGTCTGCTGCATCGCAATGCTGGCGCTCTTCATCCTGCCGACCCCGCTGGCACGCCAGGCTCGGTTGGCCATGCAGGACACCTCAATATCGTTGGCGGTCACAACGACGACCCCCGCACTTCATGGCCACGACCCCCAGTGATTCGCTTCAACAGCAGCGGATCATTCGCCAGTGCTCGCGGCGCGCCATCACAACGCGACCACTATCCGAGCGATCGGAATCGCTCCTACTGATAGCGCTTACCTTTGCAGAGCTTTCTTCAGAACTCGGCCGCTGGACTCAGGCGGCGGCCCAACGTTCAACGCCTCGGACAAGGTGGGCGCCACGTCGGTCATGTCAATGCGTTCGCCGTAAGTTCCCTCCTTGAACGGTGGCCCGGCAAACACAACCGGCACATGGGTATCGTAGTTGTGGGTCGAGCCGTGCCCGGCGGCCGCCTTCGTGCGGTACCAGTTGCGCTCCAGGTGAAGGTAGACTTCCCCGTTGCGATCCTCGTAAACGCTCCGCGCGACCGCCCGCTCGAGCTCCGTCAACTCGCTTGCGCGCTTCCGGCCCAGATCCTCAACGACCACGGCCCTGTTGATTCCCTCATGCTCTTCGGCCGCCCGCGCCACAACTCGCGCGGCCTCAGTCACATCGACTTCGTGGTATCGGAGAATCTTCGTGTTCAGGTAGACCCAGGGAAGATCCACGGCACTGAGGTAGTAGATCTTCTCCTCAGTTGCGCCGAACGCCTCCACCAGCGCAGCTTCCAGATCGCGAAACAGATCGTTCAGTTCAATGCGGCCGCCCCCCAGGCCGGCTTCACGCGTACGCTCCGGCACGGGTGTGACTCCGTGGTCGCCCGTGAGCAGCACGACGTAGTTGTCAGATCCGACAGTCGCGTCCAGAAACTCCAACCACGCGGCAACCTGAGCGTCGGCTCGCGCCATCATGTCCAGCATCTCGTGGCTGTCCGGCCCGAAAAAGTGACCGCAAAAATCGACGCTCGACAGACTCACGACCAACAGATCCGGGATTTCATCCTTCCCGAGAGCCTCCTGACTGACAGCCTGCCGGGCCAGTTCGAACACCAGCTCCAACCCGTACGGCGAGCACTGAAGCTGTTCGTAATAGACGCGGTTCGGTCGCGGAAGCGACTGCCCCAGCACCTTGGGCATCGTGTTCAACCACAGGATCCGCGGCCCCTGCTCGTACACTGCGTTATCCACGCCGCACGTCGCGTACGCGCTTTCCGGCAGGAACCGATCCCATTTCCTGCCGAGAAACTGATCGGCGTAATTATCCTCATTGAGCCGTGTGCACCACTCCGGCGGCAGTTCGCCGTAGTAGTCGCTCGTGACAAAGTCCCCCGTCTTGGTCAAGAACCACACCGCCCCGTCTCCGGAATGCCCTGCCGGAAGAATGGCCGTCCTCTCCTTCAACGCTACGCTCCAGACCTTGGCCTCCTCGCCGTACCGGTGCTTGAGCTGATCGCCGACGGTTCGGGCCTCCAGATGGTGCGGGGAAAATCCCTGGGAATCGAAGAAGCCGATCGGACCGATCGTGGTGTGATCCGGATCGTCCACCGAGCGAATGGCTTCCGACGTCCCGGGGCGATACCACTGATTCGCGACGATTCCGTGCACCGCCGGCTGCGCTCCCGTCAGGAGGGTTGCGTGGCCCGGTGCCGAAAAAGTCACTCCGTGAGTAAAGTGGGCGTTGGTAAAAACCGCCCCCTCGGACGTGAGCCGCTTGAATCCTCGATCACCGAAATGATCGCCGTACCGGGCGAGATAGTCGGCCGGCAGCATGTCCACGACCAGGGCCACCGCCAAGCGGGGGGTCGGTCGGGGCGTCGCACACCCGGACAGCAGCAGCGCCACCGCCACGATCGATCCCCAGGGTGCCTTCCAGACCAATGCACGCATTCCGTATCTGGGCATGGCTTCGCCGAATCCTCCTTCCGTGTCTCTCGTTCTGTCGTCCCGATCGCCGCGAAAAGCAGCCATTCACCGGGCTGAGTCAATCGGCCGGTGATTTTAGCGGAACCCGACAAGCTGGCGAGGGCCGCGCCGCGATACTGGAGCCTGTCCCGAAACGGCTGCTGGGCGCCACTGGTGGCTTGCCCATGCTTAGCGAGCTTGCGCGTGCGTTTCCCTTGTTCGCCAGCGGCACGGGCAACAAGGTCCCTTGCCGGCTGACAAGGCCTCTGTCGCCTATGGCACCCGCCTCAGCCACGCCAAACACGTGCGGCGGCTTGCCCGCCTTGACTCCGTCGACTGCTTATTGACAGAGGCTCCAGCCTCAACAAACGCCGGGCATGGGGGCGCCCCCGTACGAATAAAACCCAAACATGACCAGCGGGCGCGAAATCCCCGTCGGTCGACAGCCGCGCCGCGGCGGCCCCCCGGTGAGAATTCGGGCGCTCCCGCCGCCGACGGACTTGTCAACAGGTATGAGGCGGCTATACTCAACGGTTTCACGCTCAGCGGGAGCGGACAGAGTCGGCGTAGCGACCGCCGGATTGTTCAGGAGCTCGTTTGTGGCCGTCAGGCTGAGATTAAAGCGCATGGGGCGTCGGCACCGGCCGTTCTATCGCATCACCGCGGTCGATCAGCGGAAGAAGCGAGACGGCAAGGTCATCGAGGAGTTGGGGCACTACGATCCGCTGAACACCGACGAGAGCCGGAAGGTCGTGCTCAACAGCGACCGGATTCAATACTGGCTGGGCGTCGGAGCCCAGCCCTCCGATACCGTTCGTGGTCTGATTAAGCACGCCGGCGCCGAGGAAAAGAAATAAGTCCATCCGGGGCACGTAGGTTCTCGATGCGGATCGACGTGCTGTCGTTGTTTCCGGAAGTCCTCGAACCGTTCTTCCGGACGAGCATCATCGGGCGGGCCGCCGCCGCAGGCCTTGTCGAGATCGCGTGCACGAACTATCGCGATTTCACCCGCGACAAGCATCGTAGCGTGGATGACAAGCCGTTCGGGGGCGGGCCGGGAATGGTGATGATGTGCGGACCCGTGTTCGACGCGGTCGAGCACGTCACCGCCGCCTCGGATGATGAAGCAACGGTCATCCTGCTGACGCCCCAGGGCGATCGGTTTGATCAACGGATGGCTGAGGAGTTCGCCCGCCGGGAGCACCTGGTGCTGCTGTGCGGCCACTACGAGGGATTCGACGAGCGAATTCGGACCGGTCTCAGACCCCGCGAGGTGTCGATCGGGGATTTCGTGCTGACCGGCGGTGAACCGGCCGCGATCGTCCTGGTGGATGCCGTGGTCCGGCTAATCCCCGGGGCGCTGGGCAACGAAGGCGGAACGCGGGACGAGTCCTTTACCGAGGGCTTGCTGGAATATCCTCAATACACGCGGCCGCGTTCGTTCCGAGGAATGGAGGTTCCCGAAGTGCTGCTCTCCGGCAACCATGCCTGGATCGAGCAGTGGCGCCGCGAGCAGGCCTTTAAACGAACCCGCGAGCGAAGGCCTGATCTTCTGTCGGGAAGAGATAAGAACAGCGAGCAAGCCGATTGAAACCGCGCGTTGGCGCTGGCGTTGGCTTCGCCGCTGATGACCAGCGCGGCGAGGGCCTCAAAGCAGGCTGAGCTACGGCATGCCCACGCAAACGTGGGCAGTGCACGCGGAATTGAAGGCAGGAATTGGATTGTACTGACTGGAGTAACCACGCGGCGGGCCTCGCGACACGACCGCCGGCGTTTATGGAGTCCTCGTGATGCGTCACAAACTGATGGACATCGTTGAAAAACCCTACCTGAAGTCCGAACGCCCGGATATTCCCATCGGAGCCACCGTGGATGTGCACACGCGCATCGTTGAGGGCGACAAGGAACGTATCCAAGTCTTCAACGGCGTCGTCATCGCCAGGCGAGGCCAGGGCGTGAACGAGACGTTCACCGTACGGCGCATCGTGGCCAACGAGGGCGTCGAACGCGTATTCATGCTCCATTCACCCCGGGTCGCCAAAGTCGAAGTGAGGCGGCTGGGCAAGGTGCGCCGAGCCAAGCTCTTCTATCTGCGCGAGCGCATCGGCAAGGCCCGCCGACTCCGCGAGAAGCGACGAACGACATCGAAGAAATCAACGTCCGGGGAAAACACCTCCGACAGAGGCGCGGCGACGGAGGCCGGCGGCGATACGAGCGAAACGATGGAAGTCGCCGGACAGACGGCGTGAAACTCGGAGCCCGCGGGGAACGCGTAGCGGCCGGCGCCCTCAAGCGGGCCGGCTATCGCATCCTGGCCCGAAACTACACCTGCCCGGCAGGCGAAATCGACCTCATCGCCGCCGACGCCGACACCATCGTGTTCGTCGAGGTGAAAACCCGAAGCTCAACCGCGGTAGCTTTCCCCGAGGCCAGCGTCACCCGCGCAAAGCGCAAACAACTGACCCGCGTTGCTCGCTACTTCCTCCAGGCCAAATCCGCGCAGGATCGTCCCAGTCGATTCGACGTGGTGGCCGTCGTGATGCCCGACGGCGGGAAGCCGGAGACCGAGCACTTCGTGAACGCATTCGAACCGGTTTACGGATAGCATAACCAATGGGGCTGATCGACTCCCACGCACACCTGACGGCCGAACCGCTCGATTGGAACGTGGACGATGTGCTCGGGCGAGCCACCGACGCGGGCGTAGAGCGGGTAATATCAGTCGGAACCGACGCAAGAGACTCGCAGCAGGTGATCGCGCTGGCTCGACGCGACGACCGCGTCCACCCCACGGTGGGCATACACCCACATGAGGCGGCCAATGCCCTCGAAGAAGACTGGACGAAGTTGAGCGAGCTGGCGACGGATCCGGCCGTCGTCGCCATCGGCGAGACGGGGCTCGACTACCATTACGACTACGCCGACCGCGCCACGCAACGCTCGGTCTTCGAACGCCAGCTCGAACTGGCCAAACGCACCGCCAAGCCGGTCGTCATTCACTGCCGGGAAGCTCACGACGACACCGTCGCTGCGCTCCGCGCCGCCGGGCTCGCGGGCGCGAAGGTGGTTTTTCATTGCTTCTCCGGCACGCAGGAAGAAGCCCGTGACATCGCCGACCACGGCTGGAGGATCTCGTTTACGGGCGTCGTGACGTTCAAGAATGCCGGTGAGCTGCATCCGATCGCGGCCGCCTACCCGCTCGACCTACTCATGATCGAGACCGATTCACCGTTCCTGTCGCCCGAGCCGGTCCGGCACATCAAGCCCAACGAACCCGCCCACGTCGTGCATATCGCCCGGTTCCTGGCCGAGCTGCGCGGAATGGAATTCGGCGACATCGTAATGTGCACGAGTGAGGCCACCCGAGCGTTCTTCGACCTGCCCGCTGAATCAACGGCGTAAGTTTTGGTGGTTCACCGGCACCCGGTAAAGCACTGCGTAAGGTCGTGGCGGATCGCCGGTCGAGAACACCTCCATCGGACGCAGACCCCCGGCCGCCAGTCGTTCAAACAGCTCCGGACGAATCACCTCCGGAAACCCGTACAGCGATCGGCGCAGGCGGTGGATCTCCGCCCAGTTGACCAGCACGTGCGTGTAGTCGCGATGACGCAGCCAGGCGATGATCTCGTGCGCGCCCGATGAGGCACGCACGGCCTCGATGAACGGACTGCGATTGAACACGACAGTGTAGTCCACCGGCCGCTGAAAGTAGAAAGCCCGGGCGTCGCCGATCATGAGCACGTGAGCATCGGCAGGCAGCTCCGAGTTGATCACCGACAGATGCTCATGCCCCCCGCCGAACCCCTGAAGGAAATACGTATCCGCGCCCTCCAGCGGCAGCTTCGTGCCCTCATGGTATAAATGTTGAGCATACAGGCGTGCCGTCGTAAAACCACTATACAACATCCCGGCGATCAGCACGGCCGATACGCCGAACCTGCCTTCGCTGGCGGCATAACGGAACGATCGCCCCGCCAGAATGGCAAGCGGCACCGCCATCGGGACGGCGAATCGCGCGTAAAGATGCGTCGCAAACATCCAGAAGCCAAGCTGAACCAGCAGCACCAGCATCATCATCACGTCGCGGCGCTTGAGGTAAACCGTGCAGAGCGGCACCGCAGCCAACAGCCAAGGCATCCGTCCGAACCGCTCCAGCGGATCGCCCGGAAGCCGCGCCCAGACCGCCGCGATTCGCCCGCCGAGCGAGGAATACTCCGGCTCGGGCCGGTGGCTCAGCGCAAAGTGACGCGACTCCGCTTGCCCCCATCCTTCCGGAAAGGCGCGAAAGACGGAATTCGCCAGCGGAAACACCGGGTTCCCCGTCATCGCACTGTTCTTGATCAGCCACGGGGAGAAGCCCGCGAGGCACCCGAGAACAACCACACCGCCGCCGCGCGCTCGAAGCGCCAGGCTTCGTGCCGGCAGCAGCAGAGCAGCGCCAACCAACGGCAGAGCGACCAGAATCGCTGCGGTGTACTTGCACCCGCAAGCGAACCCGCACATGAGCCCGGCCAGCAGCAGCCATTGCCCCCGTGCGTTCACCGCCGGACGGCCCGCGCGTATCAGCGCCGCCCCCGCGATCATCGCAAACAGCAGCATCGCGTTCTCGACGTACGCGACGCCCGACAGATACGTCAGCCAGCCGATCCCGGAAGCCGCAACGCCGGTCACGACCCCGGTCTTCGCCCCTGTCTCCCGACCGGCGACGTACGCGGCAAAAACGAACAGCCCCGCCAGCAGCGCGTTCAGGGTTTTGGCCGACCCGGCGCCCGCGTACACGTCGTCACGCACGATCATGCACAGCAGGTAAAGCATCTCTGCGTTGGCCGGGAAACTGCCGTAGACGTTGTGAGGCGTGTACGCAATTGATCCGCTCTGAAAGTACTCCTTGGGAAGCTGAAGGTGGTATTCCAGAACGTCGTACCCAGCCCCCTCCTCGGCCCAGAGAAAACCGGGAGGAACCACGCAAACCAAAAGCGCGATCGCGATGAACGGGCACGATAGCAGCCACAACCAGACCAGACGGCCTGCTCCCTCCGACGTATCTTGTTCCTCATCGCCGGACAGACGGCGCAGTCGAACCACAGCCCCGAGCGCAGCCGCCGCGAGGGCCAGCAGGATCACCAACCAGATAAAACGGTCGAGAAGCCCGCAAACGCCCAAAACCAGCACGAGCGCCGACGTCACGCCGAGTCCGACGCCTGACCCGATCAGCAATTGCCAGCGAATCGGAGCGTCCGCCAGCTTCAGACAGGACGCCGCCCACGTTCCGGCCAGAGCGATCACAGCCAGCAAAGCCGCGGCTGGTAAACCGTCGAGCAGCAGAATGGCCACGGCCGTCCATGACTGGCTCAGCACCAGCGCTACGCTTATCGCAGCGACTGCTCCCGCGACCAGGGCCTTGGGTGTGCGCGGCGATCGTTGGCCCTGGGAGCTTGGCATCGCGTCGCGATTCGTCAGGGATTGCCCCAGAACATCAAGTTCCGGTATTTGTTCAACGCGAGAAGCGCATACTGCAGGTTCTCCAGAGGCATTCTGTTGTCGGCCGGAGACGTGCGCACCCCGCCCACCACGTCCCTGACGACCCGCACGTAATACGCTTCCGACTCACGCATCTGCAACTGCAGTACAAAACGAGCGGCTCGCTGGGCTCCCAACTCATAGGCCCTGGTCCGCTCCGCATCGCCCATTCGCCGCGCGAGAGAAAGACAATCAAGCCAGCCGCTCAGCACGACGGCCGTGGAAATGTCCGGTGTCATTTCCGGATCCGGAACGACCCCGCCGTGCAACTCCGGCCAAGGGCAATTCGACGGCGTCAGTTGACGTTCGATCAGCCAGTCGCCCAGCTCGAAGGCGAACCGGGCCATTTCCTGTTCGCCGGACGCCAGAGCTCTCCGAGCGAACGGCTGCACCAGCCATGCCGCCGACTCCATCGTCGGCTCTTGGCTGAAGTGGTCTCGATGATGCTCCAGCGCCCGTTCAAACACGCGCTCCATGCGGCGATCCGCATGTGTCGAGCGCTCGTCAAGCAGCGCCAGCAACGCCTGGGCCGGATGCCGCTCCGACTCCGGGAGCCGCCGTGCCGGAGGAAACGCCGGGATGAAGTCGCCTTCGGGGCGCTGAAGCCAGATCATGCCGGCGCGCAACCGAGCGAGAATATCAGCATGCCGTTCCCGCGATCGATGGCTCCTGATGGCCAAGGCGACTTGAGCCGTCAAAGACAGTCTGTTCTTCCTGTCTTCCGATTCGACGTACGACGCGCCCGTCACGCCCTCCAGATCCTTCACGCGAGCAAGATGGGCTTGAAGCGCCGACTCGGCCGCGGCCCTGGCGGCCGGCAACGAACTGGACGCCGTGTACGTCGCCAATGCCCAGGTGGCGCCGGCCTGATGCACCGCATTGTCACGCCGCGTGTAACCTTCCACGGCCGGCTCGTATTCATAAGCAAACTTCCCGGAGGGCTTCAGCCGGTAGCCGAGCAGTGCGCCGATCTGATCAATGGATTCAGTGATCGAGGGCCGTGAAAGGTCATCGTGAGATAACAGCACCAATCCGCGCCGGAGCTGCACGACGTCCTCCGCGGAGGCCGCCTGATACCAGTGTCGCGTGCGGAAACGGTACAATCGTAAAACGCCCACCGGCTGATTCAGATGTTCCACGACCGTCTTGACCGCCTCACTCAAGGCCTGATTCTTGATCACGATTTCCGAAGGGCAGACCCGTTTGGCCGAAGCCGGCCCTCGAATCGTGAATCCGTCCACACCCGGCTCGAGCAGCCGTTCGGCGGCCCCCGGACGAAACCAATCGTCACCTTCGCCGACGGGGCGTTCCTCTCCGATGGCTTCCATCTCGATCAGCAACTCTGAACTGTCGGGTGGGAGCTCGCGACCTTTCTTGCGTGCATCCTGTACCGCCGCCACGGTGGCACGGACCGCTGTGAGGGTCGCCGGCCCCGGCCCCGACGTGCCCACGCCGAGCTCACGCCGCTCGTGGCGCAGCGTAACCACCATGTGGCACACCTCGTCCGTTAATGAATCCGGCGTGTGAGGTGGCTCGTAAATTGCTTCTTTGTCCACGTATTGGTCGTACGCCCGCCGCGCAACCCGCGCCAGGAATCGTTGTTCCAGACCTTCGATCGTTGGTGCCGCGGGAGCCGTTCCCGACGTTGCCGGCGCGAGCGCCGCTGCCCAGCTCATCCACCCGAGAAGAATCGTTCCGACCAGCCGCAGGTTGTTCGGGCCCATCCGCCGAAGTATAGTTTGCAGTCTCGGCGCTCACAACGAGGCCACCAGCGCGGGACACCGACTTTGACGAACGAGAGTAGCGACTTCTCAAAGCCCATCGTTGAGGCCGCCGTCCGAGTGGCGAAATCCGTTTCAGCAAGGGCCCTGATGGCCTATGCCGACGCCCTCGGCGACATCCCCCGGCTCAAGGAGATGGTCCGCCCACCCACGGGCCTGGTCATCGTGACGCGCGATCCACGCGACGAGGATCGAGTCAAGGAACTCGGAATCCCGCACCTCGTGGTTCCCGGCTTCAACCTGACGCGCATGGGCCAGATCAAAATGGCCGCGCTCCTGGCGTTCTCCCAGGGCATGCTCAAAGGCGGTGACGTATTTGTTTTCCTGAGCGGCGCCGGCGGTCAGCGGATCGATACGATGGTGGTCATGGCGGTCGGACAGGAGTACGAACTTTTTCAGTCTGTCGGACAGCCCAAGCTGACCGAACACATCCGCAGGGTCGTTTTCCAGCGCGTGCTCACCCTGATTCTCGAGATCGCCCACGAAGGCAGGGAGGGCAGGTCCGTCGGCACGCTGTTCGTTGTCGGCGACTATCGAGAAGTCCAAAAATACTGCCAGCAGAACATCATCAACCCGTTCAAAGGATACACCGAAAAAGAGCGCAACATCCTCGACGATCGCATGCGAGAGACCATTAAGGAGTTCGCCTACATTGACGGCGCTTTCGTGGTCAAAGGAAACGGCGTGGTCGTCTCTGCCGGCACCACCCTCACTCCAAACGTGGCCGGTGACGCGCTTCCGCAGGGACTGGGAGCGCGACACGCGGCAGCCGCAGGGATCACCAAAGCGACAAAGAGCATCGCCATGACCGTCAGCGAATCCACCGGTTCCGTCCGCATCTGGCGTCGCGGAAAGCTCATTACCGAGATCGAAAAAGCACCCCCGGTTCCGCCGCCGGGGCCGGCGACGGAAACCGATACCTCGCGATAATGCCGTGATTCACGAGCTCCGCGACGATTTGGGACACGTATCGCAGACAATCTGGGCCAGATTCGGAAAACGTCCGGTGGATTCCATCCTGGCGCTCCTTGGCTTGGTTGTGCTCTCCCCGATTCTGTTCGTCGCGGTGCTGTTGATGAAGGTGACCAGCCCGGGACCGGTGTTCTTCATGCAGGTACGCACCGGCCGGGACGGGAAAGCGTTTCGACCCTACAAGCTGCGTACGATGCTTGCCACGAGACGTCCGGATCCCGAGGAGATTATTACCGCCGAGCACCCCGACGTAACGGCGGTGGGGCGGGCCCTTCGCCGCTTGAAGATCGATGAGCTGCCCCAGCTTCTCAATGTCCTCCGCGGCGAGATGAGCCTGGTCGGCCCCCGCCCGACGTTACCGGAGCAAACCCGGGAGTATAACGAATTCCAGTGGCGCCGGCTGCTCGTCAGGCCCGGCCTCACCGGGCTGGCCCAGGTGAACGGCAGTACGGCCATTACGTGGGAGGAGCGGATTAAATACGACGTTTACTACGTGCGGCATCACGGATTCCTGATGGATCTGGGAATCGTCTTGAAAACGGTGGCGGTGATCCTGCGAGGGGAGGAACGATTCGCCCGTCAGTTCGAAGCCAGTCCGTATGCGCGCAGAGACGGCCATGCAGCCGCCGAGTGACGATCGCCGTGGCTCCCCCCGGGGCCCCCCGAGTTTCTCGAAACCCACCGTTTGCAGCGAGGGTGCCATGGGCAAGCGGAGCCGCCACCTGCGGCGGGGCTTGCCCGTGCGTTCCCGCGGCCCATCGGAACCGTTGCCACCACGCTGAACACGTGTGAGCTGGACCTGTAGGCCCTGCTTAAACCTTCGCGGACCCGCACGCCGCCGCCATGCGGGCTCGACTAGTAGGGGGGACGACGCTATCGTTGGATTGTGAGACTGCCCAGGTTTAAGGAGTGTGCTGATGCCGGCTGCTGAGCCCCATATCAATGTCAACAAGATGGATGGCGTTGAGGTGGTGGAATTCGTGGATCGAAAGATCCTGGACGAGCTGTCGATCGCTGAAATCGGTGACCAGCTAAGGGCCGTCGCCGAATCCACGCCGTCGGTTCAATTGCTGCTGGATTTTCAGAACGTGGAGCATCTGTCTTCAGCAGCGCTCGGCATGCTCATCACGCTGGACAAGCTCGTGAAGGAGAACAGCGGGACGCTCAAGTTGTGCAATATCAACCCGCAGATCTATGAGGTCTTCAAGATCACGCGGTTGAACAAGCTGTTCGCGATCTACGATAGCACGGAAAACGCTTTGGCGAGTTTCTGACCGCTGGTCCCGCCGCGGGTTCGTCGATGCGCGATCCCTCCCATGCGCTCGCGTGCACGCGTGGGGGCGTCCGGCACAACGCTGCGATGGTCCGACCCGATCCCAATAACGAGAACACGTTCCAGGAGATCAGTATCCCGAGTACGCTCCAGGACGCTAAGCGGCCGGAAATCGCCATACTCAAGGAGGTCGAAAAGCGCGGATTCTGCCAGGAAGCGATTTTCGCAATCAAGCTGGCCCTCGAAGAGGCCATGACCAACGCGGTGAAACACGGGAACGGCAGCGACCCGAACAAGCGGGTCACCGTTCGCTACGCCGTTGACAACACGCGGGCCGTGATCATCGTTCGCGACGAGGGCGGCGGCTTCCAGCCGACCCGCGTGCCTGATCCGACCCGCTCAGACCGCCTGACCCTGCCGACGGGACGCGGCATCATGCTGATGCGCGCTTACATGGACGAAGTGAGTTTTCGCCACGACGGCACCGAAGTGTGCCTCGTGAAACTCAACAAATAACGGTGCACTATGGGAAGCAAGGACGCGCTCGACATTGACATTTCCGAACGCGAAGAAGGCGTCGTCGTGACGCTGGAAGGCTCCGCCTCGATGGAACTCTGCGACAAGCTCAATGAGGCGCTGTATGCAGCATGCGAATCGCGACCGCAGGCACTGGTGATCGAAATGTCAAAGCTCCGCTTCATCTGTTCGCTCGGCCTGGGCGGGCTCGTCGCCGCCTACCTGCGCGTGCAGAAGCACGGCGGAAAACTTATGCTCGCCGGGCCGGGAGAATCGATCCGCGAGATGCTGGAAGTCACCAAGCTCGGAACGCTCCTTCCGGTATACGACTCGCCCGAAGAAGCGCTTGCGAGCATCTGAAGACGCGGCGCAGGCGCGCCGCGAAGTGGGATACCTCTGCACACTGCGACGAACAGCCGCGCGACCTCCCATGACCAGATCATACGAAACAGGCGGAACTGGAGTTTGACGTGTCGGATTGGAAAGTGCAGCGTTCCCAAGGCCGCTGCGTCAAGACGGGGCGAGGATTCGCACCCGGCGAGACGTATCACGTCGTGCTGTACTGCGCGGATGATGGACTCCGGCGCGAGGACTACTCCGAAGAGGCATGGACCGGCCCGCCTGAGGATGCTTTTTGCTGCTTCAAAACCCGCAAACCGGAAGATCAGCCGGACAAGAAGAAAAAACGCCTGCTGGTCGACGACGACGTGCTGGTGGATTTCTTCCTTCGGCTCAAGGACGAGCAAGAACGTACGCGCCTGCAGTTTCGCTTCGTCCTCGCGCTCATCCTGATGCGCAAACGCCTTGTGAAATACGAAGACACGCGCGAAGAAGGCGGCAAGGAGATCTGGGAAATGCGCCTCACGCGGGACCGCAGCCTTCATTCAGTCATCAACCCGCGCCTGAACGAGGAGGAGATCCAAGAGGTCAGCCGCCAGTTGACCTCAGTTCTGCACAGCGACGCCCGAGAATCGGGGTATGATGATGAGGACTCTGCTGAGAGCGACGAGGAATCATGAGCCGACCCGTGCGGCGTGACGCCGTTGCGACAACCCGGTTTCGGGCGCTGGCCCAGCCCGATCGAGGCAGGCCGGAAAAGAACCCGGCCCGAGTCGTTAAAACCCGTCTCGGCATCGCTACACGCTATCCCCGGCGCAAGGCGAGCCAGGGGCCGGCCGGCGCGGCGCCGAACTTCGCAGTTACTCTTCTACTTCTCCTGGCGGTTTTCTCCGCCGGCTGCAGACAACAGGAACGTATCCCGGCCTTCCGCCCCATGTCCCAAGCCGTGGCCATCGTCGAGGACAACCAGGCCCTGACTCCACCGGCGATGCGGGCCAGAGGGTCGGCCGCGGGGCATTTTCGCGACGCCGACGGCAAACGCCGCCACTTCAATCTCGACGCCAAGCTGCTCGTGCGCCCCGCGGACCATATGCGGTTCGTTATGGAGCACACCCTCAGCGGCGACGAAGTCCGCGTCGGAATGAACGAGACCATGTGGTGGGTATGGACCGCCCGGCCCGAGGAGCAGGAGTTGGAGGGCCGCAGGGGAGAAGGCGGTGTTCTGATCGGCGGAACGGTCCCCGTCCGAGCCCAACAGCTTATGGAAGCGCTTGGCCTCGCTCCACTTTCGCCCGAAACCGCCGCCCAGCGCGTGACCGACGAACATCAGCAGCTCATATACGTGATCCCCGGCAACGGACGACGCGTCATCGAAAAGGAATTCTGGATCGACCGCTACGCGCCCTGGCTCCTGCGCCGCGTGCTCTACCGCGACGCCGAGGGCCGAATCGTACTTTCCTCAGAACTCGACAGCTATCGCCCCATCGAGGGCGCCGGCGCACTTCTGCCGCATCGCCTGAGAATGACCTGGCCCGGAGAGGACGCCGAGATGCACCTCAGGATCAAGCGGTGGTGGCCGGACGAGACGCTGACGCCGGACCACCCGGCCTTCATGGCCCCCAGCGATCGCCGGGCGTGGCTCAAGAGCTGATCGTCTCGGCAAGACGATCGCCCCCGCCACGAACCGTCAGGAGCGAGCCATGGTAAACGCGCTGATACCCGGACTTCTTTTCACGGTCTTTGCGCCTGTCGCGGACCAATCCGGTGAGTTTGTCCTCGCCAACGACAACACGACAATCACCGAAGACACAAGAATGAAGCCTGGCATCCACCGAATCGCCGATGCTGACGAAAATGGAGCGATACACATCGTCGGCGACGGTATCACGGTCGACTTCCAGGGCGCTTACCTGATCGGCACAGACGAAGGCGATACGCCGGACCGCTATCGCGGCCGCTGCATCGTGATCCAGGGCCAAAACGTCACCGTCCGAAATGCCCGGGTGAGCGGCTTCAAAGTCGGCATCTCTGCCATCGACTGCGACGGCGTGACCATCGAAGATTGTGACGTATCCGAAAATTACCGCGCCCGCCTCAAATCCACGCCCGACGCCGAGGACATCGCTGATTGGCTGTACCCGCACGATAACGATGATGGTCGATGGGTCACTCAGCATGGTGCAGGCGTGCACCTGAAAGGCTGTACGCGCGCGACAATTCGTCGGGTGCGCGCGCGAGATGTCCAAAACGGCATCATCCTCGATCAGGTCAACGACTCGAAGATCTACGACAACGACTGCTCGTTCCTGTCCGGCTGGGGCCTGGCCATGTGGCGCTCCAGCTGCAACGTCATCACGCGCAACGCCTTCGACTTCTGCATCCGCGGCTACAGCCACGACGTCTACAATCGCGGCCAGGACTCGGCCGGCATTCTCATGTTTGAGCAGAACAACGAGAACGTCATCGCCGAGAACTCGGCCACCCACTGCGGCGACGGCCTGTTCGGATTCGGTGGCAAAGATTCGCTCTCAAAACCGCAGCGCACCGGCAACAACGCCAACCTGATCATCAACAACGACTTCTCCTACGCCGCCGCCCACGGCATCGAAATGACGTTCAGTTTCGACAACACGGTCATCGGCAACCGGCTCGTGGAAAACGCCATCTGCGCCGTCTGGGGCGGATACTCCCAGAATACGCTCATCTCAGGCAACAAGATCGTCGGCAACGGCGAAGCCGGCTATGGCAAAGAACGCGGCGGCGTCAACATCGAGCACGGCCACCAAAATGTGATCGCGCACAACACGTTCCGCCGAAACCGCTGCGGCGTTCGCCTCTGGTGGGACGACGACGCAGACCTGCTTGCCAAACCCTGGGCCAAAGCCAATGAAAAGGGATCGTCAAACAACATCATCGCAAACAACACGTTTACCGACGACGAAGTCGCCATCGAACTGAAGAAGACGACCAAGACCAGGCTGAGCGACAACCGCATGATTCACGTCGCCATCGAACTCGACACAGACGCCAAGAGTTCAACAATCGAAACGCACGAGATGGCACCGGTTGCCCAACCGGTCTATCTGGCGTTCGGTGATAATCGACCGGTCGGAGCGCGGGACTACCTGGCCGGACGCGCCAAGATCTTCATCACGCAGTGGGGACCGTACGGCTTCGAAGGGGTCTCGATCTTCCCGTCCACGCTGGCCGGGGCCGAAAAATCGCGGTTCTATGCCCTCGCGCCGTCCGGAAAATACCACGCAACCGTGATCGACGGGAGAGTCGCGCTCACAACACCGGTCCGCGGCGCCCTTCCGGCGCGTCTCACTGTCGAACCCAGAGGCTTGGGCTATCATCCCTTTCAGATAGACCTGGTGCTGAACGACGATTGGCACGCGGTTTCAGGCGCGTTCTTCACGGCCCCCTGGGAAGTTCGCTTCTATCCATGGTCGCCGGCCCAGGACCCCCGCGAACACGAGGGCGCGTGGAAAGAACTCGTCAAAACCGAGCCGACACACAAGCTCCTTGTCTCGTCAATTGACTTCAAGTGGCCTCGCGAGCCGGCCCCCAATGTGCCCCCCGACCGGTTCGGCACCGTCGCCGAAACGAATGTCCAGCTGCCGGCCGGTCGCTACATGATTCGCACAATCTCGGACGACGGCCTGCGCGTCTGGATTGACGAGCGGCGGGTGATCGACGACTGGACGTGGCACCCGCCCAAAGAGCGCTCGGCCGAACTCCATCTCAATGCCGGCCTGCATAAGTTCAGAATCGAACACTTCGAAATCGACGGCTACGCCCGACTAAAACTCACCCTCGAACCGATTCGGTAGACGTGCGTCGCCCTCGCGAGCTTTCCATTTTGCCGTTGGCGCCGGGTGCCATGCCAATGCTTGCGCCGGCATCCACTGAAGTCAAGGTGGGTGCCGTGCCCGCGCTTGCATGGGCATATTTTGAAGTGAAGCATCCGCGCGCGGGGCCCCGTCCCTGCCGAAGGCAGGGGTGGGGGACGGATTAGTGTACAGTGCATCTTGATGCACCTCGGTGCGGCGTGGGCTCTGGACCCGCCGTCGCGACAACATGCCTCGGAGAAGCAGAGGTCGTGCAATGCGCCTGACAATGCAACCCGGCTCAGGTAATCCAGATTACGGCGATCGTGAAAGTCCTACCCGCCCCGTCGGAACCGACGTACGTAAATATCGCGCTTGCCGCCAGGCGGCACGACGTTCTTGAACTTCTGCCGTTCGAAAAGCTCCGCCACACCGGTCCAGGCAAACGCGGCGGGGATTTCCCCGGTTCCGCTCGGCGATGGCCGGACCGGGTAGCCTTCGAGACGCTTCGCCCCCTTGTCGCGGGCCAGCTCGACCGCCCCCTTCAGCAATTGCGTCGCGACGCCACGGTGGCGCCAGCCACGGCGAATGAAGAAGCAGACCACCGACCAGGTCCCCTCATCCCAATCCGTTTGCAAAGCCTTGGTCCGCTCCAACCGCGGGAAATCACCCCGCGGCCCCACACAACACCATCCGACCGGCCCCTCGTCATTCGCGAACGCCAGGCAACCGTGCACCTTGCCGGAGGTGACGAGCTTCTTGAAAGCCCGCTTGTTCTTGGCCCCCTTATTCTCGTCCCACAGCTTCCCGCCCCGCGGCAGCCGCCAGTACATGCACCAGCACCCGCCGCAAGCACCGTTCGCCCCAAACAGGGCCTCGACGACATCCCAGTCGCCCGGATCGAGCGGCCGGACCGAAATACGCGCCTGCTTCCCGGTCACTTTGCGTGCAGACATCGCACGTACCTCCTGATTTCCTGCACACGGCTGCACTTTGAACTTCGGCCGTACGTTATTGTCGCACCTCAGACCTGCTCCTGCCACCTTCAAGGCGGCGCGCGACTATGGACGGAGACCGCACCATCGCCACAATATGCCGTTGCGCGCGGGATAAGCTGCGGAGGTGGCACCATGGCGCAGATCGAACCGATCAGAGTATTCAACCCAAAGGACATCACCCGCCCCGATCCGGTCCTGATGACCTACTACATGCTGATCTCGCTTCTTACGGTCCTCGGCTTCCCGTTCGTCGTCATCTTCTACTGGTGCAGATACCATACGCTGCAATACCGCCTCGACGACAAGGGCATCTCGATGTCATGGGGCCTGCTCTTCCGGCGCGAGATCTACCTGACCTACCGCAGAATTCAGGACATCCACGTCAGCCGCAACATCTTCCACCGCTGGCTCGGGCTCGCCGCCATCGCCGTCCAGACCGCCTCGGGAACCTCGGGCGCCGAAATGACCATCGAGGGAATCCGCCAGGTCGAGCCGCTGCGCGATTACCTCTACGCACAGATGCGCGGGGCGCGGGGCGAATCGGACCCCGCAACCGGCACGGAAGACGCCCCGCCAGGCGACGACGAGGCCCTGTCGCTGCTTTGCGAAATCCGGGATGAACTTCGGAAAATGCGCACACAACGTGAGGCGAACACGTGAGCGAAGCCGGCCACAGCGCAACCAAATGGGTCTATGAGGGCGTCTGGAGCATCCTCGCCGATTTCTTCCGTGTGCCGCGCGAGCCGCCCACACTGCCCGTCGCGCAAGACGAGTCCGTCCAGACATTCAGGCCCGCGCCGGGATTCCTTCGCTACATGAAGTTCTGGTTCTGGCTCGCCCTGATCCCGATCGACGTGGCCATACTTGGCGCCTGGATCGCCATCCTGATCGCCAAAACCTGGGTGGGAGTCATCCTCGCTCCCGTCGCGTTCATACTGGCCGTTCTCCCCGACGTCGTGGTCTACGTCGGCATCCACCTCCGCTACGACACCACCTGGTACCTCATGAGCAACCGCAGCCTACGAATCCGCCGCGGCATCTGGCTCATCCAGGAAGTCACCATCACGTTCGAAAACGTCCAGAACGTCAAAGTCCGCCAGGGACCCGTCCAACGCCACTTCGGCATCGCTAACGTCATCGTCGAGACGGCCGGCGCCGGCGGCGACAGGGAACACAAGGGACTTCACGTGAGCAACGAGGGCATGATCGAGGGCATCGCGGACGCCGCTCGCGTGCGTCAGATCATCATGGCCCGCCTCGGCGAATCGCGGTCGGCCGGCCTCGGCGATGAAGAAGATCGATCGAGCGCAGGACCACAGTGGTCGCTGCAACAAATCGCGGTCCTCCGCGAGATCCGAGATGAACTCGCGGCGATCACCGCGTGAAGCAAGTTGCCACTGCTCTCGTTCAGTGCTTTCCTCAAACCACGAGGCGCCACTGCTCTTCAGCAGTGCTTTCGACTACTTAACTACCGCACGGCGCGCGCTCCCGCCAAAATCATTCTCCGCAGCGTGGCCACGAACGGCCAAGCAACGTGCCGGCGATGATAGATCTGGCCCAAATGCGCTCGATCCGGAAGCAGCACGGAGCGCAAATAACCGCTCTGGAATCTCGCCCCCCTTGTGCACAAGACGTCCACCGCCGCGTGTGCAACCGGGTAATTCGCATCCCGCGGCGCCTGCAGCAAACACAAACGATCCCGCCAGTCGACGCGTTCGCGCCCCAGGGCGTCACGAATCCTGCTCGGCACCACCGGCCCCCAGACTTGCTCGACCGAATCCAGTGCCACTCGAACCGGCAGAGCAAGCCGCCACGCCCGGCATCGATCCAGCACGCGGTACCAGCCGATCGATGCCCTGCCTCGATCGATGAGACGCAGGATGTCATAGAGCCAGACGAGCCGCATTTCATCATGGCACGCAAGATGCGTCGCAAGATGGATCAACTGCATCTCGTCGCAGGGAACATGGGCGACAGCCCCTTCGATCTCGACCTGGCGCGCGTTCTCCCAGAGGGCGTCCGCCGGCACCGTCTGAGCGTACCGAAGTGGACGAAAGGGCCGCACGTGCAGATCGATCCGAACGGGATCCACATCGGGCGTTCGGTACTCCGTCGCATAGTAGTATCGCGGAAAGAAGTCGCTGCGCAGCAACTCCGGCCCCCGCCGGCACCCCATTGCCTCCAGAGCACCCCTCGCCCGGTCAAGCTGCGACTCGCGCACCATCATGTCCATGTCCGACATCGCCCGCAGGCCTTTGCTTTCGTAAACCGTTGCACAAAGAGCGCAGCCCTTGAGCAGCAGCACGTCGACGCCGCGGGCGTTCAGCGCAGCCGTCACCGTCGCCAGCGCCCCATCCATTCGCTCGCCGCCTTGGCGAATCCGATCGCGCTGTTGCTCCAGCACGCGCCGGCTGCTGGCGGGAATCACCCACCCCTGCCGTTCCACCGCCTGCAACACGACGCCCGAGACCCAATGCCGGCAGGCCGCCCGTGTCAACGCCGGCCAAGCCGCCCCCGCCCCCGCCAACGTCCCGTAATCCCGGTGCGCGCAGCGCAGCATCCGCGCCAACCTCATTTGCGTCTCGCCGAATGCAATCCTCCGATGCATGATCCGCCCGTTTCACCGCGTTGAGCCGCCATCAACGAGTGCCATGCCCAGGCTTGTGTGGGCCTGTCGCACAAGTCAACTCGTCGCGATCGCGAAACGATGCCCCATCCTTCGCGAAGCGAAGGGTGGGGGACTGACTTACTCGCCGCGCGTTCAAGTAGGGTGCATCTTGATGCACCTTCTCCCTAACTCGCCGCAAGTTGAGTGACCACCGTCTCCCGCCAGAGACCCCGTCGCTCTTGCACCATCGACGGCCCCCGACACCGCACGCGCCCCAACAGTCGCTCGACCAGATCGCACGACGCCTGAAGCTCGCCCATCGTCAACCGATAGCACTCGGCCCCCCGCGCGACCTCCGCCAGAATCGCCAGCGCGTCCGCGGAGTAACTCTTGAAATTGAAACACTGCCTCGCCAATTGAAACGCTGCTTGCCCCCGGCTGATCCGTTCCAGCTTCGGCTCCGAATCCGGCACATAGGTCGGAAACACGAACCACTGCACCGGTGCCGGCCGCGCGACAACGTCCGCCCGAACATCCAGCGGATTCAGAAAAGCCACCCGGCCCTTGGGCGTCTTTCGATAGGGCGTCTTGCGACGAAGCGGCAGCCCAAGCCGATCGATGATGTCGAATCCCGCTTCCTTGATACACAACGCGCGAGGATAGGGGCACAGAACGCCCGCCTCAGGATCGATCAGCGCGAACTCATCGCACAAGTACGACCACCCCCGGGCCAGCAGCCCGGCCGTCAGCGTCGTCTTCCCGCTCCCCGGCTCACCGGGCAACACCAGCGCCACTCCACCCCGCTCCAGCGACGAAGCGTGCAACTGAAGATACTCATGCCGGCCATGAATGATCTGCCAGTTGATGTACCACTCCAGGTGGGGCAAAACTTCGAACCGCCGTGTAACCTCGAAGTCCGCAGCCCCTGGGCTTTTCAGCGTGTAAGGCCCGCTAAGCTACGGAAACGTCCGCCGCGCACAAATGGATACCTCGATGGCATCGTCGTTGTGATTTGCTTTAAGATAATGACGATACAGCGAGAGATACTCGCGCAACAGCGGCCCGCAAGCGCTTTCCAGTGCCACCGGGATCACGCCGATCGTGAATTCAAATCGCCGCCGCACGGCCAGACCACCCCAACACTGCCACTCGGCGCGAAACAAAAGGGTGCCATGCCCACGCTCGCGTGGGCATGCCTGCCTCCGCGCGCATCACGGATCGCGAGCCACCACTTGACGCCTCAACTCACACAATATCGGACGAACGCGACGGCGACTTGTCATTCGCCGGCTGGAAAACGCCGGGTGCCGTCCCCACGCTTGCGGGGGCATGCGGGCGGGCAGCGGCCGACCCAAAGGCCACAGCACGCAACATTAGACTCGACAGCACGTTACGTGGAAGTCGAACGCGGCGCACGCCTCGCAGAGCGCAATCTCATGCTTCGACAGTGGTCTCCTGGAAGCCTGTCCTGTCGCGATCGAGACACGACGGGTAGCGATTGTGGGCCGTGAGGGTACCGCTAAAGCCGCTCGACTTGCTTCAACACATCTTGCGGATCCGGACGGTTCTGGACCTTGTCGGATAATCTGCGCCATACGATCCGGCCGGCCCGGTCGATCAGCACGTGCGCCGGGATCGCGATGTCCCCCGTCTGCCCGCCGTCCTCGTGCAGCAGTCCGTACGCCCGAACGACTTCCCGCTCGGTGTCGCAGAGAATCGCAAACGGCAGATCGTTCCCCTCGACCACCCGTCGCGATTGCTGCGGCGTGTCCACCGCCACCGCCGCCACCCGGCCGCCCTTTTCCTTCAACGCATCGTTGACCGCCCCGAGCCCGCGGAGCTCCGCAATGCAAAACGGTCACCAGAAGCCGCGATAAAACACCAGCAGCACCGGGCCGTCCGCCAGTTCCTTGCTCAAAGTAAATTCATTGCCGAGATGGTCGCGCAACGTGAAATCCGGCGCCCGCTCCAGTTCCGCGAACGCCCCCGCCGACGGCAGACGCAGCAGCCAGAAGAACGAACCCGCAAACAGCACCAGCATCAACACGCTGAACAGCCCCGGCAGACGAACCCGCCACCGCCCGCCACGCAAGAACGCCAGCAAACCCAGCACCGCGCCCGGAATCATGAGCACGAACGCCGCCAGGCCCGTCGAACGGAGAAATGCGTGATCGAGCAGGAAGAAGTAAACGCCAGGCCCGGCCACCGCCAGAATCATACCGATCCACGCGAACGCCATTTGGCCGCCTGGTTTTCTTGCTGCCCCCTGTTCGCCGACTGCCTCAGCCACGTTGCCTCCCTCTCGTATGTCCGCCGCTCGCTTAGGCACGCGTCCGAGCGAAGATACCAACCGATCGTCCACTGCGCGTCAACGGTAGCCACGTCATGGCGCCCCCCGCGCAGCCCTCACACTGTATCTGGCGGAAGGGACGCCGCGAGCCTATGATTCCCCGTGAACTCCGCGGGCCGGAGACTTCCACAGGATTAAGAACAAGGCGGGCTTCAGCGACTGAAGGGGCGCAGCATGATCAGCACGTTGATGATACTGTCCGTGACGGCAATCGGACCGGCGCCTGACGCCTCCGTCAAGGTGACGGCCACCCTCGACGCCGAGACCCTCGACACGGGAGACCAATACGACATCGTGGTCGACATCGATTTCGGCGAGGGGCGCTCGGCGTCCGGCGCCGGGATTCCGGCCCCTATCCTCCAGATAGACGTGCCCGAATCGATCAAGCTGATCGGCGAGGAGATCACCGGCCACCGGGCGCTGGCCAAGAACGAATTCCTCCAAGAACCATACGAGCGTCTGCTGAAAAAGCTGCCGGCGCGGATCCCGATTCAACTTGTAAAAACGCCCGAGGAAAACGACCGCGTCGGCCTGAACGTGATCGCCTACGTCGGAGACGACACCGCATCGAGTTTTTTTGTGCGGCGGCGGATCGATCTGCCCCTCGCGCCAAACGCCACCGCACCTGCGACCAACCCCAGCAAGTCGGACTGGGGCAAGAACAAAACGCTGCAGATCGGCGATAAGGCACAGGAGTTCAAGCTCCCCACCGCCGCCGGCAGCAAGGTGGCCTTGAAGGACTACCTCGGCGAAAAAAACGTCATCGTTACCACCTATCGGGCGTTCTGGTGACCGTTCTGCCTGGGGCAACTGGTCGAGTTGCAAAAGACGTATGATGAATTCGAGAAACGAGACACGATCGTCATCGCCGTCGCTCAGGAAGACAAGGAACTTGAATCCCACGGCCGGATTCTCAAGAAATTCAAGAACGAGCCGCCGTTTGAAATCGTGGCCGACCTGAACCGCGAGAAGACCAGCTCCTACGACCGCACCACTGCTTACCTGATCGACAAAGACGGCGTCGTCCGGCAGGTCTTCCCAATGTTGATCCACGCGAGACCTTCGTGGCAGGCGATCCTTACCGAGGTAGACAGGATGCTCGAAAGCGAATGACCGGCGACCAGACCCGGCGAGAGCCTGTCCCCGAACCGTCGGTGCGTGCCACTGGCGGCTTGTGCGCCACGGCTTTCCCGCCTTCATCTGGGTATTGGGATAGGGTCTGACAGCGTTAGGAACCGCAGCACGGATCTTCGCCTCCGATGGCGTCAAGGACGGCGAAAACGTCCAGCAGATTGAGCACGCCGTTGGTCGAACACGGCTCGATGTCCAGATCGGCGAAGACGCAGGTCTCGAAAACCCCGGCAATGCCGTCCAGAACACAGAATACGTCCAGCAGATTGACGACGCCGTTGTGGTCGACGTCTCCATAATCGTTTGGCGTGTGCACGCAGCCGCCCGCGTCACAGGTGTCGTGCGTACAAACGTCCATGTCGTTGCAATTCACCGAATCCGGTATGCCGTCGCCGTCGGCGTCCGCACTCGTCCCATCCAGAATGTCACACGCGTCCTGGACCCCGTTGTTGTTGCAGTCCATAGTCGGACCAACGGCCGAGACGACCCTGAACACCTCGCCGCCCAGATCACAGATGTACATCTCTCCATAGGCATCCTCGCCGAATGACGAGATCGAGTTGATCGACAACCCACCCGATGGCTCCAGCGCGGAAGTGCGTTCCTGAAAGTCATTCACGGAAACGCCCCGAAAACTCCAGATCTGGTCACTGCAGAAGTCGGCGAAGAAGTAAGTCCCCCGCAGGTCCGGAATGCCGCAGCCCCGATACACCACGCCGCCGGTGACCGAGCAACGGAACGGATCGCCGCCGTGCGTGTACTCGTGAATCGGATCCGAGAAGGTCTGCGACTCGCAGCCGCTGTCGAACTGAAATTCCTGGGTCCCCTCCTTGCAGCGCCAACCCCAGTTCTCGCCGCCCGGACTGGCGGCCGGTTGAAAGTTGATCTCCTCGATCGAGCTCTGGCCGACGTCGGCGATGTACAGATCGCCCGTGACACGATCAATCGCACATCGCCACGGATTACGAAGCCCGTACGACCAGATTTCGTCATCGCCGGTCACGCCGACAAACGGGTTATCGGGCGGAATCGCATAAGGCGAGCCGCTGTCCACGTCGATCCGCAGAATCTTCCCGAGCAGTTGGTTCGTGATGTCCTGGCCCCGGTTCCCGGGATCGCCGCCCGAGCCGCCATCCCCCGAAGCGATGTAGAGATACCCGTCCATCGGTCCAAAGCTGATCCATCCCGCGTTATGATTCGCAAACGGCTGCGAATACGACAAGATGATGAACTCGCTGCTGGGGTCGGCCACGTTGGACGTTGCCGGGTCGCCGACAACCTGAAAGCGCGATATGCGCGTGTCGAAGTTCGAGGAGCCCGGCCTTGTGTAATTCACGTAGAAAAAGCCGTTCGACGCATAGTCGGGGTGAAATGCCAGCCCAAGCAGCCCCTTCTCATTATCGATGCCAATACGATCAGTGATGTCGAGAAAAACGCTGATCCCCGACGTCTCCAGGTCAAACGACTTGATACGCCCCGTCTGCTCAACGATGAAGACGCGATCGTAGTCGTCAGGCGCATGAGTTACAAACACGGGCGAATCCAGCCCTGACGCAACGAGCTCCGTAGCCAGCGGCGTGGCCGCGTTGGCGACTGGTCCGCCCGAGAGCATCACCAGAATCGCCCTCGCGCACTTGAGATTTCTTTTTGGATTCATGGAATCACCCCTCGCAAACTTCCGTTCGGAAGAACTGTGCAGCGTGAACCGGAAATCGTGCTGTTAATCAATAATCAGGACGGAACGGGCGGCCCGATCCCGCTCGCCAGGCACCGAATACGCCAGCATACCCGCCCGGCCAAGCGGACTCAACTGCCGGGCTGTTTGGCATGAGCGACGCCGGGTGTGACACTTTGCCCGGGTGCTACTGGCGGCGTGCCCGCCAGTGCTTTAACGCCGTCAACGGGGTCTTGGTATTGGGGCTTATACTGCTAAGGACCCCGAGCGACGCCGGCCGCCGGTTGGTCCTCGCCCGCCGAGTTCGAAGTGTCGCCTTCCTGATCGTCGTCCACGAAGATTACGTAATACGCGATGAAATCAGGTCCGCGCGCATTCAACGCGTCCACGTGGAATTCCAACGTCTCGTTTTCGAACTCGACGTCCATTCCGCGAGCGCTCACCGTCCCACGAGCGCCACTGCGGCTCGCCGTCGGCGGCAGGTTGGCGCGATATCGCCCGTTGCTGGTCCGAACCGCCGTCAGAAATCGGCCCCCTTCATCCGTAAACACCAGCTTGACCTCACGGCCCGCCGCGAGTGTTTGCCCGTCGCTGCGGAAAATCGATCCGGAAATGCGATGCAGCGCAACGTTGGCGACAAAATCCTGCTCGCTGTCCGTGTGCAAGTTGATAAAGTTGCCGGCATCGGGATCGAAAGCCCACGCCAGATCACCGGGGCGCACCGACCCGCACCAGTTGTCGGGCACCCGCACGTTATAAGTCCCGTCCGACCTCGTGCAGACCCTCCCACTGAAACTCGTCCCACGCAGAAACAGATCCACACCGCCGACGCCGACGCCACCGCCCTCACCGCGATGGTCGTAGACGACGCCGGAGATCAGCCGTGACGCAACGTGAGGCCCTGTGTATGCACACTGAAACGCCGCCCAATCTTGAAGATCCACGCGGCCGTCGCCGTCAGCGTCATATATGTGGCACCCCGAACGCGGTGAGCCGTCTCCCAACGCCGCGAAACAGTCACGCAGCCCGGCCAAGTCGAAAAGGTCGATCGTCCCGTTTCTGTCGCCATCCCCGAACCCGCACGGCAACCCGTCCGTCGAAGTGAGCATTTCGGCAGCCGACGCCGGAAACGCGGTGGGGGCCGTCTCGCGAAGCAGCCCCTCGACACGACGCGCAACCGACGTCGGCGGGCGTGAACCGTCAACCTCAAGGAGAGGAGGGGCTGGCTGCGCAAACGCGGCGCGCACCCCCACAAGTCCAATCCACATCAACCTGCCGTCGGAACGCAACTTCCGCCTCCTTTTGTATCCGTCTGGCCGCCTTTGGGCCTCTGTGAGAGCAGCGGCGCACCGACCACAGCGACGAATACACTGATGGGACCCGAGGGCGGTGCCAACTCCAACTCCCGCCGTCGAGTTCATCCGCCATTCTCGGCCAAGCAAAACACCGAAGCAACATGCCCCCGATCAATTGAGCACTTCGATTGGCCGCACCAAGCTGAAAAAGAGCCGCTGTAGCCCGTTGTTCTGTCGAGGCCGTTTCGGCTAGAATTGAATCGGCTGGAGCCGAAGGGTGGGGTAGGGGCAACCCCTTATGGAATTATGTTTCATCCATCGCGGCCGCAAGATGCCGCGGCGCGCCATTTGCGACGCCGGTTTCCAGAGCCTTATTCGGCGATCTTCGGCCGTGCTGCAGGCCCGAATCGCCGGAATATCGCGCGTCGCCGCGGGAATCCCATGGCCCGGCACGAATCGAGATGCATGCCTTCATGAATAGGAGGACGAGGTCAAATGAGTATAAAGTCAAAGTGGATGACATGCTGTGCCGCCATCGTGCTGATCCTCAGCCTCACGCTGCCGACGATGGCCTCGGAAGACGGCCAGACCGCCGCCGCACGAGTCAGCGAGGCGAGTTATCGGAACTTCCTGGATAATGTGCTCTATACCCACCCGGGAGACAACCGAGGGTTCGGTCCCGAGCACGACTTGGCCCAAGCCGCCATCGTCGACCTGTTCGAGAGCTACGGACTCGACGTGACGCTCGAGCCCGTTCCCTACCAGGGCAGTACGTACTGGAATGTCGTCGGCACCAAGCTCGGTACGTTGACCCCCGATGAAGAGTGGATCATCGGCGCCCACTACGACTCCGTTGACAACCCCGGCGCCGACGACAACGCCAGCGGCGTAGCCCTCGTCCTCGAAACAGCCCGCATCCTTACCACCTACCCCTCGGAAGATACGATCCGTTTCATCGCATTCGACCGCGAAGAGCAGGGCCTGTACGGTTCCTATGCCTACGTCGATGCCCACATCAACGACAACATCCTCGGCATGATCTCGGCCGACATGGTGGCCTACAACACCGGCGCCAACTCCGTCGACCTCTTCGGTTATAGCGCGTCAAACGCCTTCAAACTCGCACTGGGCGACGCGATCCTCGATTACGGCCAGGGCCTGAGCTTCGTGAACCAGGGACCACTCAATGCCAGCGACCACGCGCCGTTTGAGCAGGCCGGTTTCCAGGCCTGTCTTCTTATCGAGGACTGGGGCAACCCCTTCTACCACACCCAGCAGGACCACGTGGAAATGCCCGACTACATCGACTACGTATTCGCAACACGCATCACCCGGTCGGTCGTCGGCTTCCTGGTGGATCAGGCCGGTGTCGAGGTGGGTGAGTGCGGCAACGGAACAGTGGATCCGGGCGAAACGTGCGACATCGCCATCGCCGCGGGGCAGCCGGGCGCGTGCCCGACGTCATGCGAGAACACCGATCCTTGCCTCGTCGTCACACTGATCGAGCCCGGCACATGCCTCGCCGAATGCGAGTCGGTTGAGATTACCGATCCGATCCACGGTGACGGCTGTTGCCCGCCGGGGGCGAATTCGCTGAACGATGATGACTGCGATCCGTTCTGCGGTAACGCGGTCTGCGAGGCGGGTGAGGAAGTCGATTGCATCGCGGACTGCACCTGCGTTGAGGACGCGGACTGCAACGACTTCTACGTGTGTACCGACGACACGTGCGAAAGCGGCATCTGCACGTATACCCCCGGTATTTACGATTACGGCGACGTCACACACGACACCGTCATCAACCTCTTCGACATATTCTGCGTGCTCGAAGCCATCGGCGGAAACTATATAAACTGCACGGTTGTGGACGCCGACATCCATCCGTGTTCCGGGAATGGCGTGGCCAACCTCTTCGACGCGTTCGCCGTGCTGGACAGCATCGCCGGAATCGATCCGTGTTGCGGCGGCGGCACACCGGCGCCCGCGAGATTGCGCAGCCCGCAAACGGTCAATGCAATCGCATCCGAACCATGGCTGAGCCTGGTCCCGTCGAAAACGACCATCGAACCGGGCGAAACCGTCACCGTGGACGTGATCGCCGGAAACATGCCGGAATCAACTACATGTGACCTCTCGATCGAGGTGTTCGCCGGTCGCAGCGGGCAAATGGAACTGCTGAGTGAGGCGATCTCGGTGCGTGCGCTCGAGCGCGATGCGAGGGGCCGAACGTACCTCGGAACGTACATGCTCAGGGCATCGACCGATGCTAACGGCCCGTTCCTGCTGGCCGTGCCAAGCGGAACCGAAATGCTCACCGACGCCGCAGGCAAAACGATCAGACTACGCCTGCCGCCGACAGCGCTGATCACGGTGCGTTGACCCGAATCGACCGCATCATCATAACAAAGACCACCCAAGCGTCTAGGGTCAGAGCGCATATAGTCGATAGTGATGACGGGGCTCGCCATCCGCGATTGTTCCCGTGGACGACGTCAGGGAAGTCGGCGAGGAGTCATCGCAGAGATGGAATTCGTCCTCCCCACGGTTGTCGTAATTGAATCAGACCGCAGCCTGGATTTGCGAGCAAGACTGAATGAACTCGTAAGCCTCACGATTCCACTCGGCCTTGCGGCCGGATACCGCGCCCTCGGGGCAACCGAACTCCGCGACCATGATCGGATTGTCCAGACAAACGCCCCACCCTGACTCCGGGTTCGCCGACGAACGGCCCAGCCCGGCCAACAAAAAAAGAGCGGCGCAAACAGCCGCTCCTGAAAAGACTGTGACGATCGTCTTGACCAGCCCGGATCGCGACGGCACGGACTACGCGACAGGTTCAACGTGCCCGGCCAGGAATCCCTCGAGCTTCCGCGAACGCACCGGGTGCTGCAGCTTTCGAATCGCCTTTGCCTCGACCTGCCGCACGCGCTCACGCGTCACTTTGAAAATCTTCCCGACCTCTTCAAGCGTGTAGGTGTACCCGTCGCCGATGCCGAACCGCAGCTTGATGATCTCGCGCTCGCGATACGTCAGCGTTTTGAGAACCTCGTCGATCCGATCCTTGAGCATCTCCGAACCGGCAGAACTGATCGGTGAGTCGGCCCGGCTGTCCTCGATGAAGTCGCCGAAGTAGGAATCCTCGCTCTCGCCCACCGGGCGATCCAGCGAAATCGGATGCCGGCTGATCTTCAACACGCGACGCGCCTCACCCACCGGCATCTTCGCACGGCGGGCAATCTCCTCGATCGTGGCCTCGCGCCCCAATTCCTGCAGCAATTGCTTGCTGATATTGCGCAGGCGGCTCATCGTCTCGATCATGTGAACCGGAATGCGAATGGTTCGGGCGTGATCGGCGATCGCCCGCGTGATCGCCTGGCGGATCCACCACGTCGCGTAAGTGCTGAACTTGTACCCCCGCTTGTACTCGTACTTGTCCACCGCCCGCATCAGCCCCGTGTTGCCTTCCTGGATGATGTCCAGAAAGCTCAACCCGCGATTGCGGTACTTCTTCGCGATGCTCACCACAAGTCGAAGGTTGCCGCCCGACAGCTTCCGCTTCGCATCCTCGTATTCGCTGTACACCCGCCGGATGGTCTCCAGCCGCTCGCCGAGTGAGCCGCTCTCTTCCAGCACCAGCGAACTGATGCCCGACAGCTCCTCGCACATGACGTAAAAGTCTTCCTCGGACACCGTGCGCCGCTTCTCCTCAGCGGCCAGACGATGCTCCAGGTCAACCATCTTGCGATGCAGATTCTCCAGCCGCCGGAACAGCGGCTGAAACCGGCTGGTCCGAAGCGAGAGCTCCTCGAGGAGCCGCGAGATCTTTCGCCGACGGGCATTGATTGCCTTGGTCGTCTCCTCGCGCGTCTTCTTGGACACCCGCCCGACCTGCAAACCGCGCCAGGCCTCCTCGTTCATACGCAGAAGTGCGCGGACCGTCGCCAGGTTCGACGGCAGTCGAGCCAGAATCGTCGACTTGGCCATGTGCTCCCACGTCGAGATCTTCATCGTTCGATCGAACGGAAGCCGGCCGTCATGAACCTGCTGAAGGATCTCGACAGCCTGTGAGCTGCAGTAATCGCTCTCCAGGACCATCTGCCGAAAAGCCATCCGCGTCAGCTCGACCTTCTTGGCCAGACGTATCTCCTCCTCCCGCGTTAGCAGCGGAATCTCGCCCATCTGTGAGAGATACATCCGCACCGGGTCATCGATCCGGCGCCCCACTTCCACCACCAGACCGTCAACTTCCTGACGCGGCTCTTTATCTTCCTTCTCTTCGCCGTCCGAGGCCGCCTGCGCTCCCGGATCAGGCGCGTCCGCGGTCACCCGTGTGCCCGCCTGAGAAGCGCTCGACTTGCCGTTCTTGCCGTTGTCGTCCTTGGACGGGCGGGAACGGCCCCCTCGCTTTCTCTCGGCCTCGAAACGGATTGCGTCCGCCTCGTCGAGCATCTCCACGCCCGCCTCGTCAAGGCGAAGCATCAAAAGCTCGAGACGATCAGGACATACCGCCTCGTCCGGTATCCGATCGTTGAGCTCCTCCCACGTCAGATAACCACGCTCGGAACCCTGATCGACCAGCGCCTGAATGGCACCCTCGATAAGGTCGTCCTCAAATGTTGAAGGAAGATTCGGTTCGGTCACCTGTGTCATCTTTTTCCGCAGTTCCAGGGGTCCAATTCGGACCGGTCCAGACCATTACTCATCCGATTCGCTTAGCTCGCCCAACGCTCGCTGCGGGGCAAAACGCCCGACCTGAAGACTCTTCAACCGCCGGCTCAATGCCGCAAGCTTGTCCCGCTGGTCGGCCTCTTCCCAAGCCGACCCCTCCGACGGAATCTTCAACGTCCGAGTCAGTTGTCCGGTATCACGCGCCTCTCGCGCGCGCAACAGACGTGCCCGGGCCCCCTCCAGCTCCGTCTCCGGTTCGGTAATCTGTGAGCCACGCGTCACCAGGTCAGTCACAACGCTCGCTTCAGCCGGCTCCCCAACACGGGCCAATACGTCGCGCAGTAAAAATGTGCCCTCGGAATCCGCCAACACAACCACATGCTCCGAAATCCGACGGCAAATCGGATCCGTCAGGCGCTCAGGCAGGAAAACGTCAGAAACGCGATCAAACAGGCCCGGCTCGTTCAACAGGATCTCCAGCATCGTCACCAGGGCGGCCTGTTCCGCATCGCGAGGTCTCTTGATTCCGCTGGCCGCCTTCTCGGCCGATACCATCCGCCGACCGCTCCGCGAAGCCTTGGCAAGGAGCGGCTGTATCTGTCCGGATGGCACGGACAACAGATTCTCCAGTTGTCCGATGATGACCCCCTGTTGGATGGGGTCGAGAACTCCAAATCCGGAAAGCTCGGCCACCAGCGAAACAAACTCCGAAACCGCCTGCTTGCGAGCGGACGGCGAAGCCTGCTCACGAAAACGACGCCGAGTGCGATCCCATTTGAATCGTAGCGCGTCCTCGGCGGAATTCAACAAAGAGCTAAACTCTTGCTTGCCATGGGTTTGCAGAAAATCGCCGGGATCGCTGCCTGCCGGAAGCTGAGCCAGGCGAATAGTAAGATTCTGCTTCAATCCTACAGCCAACGCACGATCGGCCGCTGCATCCCCGGCCTCATCCGAGTCAAACATGAGAACGACCGTGTCGCAGTACCGCCGCAAAGTCGCCATGTGGGCCTCGGTCGCCGCAGTGCCTAGGGTCGCCACGGTGTTCGAAAAGCCGTGCTGCTGAGCTGCGATGCAATCCGTGTATCCCTCCACCACCACCGCGAACTTGGCCGCCACGATCGCGTCACGAGCCAATTGCAGGCCGAACAACGACCGGCTCTTGTCAAACAAAACCGTCTCCGGCGTGTTCATGTACTTGGCCGGAGCATCAACCAGGGTGCGGCCACCAAACCCGATGCATCGCCCCGAAACATCGTGAATCGGGAACATCAGGCGATCGCGAAACGTGTCATAAAGCGTACCGCGATCTTCACTTCGCTTGCACAACCCCGCTTTCAGCAGCAGGTCGCGACCGAACCCGACTTTCTCCGCCGCCCGCCAGAGATAGTCCGAAGGACCCGTCGCCAACCCGATCTGAAACCGGGCCATGATCTCCGGCGTGATCCCGCGGGACTCCGCATACCGTCGCGCTGCGGCACCCACCCCGTCGTCCTGCAGACGATCCCGAAACAGCCGACACGCCCACTCATTGATACGTGCCACCTCCGGCCGCCCGATCTGTGGGGCCGCACCGGGGCGAACCGGTTCAAGCTCGACGCCGGCCCGGTCGGCCAGGATGCGAATGGCCTCCTTGAAGTCGACGTTCTCGCGAAGCTGAAGAAAAGTGAACAGGTCGCCCCCGACGCCGCAGCCGAAACACTTGAAGAACTGCCGCTCCGGGTGCACCTGGAACGAAGGAGTCCGCTCCTGGTGGAATGGGCAGAGGCCGATGTAGACCCGGCCACGCCGGCGCAAAGCCGTATGCTCCGAAACGAATTCCACCAGATCCACGCGATCGCGGATCTGTTCCTTGATGGCCACGAAATCTTGCAAAAACGCTACGCTCGCCTGAGGAGTTTCGTTGGAATTCGTGCCAGAACCACTGGGTCGTAGGTTCCCCGCATAGAGCAAGCTCGACGCCGCGCGGGACGCCTCACCTTCCATGCATTACAGGACGGAACTAAGTCAATATAACACGTGTTTTACCAATGGTCAAATTGCGGCGATTTTTTTGGCCGCTGGCACGTACTAAATGCGACATCCAGTGGCGATCGGGCGTGCGAGATGCCGACCTACTGCACCCCGCCCGCGGCGAGACCGTCACCCGCCCCGACAACACGTCCCCCTACCATCGATACGGGGAGCCGCTGGAGAAACCGCCCCGATTCCCGAGCACCACCCCTGCTCAATAACCCAGGAAGTTCAGGAACACGTCTTGCGTCAGAATCGGGATTGAAAGACTCTTGGCCGATGCAAGCACGCTCTCAAAATGCTCGCGATCGCGCTCCAGCATTCGCTGGCGCTCCTCGGCGCCTCGATCAAGCCCCGCTGTTCCCCCGACCATCTTGGGCGCGGCCGGTGGTGCCCCCGCCACCACAAAATCCACCTGCGTGGAGAGCTGGTCCGCGAGCCGGCCGCCCCACTCGCTGATGATCGCCCGAATCTGGTCGGCGCCCCCGTCATCGCGCCGCCCGTCCCCGTTGAGGTCGAATTCGCCAATCACGACGAACCGCAATGATCGCCGAGGGTCATACACCGGATTGGCGATGACGTCGCCCTCCAAAACCATTTCGCGCGGGTCCATCGCAAGAATCTGGCACTCCGCAGTCAGGTCGTGAATGCGCGTGACCTCGATCCGACCTTTCGAGCGCCCGTCCGCCGGAATGCCCGAGGACGGATAAACCGCGAATTGCAAGCCAGGCGTCAACTGATGCGCTCGACCCAGGTCAATGTAGACTACGTCGTCACCCGGGACGGCCTTGATCACCCGCCCGTCGCCGGTCCGCGCCGTGATACGTTCCCCCGGCTTGATCTGGAGCTCGCCGAGCTTCTCCCCAAGCTCGTCATACCGCGCCAGCAAATCCTCATATTTCTGGCGAAGCTCGCTGATCTCGTTGTTCTTCGCCTGAATCTCACGGGAGTGCTCCTGCTTTAAATCGTCGAGCCGCTGATCAAATTCGGCGATCTGCCCTTGATGCTTGGCCGCCTGCGCCGCCCGATCTCGCTCCAGTTCCGCAAGCTGGTTCTTCAGATCGTCGGTCGTGGCGTCGAACTTCGCTCGAAGCGACTGCGAAGTGTCCACCGTCTCCCGCAGCTCCTCGCCCGCCTGCGCCGCGCGAGACTCGGCCTCCACCCGCAAGTTGTACTCACCCCGGAAATCCTCGTAGAGCCTCCGCATCGCCGGCAGCAATTGAATCGTCTCGAACGCCGACGAGTCCTCCACGATCCCGTCCGCCTGAATCTCGTCGAAGAAGGCCTTCACGATCGCCCGGGCTGCATTCACGTCCGCAACCTCTTCACCCACGGCAAGCATCGCGGTCTGCTTACGATCCTCCTGCAGCAACCCGACCATGGAAGGGCCGGTTGCGCTCGCGCTCGTGTAGAACGGCCCGGCCTTATCCCCTCCGCGGGCGAGACGCTGATTCTCGCTACGCAACTGTTCGTTCGTGCTCTTCAAGTCCTCCTGCGCAGTGTACAGCCACACGAGCAGCACCGTGGACGTAAGCCACAGAAAGACGAACCCGATCATCCAGACGTGGACGGCCGTGAAACCCCCCGTACTCTGTGCTCTCGCTTGTGCCATCGCCGGTTGCTCCGCTGGTGTCGGCCTGACGGCCTGTTAACAAACCCGAATTCTCGGCGGTCCGTAAAAGATCGTCAAGCAACCGACGACTCCCCGCGGCCGCCAGCGAATCAATTGTTCCCCGACAAGGTGCCATCCACGAGCCGGCGCCGGGCGGCGCCGGGCTGCCACGAGTGCCATACCCACGCTTGCGTGGGCATGCTTCGCGTCAGGACGGGTGGCCCACCTCGTCCCGAGCTGGGCTCGCGATTCGAACACACAACGGTGATGGCTCGCACAACGGGTGCCGTGCCCACGCTTACGTGGGCATGCTTCGCATCAGGGCGGCAAGGACGGGTGGCCCACCTCGTCCCGAGGTGGGCTCGCGATTCGAATTACAAAACAGTGATGGCTCGCACAACGATGCCGTGCCCACGGTTGCGTGGGCATGCTCCGCATCAGGACGGCAAAGGCTCGCGCGGCTGCCACTGGTCCGCCTGAGGCGGCCCCGCCAGTGCGCCTCCGAATTATCAAACTTTCATATGCTTCGTGTCCGCCGCAAACGTGCCGTCCGCCAATTCACGAAGCGTGTAATCGCCGAACAAGTTCGGAGCCTCCCGCTGCAGAATCCGCAGAATCTTGGAGGCCACGACCCGAATCTCGGTCTCGGCATGCTCATTGGCTCGAAGCTCGATGAAATGACGCAAAGCCCGTGCGTTGGCCGTCACGAAAATCTTGGTCTCGGTAGCGTTCGGCAGGACCGATCGGGCCGCCTGCCGAGCCAGCTTACGACGCAGCGTCTTGTCCTCCACGTCCCCGAACTTGGCCTCGAGCCCGCGGGAAAGCTTGACGTACGCCTCATGCGCCTGCTCCACCGCCGCCCGCCAGACTTCGTGAAGTTCGCCGTCTTCGGCGATGCACCGCGGCTCGACAAAGTCGGTCTCGGACTCATCAACGTACCGCTGCGACAACTGCGAGTAGCCGAACCCCGCCCGATGCCGGACCAGCTCATGCGTGAACGAGCGCGACACCCCCGTGATGACAAAGTTCCAGACCGCGTGCTCCAGTACGCTTCCGTGCTTGACCCCGATGATCCGATCGATGTACGCCGCGTTCCCCCCGGGCCGGGGTTTCGCAAAGCTCATGTAACAGACCCGGCCGGCTACCTCCGCCAGCTTCTGACCGGCCACATCCGTATCGGTCGACCATGAGGCCACCCCATGGTCATCCAGAAAGCGATCGATCTCACCATCATCGGTCACCTGCCGCCCGACAAGGTAAACCTGTGGCTCACGGACAATGTTCATATCACAACCACCGCCTATCCAAGCCCGAACCGCGTTCGCACCAACCAGCCCCCTGGCCAACCCCACGAGCACAATAATCTCAGGAAGACCGATTCGCGCCGGGCAAACGCATCACAGCCGCGTGCGCAAGCCTGGAGCCCCCCGCGCCGGGTATTCCGCCAATCCCCAACCGCAAACCCCCACGGCAGACGATGCAGCAGCCACCGTATATACGCAGCCATGGCACGGAACGCAACGGAGGATCAGCCTCAGCTTCCCCCGCCGCTTCGCCGAACCTCATGCGCTTACACCAGTTGCGCAGAAACTTGACAATCGAATCACAGGCACGAATTCGAGAAGCCCCCCAACGATGGCGAAAACCGAAAATAGTCGGCGCTGCGCACGATCTCAATGATCCTTCCCGTATGGCTGCCACCTCGAAAGGTTGTTAATGCCACGAGCGTTCCCACCGCCACCTGTCAACCGCCCGTCGATAAAGTCTAAGTACGCTTCCCATGGTCGCGGTCTCGTGTAGAAGTAGAGGTAGTGCGTCTCCGACTCATGAGTCATGAACAAGTCAGGTGGGCCCAGAATCGAGCGAACGTCAGCAGGCGAAATCGTCCTGCCGTGCTTAGCCTCATAGACCAGTATTGCTGAAAGGCGACCGAAGGCATCCCCTCGCGGCTGGTCCGCACCCCTGAGCACGATTGCCCAATATTCGCAGGAGCGCATCGCAAACAGCGGAGGGGTCAGCCGAAGCCACCTGGCGCCCGCCGATACCAGGACTACCGCGCTCAGAAGGACAACGCACGTAATGAGCAGGCGCCGTCGGGGAGGCGATTCCGTGCCCATCGCAGCGCCCGCCTCCTTGATACTCCCGAGGTCAAACTCGCTGCCACACTCCGGACAGATGCTCCCCGGCAAGTGTGTGATGCAGTAGGCACACGTGGGGCAAAGCGTCCCATCCTGTATCTCCACGCGACAAAGGGCGTGTCGGTAGAATAGCGCCCACGCTGAGAGCACGCCGATGCCTGTGATTGCTCCGAAGACCAAGAATGTGGCGAAGACGAGTAAAGTATCTGGCCGGACAAAGGAGCTGTAGGCTTGCTCAGAAACCACCTCGGACACGATCGGCAGCACGACGGGGGCGGCCCCTATGATCGCTCCATACACGATGCACCAGGAGAGGTGCTGGCAGTAAGTCGGGGTTGAGACACACAGAAGAACGGCCACCGTCATAAGTGGCAGCCAGAATATATCGCCCCGTTGCAGCAGGGTTGGGTCTGTAACCACCACCGCCGCTTGCACCAAAATGAGCACGGTGATGATCATTGCCAGCAGCCTGCCGTGACGATGGGGGTTGCGCACGCGAATTCGCATCGGATCCCTCATGCATGGGGGCCTGCGTGTCCTTAAGTCTCTATTATACGAAATCGGTCGCACCGAGAAGTGCGTGCCCAAGACGCGGAAGTGCAAGAGAATTGCGGCGGTTTCCCCAGTTCCCGACCGGGTGCCTCCGGGCCCTCAATACGTCGCGTATCGGGGGGACACGAGCGGTTGGTTGTGAAGGGAATGGAGGCCGCCCCTTACCGTCGCGGCTCGGAAGGGCGTCGTCCGGGATGGATACTATATTACGGCTCCGATGAGTCTTCGCCCCAGCCCGCTCCTCTCGCCGCGTCCAGCATCGCCCGGCCCTGCTCGGTTTCGGCCGCGACGTCGCACAACGTCTCCCAGCTCAACGCGGCACGATCGAGCAGGCCCATATTTTGCAGCGCGAGTGCCAGATTTGCGTGCAGATCGATGTTGCGTGGCTCCTCCTTGATCGCCGCTTCATACTGCTCCAGCGCCAGAGCGAACTTGTTCCGATCGGCGAACATCAGCCCGAGTTGATAGTGCAGCTCCACGTCCCGCACCCGGTCCCGCAGCGCGCCCTGGAGCGTCTCGACGGCCTCTGCCTCGTCGCCGCGCTCCGCCAGCGAAAGCCCCAGCTTGACGATCGCTTTCACATAATTTGGGTTGATGGCCACCGCGTGGCGGAACGACTCGATCGCCGCGTCAAGCTCCCCCCTCTGCCGCAGCAGCATCCCCAGCCGATAGTGAACGTCGGCGTGATTGGGCCGCGTCCGCAACACCTGCCGGTGCCGCTCGATTTGCCGATCGAGTAGATCGTCCACCGGCGTGCCCCGCTCGCTTGCCTTCGTTACAGCCGTCGCCGGCGCCAGGTGTTGCTCCGCCTCGCGCCCGGCTGCCATCTTCAACTGCAGCTTGGCCACCTCACTGAACAGCAGCGTCGAGTTCGGCTCGACGCCGGCCGCCATCTGAAACGTCCGCCGGGCACTGTCGGCAAGACCCGATTCGTGCTGGGCCACCCCCAGCCCCACGTATGCGTTCAAGAGCCGGTCGTTGTTCTCGACCGCTTTGTTGAACCACTCGATCGCCTCGCGATAGCGCGCCCGCCGCAGGTGCAGCGTGCCGAGCTTCACGTCCGCCTCCAGGAGATTCGGCTGAAGACGCGCCGCTTGCTCATAGTGATGCACCGCTGACTGATCCTCCCCCGTCTGAGCGTACAGGTCACCCAGCCGCACGTGATGATCGAACCGCTCGGGCTCCCGATCGACCAGGCGGTTCAGCTCGGCGATCGCGTCCTCGATCATGCCGGCCGACTCGTAAGTCGCCACCAGGTCCTCGCGGGCGTCCCGGTTGTCCGGCTCGAGCGTCAGCGCGCGGCGGAACAGGTCCGCGGCTCGCTCGAAGTCGCCGATCCGATGATACAGATTCGCCAGCCGCAGAAGCGTGACTTCGCTTATGGGATCAGCCGCACAAAGCTGCTCGTAATGCTTGATCGCCCCGTTATAAGCCCCCTGCTTGACGTAGACGGCCGCCAGCCGCTCGTGGGCGTTACGCAAACCCGGACACACCTGCAGCGCACCCACGTAGTAACCGACCGCGTCCGGAAGCAACCCGATCCGCTCACAGCAGTAGCCGGCCGCAAACAAAAGCGCGGGATCGTCCGAACTCTCCTCCAAAGCCACCGACAATTGCTCGAGCGCCTCGTCGGTCCGCCCCATATCATCCAGGACGCACGCCAACCCGATCCGCCCTGCAACGTCGCCATCATCCAAAGCCACCGCCCGCTCGAACTCGGCCCGCGCTTGCTCAGTCTCTTCCAACCTCAACAACCGGATCCCCAGTGCGATGTGATCGTCGCAGGTCGCCCCGTCTCCGCCGGCCGCGCCCCGTAAATCGCCCGTGGACCGCTCCTCATCGTCGCACAACACCTCGCGAAAGGCGGCCCCCAACTCCGTGAGCAGCCCCTGCCCGACGATCTCCAGGAGATACGACATCGCAACCCCTCCCCCACCTCAGCCCGACAGGGCGGCCAGGGCCTCGCGCGCTTCCCGGAAGTCCCCGTTGATCGCCAGGGCCTCCCGGTAGGCGTGGCGGGCGCTTTCCACCCGCCCTGTATCTCGATATAGCGACCCGAGCAACGCGAACACGTCGGCGTACCGCACCCCCAGTTGCAGCACCCGCTCCAGCGACTCGATTGCCTCGCATGTGCGACCGGCCTTTCGGTACAGCTTGGCCAGTTGAATGAGCCCCCGCACGTGCCCGGGTTCCAGGTGAACGGCCCGCTCCGTCGCGGCGATCGCATCCGTCACACGATCGAGCCGATCCAGAACCGCGCCGTGGTGAAAGTGAAGATCCGCGACGTTCGGACGGCGGGCGATCACCCGCGCAATCGCACCGTCCAGCAACTGATACACCTCGATGCCGACATCCTGCCTCGGCAGTCCGGTAAAAGCGTCCACGATCTCCGGATCGTGCTCGACAATCTCACGTAACGCCTCGGAGGCGCGATCACCGCCGGTTTCCGCCCCGGGCATGGTCAGCCCGTTCGTATGCGGATGGGCGCCCTGATCAGCAGCCTGGCACGCCAAACCGAGCAACATCCCGATCCGGGCGTCATCTGGCTTGGCGGACTGCGCCTTGAACAAGAGCCGCAGCGCTCGAGTGCTCCGCCCCCGCGCCGCGTGGCACATCGCCAGATTGACAAGGGCATCGCTGTGCCGTGGATCCAGGTCCACCGCCAGCGTGAACCTCATCTCCGCCTCCTCCTCGTCCCCCGCCTCCGCGAGAAGATTCCCAAGTTGATAGTGCAGCTCGGCACAGTCGGGAACCGACCGAATGCTCTTGCGAAGCGACGCGATTGCACCATCTCGGTCACCACCCTTCCACAAAAGCATCGCGTGACGCACGCGAGACGTGATGTCGTCCGGATCGCGCTCCAGTATCTTGGCGATCTGCTCGGCAGCCGCCCCGTAGTCCGAGCAGCCGATATATGCACGAGCCAGACACTCCGGCAGACTGGCCGAGTCCGGATTGAGTCTCAAGGCGGCCGAAAACGTTGCGACCGCCTCCTGATAGCACCCCGCGTTCAACAGACATAGACCGCGGCGCAGCAGATCGCGGCTCTCGAAGTAGCGCTTGACCTGCTCCACCACCGTCGGACGCATCGTGCTCGTAGAGCCGGCGCCGCCGGCTTGGAGCATCTCCTTCGCCATGAGTGGACCTCCACCCCGGAAATCCCAATCTATCCACCCTGGCGATATCGGTTGGAGTCGACGCGCTGCTTACTTGTGGCTGGGATGGCCCCGACCGGCTTTATCGGCCACAGAGGCCGCTAAACCTGCTTCAACCTGCCGACGGGCCGGCGATCATTCGAAACTTTAACGGTAGTGCCGTGGCTATCGCGTGCCCTCACGGGACAATAAATGCGTCCACCTGGATCCGGCGCACGTCGACCAACGCCGATTCAGCCGCCCCGAAGTCCCGAAAACGCCCCGCAAGGACCACGAAAGGATACTCCGAACGCAAGTCCCGTCGCTCAACGGCCGCGTTCACGCCGCCTTGACGCAATGCCCGGGCCGCAGACCGTGCGTTCGCCTCGCTCGTGAAAGCGCCGCATTGCACACTGAAATGATCATGCCTCCATGCCAGCTTCCGGCGGGCACCGGCCGCGAGCGGACTGGATGGATGCTCCGCAAGAAGTTGCCCAAAAGCCACCCGGGCACGCTTGAAATCCCCGCTCCGCTGAAGGCTCACCCCGTATTGAAACCAGACTTTGTCCGCCGAAACATTCGCCGGCAGATCCTCCAACGCCCGGGCGTACGAGCGCGCCGCAGCCGCGTGACGCTCGTCGTCAAAGGCCATGTTGCCCAGTTGCACCCAAAGAAGCGCCTTCAAGGGCTGATGATCGCATCGTCGCAGCGCCGCCAGGAAATCGTTTTCAGCAGCGTTTCGATCCCCCTGCCGCAGTCGGCTCAACCCCCGAAGATACATCGCCTCCGAAGCGAAGATCTCGTCGGGATGCGCCCCAATGACCTCGCTTGCGATCCTCTCCGCTTCCTCATAACGCGCAACCCGATAGGCCCTGTCGGCCTGCCGCACCTGCTCGGCCGCACGCTTACCCGGAGTGCCGCAACCCCCGGAAAGCCCCGCACTGACTGCTGCACAGAAACCGGCCAGGAAAAAAGTGACGTTAAACGGACGCGCCTCCATGCTTCAACAACCAGGCCCCCTTCCTCGAACCACCAACACGTCGAGTGCTCCGAAGCTTCCCCGTAGCGCAAAGGCCGCCACGAGACACTCGGATGCCATGCCCACGCTCGCGTGGGCATGCATGAAGCAAATCTGCCCGACCGAGCAGCCAAACCACCGAATCCCCGGCCGCTTCAATATCGCCCACATTATGCGGACACCCACTCCGTTAGACAAACACCCAATGCCGAATTATCCTTCGCGGCGAGTTCGACGGGTGCTACGCCCAAGCTTGCGTGGGCATACGTTGCGCGGGCATGCTTAACGCAAGTCCGCTCCCCACCCCCGGCTCGAGCCTGAAAGATGCTTCTCGACGCACTGATCAAAACCGAGCAACGCAGCCCCAATACCGAAGCGGTGCGCGATCTGACGCGCACGCTCTCGTTCCGTCGCTTGGCCACCCTCGCATCTGTGCTCCGCAAAGTCGTGCTCGAGGAAACACGCCGTGAATACGTCGGCATCATGCTCCCCGCTAGCGCCGGCTTTAACGGAGCCTTCTTTGGCACCCTCTGGGCCAATCGCAAAGCCGTCCCGCTGAATTTCCTCCTCAGTGCCGCGGAGCTCGCCGAGATCATTCGTGACGCCCACCTCGACCTGATCCTTACGACCCGACACTTCGACTATCTCGCCTCTGAACTACCCGCCCGATCGATCGCGCTCGAATCACTCCCCCTGAAGCGAATGGCCTTCATAGAAATGTTCCGCCGCCGACCCGAGCCGCCCAATATCGACCCCGACGACATCGCGGTTCTCCTTTACACGTCGGGTACGACAGGAGCCTGTAAAGGCGTCGAGTTGACCTCCCGATCCCTCCGCAGCAACTGCGACGCCCTCCTCCAGGCTGTCAGCCTCGACGACCGCGACCGATTCCTCGGCGTGCTCCCGCCGTTTCACGTCTTCGGCCTCACAGGAAACGTCCTCGTCCCCACCGTTCGCGGCCTCACCACGCACATGGTTCCCCGTTTCGGCCCCTCCGCCGTGCTGCGCGCCATCCGGGAAACCCACCCGACCGTGCTGATGGCCATACCCAGCATGTACTCTGCCCTGCTCCGGACGAAATCCGCGACGCCCCAGGATTTCCACGGCTTCAAGCTGCTCATCAGTGGCGGTGAGCCACTCCCGGCCGCCATCGCACACGGTTTTCGCGAACGCTTCGGCGTCCAGCTCCTCGAAGGCTATGGCCTGACCGAGACGTCCCCGGTCATCTCCCTCAATACAAACCGGCAAAACCGTAGCGGCACCGTCGGTCGACCTTTGCCCAATGTGAGCGTGCGGATCCTCGACCCCGATGGCAAAGAGCAGCCAACTGGCCAGGATGGCGAAATCGTCGTGAAAGGACCCAGCGTGATGCGCGGCTATCACAATCGCCCCGAAGAGACCGCCGCTGTGCTGGACGCCGATGGCTGGTTCGCCACCGGCGACATCGGCGTCCTCGATGACGACGGCTTCCTCAGCATTACCGGACGTAAGAAGGAAATGATGATCGTCGGCGGTGAGAACGTCTTCCCCGTCGAAATCGAGGAAGCGCTCAGAGGTCACCCGCAAGTCGAAGAGGTCGCCGTGATCGGCGTGCCCGACCCCAGCCGCGGCGAAGTACCCATCGCCTTCGTAACACTCGGCCAGGGGGCCGAGGTCTCCGAGATCGAACTCCGTAGCTTCGCCCGAGAGCACCTCGCCGGCTACAAAGTCCCGCGCCATGTGAACATCGTCGAGGAGCTCCCCAGAGGCCCCACCGGCAAGGTACTCAAAAACAAGTTGGCCGAAACCGCCGCCCAAACGCCCTGATGATTACGCCGCCCCCGCCCTGCTCGAAATCTAAGCTATTGAAAGAAAATAAGTTACGTCATGCTCGCGGACGTGCAATGGGTGCCGCTGGCGGCCTGTCCGCCAGGGCTTCGCCACCTTTGGGGGGTATGGGAACAGGCTCTCCCTCGCATTCCGCCAGTGCCCCGCTTCGTGCCGCGACACGACTCCACCCCCGCGAGTGCGTGTTGAGCAAGGGTGCCACGGGCAAGAGGAGCCGCCACCGGCCGCGGAGCTTGCCCGCGCAGCGGCAGCCCCGATGAGCACCGATTCATGGAGCGGTCTGGCAAAGCCACCCGTGATTACGTGGGGCAGATTTACGCCAGATCAAATCCGGTAAACACGTACGCTGGGCAACCCGGCGCTCTGTGGCATCTTCCTATCCCTCGCCCGACAGGTCCCTGTTGCCAAAGTCACCCGGCGCTCGACGGGTGCGTGACAGGTTAGGCGGGTGCCACTGGCTGCTCGCCCGCCAGTGTGAGTGTCTGAAGCGGTACTCGATAAACCGCACGGGCGGACAAGCCGCCCGCGACACACAAAGTCGAATGCCGCCTAAACTGTCACGGGCCCGCGCTCGACGGGTCCGTGACAGTTTAGGCGGCCTTCAGGTACGCCGGTCTGGAATTCCAATAT
>CAZNPL010000007.1:0-196336 GCA_964574815.1 uncultured Phycisphaeraceae bacterium
TCACCATGCCGAAAAAAAGTGAAATGCCCCCTACGCTGCTCAACTTGGGCTAGCACTGGCGGGTCCGCCTGAGGCGGACCGCTGGCACTTGGCGAGGAGGCAGGCGAGGGTGCCACTGCTCAAAGGCCACTGCTCAAGAGCAGTGGCACACTCGTTCACGGAGCAGAGGACACTCTCTCAACGCGCACTGCTGGTGCCAACTAGAGCAGGATGCCCGGAGCGCTGTCGCCGAAGAAGTCCAGCAGAACGTCGTTATCCCAAACAAACTCGAACAAGGCCGAGCGGGCCAGATCCAGAAGGAACCCGCTGCCGAAGAGATCCCCGACGCAGCCACCGAGTTGCAAGATCATGCCCCCCGTGGTGGACAACATGAGCGCACGTACCAGCTTCTTACGCATACCACAAACTCCCAAGAACATGGCGCAGTTTCAAAAAGACCAATGCCGAAGCCCCGCGCCGGTGGCCCGGCTGTGTCCTAACGCCGGGAATTGTTGTGTGGCCACGCCGGAATTGCAAGTTGGTCCACGGACTTCCCCTTTTGGTAGATTCGTGTGCTACTTTAACAAGGCGCGGCTTCTGACTTGCGCCGTGATGCGAACGGGGCCGGCTGTGTCTTGGCGTCGGTAGGCCCGACCTCGACAATCGCGTCAGCGCGTCGGTCTTCAGGGCGTGTCGAGCGCGGAGCCTGACGCCTTACGGTTGGAGAGACGTCACCCGCGGGGGAGACGATTCATGGCCTTGTGGAGGTGCGTCACTACGGCAAAACGAGCAAGGGAATTCCTCGGCGAGCCGGCTTGGTGGGCGCGGTTAGCGGCGGGCCGTGAGCATTTTAGCGATTTCGGGGAGCACTTTTCCTGAGGGAAGTGGAAACCGAACGTCTACGGATGGGGAGAGCGGTGTGGCGTCGGGATTAATCTCGACCAGGAACGCGCCGTGGGCCTTGGCCCAATCGGCCAGGGAGGCGGCGGGTTGAACCACGGCGCTGGTTCCCACGACCAACATCACGTCGCAGTCCGCCGCTGCGGTCTGGGCGCCGGTGATCGCGCCGGGCGGAAGCATCTCGCCGAACCAGACGACGCCGGGCCGCATCATCGCACCGCATTCTTTACAATAGGGAATCTCGTCGGTGTGATCGTCAATCGATCGGCGCAGCTCGCCGCGGCAACTGGTGCAGCGGTCGATCCAGACGTTTCCGTGCAGTTCGATGATGCTGCGGCTTCCGGCCATCACGTGCAGATTGTCCACGTTCTGGGTGATGAGCGTGAAGCGTTTTACGTGTTTCTCAATGGCGGCCAGAGCAAAGTGGCCCGGATTGGGCTTCTTTTCGGCGAGCAGGCCCCGCCGCCAGAGGTAGAATCGCCAGACTTCTTCGGGGTCGCGCGCGAATGCTTCGGGCGTGGCCAAGTCGGTGGCGCGGCGGCCGGACCACAAACCTTCGGCTCCGCGAAAGGTTGGCACGCCGCTTTCGGCGCTGATGCCGGCGCCGGTCAGGCAGGCGACGTGGCCGGCACCGGCCAGTTGGTCTGCGGTCCGGGCGATATCGCCAGCGTGTGCATCGAGGTCTTCGGGCGACATGACAACATCCTACAGACCAGCCTTGACTTTTGCACACGCCGGCGGTGTCGTGTCGTTCATGAAGTGGCGCGGTCTTCATTTCCGACGTGTGCTCCCGCTCTGTTGCCTGCTGGCGTGTGGGTGTCATCAGTGGTTCATCAACGACGCGGACCGGGAGGTGGCCCGGCTGATCGAGAGCCGGCAGCGGGCGGCCATCGGCCTTGTCAGCGATGCGGACGTTGGCCGGAAGGAGGGTTACATCGGCGGGGGCGGCGAGATGTACAGCATGATCCCGTCGCCGGTCGACGTCGAGGTTCCGGAGGCTTTCCGAGCGGCCACCACGCCCCGGCCTGAGGAGGCGCCGCCGACCCATCCGGAGGATGCGGGTGAGGAGGCCGAGGGCGACCGGCCCGGCGGCGTCCCGGACGTCGTCGGGGATGAGCAAGTTCCCGTCGGGGGCGAAGAGCCGGAGCCGCTGACGCTGGCGGAGGCTCTGGCTTATGCGATGCAGCATGCCCGGACGTACCAGACGGAGAAAGAGATACTGTATCTCACCGCGCTGGATCTGACGCTCGAGCAGTATCTGTGGACGCCGCGGTTCGTGGAAAGCGTCTTGGGTCTCAACTACACGAACGAAGGGCAGGCGGGCGACTTCGACCAGGCGTTCGAGGCACTTGCCACATTTGCCGTCGAGCAGCGCCTTCCGTACGGCGGCGACGTGACGGCGCGCGTCATCAGCACGCTGCTTCGCGACATCGGCGGCGGCGTTACTCAGGGTGAGTCGGGGCAGTTGATTCTCGAGACGCGCATTCCGCTGCTGCGCGGGGCCGGGCGCGTGGCGTACGAATCGCGCTACCAGGCTGAGCGGGACCTGGTCTATGCGGTTCGGGCGTTTGAACGATTTCGGCGCGAGTTCCTCACCTCCATCGCAAGCGACTACTTCTCTTTGCTCAGGGACAAGGCGAACATCGAAAGCGCGGTTCGCCAGGCCGAGAACCTGACAAGCGATTACGAACGGGACGAGGCCCTCCTGGCCGTCGACCAGATCATTCCTATCGAAGCAGACCGAACGCGCGTCTCGATGCTGAACGCCCAGAACGGCGTGATCGTCGAGCGCGAGGATTACGATACGAACCTGGACTTTTTCAAGATTCGCATCGGCATGTCGCCGGAGCAGCAGATCGACGTGGTGGAAGAGGAACTGGGCCTGTTCGCGCCGGAGGTATCCGTCGGCGACGCCATTCAGACGGCGCTCAAATACCGCCTGGATCTTCTCACCGTGGAGGATGCGGTCGATGATGCGCGTCGAGGCGTCAAGATCGCCCGGAACAACCTGCTCCCGCAGGTGGACTTTGCGGGCAGTGTCACGATGGACACGGACCCGGAGCACCTCAATGTCATGGGCTACAACACCGAGCGGACGCGCTGGCAGGCCGGGATCAGCGTCGAAATCCCGCTCGAGCGCAAGCTGGAGCGGAATGATTACCGCGCCGCTCTCATTGGGCTTCGCCAGGCCGAACGAAATTACGACCTGCAGGCCGACACGGTGCGCGTCCAGGTTCAAAGGGCGATCCGGCGAATCGCACGGGCGCGGGTCAGTCTCGACATCCAGGAGGAAAACATCCGCGTCAACGAGGCCCGTGCGGACAAAGCCAGATTCGAGTACAGCGTCGGGACACTGGCGTCGAACCGTGACATTGTGGAGGCCGAGGACGCATTGCGTCGCGCTCGAGTTGACTATGCCGACGCGGTTTCCGAGTACCGGCGGGCGATTCTGGAGTTTCTCCGCGATACCGGCACCCTGCGGGTCAGAGACGACGGACGCTGGGTCAGATACGACCCTGTCACCGGCGAACCGATCGATATGCCCCCTGCTGGCGGTGACGTCAGTTCGGTGGACGCACCCGACATGCCGGACCGGGCCGGCGGCTGACAAGAATACACATGCCTGGATTACCGTCCCTGGCCGCCCGGCGGTATTCTCATAAGATAGAGTACAGGGGTACGGCGAAGCGGGCCGGTATACGTATTAATTAACGGCGGCGGCCCCATCGCCGCGTCTGACGAGTTTGCGCAACGCCGAACGCCGATGACCTGCCCGGCGAAAGGACTTTCCCGATGAGCACAACCGTCCAAACGACCAAGCCTGACGCAACCGCGGCGAAAGCTCGAACGAATCGGTCGGGCGTCCGTCGTGCAAGGCGATGGGCCGTTCGGATCGGGGTCGTCGCCGTGGTTCTGGTGACCGCGGCTACGATCGTCTCCAGCGCCGTGGGCCGCCTCAAGAGTCTGGCAGGAAGCGAGCCGCCCGCCGTTTATACGGTTGCTCGAAAGTCCTTCCCCGTGCTGGTCGAGGTCAAGGGAGAGCTGCAAGCCAAGAACACGACCGACATCAAGAGCAAGGTCGAGGGGCGCAGCACGATTATCTGGGTGATCGAGGAAGGCTCGCAGGTTGAAAAAGGCGATCTTTTGGTGCGGCTGGCGAGCGACGAGATCGAGGAGCGGATCACGCAGGAGGAGGCGAACGAGGCCAGCGCCATTGCGGCGCTGGAAGCGGCGGAGAAGGACCTGGAAATCCTGATCGATCAGAACAAGAGCGACATTCGCAAGGCCGAGCTGAAGGTTGAACTGGCCGAGATCGATCGGAAGAAGTACCTCGAGGGTGACGCGAAGAAGCAGTTCATGGACGCCGAGCTCGAGATCGAGCGGGCCGAGCAGATGCTCGAGCGGGCCAAGCTTGATTGTGAGGCCGCCGAGAAGCTCTACGAACAGAAGTATCGCACCAAGAGCGAGTGGCTCCAGGCCAAGTTCGACCTGGAGGAAGCGGAGCGGAACATCGAGAAGGCCAGGCTGAGCCTGGAGATCCTGACCAAATACACGCACCCCAAAGAGCTTCGTCAGAAGGAATCCGACGTTCAGGAGGCCAAGAAGGACCTGGCGCGCGTGCGGAAGAGCGCCTTGGCGAAAGAGGCCCAAAAACGCGCCGACGTGGAAGCGAAGAAAGCGAAGCTTCTCAATACGCAGAACAACCTCAAGAAGTACCGAGAACAGCGGGAGTATTGCGAGATTCGGGCGCCCGCGCCGGGCCTGGTCGTTTATGAGACGGGCCATCGCTGGGATCCGCGCAAGGTGACGGAGGGCAGCGAGGTTTACGAGCGGCAGACCATCGTGACGCTGCCGGATCCGTCGGTGATGAACGTCATCGTTCGCATTCATGAGGCGAACACGAACAAGGTCGGCGTAGGGCAGCAGGCCCGCGTAACGGTCGAGGGCATTCCGGACGCGATCTTCACGGGGACGGTGACGCGGATCGCGCCCTTGGCTGACTCACGAAATCGCTGGCTGAACCCGGATCTGAAGGAGTACGAGACCGAGATCACGCTGGACGAGTCTGGAGAGTATCTCAAGCCCGGCATGACGGCGCGCGTCGAGATTCTCGTTTCGGAGCTGGCGGACACGCTTTGCGTGCCGGTTCAGGCGATTTTCGGCAAAGGCGGTCGCCATTATGTCTTCAAGCCTGATGGGAACGTCGTGGAGCCGGTCGAAGTCACCGTTGGGCAGTCCAGCACGGAGTACGTCGAGATCGTTAGCGGCGTCGAAGAAGGCGGAGAGGTGATGCTGGCCGTCTCGGAGGACGCCACGCGCCTGCTGCCCGACCTGCCTCCGGTGCAACCGAGCGTCAATGGCAAGCCCGAGCAGGACAATGTACCGGTAACCAAACGTGCAGGCCACGCACGGCGGAGCGCGTCAACCGCCGCCGACACCGCCGGGCACGAATCATCTTAGACCCCATGTCGCGTGTTGCAGCCAGCGTCGAGAACCTCACCAAGACCTACGTCACGCCGGGCACATCGGTCACCGTAGACGCGCTGCGAGGCGTCACGCTCGATTTCGTCGAGGGCGAATCGATTGCGATCTGCGGGCAGAGCGGCTCGGGCAAGAGCACGCTGATGAACATCATCGGGTGTCTGGACCGGCCGACGACGGGGTCCTATCACCTGGACGGGCAGGATATCGCCGAACTTGATGACAACGAGCTGTCGGATCTGCGCGGGCGGCGGATCGGTTTCATCTTTCAAAACTTCAATCTGATTCCGCAGTTGAACGTCGTCGAGAACGTCGAAGTGCCGCTGTTTTATCAGGGGATCCCTGTTCACGAGCGGCGGGAGCGAGCCCGGCGGCTCATCGAACTGGTCGAACTTTCCGATCGCGCCCATCACCGGCCGATGGAGCTGTCCGGCGGGCAGCAGCAGCGAGCGGCCATCGCCCGATCGCTGATCTGCGATCCGGTTCTGATTCTGGCCGATGAGCCCACGGGCAACCTGGACTCAGCCACCGGAGAGATGATCCTGTCGATTTTCGACCGGTTGCACGACGAGGGGAAGACCATCTTCTGTGTGACGCACGATCCCAACGTCGCCCACCGGTGCCACCGCATTGTCACGCTTAAAGACGGGCAGGTCATTACGGACGAGCGGACGGGCCAAGACTCGCAAGAAGAGACGGAACTGGCCTCGTCTTGCTGATAGGTGTAACTGCGGCCTTTGACACTCGGTCTGCCGTCTTACACCGTGCCTTCGGCGATTTCGGAGATTTCTTCCGCGTTTTCGCGGAACCAGCCGACCTTGCGGGTGACCATCTTCATGAAGCTGAAGCCGGTCCACTTTCCGAAATGGCCGGTCTGCATGATCGGGAGAACCGATTCGGCAATCATAGCCTCGATCATCAGGTGAGGCAGGCAGTTGCGCTCGGCGTCGTGGAGCGCGATCAACTCGCGGTAGCCTTCGCAGAAAGCGGCCATCCGGTCCTCGTCCGGGTGGTCGGGCCATTCGTTCGGGTGCCGGCCGGTCAGCAGCGAGAAGTGCAGCATGCCGTTGGCGACGTCGATGACGCGTTCGGCAAGGCGGCAGGCGTCGTAATCCAGGACGGCCACGATCTTGTCACGGCGGTAGAGCATGTTGCCGGGGTGCCAGTCGGCGTGGACGATCTGCATCGGGAGGTTGCCGTCGCCGATGTCGTTCACGCGTTCGGCGGCCGCGTCGTACTCATCGTAAAGCACCTGCACGGTCGCGTCCAGATCGGATTCGTAGCCTACAACGCTGTCGTGGCTGGAGATGCTCGAGGCCATGCTGTTCAAGGCCGTTCGGATGCCGACCACGTCGTGGTAGCTGCCGCGGGAAGCGTTTTCGGGGACCTCGAAGTCGGCGAGTTGCTGATGGAAGAGGGCCAGGACGCGGCCGGCCTCTCGGGTTTTTTCCGGCGTGGCGTCGTATTCCTCACCGGGCACGAATTCAAAGAGCTCGTAGACTTCCTCGCCGATCCGGGCGGCGGGCGCCCCGTCGTCACGTGTGGGGACCAGGCGGGCGATCGGGAACGACCGCTCGGCCAGATGCCGCTGGATGGCATGGGCGAGGGCGACGCGTCGCTTGCTGCGGCGTTTCGCGGCGCGTTTCTTGAGGAGGAATTTGCCGGCGGAGGCGACGATTCCGACCTTTGGGCTGGCTCTGGAGCCACGGGTGAAGGGGGTGATGGATTCGATGACGCCGATGTCGTAGTGGCTTAGCACCACGGCAAGTTCGTCGGTCTCGAAGCCCTGTCGTGCTCGATCTTCCAAGATCGATCCTTATAATCGGCACATCGACGGAATGGCGTCACAGAGCATCCGTCGCATGGTAGCCCGGGGCGGGCTGAAGTCAATCGCAACGCACCGAGCGCCTTTATCATCGGCAATGATCCAACGGGAGACCACCCATGGACCGGACGGAAGCGCTAGAGATTCTGCATGAGCACGTAAAGAGCGAGGCCCTGATTCGCCACATGCTGGCCGTCGAGGCGGCGATGGCCCACTACGCCCGGCGCTTCGGTGAGGACGAGGAGCTTTGGCGGGTGACCGGTCTGCTGCACGATTTCGATTACGAGAAATGGCCCGAACCACCGCAGCACTCGCGCGAGGGCGCCAGGATTCTCCGCGAGCGTGGTGTTGATGAGGAGATTGTCTCGGCGGTTCTCTCGCACGCGGAATGGAATACGGACGAGTATCCTCGCGACAGGCCGCTGCGCAATACGCTTTTTGCGGTTGACGAGCTGTGCGGGTTCATTCATGCGTGTGCGCTGGTTCGACCTGAACGGCTCAAGGGTATGAAGGCCAAGAGCGTCAAGAAGAAGATGAAGCAGCCCTCCTTCGCGGCGGCGGTGTCGCGTGATGACATCAACAAGGGGGCGGAGCTGTTGGGCATCCCGCTCGATGAGCATATCGAGGAGTGCATCCAGGCGCTGTCGACCGTTGCGGCGGAATTGGGCCTGGAGCCGGCGGAAGGCGAGAAAGGGTAGCGTCTGGTTCGAGGATCGGGTGCATGCCGGGCGAGCACTGGCGGACGAGCCGGCAGTGGCACCCATGCCGCCGCCAACGCTTATGAGCGGTGGCACGCGTTTGGCGCCGCTTGCACTCGTTCGTTTTGGCTTACGGTTTCGGGGGCTTGGACTCCGGTGCGCCTTCGACTGCTTCGAGCAGGTCGCCGGCGAGTTCGCGGGCCCGGGGGTGGTCCGGATGGGCCTCGAGCATTCGTTTTGCCAGGGACTTCGCTTCCGCCGTTCGGCCCAATTCGATCAGGAGTTCTATCGCCTCAAGGTAAAGGATGGGCGGTGCGACCGGGGCCCTCGTGATGCCCCGCCTGGCCCATTCCAGCGCTTCGTTCGCGCGATTCAGCGCTGCCACGCGACCCCTCTCACGGCTCAGGCGGGCCAGTTCCAGATAAAGCTCGGGCGACTGCCGGTCGTCCTGCAGCCTGGCCTCTTTGATGCTGACGGCCAGGTCGAGGGCTCTCGATAGCGCGTCGAGCCCACCAGGCGTGGCGCCTTGCTCGCGAACCGCGGAGCGCGCGGTGTTGAGCGCGATGATGATCTGCTGCTCGGCCTCTTCAACTTGACCGCCCTGGGAGAGGATGCGGGCCAGCAGAATGTATTCGGTGGCGGTGGCGTCGTCTCCCAGGATGTCGATCGCCTGGCGGGCATAACGGGCGGCGACGGCGTACTCGTGCAGGTTCGCTTCGCATCGGGCCAGTTCCGTGAAGATGCGGGGAGAGCGCGGGTTCAGCGACAGCGCGGTCTTCAGGGAAGGCCTGGCAAGCTTGTAGAAACCGCCCTCCTGGTAAAGACGGCCAAGCAGCAAATGTGCTTCCCAGTCGTTTTCACCCTCGGGGGAGGCCACCCAGCGCTGGATGGTTCCAAGTGCTTCCTGGCTGCGGTCGGCCAGCACCAGCAGGCGGGCGCGGTAATAGGAGGCCCGGCGATGGAACCTTTCCCGTTCAAGAACCGCCTCGACGATTTCACGTGCTTTACGAAAGGCGTCCTGGGCGTCGGGGCCACGGGCCTCCGCCCGCCGGATGAACGCCAGGGCCCGATCCAGCAGTTCGTCGATGCTCATCGTGCCCGCCGCCGGCTTTTCCTGCTGCGCCGACTGAGCATCGGAGGGGAGCACGGCCAATCCGCATCCGCACACCGCGACGAGTAATATCCAGGGCAGTCGATTATTCATGGTGACGGCTCTCCTGCGAGGCACTCGTTCCGATCCCCCACGACGTGCCGGGCGCCGGAACTGTCGCAACTATAGGGAGGCCTCGGGAAATCGGTCAAGCGAAGGCGACTCAACTTGCGGGCTCGAACTGAGAGCAGCGGGCGCGGTCGGCGGCGTGCGGGTCTCGAGATTCACGGGCGCCGGGGCTCGTGGGAGCGGTGGAGGTAGAAACCCGGTCGCCGCTTTATCCCTCGACCGAAAGGGAACCGGCTTCGAGCGTCTCCGGGGCTTCCGTGTCGCCTTGTGTCCTGCACTCTTTGGCGATCTTGTCGACGAGCAGCGCCCACGTCTCGCGCTCGGCGCGCAGGATCCTGACCGCGTCGTCGATGTCTGTGACGTCGCGGTTCACGCTTCCGCTGACGAGCTTGCGGTAGATAAAGTTGTACAGGGCCGACATCCGGTCGCACAGTTCCGGGTTGACCTCCGGGCGGAGGCCGGCCTGCATTTCCAGCACGATGCGCTGAGCGCGGCTGAGGCGATCGTAGATCGCTTCGTAGTCCTTTCGCTCGATGGCCTCGCGACCCTGGAGCGCGAATCGGATCGCCCCGTCGTAGAGCATGAGTTGAAGCTGCTCCGGAGTCGCCTGCATGACGGCGTTGCGAAGGTAGTTGGCCGAGTCCGTCGTGCTCATCTCATGGGCAGTATCGGCGGCTGGAAAGGCCCGAAACACGTAATTCCGGACTTTGACTTTCTCGGCGAGGACGCAGCGCGCTCGGCAAGAGTGGCCCGCGCCAGGCGCGGCAGGCACACTTCCTTTGGGCCACCATGGTCCGAAAAAACGAGTCGTACGGCGCGCCTGCGGCGAAGGGAGAAGTCACGACGACAGTGACTGATCGACACGATTTTCAAGCACGACCAGCGCTAGCCCAGCAGTCCGAGCCCGCTGACCTGGTTGGCGAGAATCGACAGTGCGTTCTGGGCGTCCTGCAGGCCGGCCAGCGAGGTCTCGAGTCCCTGGAATTGACGTTCCAGGCGGGCGCGTTTTCGATCGAGCAGGAGCTGGAGATCTTCGATGCGGTCATTGAGCAGTTCCTCTCGATCCTCGAGGAGGTTGTCCTTGCGCGCGATGACGCCGTCGAACGATCGGGTGAGGTCGTCGAGCATCGAATCGAGGGCGTCGCCGAGACCGTTTTCCTCGGTGGTGAAGAGGGTCTCGATCGCATCGGGGTCCGAGGCAAAGAGATTGCGGAAGGCCTCCTCGTCGAATGAGAGGCGTCCGCCCGAGCCGACACTGATGCCGACGGAGGAGAGGCGATTGACGCCCGGTTCCGCCCCGGCCACCGGTCGGAGAACCGCATTGCGCAGTCGGTTCAGCACCTGATTCACGGTGGTGTCGCCGAACAACGGACCGCGCGTGTTTGACTCGGCGTCGAACTTCGTGGTCTTTTCGATGTTGGTGAGCACGCCGTTGTACGCGGTGACGAAGTTGTTGAGCTTCTCGACGATGGCATCGACGTCGCGCGTGACCGATAAATCCACGGGCCGGTCCGACGTTCCGGTCAGTTCGATCGTCACGCCGTCCAGAACGCCGGAGAGGGTATTGGTCGAGCTCGTGAGAACGAGCGGGTTTTCCGCCGTCGAGCCGCCAAAGAAAACGACCGCGTCCTGCGCCCGGACGAGTGTGTCAAGCGACAGACCGGACTGGCCGGTGTCGAGCACGAGCCGCCCGCGCGTGCCCGAGACCTGGGAGTTCAGAACCAGGTGATACGGGTTGGTGTCGCTGCCGTCGTTGATGACGGTGGCCTGGATGTCACCTCCCGCATTGTTGATCTTGTCTCGAACGTCGTTGAGCGTGTCCCCGGCGTCGATCTCGATGGTGACTTCGTAGGTGCCGTCTATTCTCTGGTTGACAGCGCCGTCTGCGGTGGTGAACTCGACGCCTTCGCCTTCGACGTTAAGGTCCGCCGCGGTGGTTGCTCCGTCGAGTCCCTCGATTTTGAGGGGCCCTTCTCCTTCGGTGGTGTCGATGAATTCGATGCCGTCACCGGTGGCGTTGATGCGGGCCTCGACGCCGTCGAACAGGAGACTGTTGATGCGCGTGAGGAGGGCTCCGACGGTTTTCTGGTTTTCGGTGATCGAGATCGTGGTGCTCTGGCCACTGCGGGCGGTGACGCGGAATTCGCCCGTCGCGACCCCGCGGCCGCCGTTGAGGTCCTCCAGCTTCGTGCTGAGGGCGACGTACTGAAGCTGCAAGTTGCCGGTGGACCGGCCGCCGTCGACGAAGTCGTTGACGATGCCGCCATCGGTTCCTTCGATTCCGAACAGGTCGCCGACTGTGCGGCCGGTGACGTCCTGCAGCGTGGTCGTGCCGGTGCCGCCGGACTCGTCGGTGAAAGCCAGCCCGGTTCCGGCGTTGTTGAGGCGGGCGCTGATTTTCGTTTCGGCGGTGCGGGCGTTCACGATGTCGATGATGTCCTGGACGGTGGACGCGCCGGTGAAATCGATCGTGGCGCTCGACCCGTCGGCGGCCTGGAGGGTCGCCTGGCCAAGGGTGATCCCCGATCCACCGCGGAGTGTGCTCAGCAAAACGGTGTTCAGGCCGGCGAGCACGTCGCGCGCTGCGAACGCGCCACCGGTTGATTGGCCGACAAGGCCCAGATCGCGTGCCGCCTGCGACTCGACCGCCTCGGCCCCTACGCCGACGGTGAACTCGCCGCCTCCGCCCAGGCTGACCAGTTCGATTCCGCGGCCGTCGTCGGCGATGCGAGCCTCGACGACGTCGTTGAGCTGCACCTGACCGTTCGCATCGGTGGAATAGCTGTAGTTGATCGCTCTCAGGACGTCGCCGATGGTGTTGACCCGGTAGATGACGCTGCCGGTGAGCGACTCGCCTTCCGATTTGCCCGCGATGCCCAGATCGCCGGCCGCGAAGCCTTCCACGTCCTCGACCATGAGCACGGCATCTTCGGTCGCCGGGGTAGACGCGTCGCGCAGGGTCAGTTGGCCGGCGGCGCCTCCGACCGATGCGGTGACTTCGATGCCGGAGTCGTTGACAAGCCGGATGACGTCGCCGATGGACTGCACACTGTCGTCGACGACGATGTCGGCGGACTGGCCCGCTCGATTGGTGATCGTGAAGGTGCCCTGCCGCACCCCTTTACCGTGGTTAAGCACTTCGAACCGTGTGCCGGTGTGCTGTTGATCGGCCACACCGATGGAAAGCAGGCCGCGCAGGCCGACGTTGAGCGTGCGGGCGCCGAACATGATGTCGATGTCCTTGTTGGCCTTGCCGACGCTGACACCGTTTCCGTCGTTCAACTGCGAGAGCGGCGTGTCGTCCGCAAGGTAGATGATTCGTCCACCGACGACACTGGATCCTGCGCCGGCGGCACTGCCGAGGATGCCCAGGTCTTCGGCGGTGTGGCCGTCGCCGACCTCGCGGACCCTCAAGGTGCCCGTTCCTGTGCCTTCGTCCTTGATGACGAGGTGATCGCCCTCGACCCGGGCGGAAACGCGCAGGTCCACCACTGCGTTAATCTCGCGCAGTACGTCCGCGACGGTCAGTGTCGTTGAAAGATCGATGACGGCGGTCCCACCGTCGCTGTCCTGGATCTCGATGCTCCCGCGTCGAACGCCTTCTCCGCCATTCAGTCGATCCAGGCTGGTCTCGCGGTCGAGGTGCCCGCTGCCAAGCTCGTACGTCAGCGTGCCCGCACCTACAGCCTGCTGGTCTGCGTCAACGAAGCCGTCGCTGATGAGCTGATGGTTGCTGACGAGGGACTTGACCCGAAAGCCGAAGAGGCCTTGAACGGCACCGTCTCCAGCCGTGGCCGTCAGCACGTTCTCGTCGCTGCTGGTGGCCTTGGACGCGCGGAAGAAGCTGATCTCGTCGAATCGCGCCACCGTATTCCGCAGGCTGAGCAACCGGGCGCTGAGCTCGGCAAGGGCGGTTCGTTGGGTCTGAACGGTCTGAATGCGATTGTTGAGGAGCTGGATCGGGCGCGCTTCGATCGCCATTAACTGGTCGATGATGTCCTGGGTCGGAAGCCCGGACAGCAACCCGATTCCGCTGGATATGGGGCCGGCCACGTGAATAACCTCCTCGGGCCCGCTGAGCGCGGACCGCTGCCAATGACGGTTCACATAACGGCGTCATCGGTTTATCGACGGCGTCGAAAAGGCGGCTGAATGCACGTATTACCACCGGAAGCGCAAAGCTTGCGCTTCGGCGGGCTGATCCTTGTCAGGGCGAATCCGGGCTGGACGGCGATTTATCGTTGGGGGTGTTGCTATTGCGGATTGCGACGGCCGTGCCGTTGGCGTCCCGGAGGTTCTCGCGAACGATGAAATCGGGGCGTTGTCCGATCACTTCGCGCCACACGTTGCCGAGCGTTGGGTACGCGGGATGGGCGATGTCGTCGAAGACGAGCATCCCGCCGGGGTCGAGGTGCCCGATAACGTTGAGCAGGTCGGCGCGAGCGCCTTCGTCGCGATGGTCACCGTCGACCGTGATAAGCTTGAAGTTCTGCGGGCCGGCCGGGTCATCAAAGAACGTCGGAATAGTCTCCTGGGAGCGTCCGTTGACAAACAGGACCGCTCCCTGGTGGCCCGCTCGCTGTAATTGTCGCCTGACGAAGTTCGGCCCGGGGTTGGGCACGCCGGCGTAGTCGGGAAACCACATGTCGAACAGGTAGAGATCGACCGCGGGGTGTGCGGCGGCCACGACGCACGCGGAGTGGCCGCGGCGGACGCCGATCTCGAGGTAGTGACTCGGGCGAACGGTCTCGGCGAAGGCGGAGAGGACGCACCACATGTCCCAGTAAGGCTCGGCGGAATCAAGCCGCTGCTCCAGCCGCTCGACCGCCTCCTCGAGGTATGGATCAGGTTCGATTCGCCGCCAGACGTCGATGAGTCGCCGCCGCGTCGATTGCGATGCCGCCCGCCGGATCACCTGCTCGAGAAGATCCGTGGCCGCGTGGCCTGTGTTCGGATTCGCCGCGTCGATTTCGATCGGTTTCGTATTCATGTTGCAGGGACCCCTGTTCTGCTGGCGGCCGTCGCTGTGTCGCGGGCGACTTTTCGGTAGAGGGCGCGATAACTCGTCGCGGTTTCGCGCCAGGAGAGCCGTTGTGAGCGCCGCCTGCCGCGATGTGACAATTCATTGCGCAGGTCGGCATCGGTGTACAGACGGTAAAGCGCAGTCGCAATGGCCTCGGTATCTCGCGGGTCGAACAGCAGGCCCGCATCGGCCACCTGTTCCGGCAACGACGTGACGTCGGAACAGGCGACGGGGAGGCTTTCGGCGAAGGCCTCCAGGACCGGGAAGCTGATGGCCTCGAAGAGCGTCGGCACGATCATGAACCGGGCGGCGCGGTACAGGGCGAGCAGCTCGTTCTCGCCGATTCTACCCAGGAAGCGTACGTGGCTTGCCAGTGCCCATTCGTTGATGCGGCTCTGAAGTGCCGGCCAGTGATCCGTCAACGCGCCGGTGCACACCAACGGCACTTCGACGCCATGGCGGTCGCGGACGATTCGGAGGGCTTCAAGTAGATTCAAGTGGTTCTTGTGCGGCCACGTCTGAGCGGGGTAAATGGCGAAACCCGGCTGGAGCTCGAATCGTTGCAGCACATCCGCGGGATCGTAGTCACCCGGGCGATGGTAGGCGTGAGTGGGCGATCCCCACCCGATCACGTGAATCTTGTCCAGCGGAAGGCCGAAGTGGTCGGCGAGATCGCGGCGGACGAAATCGCTGGCGGCGACGATCGCCGTCGCCGACCGACAGGCCTCGCCGTAAAGCGCCTCGCGGCGTTCGATTTCGTCCTCGGTGAAGTACTCGGGCAGGTGCACGTGCTGGAGGTCATGCGGATTGAACAGGGACGGAGCAGAAGTTCGTGTGAATGCCTGATAAGGAAAGTGGATAACGTCGGGGTCGAGCGATTCCCAGAAGCCGTCGGAGACTCGGATGCCACGTCGCGGCGCGGGTGTCCAGCCATCGTTCACGTGGACGCGGGCGTTCCGGCCCAGGTAAGGGCGCAGCCACTCGGCCGAAGCGGCAGAGCAGACGAAGAGGTACTCTTCGGGGCCTTCGAGTTTGCTGAGGCCGTGTGCGAGTCCGAGGAGCACCTGGGCGATGCCGCCTGAGTTTCGCGGGTCGATCTGGGCGTTGATGACGATGCGCATGATCAGACCGCCTGGCCCTCGTACGCCGCGGGTTGTCCCATGATTGCGTCGTACTCGGCGAGGGAGCGGACCGAGCGCCGCATGCCTTCGAGAACGACGCACGCCGGCGGAAACGGCGGGAAGTGCAGCGCTCGTATGAAGCGTTCGATGCGGTCCCGCGGCCAGGTTGGATCGATGACGCCGTCGTTTGGTACGGCACGACTGTGAAAACAGCCCGCACCTTTTTGCGGCACTTGCGGCAGTAAACCGCGCGCCGCCTGGTCAAGCACGCGCGTGAACAGTTCGACGGCGGCATCAACGAGCTTGTAGTACAGTGAGAAACCCGTATCGGTATCTGAGATCGGCAATTCGGCGGTTGTGACAATACCGCCGGCATCGACCCGCTCGACCATGCGGTGACAGGTGACGCCGGTGACGTCGTCGCCCTCGATAATGGCCCACGGAGCCGAGAAACAGCCACGGTGGCGCGGCAGGAGGGAGGGGTGAAAGTTGAATGCGCCGCGAGGAGCGATATCGAGCACGTCGTGCGGCAGGATGTCGCGGTAATACACGGAAAAAATGATGTCCGGGCGGAACGATCGGGAATGGCGCTCTAAGAAAACGGGTTCGTCCGCGATCAACGGCAGGCCCAGATTCGAGGCCAGCGCTGTCACGGAGGGCACCTCCGGTGGGGAAGCATGGGTTGCAACGGCCACCTCGTGTCCGCGGGCGACCGCCGTTCGCAGCGCCCTGTAACCCGCCTCGTGATAGGCGCACAGGAGGACTCGCATCACGCTTCGACCCGTTGGCACAGGCAGGCCGCCAGCTCATCGACGACCGTTCGGATGTCGTGCTGCGCCAGGCGGGTGTGGGTCGGCAGCATGACGCCGTGCGCCGCGAGCATTGTGGCGACCGGGCAGCCGTTGTCGGTGGAACAGTCTCGATAGGGCGGCAACTGGTGCAGCGGGTGAAAGAAGGGGCGCGTTTCGATGCCGCAAGACTGCAAATCGTTCATCAAGCGGTCGCGGTCGGCGGCTCCCTCCTGAAGAACAATCGCAAGAATCCAGAGCACCGGATCGGCGGGGCCCGGCACCTGTTGACACTGAATCGGCAGGCCGCGATCGGCCAGCGCGTCTTCGTACCACCGGCGGACTGATTCGCGCTTACCACGCAATTCGGCGAAGCGTTCCAGTTGGGCAACGCCGATCGCACAGCAGAGGTTGGTCATGCGGTAGTTGTAGCCGATCTCGGGAAACCAGTAGCGGCGGTCCGGGGCCATCCCCTGCCCGCGGAGCAGGCGCACTTTCTCGGCGATGTCATCGCGGTCGGTGCAGACCGCGCCGCCTTCGCCGGTGGTGATGATCTTGTTGCCGTAGAAGCTGAAGGTGGAGACGGTTCCGAGCGAGCCGACAGGCCGGTTGTTCCATCGGGCGCCGTGGGCCTCGGCCGCGTCCTCAACGATCGCGAGGTCGAACTCATCGGCGATCGCCTGAAGCCCGTCCATGTCTGCCGGAACGCCGAACAGGTGCACGGCCACGATGGCCCGCGTTCGCGGCGTGATCAGTCGTCGCACGCTGGCGGGGTCGACGGTCCAGGTGTGCTGGTCGCAGTCGGCGAGCACGGGCGTAGCGCCGACGTAGCGGACGGCGTTGGCGGTGGCCACGTAGGTCAGGTCCGGGAGGACGACCTCATCTCCCTCGCCGATGCCGAGCCCGAGCATCGTGAGGTGGAGCGCGGCCGTGCCGTTGACGCAACTGATGGCGTGGCGCGTGCCGGCGAACTGCGCGAATTCCGATTCGAAGCGGCTCACGAATTCGCCGGTCGAGGCGATCCACGTCGAATCGAACGCCGCCAGCAGGTACTCCCTTTCGCGCTGAGTCAAATCAGGAAACGACACGGCGATCGAGTGGGTCGAATTCACAAAATCAGCGCCCCGGGCTGTAGACGTACGATTGCTCTCAGAACGCTATCGGCGGGGACGGTGGGGAGCCTGAAGCGGATTTGGGGGCGGCAATGCAGCGGGCTTGCGCTCGCGGAGGGGCGATGCCGGGTGGAAATCGGCCGCGCGGTGGTTTGCCGACTCGCCCGAAGTTTGCAGCAATTGCGCGTGGTCAGGGTTCCAAGTCCCGCTCGGGCGGCCTTCCAACGGTTTCGTAGTAGTGCGCGACTCTATCGCGTGCTGATTGCAGTTCTGCAGACGGGCATCGGGGATTGTCTTTCAATGATTCGTACCCGCTCATCAACAGCGGTTCCGCCTCATCATGTCGTCCCAGGGTGAGCAGGCACTCGCCGAGAGTGCTTTGGGCAGAAGCGATGAGCCAATCATCCGCCGGCAGTGTGCGTGTCCGCGTTTCGAGGCACTCGCGCAGGAGCGGCTCCGCCTGTTCGGCTCGATTATGCTCCAGGAGCAGCTCCCCCAACACCATCAGCGTAGTCAACGTGCTGGGATGCTCGTCGCCGAGCGTACGCCTGTCTCTGGAAAGTGCTTCGCGTAAGGTGGCGCTCGCCGAATCGATGTCTCCGCGACGGACCTGGATCTCGGCCATGTTATGAACGGCGACAGCGACGTGGGGATGCTCATCGCCCAGCGTCTTGCGATAAATCGCGAGCACCTCGCGGAACATCTGCTCTGCCTCGTCCAAGTCACCTTTTCTGTTGAGCAGGAAAGCCAGATTGTTCAACGTGACGGCCACATGCATGTGTTCGTCGCCGTGCGCCCGGCGGTAAATGGCGAGCGCCCGCCGTACCATCTCCTCCGCCTCGTCTTGCCGGCCTTTCTTGTAGGCGAGGCGGGCCAGGCCGTTCAACGTTGTTGCCGTAAAGGGGTGATCCTCACCCACTGTCTCGGCGTAAATGGCCAGCGCCTTTCGGTAGGCATTTTCAGCTTCATCGTCGTTGCGTCTGGAGAAGAGGAGGGCGCCCAGCTTGTGGTAGGCGACGCCGACCGTCGAGTGCCTATCGCCGTATACCTTCCGATATATGTCGAGCGCCTGGCGATAAAGGGGCTCCGCTTCCGTGTATTTCCCTTTCGCCCGCAGCACTTCGGCGAGGGCGGTGATCTCTTCGGCGGTCTCAGGGTGCTCGTTGCCGTAGTTCGCGCGGGTAAGCTCGTATGTCTCACGGCGGAGCGATTCGGCTTCGTCGTAGTCCCCCAGCACCCAACGGTCTTCCGCGATTCCGCCCAGGCTGTCTATGACGAGTCGGTGCCCATCGCCCAGCAGCTTGCGCCGTATGGCGAGCGCCTCTCGCCCGCGTACCTCGGCCTGCGCGTAGTCGCTCATGCCCCTGAGCAGATAGGCGTAGCTGGACAGGCTCTTCGCGACGTCCAGGTGCTCATCACCGAAAAGTCGCCGGCGCATCTCCAACGCAGGAACGATGTATCGCCGAGAATCCTCGAACTCGCTCATATCGCGCAGGAGCAATCCGAGGTCGTCCATGAGCCGGGCGACCTCCGCGTGTTCCGGCCCGTAGACACGCCGGCTCGTTTCCAGGGCGGATTCCAGGCGGGGTCTGGCAGCGTCGAGCAGATCGAGCGCATGGTAAACACGCCCGATCGTCGCGTTGACTGCGGCCTCGACTTCCGGCTGGTCGGCCAGCGTGCCGGCATCCACTTTGCGGGCGGCCTCATCGACAATCTCGCGAACGGTTATCTCTCGCCCCAGAGAGATCCGAGGCGTTGCGGATACCAGCATCTCCTGGAGGATCTTGTTGACGGCTTCCGCCTTGGCAGCCTCGCGGAGCGCGTCGGACTCGCGCATTTCGGCCAGTTCGCGCTGCCTTGCCTCGGCAAGGCGCGCCTGTCCTTCGCGAAACGCCAGGTCCCGGTTTCGACGGGCCTGGACGAAGGACACCACCCCGAAAACGGTCACCAGCAGAAAAACAACGCCGGCGGCGGCAACGAAGCCGCGATGACGCCAGAGGCTCTTCTTCAGCAGGTAGATCGTCGAATCCCGCTTGGCGTTGATCGGCTCGCCGTTGAGGTAGTGCCGGATGTCGGCCGCAAGCTCCGATGCCGTCTGGTATCGCCGGTTGCAGTCATGGCTCATCGCACGACTGACGATCGTCTCGACTTCGCCGCGCAAACTCCGATCGACTGCGCCCAGCGGCACCGCCTCTTCGTCACGTATAATCCGAGCGGCCTCAGCAAGCGACACGCCGTTGACGTCAAAAGGCAGGCGGGCCGTCAGAAGCTGGTAGAGCATGACACCGAGGGCATACACGTCGCAGCGTGCATCGATCTGCTGAGCGTCCCCCGAGAGCTGCTCCGGGCTCATGTAGGGGACCGTTCCGACCAGCATGCCCTGATCCGTGCCCATCGTGACCGTCTGAACGTCGGCGTCCGTGGCGCGGGCGACGCCGAAATCAAGCACTTTCGGCTGGCCGAGCTTCGGCGTTCCTGCTTCGCCGTCTCCCTCCTCAGAGACGACCAGAACGTTTCCCGGCTTCAGGTCTCGATGAATGACGCCTCGGAAGTGCGCGTGCTGTACCGCGTCGCATACACGTGCTATGAGCTCGAGTCGCTGACGAATCTCCAGACGCTTTTCGTCTGCGTATACATCCAGCGGCCTGCCCCTGATGTACTCCATCGCGAAGAACGGTTGCCCAGCGGCCAGAGGGCCGTCCCGCGCCGGGACGGTGCCGGCCTCGTAAATGGTCGCGATACCCGGATGCCGCAGTTGGCCGAGAACCTGCGCTTCGTATTGAAAGCGCCGCAACAGGTGCGACGTCGCCCACCCGGGCCGAATCAGCTTGAGGGCGACGGACCGATCCGGACTCTCCTGGCGAGCCTCGAAGACCACACCCATGCCGCCTTCCCCGATCCGCCGGATGAGGCGGTAGTGGCCGATCCGCTCAGGCATCGCATCGTTGGGGTCGATTTCCGTGTAATCGGGTCGGATCGGCGTGGAGAGAAAGGAATCGGAGGCTTCATTAAAATGGCGCAGAAGAGTGTTGACCTCGCTGAGTAAAGCGTCGTCATCTCCACACTCGCGGTCGAGAAAGCAGGAGCGTTCGTCTTCTGGGAGGTCGAGCGCGGCCTGAAAAAGTGCTTCAGCCTTTGCTCTGCGGGCGTCTTTCATGACGCGCTCTCGTGCTGCCTCAACTCGAACTCATCCGTCCGGCAAGGCGGGCGTCAGCCCGGCTCTCCGAGCTCCTTGTGCAGACGCGCGATAATATACCGCCATTCACGATCAATGGTCCTCACCGAAACGCCGCGCACCGCCGCCGTCTCCTCCCTTGTGAGGCCGGCGAAGTAACGCAGTTTGACGATCTGGGCTTTGTCCGGATCGTCCTGCTCCAGACGCTCCAAAGCCTCGTCAAGCGCCAGAATGTTCGCGCTCGGCGGTTCAATGACCGGTGTGATTTGGTCCATGTCGACGCGTTTCCGCCCGCCCCCGTGCTTCAACGCCGCTTTCCGGCGCGCCTGGTCCACCAGTATCTGCCGCATTGCCTCGGCCGCGGCCGCAAAGAAATGGGCCCGGTTACCCCATTCCACATCCTGTTCCCCGACCAACCGAAGGTAGGCCTCGTGGACCAGAGCGGTGGCTTGCAGGGTGTTTCCAGGAGGCGTCTTGGCCATACGGGCCCGGGCGAGTTTGCGGAGTTCGGCATACACCAGCGGCAGCAGTTCCGCCGATGCGTGCCTGTCACCGTCGTTAACCGCCCTGAGGATGCGTGTCAGCTCCTGCGAGCCCCGCTCATTCATCCTGCGCCCCCGGAGATTTGCCAGCCGGCCGTCCGTATTGGCCGCCGAGCCACTGCGACGCGCCCACTGACACCGGCAGCCCATTATAACAGAGACATCGCCGATTCGAGGGATGTATTCGATTTGAGGCCGATACGGCCCGGCAAAACCATCCGCTTCGTGGTATTCCTCAACGCCACGTAACGTGTCAGATTCGGGTCAAGTGTCACAGGAGAGGGCGCTTTCCCAGGGGCACGGGGCCTTGAAAAGTCCACGGTTTCAGCAGATAATGCGCCCGTAGCAGCACGGGCCAGGTATTTCACCCGAATGACGGGTGGTGGGGTTGGGCGCAAGCCCGGAGAGGAACTTGAAAATGGAAATCAAAAGATATTGGACGTTGGCGGCTCTCGTCGCGCTGGTCGCCCTGCCGGTTACGCCGGCGGTGGGACAAGCACTGTCCATTCCGTGGTGGACGATTGACGCCGGAGGCGGCATGCGCAGCACAGGCGGCGACTTCGAATTATCGGGCACGATCGGGCAGCCCGATGCGGGCACGATGAGCGGAGGCGATTTCGAACTGACCGGAGGGTTCTGGGCCGCTACAGATGCCGCGCCGCAGGTTGTGCACGGGGTGTCTGCTGCGACGTCGCCGTGCACCGGCTACATCGATCCACGGATCGAGAGCGACAACGGCGTGGACGCGAACCTCGGCGTCAGCGAAGTGACGTTCGTGTTCAGCGAACCGGTTTATCACATCGGTTCCGGCACGAATCCACCCGACACCACGAGCTTCACCGTCACCGAAACGGGCGGGGGCGTGCCCCCGACGGTGACAGGGGTCGTTCAGGTCGATCCCGCCACGTACACGGTGCAGCTCAGCCGGATCGTCACGCTGAACCAATGGACCACAGTCGTCGCCAACGTGAAGGATGCCGGCGGCAATCCCGTTGTCAGCAGCGGAAACCAGGGGCCGGGAGTTGCCGAGCCGGACCGCGTGGACATCGGGCGCCTGCCCGGCGACGTGAACCAGGACGGACTCGTCTCTCCGCAGGACCTCATCAATCTGCGGCAGTTCCTCACGGCGGGCAGTTTTCACAACGAGTGCGCGGACCTGCTCTACTTTGATATTGACCGCGACGGCGTCATGCCCGAGCCTCAGGATCTGCTCCGCTTCCGGCAGATGATCTCCGGGACTTCGCCCGCTACTCGGCCGTGGACGCTCGAGCAAATGGGCGCCGAGCAGCCCTAATCAGACGCGGTCGCGTTTCCGGCGACGCGGGCAGGATGCAATCGACTTCGGCGTTGCGGCAGCGGCGGAGGCTCACTCCCCCGTCTCTTCGATCACGTCATCGAGGAGAGACACGCTCATCACCGCCGAGCGCATGACGAAGACGCGCCGGCGGTTCGCGCAGATCCCGTTGTGCCGGGCCTCGTTGATGTACACTTCCGCGGTTGCATGCCCGACGCGGGTGTCGTGCACGTCGGCATACTCGAGCAAAAAGCCCGACTCGCTCACGGTCGTGAGCGTGCCGAGGTAAATGATCGGCCCACCGGTATCGAGGACCACGGGCCGGGTCAGGAAAGCGTCGAACGATCCATCCACGATCGAGTTACGCTCCGCGAAGAACACATGGAGCCGCTGTTTCCATCGGTTGCTGCCGTCGCCACCGGACCGTATAGTCAACTGACGCTCGGCGCGTTCGTCAAGCGTGAATCGTGTGGCGCGTGCGAGGTGATCCATGCGACGTATCACAAAGATCTCGGCCCTTGCCGCAATCATTTTTCTGGCGACTTGCGTCGCTCATCATGTGGTTGCGGGAGACATCGACGACGAGTACCTGGACCGGTTCAAATCCCTGGACGCAAAGGACCTCAAAGGGCATTTTGAACTGGCCAAGTGGTGTCGCGAACACGAGAAATGGCAACTCGTCGCACAGCAGTGCCGCCACGTGCTTCGGATCGAACCCAATCATGAGCAGGCGAAGCTGTTGCTTCAGGTCGCCCAGACCCGTCTGAACGCCGATCAGGCCCTGCAAGGCCGCAATCCCGACGTCGGCCGGCTCCGGCCCCTCACCGACGAGGAGATTCAGCGCATCAGGCGAGAGGAGCTGCATCTCGACGAGGAGGAGGAGCGGATCGTTGTGCGGATCGATCGCGATGCACTTCGCGAGTTTTACGAGTTCGCACACGGAAGCGGGCTCATTGACTATGACCGGCGGGCGTTCTTCAATTTGCCGCGACTGAAGCGCGCTCAACTCATCCTGCGCCTCGCGCCGGATCGATTCGGAGAAGCCGTGACGATCAGGAGCGATCCGCAGCGGATGCAGACCTTCGTCCGGGAGGTACAGCCCATCATCCTGCGCGGATGCGCCGCGGCGGATTGTCATGGGGGCCCGGCGGCCGGCGACTTTCAACTTTTTACCGGCCGCGCCCTCAGCCCGAACGCCTCCTACGCCAACTATCTCAGAATGCACGAGCATAAGGCGGGAAACGAACGGCTGCTCAACCGCGACCAGCCGGGCCGGAGCCTGCTGCTGTCGTACGGTTTGCCGGACGAGGAAGTGGTGGAGGAATCGAGAAGGCATCCGTACGACATCAAGCCCGCGTTCCAAAGCCTGGAGGATCGCGACTACCGTACCGTGTTACAGTGGCTCTCTTCGCTGTCGATCACCCGGCCGGATTACGGCATCGAGCTGAAATCGAGCGAGACGCCCTGACTCACGAGGGATCAGTCGGAGACTCTTCGGGTTCCGATTGCTCGGCGGGCACCGGGTCGGGCCTATCGGCGGGCGCGTCGCCTGGAGCCTCTGCCGCATCGGGTTTCGCAGCGTCGTCGGGCGGGCTCGCCGGGACGCTTCGCAGCTCCGCCGGGTCGCGGATATCCACGACGAAGGGTGCCGCGGACTCCAGCCGCATGACTCCCCCGTTGTCGAGATGTTCATCTCGCAATCGCGATGCGATGCTCGCGCACCACTCGGCCGTCCCCGCCCGCTCATCCCGCGCAACCGCGTCGGGCCACTCTTCGCAGATCCGAAGCTTTACCAATTGCATCGACCTGGACGCTGCGGTGCGCAGGGCGTGCTCGCCGAACCAGTCATAAGAGCGCGACTCCAGGTGCAATGCGAGGGTCCAGGCGGCCGCAAAGGACCTCCGGTGCACCAGAAGCCGGCAACGAAGCAAGCGGGTGAAGAAGTCGTAGCGCAGCGCTTCGCGGCGCGGGGCCTCGGTGACCAGCGGCAGGAGACGGATGGCCCGGTCGGGGCGATCCGATCGACCATAGAGCACGGCCTGCCATAGCAGGGCGGCACGGGCCACCTTCGGGCGCTGATCTTCGAGGTATAGTGAAAGGGACCGGGCCGCCTGGCGTCCCGCGTCGGCCGCTTTGTCGTCGTCCGCGGGCAGCGCAAAGGCATGAAAGGCCTCGGCAAACGTTTGCAGAATATCAATTGATGCCTCCAGGTCCGCGGTGTCCTGTGCCGCGGCTTCAGCATCTTCATCGGTTTCCTCGAGGCGCGTGCGCGCCAGATCGAGCGTGCGGACGCACTCGTCGGTCAACGCAATCACGCGCCGGCTGTCTTCGGGCAAGGCGAGCCCCTGCAACATGCGTGACAGCGGCGGCTCACATTCGGCGGCGAGTCGCCAGTTGACCAGGGCCAGCCATGCGCTGACCGCCCCCAACGGGTCCTCCGTGCGCTGAGCGGCCTCGCGTAATGCTGCGGTGCGTTCGGCGATCCATGCGACGTAATCGGCTTCGTCGGCGACACCTTCGGGATAGGGAGCCGAGGTCAGCCGGACTTCAGCCACATCCAATCCGGCGCGATCGAACGGCGTGTCCGGGCTCGACTGACTCCGGCCAGCCAGGCTCAATGCCCCGATGACCGCGTACTGCACGCATGTACCAAGACTCATGGACGGCTCCCGAGATCCTGTGGTTTGTTCTGCTTTTTTGGCACGTCGGGCCACACGATCAAGTCGAGAATAGGCGTTCGTCCGTGGCGTGGCAACGGTCGCCAGCGTTGACCGGCATCCCGGCGGCACCTAGACTCATCAAGGAATCGGCCTTAAACGAGCTTCCACGGGGCGAACCTGATGCCACGGTGCCGCACCGGGCGGATCGCGTAGCGCACGGCATCGTTCGTGACGGGCGACCCTGGACACACCGCGGCGTGAGCCGCCGGGTCTTGAATAACCTTTAGAGCTTGCCCGATGAGTGCCCCTCCGCAATCCGCCGATCAGGATCGCGCGACGATAGATCATAGAGGTCGGCGCCGAAGCTTGCGCGTCCTGCGCGCCACCGGTCTCGCGGGTGGCGCACTGGTTTTGGCCTGGCTGCTTTCGGCGGCGTATCACATCGCCGTGTTTGCCGTGATGTATCTGCTGCCCTGGTTGTCGGGTATTGTGGGTGACCGAATCGACGCACCGCCTCCGTTCACGGATATCGTCGGTGAGGTCGATCAGCCGAAGGTCTCCCTGACGCCCGAGAAGGCGATCAAATTGCCGGCGCAGCCGATGGAACTCGACCCCCTCGAGTTCGAACCAAAGGAGTTTCAGTCGGTCTCCGATTTGGCGCCGAAGCAGAACGAAACGATGACGATCCTCGGGATCGGCACCGGCGGAGGCGAGTTCGACAAGTACGGATTCGAGCTGACTCCCGGCAATCGGGGGCCGGATTTCTTCGGGCTGGGCGGACAGGCTCGCGGCGCCCGCGTCGTCGTGTACGTCGTGGACCGGTCCGGCTCCATGTTGACCACGATGGACGGCGTGAAGAAGGAGTTGCGCGAATCGATCGGGCGCTTGCGGCGGTCCCAGAAGTTCCATCTGATCTTCTTCAACAGCGGAACGCCACTGGAGAATCCTCCGAGGAGACCGGTCAGCTCGATCAAGGCGCACAAGCACGAGGCCTTCGAATTCATCGAGAAAGTCAACCCGGTCGGCGGGACGGACCCTCGGCCGGCGATGCGCCGTGCTTTTGCCCTGCAGCCCGATGTGATCTATTTTCTGACCGACGGTGAGTTCAACGCGGTGCTGGCCGACCTGATGGAGATACTGGACCGGTTGAACCACAAGAGGAAGGTTCGGATCTTCACCATTGCCTACGTCAGCCAGGAGGGAGCCCCAGCGCTCCAGCGCATCGCGCGCGAACACAACGGCGAGTATCGGTTTGTATCGGAAGACGAGATATTCTAACGTAAAGCAAACGCACGGACGGAGGTGGCCGGGCCTATGCATCCTGATCGGTGCGTGCGTGCTCATTCGGCAAACGCCGGCGCGGGCGGACCGTATCGAGATCGGCCGCACCACCATTGAGCGCGTCACGATCGTCGACCTCGACGGCGCCCGGCTAGCCTTCCGCACGCCCGGCGGTGAACTGCGGTTCACGCCGCTTCCCGAGATCGATCTGCTTTTCGTCAACTCGATCTCGACGCTTGCGGACTTCAACGAGGCCGAGCGCCAGAGGGCGCGGGGCCGTCTCCGCCAGGCCATCACCCTGTACGAACGTGCCGCCCGTGTCGCAACGGACTACTGGGAGCGCCTCGTCCGGGCGCGGCTGATCCAGACGTGCGACCGGGCCGACCGCATCGACCTGCTCGTGACGCATTTCATTGCTCTGCTGAACAACGAGGCCGAGGGGGCACCGCTGGCGGCCGTACTGCTGCCGCAGACGGCTCCGGTCTCGAACACCCGCGGCGCGGAGCGCGAGATTCGCCGGATCAATGAGCGAGCCGAGACCATGGCGTCACAGAGCGCCAAGGTCGTGCTCGATATGCTTCGATTTCGCATCGCGGATCGCACCGACCACCGCAATGCCGCGCAGTTCGCCGCCGATCTGATTGCCGAACCGATACCGCTGGCCGTCTCAACCAGGCCGGCGTACCGCGTGCGGGCGGCGGCGCTGAGGCGGTGGGCCGAGGGGGGTTCAACGGAGGCGGCGCTCAAGGAGGTCGATGCCGATCTGCTCAGCGCCCCGTATGAGGTTCTGCCGGAGCTGCTGCTGCTGAAGGCAGAACTGCTGAAAGACTCGGCCGACGATAGCGAATCCCTGATACGGGCCGGATGGGCGGCGATGCGCATTCCCATTCATTACCCGAAGGACGAACGCGCCCCGGAGGCGCTTCTGCTTGCGGCGCGTGTTTGCGAGCAGCTCGGACGGCGGCCGACGGCTCTGCAACTGCTTGACGAGTGTACGGCTCATCCGAGAATCGGCAACGAGGTGCGCGACCGGGCGTCGGAGGCCAGGGACCGATTGCGGGCAACCCCTGATTGAGGAGACAGACGACTTGCGAAAAAGGTTGATTCTTGCAGCCATCCCGGCGGTGATCGTGCTCACGACGGGTCACGTGTTCGCGCAGGGAGGCAACGCAGGCGAATCGTCAGGACTGCGCGTGTTCGACCACTTTCTGGTCGGGGGCGGGGTCATTACCTGGTTCATTCTTGTACCGCTTTCGGTTGCGACGGTGGCGCTCACGATCGAGTACTGCCTGTCGATCCGGCGACAGACGTTCGTGCCGCCCGAAACCTTCAACCGGATCGCGGAGCAACTCGGCGAACAACGGTACACCGAAGCCGTCCAGTACACCGCCGAAGATCCGAGCGTGCTGGCCGAGGTCGTCAACAGCGGATTGCTCGAATCGGCCAACGGCTTTGGGGCCATGGAGCGGGCCATGGAGGAATCACTGGAGGATCGATCCTCCCGGGTCATGCGCAAGATTGAGTATCTGAACGTGATCGGCAACATCAGCCCGATGGTCGGACTGTTCGGAACCGTTTTCGGAATGATCCGTCTGTTCGCATCGATCCGCGAGGCCGGGGGCATGCCTGAACCCGCCCGCATCGCGGATGATATTTCGATCGCCCTGGTGACGACTTTCTGGGGTTTGCTGGTGGCGATTCCGGCCCTGAGTGTCTTCGCGCTGTTTCGCAACCGGATCGACGTGCTGACGGCCGAATGCGCGATCGCCGCAGACCGCCTGCTGGCCCCGTTCAAACCGGGCGCGGCAATGGCGTCGGAGCCGGCGTGGGCGGCGGGGTCACCGGCGACGAGCGCGAAACCGTCCGAGCCGCCGCCGAAGGCGGAAACGCCCATTGCTGAGGCGGCGGCGTCAGAAGCAGCAGCGCCGGCGCCGCCGGAAACGTCCGGCGAGCCCCGGCCGGAATTATAAACGAAAGCGAAACGACCGAGTCGCCATGAGATCAAAACGGAGCCATCGTCCAAGACGCCCGTTGACATTCAACATGGCGCCGATGATCGACGTGGTCTTCTTGCTGATCATCTTCTTCGTGCTGGTCAGCACGTTTGCCTCCGCCGAGCGCGTGCCGATGGAATTGCCCGATCCGGACGCCAGCCAGGCGAAGAATGTCAAACTGACCAGCCGGGTCATCATCAATGTTCAACGGGCGGACCCGGCGGCCGCCGATGGATCCGGCGTCCAGTACAACCTGGGGGCCATCCGGGTGGACTCTCTGGGGGACATGTCCGAGCGGCTGGCAAGATACGCTCGGGAAGTGCCGAACCTCAAAGTGGTAATCCGGGCGGACCGCCGGCTTCCGTACGGAGCAGTTCGTGAGGTAATGGAAGTCGTGGCGGAAAACGGCATCGAGAACATGAACATCGTCGCCCACGTCGGCGACGCCGGTGAGAGCCCGTGAGCGCAAATCACGCCAGATCGACCGATTCCTCCGAAGTGCCGCACTTTCGGGCTCGGCGGGAGCGGACTCCTCGGGAATCCACCGTTCTGACGCTGAATCTCGCTCCGATGATCGATGTGGTGTTTCTGCTGTTGATCTTCTTTATCTCGACGACCACCCTGAAGCGTGCCGAAGGCATCCTGCCGTCTCGCCTGCCGCGGCAGAGCGGCCTGGCCACTGAAGTTGCGCCGCCCATTACGCCGATCGTCGTGCACGTACGCCAGACCGGCCCCGGGCCGGCTGACTACGCGCTTCGCGTCGAAAGCTTTGCCGACGCGCCCACGTCCTTCAACGAACTGGCCGCTTTTTTGGAGGAGATCCAATCGCAGCCCGGTTTTGACGATGAGACGCCGGTCGTGATTCAGGCCGCCGAAGAAGTCGTGTGGGATCACGTCGTGGCATGCTGGAACGCGGCCGTCCGCGCCGGCTGCAAGAGTATCTCGTTCGGTCTCCAATGATCCCCCGGTGGCGAAACATGATCGTCATGAATCTGTGGTTCCGCGTTCTCCTGCTGATGCCGGCGGTGGCGTTCGCACAGGACAGCGCGGAAACGTTCGCCTATCCGGAGGGTGAGCGATTCGACACGGCCGAGTTCCACGAAGGGCTCAAAGAGCGAGGCCTCACCGATTTCCTCGCACTGCATCTGACTGAGCATCCACCGACTGATCCCGTCAGGGGCTTGCTCCTGGCCAGGGACATCAAGCTGGCAGAGTCCGCCGACGCCTCGCGTACCGAAACCGAACGGCGGGCCTCACTCGCGGAGGCCAACAGACTTCTGGAGCAATTGATCGAGGACCACCCGGGCCACGAGCGCATCAGGGAATGGAAGATGGAGCTCGCTTCCTCTCTACTGTACGAGGAAGCACAACCGTATACGTCGAGCCTGCTTTACCGGGGTGGAGGCACGAAGGAACGCGAGGCGCTGGCGGCGCTGATGGATCGGGCGATCGAGGTGCTCGCTTCTCTTCATGCGTCGCTCGCCGAGCAGTACGACGCCCTGGACGACATGTCTGCAAGGGAATACGACCGCCTCGAACGGGAGGGAGAGGTCGAGCGGATCGAATCGGATCTGGCGCGCAGCGACTATATGCTGGCGTGGGCACGCTTTTATCGGGCGATCGCGCGGAAGGAATCGGATCCGAAGCGGCTCGAGGAGCTGCAACAGGTTCTCGAGTACGTCGAGAATCGCTCCAACCTGCTTTACGTGCCACATGCCGAGACCCACTTCCAGGCCCAGGCGCTCCTGCTGGCCGGCATGAGCCGCCGTGCGCTGGGAGATCACAACGCCGCGCGCTCCAATTTGAATCTGGCCATCGACGTGGTCGGCAATCTGCTCGACGAGGAGGAACGTGAGGCTCTGAACTGGGTCGCCACACTTGCTCGAATCGAGTTGGCGCGCAGTCACATCGACAGCGGTGAATTCGGTGAAGCACGGCGTCAGATCGAGTTGCTGCGTACCGAAGTACATCGACGGGCGCCGGATGATTTCACGTTGGAGCTCGTCGCCGCCCTGCTGGAGCGGACCGCTTACCGGGCGGAGGCCCGACTGGCCGAACGCAAGGGGCGGCCCGAAGAAGCAGGGGCGCTGCGGTCCCGCGCCATTCGCAGCCTGCGCACGCTGGCGCTGCAGGAAAGCGCCCGGCGCGACGAGATCTATGACACGCTGAATGACCTCATTGCGCAAGACGCACCTGTGGAAGACTTCTCCGGGTTCGAGCGGTGCGCCCTGGTGGCCGGCGCCCTGGGGCGGGCAAGGGAACGCGCGGCGGCTGTGGAGCACCTGAGAGCGGAAGGGCTCGATCCCCACGATCCCGAAATCGCCCGGCTGGAAGAGCGGCGTACGGAGGCGCTCCAGCGGGCCATCGAAATCGGCCAACCGATGACTCAACCCGACTATCCCCTCTCGGCCGACCTGCGGGCAGAGATAATCTTCAACCTGGGTGTCGCTTTTCACGCCAAGGGGCGCCGGCTGGAAGCAGCACAGAGGTTCCTGAGGGTCGCCCGGGATTATCCAAGCTTCGACCGTGCCCCCGACGCCGCCGCCGCCGCGGTGCAGTTGATCTGGCGGATGGACCGCGACCCGCACCTCTCGTCGCAACCCGACGTGCAGCAGCTTTATCTTGATGCCCTTAACACGCTCTCTCAGAATTATCCCGATTCCCCAGCGGGGCGATACTGGCAGTTCTTCCTCGGGCAGCATCTCGCCGAACTCGGCCGACACAGAGAGGCCGCGGCCGCCTACGCCCGCGTGCACGCGGACCATGAGCAGTACTACGAAGCAACCTACCTTACCGCCGAATCACTTGCCCTGGCGGTGCGGGAGTTGGCGGCCGGGCCCACCCCGCGAAATGAGCTGAATCGGCGGGCGGACGAGGTCATCGACACGGCACGGAACGCCGAGCGGCTGCTGGCCAATGCGGCCTCGAGAGAGTCCGGCCCATCGCGGCGGCTCGAATTGACGCAACTGGCCGCCCGGGCCAACCTGCTCACCGCGGAACTGTACGCCTTGCAGGGGGTGGAACGCTGGCCCAAGGCGCTGGAGACCGTGGAGGACTTTGAGGCGCGTTACGAATCGCAGCGCGGGCTGATCGGGCGCGTTCTAAGGGTACGGATGATCGCGTTGGACGGTATGGGACAAACGGAGGAGGCCTCCGAGCTGATCCCGCGTTACGTCGCGAGCGATCCGGAAGGCGCGGCCGCGACGCTGCAGGGTCTGTTCGACACGATCAACGAGGAGATCGAGCGCGACCGGCTCGCCGGGCGAACGGAACAGGCGGAAGCGAGAGCGCGAACCGCACTCGTGATCTCGGAGGGCCTCTACGAATTGGCACGCAACAAGCCGGAGCTCTTCGACGCGCAAGCGACCTATGCCCTTCGGCTCCAACTCGCCGAATCGGCCCTGCGAACCGATGATTATCGGCGGGCGATGAAGCTCTTCGAAGAATGCTACAACGAGGACGCCGCCCGATATGAGGACGGGCAGCCGCGCGACGCGCGGGCCATCCGGGGGGCGGCCGAGGCCTATTACCAACTGGGGCGGTACGACGAGGCGCTGCCGCTGTTCAACAGTCTCTTTCGCGGCTCCGACCGCGGCACGCGGCAGTGGTGGAAGGCGTTGCTGCGCGATCTTCAGTGCCGGACCGAGCTCGGGCACGACCCGCAAGTGATCGTCAAGAGCATCCGGCAGCAGAAGTTCTTCGATAAGCAGATGGGCGGCGCGGATCTGCGGCGCGAGTTCGATCGGCTCCTGACGATCAACGAGCGCAGGGCCGCAGCGGGCAATTGAGCGGACGTCTCGGGTGCGGACGAGGATCAACGGGGGCGGCGATTCCGATCGCCGATTGAAAGACGAAGGGAGCTGTAAAGTGCTCAATGCAAGGCGACTCGATCCCGGCCGGGCCATGCTGCTGGTCGTGGATTTTCAGGAGAAGCTGCTGCCGTTCATTCACCAGCGGGAGCAGATACTTGAAGCGGCGACGCTGCTCATTCGAGGGGCGGGGATCTTCGAGTTGCCGGTTCTGGCGACTGAGCAGTACCCCAAAGGCATCGGCTCGACGGATGCAGCGTTGGGTGCCGAAATCGAACGGGCCGGCGGCCGCGTCATGGAGAAGATGGCGTTCAGCTCGTGCGGCGAGCCGGCGTTGCGGGACGAGTTACGCCGGATCGACCGCGACCAGGTGATCGTGTGCGGGATCGAAGCTCACGTGTGCGTGCAGCAGACCGCGCTGGATCTGGTGACGATGGACTATCATACGGCGGTTTGCGCCGATGCGATCGGATCGCGCAGCCCGGTGGATTACAGCGTGGCGCTGGAGGGAATGCGGCAAATGGGCGCGGCCGTCACAACGGTCGAGAGCGTGTTGTTCGAATTGTGCACGGAGTGCGGCACGCCGCGGTTCAAGAAGATGATCGAATTGATCAAGGCACCGAGACAAGGTCGCGAGTCGACGGGAGCCGGCTAATGCGTCGTCAGTGCTCACTTTTGCAATCGTGTGGAGCCCCTTTCCGAGCCGCGATCGTAAGGGAGCGGACTTCGTGAGCTTTAGCGAAGAACAGACCGAAGCGCACGACCCCAATGACCCATTGCAGCAGGATCTGACCGAAGACGACGAAGAAGAGACGCTCCCCTGCCCCAACTGCGGCCGACAGGTCCACGAGGACACTCAGCAATGCCCGTACTGCGGTGATTGGATCGTCCCCCTGCCCGCCGCCGGCCGCAAGCATCACTGGATCTGGTTAGCCGCCGCCGCCCTGGCCATCCTCGGCCTGCTGTTCATCACGTTGTTCTGAACCCGCGAGAACCGTCCCACCAGCGAGCGTCTCCGGTCCACGCTCGCGTGGACATGCCTTCTTCGTATGACAAAACGCGGTCCTTCAAACGCCGCCAGCTTCTCTCTTGACCAGTCCAGCGTTTCCGCGTTTGATAAAAGTAGGGAATCGGCGATTGCCGGAGCGTTACGCGACCGATCAATTCCTACGCAGGCAAGCAGGGCCGACGCTATGGCCGATAAACCAACTGCCATGAACGACCTTCGGCGACGTGTCTACCAAGCCTTCGACGTGATTCCGTTGGAACCTCACGAGGCCGACCTCTACGTGGACCTGGACGAGGTCCGGGGCAGTGCCGGCACTCGCGCCATGCTGGCCAACAGCATCCGAATGGCGCAGCGAGCCACTTGCCACATCTTCGCCGGCCATCGGGGGTGCGGAAAGACGACTGAACTCAAGAGATTGCAGGGCGATCTCGAATCCGGCGACGGCAAGTACTTTGTGGTCTATTGCAAGATCGAGGAGGAGCTCGACCAGAACGACCTCGACTTTCCCGACATTTTGCTGGCGATCGTGCGCCAGTTGTCGAATCAGCTCAAGCACCGCCGGAAAATCCAGCTTTCCGCCAGCCGGTTTCAACAGTTCTTCAAGTCGATTACAAAGGTCTTACCAACGGGGCTTTCCTTCGACGACTTCGAATTGGATTTGGGGATTCTCAAGGTCACGGGCATTCTCAAGAGCAGCCCCGCGACGCGGAAACGAATTCGCGATGCGCTCGAAGAACGAACGAGTAGCCTGATCGGCGACGCCAATGATGTCATCGGGGAAGCCACGCTCAAGCTGACGAAAGCCGGACACGCCGGGCTGGTCATCATCGTAGACGATCTTGACAAGATGGTGCTCCGACCGCTCGGTCCGAACAGCGGGACGAACCGTGGCGAAGACCTTTTCTACCACCGGCAGGCCCATCTGCGGGCATTCGGCTGCCACGTGATCTACACCATGCCGATCGCCCTCGCCTACTCGAGCGTGGGACCTGCGCTCTCCGCCCACTATGATGCGCCGCCCTCTGTCATTCCGATGACCAGGGTTTTCACCCCCCCAGGGTGCGATCCGTTCGCTCCGGGCGTCGAGAAATTCCGCGAGCTCGTGCATAAGCGTCTGGCGAAGGCACAGGCCGTCGAATCGGACGTCTTTGATCCCGCTACGGTGGTTGATGAGCTTATTCGTCTCAGCGGCGGACAACCGCGAGAATTGATGACGCTCACACGCGGCGCTGTTATCACAGATGCTTTGCCCATTGGCGACGTACAACTGCACCGCGCAGCGCGAGAGTTTTCGACAAGCCTACGCTCGACAAATGCGTGAGGACCACTGGCCTATACTCCGCGAGGTTCAGGCCGACGGGAAGCTAAGGCGCACCGGCGAGCGCGAGGAGGCCATCCAGGAGCTGCTCCACAGCCGGGCCATTTTACAGTACAAAAATGACGAAGAGTGGTACGCCCTCAATCCGCTCGTCCCCGCCCCACCCGACGACACACCCTTGCCATGACCGATCCGCCTGTACAGCCTCCCCTTCAGTTCCGCGAAACCGAGCGACAAATGGCGGAACTACAGACCATGCGTAACATGCTCGATGCGTCGGCCGGCACGTTCTCCCTCAGCGTCGCCGTCTGCAACAGCCCGGCGCTGCGAGACTACCTCATTCAGCGCCTGCAATTGGACCACGGGGGAATCGAAGTTGTTCATCTTCCGAGAGACACACCCGACGTCCTGAACGCCGCCCGCGACGCGACAAAGAGCACCAAGCCAACGGCACTTTTCCTGACGAACCTCGAAGCCTCTGTCCCGTCCGAACGCGAGAGCCACATGGTTTTCAGGCGCCTGAACGCTTCGCGGGAACTGTGGCCGAACGCCTTTCAGTGCCCGGTCGTTTTCTGGCTTCCCGAATACGCGGTCCGGCTACTCTCCGTCGAAGCCCGGGACTTCTGGTCATGGAAGTCGCACCAGTTCGAGTTCGTGTCAGAAGAGGCGACCGCATCAGCGGGCATCGCCGACCGATTCACCGGCGACTTCAGCGCCGCCGCCAACCTCTCCAACGACGAAAAACGCTTCCGAATCGCCGAACTGGAGCAACGCATCGCCGAAGCCGGCGATCCGCCGCCGATACAGTTAGCGCCGCACGTCTCAACCTGGCTCAGAGAACTTGGTGTTGTGATTGGATTAGCGGAGCACGCGGAACGGGCTGAGCCCATGCTCAGGAAGGCCTTGGAAATCGACGAACGACTGGGCAACCAAACGGCGGTCGCTCGCGACCTCTCTTCTCTAGCCATGATCTACGCGAATCGCGGAGAACTGGAAGAGGCCACAACCATGTACGAGAAGGCCTTGGAAATCGACGAGCGTATCGGCAGTCAGGAAGGGGTTGCCCGCGACACTGGCGGTCTTGGCATTGTCGCAGAACTGCGCGGCGACCTGGATCAGGCAGAGCGCATGCAGATGAAGGCCTTGGAGGTTTTTGACGCTCTCGGGAAGCGGGGCGACATGGCGCGTGCCTACGTCAATCTCGGCGTGATCTACTGCAGGCGTTGGGAGCTGCAGAAGGCCAACATCATGTTTTCGAAGGCTCTGGATCTTAGCGAAGCCGTGGGCGACCTGGATGGTATGGCAACCGCCTACGCCAACCTCGGCGTGATTTACCAGAGGCGCGGGGATCTCGACCAAGCCGAGCGAGCGCAAAAGACGGCACTTGAGATCAATGAACGATTGGGCACGCTTGACGCCATGGCCGCAGACTACGTCAACCTCGGCAACGTCATGAGAGAGCGTGGCGACATCCCCACCGCCCGTAAGTACTGGATCAAGGCTCGTGATCTTTACGACCAGGTCGGCAACCGCGACAAGGTCAGGCAAGTGAACGACTGGCTCGCCCAACTCACTCCGGAACCGTTCGAGTCTGATGACGCCTGAACGAGCAAATGGCTGCTCGGCCACGACAAAGCTGACGGCTGAAGGCTCTCCTCCCACAGCATCGAGGACCGCTCCGGTCCGCGCCTCTACGGATGCGGCGTGATCGCAATGATCGTGATCTGCCCCTTCGCCGGCCCGTAGCACCAAAACACTCTGTAGGCTCCGGGCGTCGTGCTCTGCACGTAAGCCTCGAACACCTTTTCCTTCCTATCGTACGGGTGCGTCAGGCACCGATACTCGTGCGTCGCCAGGCCCGGGTCTTTCGGATTGCGAATCAAGTGCTGGACGCACTTGTGGATCTGCGTGAAGAGCCCCTCGTCACGCGTTGCCTTCGTCCGCTTGGAACGCCGACGGGCTTTCAGCGAAGTTTCCGCCTTCGCCTTGAGCTCGTCGTAAGTCTCCTGGGCGGCGCGAGTCCAAACCGGCGTGAACACCGTCACTCCTCGATCGCGTCGGCCAGCGGGCTAGCCGCGTCGAGATCGGGCGGCGAGTCGCTGAACTCGCCCGTTTCTGCCTGCCGGAGACCGGTTGTCACGATCTCCCTGGCCGATTCGTTCTCGTAGAGCCACGCCTCCCGCTCGGGTATCACCCGGGCGACGGTGACCACCACTTCCGTAGGATCGATCTCTCGAATGATGACGGTCTTATTGGCGAAGCGGTGGCCCAGAGCCACGCGCCCCTTTGCGTCTGTCGTTTTAGTCGTCTCCGTCTCCATGATGCATCTCCTGGCCACCTGGAGTATACATGGCGGGGCATAGGTGGGCAAGTGGGCTTTTCCCACCAGCGTCGAAACCGCTTCACTGTCTGCCTTCAGAGTTGGATCGGGTCCGGTAACCCCGATTGCGCAGCGGCCGTGCTGCGTCCCGGAGGCGGCTATCACCGCCGGCAATCGTACATGGCGAGTGCTTTGCCGGTCTCTGTTCGATTTCGTCAGCTCTAAACCCCGTCGACCCAGTGCGTGGCTGTGTCCACTTTGGCGATTACCGCTCCGTAGACTGCCGTGGCTCCGGCTCGCTTCAGCACCTTGGCGCATTCGTTGAGGGTGGCTCCTGTTGTCGAGACGTCGTCCAACAGACAGAGTCTGGCTCCTTCGACGCCGGCGCCGCAGATCATGCCGAATTGGCCTCGGATGTTCTTCGGACGTTCGGATCGCGGGACAGCAAGTTGGGACGGGCCTGCTGCCACTCGGCGCAGCACGGGCGCTTGCGGTAGCCCGGTACAGCGGGATACGACGTTCGCCAACAACTTGGGCGCATAGTACCTGCGCCCGATCGAGTGGCGCCAGTGCGTCGGCACGTACACCAGGGCTTCCGCAGACTCCGCCCAGTCGCTCAATTCGATGGCCTCGGCGACCAGGGCGCCGAGATGGGCGTCCAGTTCGTCCCGGCCGTTGTATTTGAAGATGCGAACCAGTTTCGACGTGGTCCCGCGATAGGGGCCGACGCGGACCAGCCGGTCGAGGTGCGGTCTGGACCGGCGGCACATGAAGCAACACTCGTCCCGAACGCCAAACGGGCCGACGCTGTGAGCGCAGCGCGGACAAACGGGCTGAGACCATTCCAGGCGAAGTTGCCGGTCGCATCGCGTGCAGAAGAAGGATGAATCGCTTCGGATCGCCTCCCCGCACAGCAGACACCCGCGCGGGTAGACGACATCCAGCGTCGCCGCACCGAGAGTCCAGCAGGACTTCACTTTCACCGCACTAATTCCGATCTCACCCGACGCAGCGGGCTGAATTTCCATGATTTCACACAAGCTAATCCCCCGGACGGCCTGTCGCAAGATGTTTAACACTTGTATAATATCTCGTTTTGCAAGGGTCCCGCGGGACGGAGGCAGTGGAGTGGTCAAAGCCATACTAAGAAATCCCATCCAGGCGCTGATGTCGGTCGCGCTCGCCGGCACCTGCGGCGGCGTCGCGACGGCCCAGCCCCCGACCACCGACGTCGTCATCGCGACCGCCGCGATGCGGGAATTACCCAGCACGATCACGCTCGTGGGGACGGTGGAACCGTTGACGCGCAGCGTGGTCGGTTCGGAGATCGCCGGAATCGTCAGCGAGATGCCGGTTCGCCAGGGCGATCGCGTCGAGGCCGGCGCGCTGCTGGCCAAGCTCAACAGCGATACGATCCGCTTCGAGTTGCAAGAGGCTCGCTCGCTCCAGAAGGCTGAAGAGGCGTATCTGCGGCGTTGGGAGTTCGAAGTAAAGCGTATGTCCGCGCTCTACGAAGGCCGGGATGCCAGCCCCAAGGAGCTGTACGACGCCGAGGCCGAGCGCGACTTCTATAAGTTCTCCGTCGAGCGCCAGAATGCGATCGTGCAGCGACTGGAGACTGATCTGGCCAAGACCGAGATCAAAGCGCCTTTTGCCGGGTACATCGTGGCTCGGCACACCGAAGTGGGTGAGTGGATTCCCAGGGGCGGATCGGTCGTGGAGATCGTGGATCTGTCCGAGGTTCTCGTGCGCGTAGACGTACCCGAGTTCGCCCTGCCTTACGTGGACGAGGGCGTTCAGGCGACTGTCAAGATCGACGCGGTGGACGACATCTTCGAAGGGCGCATCCGGCACGTCATTCGCCAGGCGGACGCCGAGGCACGGACTTTCCCGGTCGAGATCGTGGTCGAAAATGAAGAGGGACGGCTCGCGGCCGGCATGTTCGCCCGCGCAACAGTGATTTCCGGCCCGAAGACCGACGTCGTCGCCGTCCCCAAGGACGCGCTGGTCATCCGGCAGGGTATCGCCTTTGTTGGCCTGGTGATGCCCGACCCGCAGATGGGCACCGTCGCCGTACTGTCACCGGTCACCTTCGGGGCCGATGTGGGCGACTGGATCGCCATTACGTCGGACAACGTGCTGCCGGGCATGCGCGTCGTCACCCGCGGCAACGAACGGCTCTTTCCGTTCCCGGCACCGGTCAGAATAGTGGACGAAAGCGGTACTCCGGTCGAACAATCCAAAGAAGCGTCGAAAACCGCAAGCCGAGGACGCCCCGAATAACGATATGGGCCTGATCAAGTTCGCCATCGAGAACCCCGTCAAGGTTACCGTCGCGGTGATCCTTGTCGTTGTCTTCGGCTTGCTCGCCGTGTCCGAGATTCCCAAGCAGTTGACGCCCGACGTCGATCGCCCGTTCGTATCGGTCGAGACGTTCTGGTCCGGCGCCAGCCCGCAGGAGATCGAAAGCGAGATCATCGACCGCCAGGAGGAGAAGCTCAAGAGCGTCTCGAACTTGAGGAAGATGACGTCCCAGGCCGTCGAAGGCCGCGCGTCGGTGACACTCGAATTCGACGTCGGCGTTTCCAAGGACATCGCGCTCCGCGACACCTCGGAGAAGCTACGGCAGGTCTCGGGCTATCCGGAGGAAGTCGACGAGCCGACCATCACAGCCTCCGACGACGACATGTCGCGCACCATCGCGTGGCTCATGCTGCGCGGCACGGATGAGATCAACGTCACGCATCTGAAGACGTTCGTCGAGGAGAAGGTCCAGCCCGTGCTGGAGCGGGCCGAGGGCATCGCGTCGGTGGCCGTCTACGGCGGGCGCGATCGCGAGATGCAGATCATCGTCGATCCGCTCAAGCTCGCTGCCCGCAGGATCACCTTCGCCGATCTGGAGCGCGCCCTTCGCGGGCAGAACGTCAATATCTCCGGTGGCACCATCATCCAGGGCAAACGCGACTACACCTATCGCACGCTGGGTGAGTTTCGTTCCACACAGGAGATCGAGGACACGGTCGTCGCCTATCAGCCCGGCGGGCCGGTGCTGGTGCGGGACGTGGCCCGCGTCGAGGACGGCTTCCGGAAGCAGTTCGCGTTCGTACGCAACAAGGGCGAATACGTCATCGCCATGCCCGCCCGACGCGAGACAGGGGCGAACGTCCTGAATGCGATGGCCGGCCTGAAAGAGCAGATAGATCAGGTCAACGAAGAGATCCTCCCGAGCGTGCACCCGGACCTCCACCTCGACCAGACTTACGACGAGACGGTTTACATCCAGTCGGCCATCGATCTGGTCGTACGGAACATTTTCGTGGGCGGTCTGCTCGCCGTCACCGTGCTGCTTGTCTTCCTGCGCAGCGGATCGGCCACCGGCATCGTTGCGGTGGCCATACCCATCTCCGTCATTGGGACATTCCTGGTCATCACGATGCTCGGGCGCACGCTCAACATCGTCATGCTCGCAGGACTGGCTTTCGCCGTAGGCATGGTCGTCGACAACGCCATCGTGGTGCTCGAGAACATCTACCGGCACCGACAAATGGGGAAGAAACGTCACCGCGCGGCGCTCGACGGAGCCAAGGAGGTCTGGGGCGCCGTTCTGGCCAGCACCCTCACCACCATGGCCGTATTCATCCCCGTGGTGTTTATCAAGGAGGAGGCCGGCCAGTTGTTCGGCGACATTGCGGTGGCCATCAGTTCTGCGGTCGCGCTGTCGCTGATCGTGTCGATTCTGGTGATCCCGCCGATCTCGGCGAAAGTCCTCGGCGCTCGTGCCAAAGTCGCCGGACAGACCGAGGAGAAACCATGGTTCCTCGCGCGGTTCGTTGCGGCGATCGTCGCGCGGATTAACGCCCACGTGCCGACACGGCTTGCGGTCATCGTTGGTCTGACCGGCGCGTCTCTGGCGGCGAGTTACTTCCTGACGCCCGATACGGACTACCTGCCCGCCGGAAACAAGAACCTGGTCTTCGGCTTCCTCGTGACGCCGCCGGGTTACTCCATCGAGGAGTTCAAGCGAATGGCATTGGTCGTCGAGAACGGCGATCCCAATGACCCAAACGACGGCGTCCGCCCCTACTGGGAGGCGGAGCTCGGCTCTCCCGAGGCCGAACAACTGAGGAAAGTCGAGGTGCCGCTGGGCTCGGATAACGGTGAGACCCTCACCGTCCGGCCACCCCCGATTCATACGTTCTTCTTTGTCTCGTGGGGCGGCGGATGCTTCATGGGCTGCACCAGCAAGGACGACGCCCGCGTCTCGCCGCTCGTCGAGGTGCTCAACAACGCCGCAAAGAGGATTCCCGGTGGCGTGATGGCGTTCTTCTCGCAAAGTTCGATTTTCGGTCGCGGCTTCAGCGGTGGAAACTCCATCGAACTCGAAGTCCGCAGCAACGACTACGACAAAGTCGTTAGCGCCGCCAGCGCCATCTCTCAAAAGATCATGGAGGCCGGTCTGGGATATCCGCAGCCAAACCCCTCCAACTTTGACCTGGGCCGGCCGGAAATCCAGATCGTTCAGGACCGTGCCAAAGCTGCGGACCTCGGCCTCAACGTGCACGACATCGGCTTCATGATCGAGGCCTGCGCAAACGGCGCCTTCGTGGGCGAGTTCAACGATCAGGGCGACCGGATCGATATGGTCATCCTGGTCGAGGGCATGCGCAACGCCGGGCGGGACCAAGTCGCCCAGGTGCCGGTCTACACTCCGTCGGGCCACACCGTCCCGCTGCGTTCGTTCGTCCGTTTCGAAAAGACCACCGCTCCGCAGCAAATCAACCACATCGAGGAGATGGGCTCGGTCACTTTGACCGTGCGGCCGCCCCGGGGCATGGCGTTGCAGACGGCAATGACCACGGTCCGGGAGAAGGTCGTCGCACCACTAAGGGAAAGCGGAGCCGTCGATCAGTCGGTGATCACGACGCTGGCCGGCAACGCCGACAAGCTGACCACCACGCAACGGGCGCTGGTGGGCGACTTCCGCGGCAAGATTACCGGCCCGCACTGGATCAGCAACTCGGTCGGCTACACGATGCTCGCGCTGTTGCTGGCGGCGGGCATCGTGACGCTGCTGGTCCGACTGATCTTCGGGGCTCGAAAGGCCGCGTTCACGACCGGGATTCTCGCCGTCGTCATTGCAAGCGGCTTTTTGATCGCCAACCCCGCATTCGCAACAGAACTGCTCCAGTCCCGCGCCATCCTCGCCGGGGTGATCATTTACCTGCTGATGGCCGCTCTGTTCGAGTCGTTTATCTACCCGTTCGTGATCATGTTCAGCGTGCCGCTGGCCGCGGTCGGCGGGTTTGCGGCCCTGCGCATCGTGCACGAGGCCAGTCTGCGGGACGTGACGATTCCGATCCAGCAGCTCGACGTACTGACCATGCTGGGCTTCGTGATTCTGCTCGGCGTCGTCGTCAACAACGCCATCCTGGTCGTGCACCAGGCGCTGGTGAACATGCGGGAATACAACATGGCAACAGACGAAGCCGTCGTTCAAAGCGTCCGCACGCGAACCCGCCCGATCTTCATGAGCGCCATGACCAGCATCTTCGGCATGCTGCCGCTGGTTCTCATGACGGGAGCCGGTAGCGAGCTTTACCGCGGCATCGGAAGCGTCGTCGTCGGCGGGCTGCTCTTCTCGACGGTCTTCACGCTGTTTGTCGTCCCGGCGCTGTTCTCGCTGGTTATCGAGTGGCGCACGGCACTGCGCGGCGCCGTAGCCCAACCGGAAGCGGCCCCGCAACCGGCACCCGACCTGCCGGGCATACCAGCCGCACCCAGAGCGCAGGTCCAAAGAAGCCCCGACCGCGACATTACGTAACCGTGGCGTCGTTTGCGTTACAGGCCGCGGAACCACTCTTCTTTGTAGGGGATCCTGCCGGCAAGGGCGGCGTCGATTGTTTCGAGGATCGTTTCGCGGTCCCTCGGCAGGCGGCCTCCGATGGGGAGATAGTTGGAGGCGTGGTTCGAGCGGAAGATGGCGTCGGTGGGGTCGGCGCCGGCGACGATGATGCGCAGCTCATGCAATAGCTGCTCGATTGCAGGCAGTTCGAAGCGGCCGTTTTCGGCCAGCTTGTGGATCGGGGAACCCGGGACGAGCATCAGGGTGAGGGCCGACAGGAACTCGGGGTCCATAGCGGTGGCCAGTCGGGCGGAGCCCTCGGCGTGCTTGACACTGCGATCGGCGCCGCCCGCTCCGAGCAGGAAGATGAGCGATTGCTTCATGCCGGCCTCGCGAGCCTTGGCGGCGGCCTCGATGTGTGCGGCCGAGTCGGCGCCTTTGGCGATCCGCTTCAGCGTCACGTCATCGCCCGATTCCGGGCCGATGTAGAGAAGCTTCAAGCCCAGCTCGCGGAGCCGCTTCAACTCGTGCGGCGATTTCTCCAGCAGGTTCATGGCCGTCGCGTAACAGCTCACCCGGCGGAGGTTGGGGAAGGTGGCCGCGAGCGACTCGAGGATCGGCTCCCACGTGTCGAGTTCCATGGCGAGCGAGTCGCCGTCCATCACGAAGACCTTGCGAACCTGGTCGCCGAAGCGACGGCCGGCCTCGGCAATGTCCTCCAGCGTCTCGGCCAGCGGGCGGACGCGGTACTCCTTGCCGCGGTACATCACGCAGTAGGTACAGTGGTTCCACGAGCAGCCGATGGTGGCCTGGAGGAGGTAAGAGTAGGCCTCGCTGGGCGGGCGGTAGACGGTTCCTACGTAACGCATCGCACGATGAGGGGTGAGTCGATCGCGTCAGAGCTCCGTTCGAATCAGGCCGACGCGGCCTGAGGGCTTAGTCTCCTGCATATCATAGCGGGTTGCTGTGATCGCCAAGACAGGGCCCGGTAACCACTTGCATCCCCGATCGATTCTATGGCGGGCGGGGCGCGTTTGGAACGGCGGTCCTCGGTCTGCGGCTTTCGTGCGCAGCCCGAGTGCCCGTGCCCACCGAAGCATCAAGGAAAGGCGGGACCCAGTGGGCGGGTGCGGAGTCGGCTGTTTGGGAACTCGGATGTGCGCAAAAGAACCGGCGAGGCCTCATCGTCCTCGCCGCTCCTTCGGCCGTGACGCTGGATCCGTCCGTTTTTCGTTACTGCTATTGGCGCGAGTCGATGCCCCTTCCCCTAGAAAGCAACCGGCAGGTCGAAGTTGGCCGCCTGCATGCGGGCCTTGGTGACCGTGACAAACGGGTTATCGCTGATCTTGGTCACGAACAGCGGGTCGCAGCCGACCATGTTGATTAGCGGGCTGCGGCCGGGTGTGATGCCGTCCGGTGGCACGCGCAGCAGGTGGCCGCTCCAGTTACAGATGTAGGCACCGGGGTCCTGGATGGAGTCGAACGGGACCCGCGTTCCGCACTGGGTGGCATAGCCCGTGTCCGTACCGTAATGAGTGTTCGTCTGATTCGCATTGGCCATGGTTGGTCTCCTTTCGGGCATTTGACAAGCAGATTTCCGCGCGGAATCCAGCGTTCACGCCCTACGCCTGAAACGATGTGACGCCGACGGGCGACGGCTGCCCCGACCCCGCCCGCCATGCGGGTGTTAACGGCAGGAGTTGCGCTTCAGCTTGAGCGGGAATGTTTGAGCATCTCGTCACTCCGCCAATACGTCACCGCTTGGGCGATCAAATCGAACGGGGACTTTCCGAGGCCACAGGACGTAGGTCCAGGCGCGTACCTTCTGTTCGGATCTGGGGCAGGAGCCGGGCTTGTTTAGCGTCAAGCGCCGAAAAAGGAAGGAATGCTCAGCACCCGGCCTCGGGGCCAGATGCAGCATTGGGCGATACAGGACTCGAACCTGTGACCTCTCGGGTGTGATCCGAACGCTCTAGCCAACTGAGCTAATCGCCCGAGCCACGCCACGCCTATCGTGGGCCGCTCCAAATCCGCGCGGCATGATGACGGGACGGCACCACTGAATCTTAGCGAAAACGGTTTGATGGGCAATAGTTCCCGATCCGAATCCGTAGCGGCGCCGGGGCTGACGGTTCACTGGGTGGTGTGTGCACCTTTCAGGCGCGCTTTGCAAGCGCACGGGCGGACGAGCCGCCCGTGGCACCCGTCAACGCCGACCCTGTCTGGTAGGCCGGGTCGTGTTAGAATGTGCGCGCCATGAGAGCGATGCTGCTTGAACGCCCCGCCCCCGTCGAGACCGCACCTTTGAGGGTCGGCGAGCTGGAACGGCCGGCGCCGGGCGCGGGCCAACTGCTTGTGAGGGTGCACTGCTGCGGCGTCTGTCACACCGATCTGCACCAAGTCGAGGGTGAGCTGCCGATGCACCTGCAACCGGTGGTTCCGGGCCATCAGATCGTCGGCCGGGTCGAAGCGACCGGCGACGGCGTCAGCGGCTTTGCGGTCGGCGACCGAGTGGGCATGGCCTGGCTCCACGAGACGTGCGGTCAATGCCGGTACTGCAAGCGGGGCGACGAGAATCTCTGCGAATCGGCGCGGTTCACAGGCTACGACGTCCACGGCGGATACGCCGAGTACACACTGGTCGATCATCGATTCGCCTACGCCCTTCCGGGTACGCTGGACGACGAGCAGACCGCGCCGCTCCTGTGCGCGGGGATCATCGGGTACCGCTCACTGAGGCTTTCAAACGTTCAGCCCGGCGGCCGCCTGGGACTCTACGGGTTCGGGGCGTCGGCCCACGTGACCATCCAGATCGCCGTACACCAGAAGATGCAGGTCTACGTGTTCTCGCGCACCGAGGCCCATCGTGACCTCGCTCGCCGGCTGGGGGCCGTCTGGTGTGGCCAAGCCGAGGCGCAGCCGCCGGAGAAACTTGACGGGTCGATCATTTTCGCACCGGCGGGTGGGATTGTTCCGCACGCGATGGAACATCTCGATCGCGGGGGGACCTGTGCGCTTGCGGGCATCTACATGTCCGAGATTCCCCCGTTGGACTACGAAAGGCACCTCTACCAGGAGCGTCAACTTCGCAGCGTCACGGCCAGCACGAGGCGGGACGGGCAGGAATTCCTCGACACTGCGGCCCGGGTGCCTGTGGAAACGACCGTGACGGCGTATCCGCTGGAAAAATCCAATGAGGTCCTGCAGCGGCTCAAGGACGGCGGGATCGACGGGGCGGCCGTGCTGCGAATTGCCTCCGAGTAGACGCTGATCGCACGCTACCGCCTCGCTGACGTAACTTGTGAATTCCGGGCAACTCATGGGCCCCGGACCAGGCTTCGCTTGCAATGTGCCCGCTCCGTTGTATCCTATCCCTGAACCCGAGATCGACTTGTATCGGAAGCGAAGCGAGGTCCGTTTCATGGCCAAGACAAAGCGGGGGCCATCCCTGTTCGAGATCCTGCGTAAGGACGGTCCGCCGTCCCAGGATGCCCGTCTGGACGTACCGGGCTGGTGGTCGCGCGGGGAAGATCGCGGCCGGCAGCGCACCTCGTCGGCACCCCCACCCTCCGAAGGTGTCCGCCCGACGGGCGAGTCGGACGGCAAAGCCCCCTTGGTGGCGGTGGACGGACCGCGTCTGGTGCTCTCGTTTACCAGTCTGACGGCATCGATGGGCGTTTTGCTGCTCATTGTGGTGATTACCGGGGCGTTCTTCATCGGCCGGCACCGCGGACTCGTGCTCGGGCGGGCCGAGGGCTTCGCCAGCGGCAAGGCGGCGATCGGGGAAGAGGTGCTGGACGACATCGAGAAGGCGCGGCGATCCAAGCCGAAAGAAGAGATCTTCGCCGGAATGTCGTCGTCACCGGTTCAGGCCAACAACCCGCAGTCGCTGGCGGCGGTTCCGGCCGGCCGAAAGGGAGCTCCTGCGGCCGAGCCCGAGGACGGTCCCAAGTGGGTTCGAGGACACACCTACATCGTCGTGCAGGAGTTTCTGGAGACCGATCTCGAAGAGGCGCGGAAGGCCCGCGAATTTCTTGAAGAGCACGGGGTGGCAACGTCCATCGTGCAATACAGGGGGCGCAGCAAGTACAAATACCGCCTGGTCACGCAGAAGGGATTCAACTGCGACGACCCGGTTCAAAAGCAGTTGTGTGACGAGTATCATCAGCAGATCCGCAAGCTCGGGGAGCTGTTCGTCAAGGCCGGCGGGCGGTACGATCTGCAGGGGTATCAGAAGAAGGCGATTGGAACGCCGTAACGACGGAGTACGACGCGCGAATGTCATTGCACAAGACGCTCAAGAGCAAGAGTTCCCTGGTCCGACACCGAAACGTCCTGACGCGGGCTGAACGCGTCGAGAAGCTCAAAGAGGAGGATCGCTGGGAGAAGGGCATGGATCCGTTCGGGCTGCCGAAAGTGGCTCATCGCAAGGCCGCAGTCGGCGGCAAAGCCAAGAAGAAGGCGCAGTCCACCGCTGCTACGGAGGAGAAGCCGGCGAAATAGGTGTGAGGCGGTGTTCGCTCGCCGTTCAATCTCTGTAATGACTGGGACCGGCCGCCGCGGCATGCTCTTGCGGCGGTCTTTTTGTTGACAGAGCATCGCGGCCTGCGCGCCTGGCAACTGCATACGACACGACGGAAGGCATCAGCATGACCGGTCAGAATTACCTCGCCGAAAAAGTGACCACGATTGGTTCGTCCGGGATTCGCAAAGTCTTCGACCTGGCCGCTTCGATGAAGGACCCGATCGACCTGTCGATGGGCCAACCGGACTTCGCCATCCCCGATCCTGTCAAGCAGGCCGCGATCCAGGCGATTCGCGACGACCACGGTGGCTACACCGTGACACACGGTCTGCCCGAGTTGCGGGAGCGCATCGATAAGTCGCTGCGTGACGAGTTCGACTGGAATCCGACCGTTCTGGTGACGTGCGGCGTGTCGGGTGGGTTGTCGCTGGCGTTCATGTCGTGTCTGAACCCCGGCGACGAAGTGCTGTTCGCCGACCCGTATTTCGTTTCGTACAAGCACTTGGTGAACCTGTTCGGCGGCAAGCCCGTGCCGGTTCCGATCTACGACGACTTCAAGCTCGACGCGGCGGCGTTCGAGGCCGTCGCCACCAAGCGATCGAAAATCCTGCTGATGGACTCGCCGGCCAACCCGACCGGCGTGGTGCACTCGCCCGATGAGATCAAGGGGCTGGCCGAGTTCGCCCGCAAGCACGACCTGCTGATCATCAGCGACGAGATTTACAACGTGCTGACGTACGACGCACCGGCGGCCAGCCCGGTAACCTACGCTCCGGAGCGAACGTTGCTGCTGCGCGGATTCGGCAAGAGTTATGGCATGACCGGATGGCGGATGGGGTACGCGGCCGGCCCGGAGGCGATCATCATGCAAATGGCCAAGCTACAGCAGTATACGTTCGTGTGCGCCCCGCATCCGGCCCAGCGGGGGTGCATCGTGGCGCTGGACACGGACATGTCGCAGCAGGTCGCCGACTATCGGCGGAAGCGGGACCTGGCCGTCAGTGAGCTGAAAGACCACTTCCAGTTCGCGCATCCAGCCGGCGGATTCTACGTTTTCCCAAAGATACCGTCGGGTTACGCGACGGCGACCGAGTTCGTCGAGCAGTCCATCAAGAACAACTGTCTGGTCATTCCCGGCAGCGCGTTCAGCGAGCGCGACACGCACTTCCGCGTGAGTTATGCTGTGCCCGACGAGCGATTGAAACGGGGCTGCGAGGTGCTGCGCAAGCTGGCCAAGTGAGGCGGACCCTTTCAAATCAAAACCGCGACCGAACGGCGGCTGGCTCAGTGCCGCGACACTGCTCTGTTTGCCGCACTGGCAGCAAGCTGCCAGCGGCACCCGTCGGTCGATCGCCGAAGTCTAAGATCTGGAGGAACCCAGGCCACCCGGCCGTTGCGGCGGTTTTGTTTGTTGCGGGGTTATGGCATGCCTCCGCCGCCGTCGCGCACGAGTTTTCGATTACCGACGTGCTCGTGGTGTTCAAGTCGAACGGCGTCTACCAGATCGACGTAACGGTCGACGTGGACGCTCTGGCGCTGGGCGTCTCATCAACCGCGGATTCGGCCGAGCTGGCCTCGCGATTGCGCTCCATGCCGACCGATGAGTTCGAGACGTGCGTCGCCCGCGCCCGCCGGACGATGATCCGCCGGACCCGGGTTCGCTTCGACGACACGAAACAAGACCCGGAAGTCACTTTTCCCGAGTACGGCACGCCGCTGGTCGAGCGATCGGCCGAGCCGACGGTGCTGGGTATCACCGCGCGCCTGACCGGCGTCGTGCCGGAGGACGCCGCATCGTTCACGTTCGGCGCGTCGCGGGCGTTCGGACCCGTCCACCTGACGATTCTCGACCAAGCCACTGCCACCGGGTTCAAACAGGTGCTGTCTCCGAGTGAGAACAGTTCACCCTATCGATTCGGCGAACCGGCACCGCCGGTCAATCGTCGGGAGGTGGCCGGGCGGTACCTGGTTCTCGGCTTCGAGCACATTCTGCCGAAGGGGCTGGATCACATTCTGTTCGTGCTGGGGCTGTTCCTGCTGAGCACGAAGCTGCGGCCGCTGCTGTGGCAGGTGACGGCGTTCACGCTGGCCCATTCGGTGACGCTGGCGATGTCGACGTACGGCGTGTTCTCGCTGCCGTCGAGCGTGGTCGAACCGCTGATCGCGCTGTCCATCGCGTACGTGGCCGTAGAGAACATTGTGACCAGCGAGCTCAAGCCATGGCGGCCATTCGTCGTGTTCGCGTTCGGGCTGCTGCACGGATTGGGCTTTGCGGGCGTGTTGAAGGAATTGGGCCTGCCGCGGGGCGAGTTCCTGACGGCGCTGGTGACGTTCAATGTCGGCGTAGAGTTCGGCCAGTTATGCGTCGTGCTGCTGGCGTTCGCGACGATCGGGTTGTTCAGAAACAGCCGGCACTACCGCCGCTGGGCCGTGATCCCGGCTTCGACGTTGATCGCCCTGGTCGGCGTGTACTGGGCCGTAACACGGGCGCTGCCGGGCATTTTCTGATTCAAACCGTATCGATGCGGATCCGGGCGGGGCCACACGTCACGTCTTCCTGATCGTCCCGAATGCGGCCAGGGCGCGTTCCCTTGCTTCGCCGTGGTCGACGATCGGCTTGGGATAGTCGCGGCCGAGTTTGATGCCGGCGTCGGCGAGTGTGCCTTCGGGCGCTTCCCATGGACAGTGAATGTATTGCGTCGGCAACGGAGCGAGTTCCGGCACCCATTGGCGCACGTACTCTCCGTTTGGATCGTACTTCTTGCCCTGGAGGATGGGGTTGAAGATTCTAAAGTAGGGCGCGGCGTCCGCTCCGCAGCCGGCCGTCCACTGCCAGCCGAGCGTGTTGTTGGCCAGGTCCGCGTCGACCAGCGTGTCCCAGAACCACTCAGCTCCGTGCTGCCACGGGATAAGCAAGTGCTTTACCAGAAACGAGGCCACGATCATCCGCACCCGGTTGTGCATCCATCCGATCGCCCAGAGTTGCCGCATCCCGGCGTCGACAATGGGATAGCCGGTTTCGCCGCGCTGCCAGGCGCGAAGGCCTTTTTTGTCGCTCATCCAGGGAAACCGAGCAAACTCGTCTCTCAACGGCTCTTCAGTGGTATAAGGAAAATGATAAAGCAAATGATGGGCGAACTCGCGCCAACCCAGTTCAGCCAGAAAGACGCGGGCTGACTCTTTGGAAGACTTACTGGAGTAAAGCGCGGCACGTCCCTTGACAGCCCCCCAGACCTGCCGGGGACTGATTTCGCCGTAGTGCAGGTGGGGCGAGAGCCGGGAGCTGCCGTCCATGTCCGGCCGGTTGCGACCCTCGCTGTATTGTCGAAGCGCCTCGTCGAGGAATTCCTGCAGTCGCGTTTCGGCGCCCTCGGAGCCGGGCGTCCATGCATTTCGAATGTCAGCGTCCCAGTTGACCTTCGGCTCCAGTGCAAGGTCGGAAAGCTCGACGCCTTCGGGCCATTGTCGCGGGCGCGCGAGTCGTTCGGGAGCCGGCAGTGGCTCCGCAGGATCGCCCGAGCCCAGGCACGCTTTCCAGAACGCCGTGAAGACGCGATAGGGCGAGCCGTCCTTGGTCTCGATCTCCCACGGTTCGTACAGCAACGCACCATTGAAACTGGCGACCTCGATGTCGTCGGAGGCGAGGCCGGATTTGACGACTTTGTCACGCTCGACGATGGCCGGCTCGTAGCGTCGATTCCAATACACCGTATTGGCCTGCATTTCGCGAATCAGATATCGCAGCTCTTTCAGGCTCTCGCCCCGGCGAATGATCAGCCGGCTGCCGAGTTGTCGGAGGTCCTTGCCGAGGCTTTCCAGAGATTGACGCAGCCAAAGGCGGCTCGCGGCACCGGGCATCCAATCGCCCTCCGCGTGCGGCGCGTGGATGTAGACGGGAATTACGGCGTTGCCGCGGTCGGCGGCGGCCTGTAAAGCAGGATTGTCCTGGACCCGCAGGTCCTGCCGGAACCAGACGATCGTACGATTGGGATCGGCCATAACCGGTAATGGTAGCGGGCAGCAGCAGCACCGGCTCGTAGAAATCGAAGAAATCTGAGGCCGGGGATCGCAACCGCATGGCGCGGTTTCTCACTGACAGGGCTACTGGGTGCAGGAGCCTCCGCCGAGGACGCAGAACTTGGCGCAGTGGGGATGGTTGAGCTTTACGTCACCGCGGGCATCGGCCAGCGTCTCGCCCATCTCGAACCGCTCGTCATAGGCGATCAGCGTGCAGGCCATCACGACGGGGCGTGTCGCTCCCTTCCGCCTCACTACCATGCGCGATTCGGAGCACATGACGTCATCCGGCGACTTGCCGAGGATGGCCCAGCAGCGCGTGGTGATCTCAGGAACGTCAGCGGTCTCGTCCATCTCCGGCAAAAACACGGTCTGATGGGCGTCCCCCGCGTCGATACTCACACCCAGCTCGCGGAACAATCGCTCGTAGCCGCGGCGCTCGTCCGCCTCTTCCTCGCCCCAGCAGGTGCGCCCGGCCACCGAGATGTTGAAGCCATGCTCCGTGAGCCAGCGTAGCCCGCGAATCGTCGGTTCCCAAGTGTCAGGGCCACGCTCCTTTTCGTGCAGCTCACGGCTGTAGTGATCGATCGAGACGCGGATCAGGAGCTTTGATGAAAAGCGCCGCTGGAGATCGATCAGCCGATCGCCCCAGCGTTGCATGGGCCGCATCGCATTGGTCAGCACCAGCACCTCGAAACCGCGTGAGAGAGAGTCTTCGAGTATGGCGAGGATTTCCGGGTTCATGAACGGCTCGCCGCCGGTGAACCCGATCTGCCGCGTGCCGAGGTGGTCGCGCTCGATTTCGTCGAGGTACGACCGCACGTCGGCCGCCGGGAGATAGACCAGGCAATCGTTGCGCGGACTGGACTCGATGTAGCAGTTGGCGCACGTGATGTTGCACAGCGTTCCGGTGTTGAACCACAACGTGTCCAGTTTGCGCAGCGGGACGAACGCCCGCGGCTCACCGGTGGCCGTTGTTTCAGGATTCTCAAACTTCGCGCGTACTGGGTGGGTCGTGCTCGGTTCGGTCATGCTGTTCATCTTCTCCGAGTAGCAATATCATCTTTCCACCTGTAACGGTTTAGCGTCTCCTTGCCAGACTATCAAGAAAACGACGTTGCAGGAGAAGATATTCCAGGCGTTCTGTGAAGGCTGTCCAACCAGTTGCTGATGAGCTGCATCCCGGGCGCGGTGAGGATGGATTCCGGGTGAAACTGGACGCCCTCGGCCGGGAAGGTGCGGTGGCGGATGCCCATCAGCACGCCGTCGGCCGACGTGGCGCTGGCTGCCAGACAGTCCGGCAGTGTGTCCGGATCGATGACCAGGGAATGATAGCGGGTGGCCTCAAAGGGATTGGGAAGGTCTGTAAACACGTTTTGGCCGTCGTGGTGAATTCGGGCGGTTTTGCCGTGGACGACGCTTCGGCCGCGGACGATTACAGCGCCGTAAGCGGCGCCCAAGGCCTGGTGGCCGAGACAAACGCCAAGGATCGGTACGGAGGGAGCGAGTTCTCGAATCAGCGGAACGGAGATGCCGGCCTGGTCGGGCGTGCCCGGTCCCGGTGAAATGACGATTCCCCGCGGGCGGAGCCGGGCGACGTCATCCACGGTGACCGCGTCATTGCGAAAGACCTGCAGATCGGCCCCGAGCACACCGAGGTATTGCACGAGGTTGAAAACGAACGAGTCGTAGTTGTCGATCACGACGATCATGCGGCGCCTCGCAGATCGGCGATGGCCTGGACGATCGCTTTCGCTTTGTGCAGCGTCTCCTCGTATTCGCGCTGCGGGTCGGAGTCGGCCACGATGCCCGCGCCGGACTGCACGTATCCGCGCCCCGCGTGGATCACAATGGTTCGGATCGTGATGCAGGTGTCCATGTTGCCGTTGAGGCCGAAGTAGCCGATAGCGCCGGCGTAGATCCCACGGCGGGTCCGCTCCAATGCATCGATGATCTCCATCGCGCGCACCTTCGGCGCGCCCGACACCGTGCCGGCCGGAAACGCCGCGCCGAAGAGATCGACGGCGTCGCGGCCCGGCGCGAGCCTGCCTTCGACCTGCGAAACCAGATGCATCACCCGGGCGAAACGCTCCACCTCCAGCAATTTCACGGTCTGCACCGAGCCGTATTCACACACGCGGCCAAGGTCGTTGCGGGCAAGGTCGACCAGCATCACGTGCTCCGCCCGTTCCTTCTCGTCCGCTCGCAAGTCCGCTTCATGCCGCTCGTCGAGGCGCTCGTCACCGGTACAAGGGCGCGTTCCGGCGAGCGGACGAACGGTGGCCAGTCTCCCATCGAGCCGCACCATGGTCTCGGGCGACGAGCCGATCACGCGCAGGTCGCCGAATTGGAGATAGTACATGTACGGCGACGGGTTGGTGCGGCAGAGGGCGTCGTAGAGGCTGAACGAATCGGCGGGTGGGGTGAACTCGAAGCGTTGCGACAGCACCACCTGAAAGATGTCGCCACTGTAAATGTACTCCTTCGCACACCGTACCGCGCGAAGAAATTCGCTCTTCTCAATCGAAGGAACCGGTTCGCCGATCGAAAGGCCAACAGTTGAATCGCCGGGAACTTCGGTCGGCATGGCTACAGTTGCACGATTGGCCAGAACATCCTCTATTTCTTTGATCCGGCGCGCCCCATCGTTGTAAACAAGAATGTCGGCGTCGCCGGAAAGGTGATCAAATACAACGAGTTCGCCGGGATAAATCAAATAGAGATCCGGCAGGCCTAGACCGTCCTCAACAGTGTCCGACACCCGTTCGAATAAACGAACCGCGTCGTAGGCGCAATAGCCCACGGCACCGCCGGAGAAGGCGGGCACCGCTGGAAGTCCGGCCGGTGCCGCGATCGTGGCCCGCAGAACGTCGAAAGGGTTGCCCACCGTGCAGTGCCTTTGACCGGCGGTTTGGAGTGTGCAGTCACCGCCGCGTGCGGTCAGGATGGCGCAAGGCCTGCCCCCCAGGAACGAGAACCGTCCGAGCCGCCCGTGTCCCGATAGCGACTCGTAGAGGAAGGCGTATTCGTCGCCGCCGTAGAGCGCCTTGAACAGATCGCGCGGGGCGGTGTTGAATCGTCGCCGGCGGTGCAGCGATGGTCGGTCATATACCGCGGAGGTCGTCATGCGCAGCTCGCCTCCGCGTGCGACAGCGCCGGGGCGAGCCGGTCGAGGTCTTTCATCAGTTGTGCGAACATTTCGACCGTGAGCGACTGAGCGCCGTCGGACAGCGCGTGATCGGGGTCGGGATGAACCTCAACGAGCACACCGTGCGCTCCGGCCGCGATCGCCGCCCGCGCCAATGCCGGCACGATGTCCCGCCGCCCGGCCGCATGGCTCGGATCGACGATGACCGGCAGATGCGTGGCGCTTCTCAACACCGGGACAATGCCCAGATCGAGCGTGAAGCGCGTGTGACCGGAGAACGTACGAATGCCCCGCTCGCAGAGAATCACGTTGCGATTGCCCTCCGAGATGATGTACTCGGCGGCCAGCAGAAGCTCGTCGATGGTCGCAGACATGCCTCGCTTGAGAAGGACCGGCCTGAACGACTCTCCGGCGCGCCGGAGCAGGTCGTAGTTCTGCATGTTCCTGGCCCCGATCTGCACAATGTCCGCCACCTCCTCGACCGGGTCGAACGCGGCGACGGTGGTCGCCTCCGTAATCACCGGCAGGCCGACCTCGCGCCGCACGTGGGCGAGAATCTCGATGCCTGCCAGACCGAGCCCCTGGAACGAATAGGGCGACGTGCGTGGCTTGAACGCGCCGCCGCGCAGGACGTGCGCGCCGAGCGATTTCACGGCGAAACCCGACTCGAGCATGAGCTCCAGCGACTCGACCGAGCACGGGCCGGCCATCACGATCGGCTCCGGTCCGCCGATGTCGGCTCCGTCGATCCGGACGACGGTGTCTTCCGGCTTCACTTCGCGGCTGGCGAGTTTGTAGGGCTTGGTGACGCGAATGACCTCACTGACACCGGGTAGGATCGAGAATTCGCCGGGGTCCTCCGCGCCGGTGTTGCCGGTGATTCCGACGGCGGTTCGCATCCGGCCCGGGATGGGATGGGCGCGAAGCCCCCTGGCGGCGATTTTCGTACAGACCGCGTCGACTTGCGCGTCTGTGGCATCAGCTTGCATGACGACCAGCATGGGCGGTACTCCGTGTGGCTTCCTTGAGTTCCCTCACGATTTGGACGGGATCCTCCGACTGCCGAATCGCATCGATCAAACGGCTCCCGACGACGACGCCGTCCACTTTACCATATAATCTACGCACGTGTTGGGGCCGCGAGATTCCGAATCCGACGACCAGCGGCTTGTTCGTGACCTCCCGGCCTCGCAACAGCAGCGGTTCGACGTCCGCCGACAAGTCACGCCGGGCCCCGGTCGTGCCCTTGAGCCCGACGCAGTAAAGAAACCCACTTGTCTTCCGGCAGAGCGTGGCCAGCCGTGCCGCGGGCGTGGTCGGCGCGGCCATGAGAATCAGATCGATGCCCTGTCCGGCGGCGGCCCGGCCGAAATCGTCAGCCTCCTCGACCGGTAAATCGGGGACGATCACCCCGGAGATGCCGGCCGCTTTCATCATCTCGAACAGCGTTTCACTACCGACCGCCAAAAGCGGATTGAGATAGGACATCAGCACCAGCGGGCACTGCACCGACAGTCCGCAGAGGCCGCCAAGTATGCGCCGAAGCGAAACGCCGTTTTCGAGTGCGCGCTGCGACGAAAACTGTATGGTCGGCCCGTCGGCGACCGGATCTGAAAACGGCACACCGACTTCGATCACATCGGCACCCGCATCGGCGAAGCGGCGGACGAGCTCGATCGATCTGTCGAAGGACGGGAAGCCGGCCGTTATGTAGGGAATCATGGCAAGCTCTTGGTCGCGGGCCAGGCGTTCGAACGTCTTTGCGATGGTCATTCGACGACCTCCTCCAGAATGCCGAGATCCTTGTCGCCACGACCGGAGATGTTGACCAATACGATCTCGTCGCGCGGGCGTGTCGCCGCAACCTCAACCGCATACGCAAGGGCGTGGGCCGTCTCGAGAGCGGGGATGATTCCTTCGGTCATCGACACGAGCGTCACGGCGTCGACTGCCTCCCGGTCGGTAACCGAAACATAGCGAACGCGACCGGATGCGTGCAGGAACGCGTGCTCGGGTCCGACACCGGGGTAATCCAGGCCGGCCGAGATCGAATGGGTCTCTCGAATCTGCCCATCCTCGTCCTGAAGCAGCAGGCTTCGGGCGCCGTGCAGCACGCCGACCGAACCGGCACAGAGTGACGCGGCATGCCGCAAGGATTCGATGCCCGCGCCACCGGCCTCGACGCCGACAAGCTCCACGTCGTCGTTCAGAAAGGCGTGAAAGATCCCCATCGCATTGGACCCGCCGCCGACGCATGCGAAGACGGCGTCGGGAAGGCATCCACGGCTGCAAAGAATCTGTTGCCTGGCCTCCACGCCGATGACCGACTGGAAATCGCGGACCATAAGCGGATACGGATGCGGCCCGACGACCGAGCCGATAACGTAATGCGTCGAATCGACGTTGGCGACCCAGTCACGGATGGCCTCGTTCACAGCGTCCTTCAGCGTGCGGCTGCCCGACTCCACCGGGATGACGTCGGCACCCAGCAGCCGTATGCGCAGCACATTGGGACGCTGGCGATCTATGTCCTTGCTGCCCATGTACACGGCGCAGGGAACGCCGAGCACCGCGGCCGCCGTCGCCGTGGCCACCCCGTGCTGGCCCGCTCCGGTCTCGGCGATGATGCGCTTCTTGCCCATTCGCTGCGCGAGCAGCACCTGGCCGACTGCGTTATTGATCTTGTGCGCGCCCGTGTGGCAGAGATCCTCTCGTTTGAAGAAGATGCTCGCGCCGCCGACGCGATCCGTCAGATTCCGGGCGAATTGCAGAGGCGTGGGCCGGCCGACGAAATCGCGCAGCATGTCGTGCAGACGCTGGGTGAACTCCTGGTCCGAACCGGCCTCCCTGTAAGCGACATCGAGTTCATCGAGCGCGTGAATCAGCGTCTCGGGGACGAAGCGGCCCCCGAAATCACCGAAAAAACCACGGCTATTCGGCAGCACTTGTTGCATGAGCGTTCCTCACTGCTTTCACAAACGCGTGCATTCGGTCGACATCCTTGACTCCCGGAGAGGACTCGACGCCGCTGCACACATCGACGGCGCAGGGCTCCAACGCACCGATGGCTTCACCAACGTTCTCCGGCTTCAATCCGCCGGCGACAACCAGCCGGTTGCGCAGGGCCGGAACACCGGAGAGGTCCGAGTACGCATGCCAATCGAACGCGCGTCCGTCGCCGCGCCCTGGATCCAGAAGCAGCCCGGCCACGCGGAAGCGAGCCGCCTGCGCTTCGATCACCTGCGGTCCTGCATCGGGATGGATGGCCAGTCGCTTGATCACGGGGCGCTGGACGCGGCGGCAGTAGTCGGCGTCCTCATTTCCATGCAGTTGGACGACGCCGGTTCCCGTGTCGGCGACGACCTGCGACACGAATTCGAGCGGCTGATCCATGAACACACCGACCGCGGTCACAAACGGCGGGAGGGCGTCGATGATTTCGCGTGCGGCGGACGGATCCACCCTGCGAGGCGATTCGGCGAACACAAATCCAAGCGCGTCGACGCCGGCCTCCACCGCCCATTGAGCGTCGCGATGAGACGTGATCCCGCACACCTTCACGCGCGTCATCTCCGAACCTCCCGTTGCGCGTTAGCACGGCGCGCCTCGCGGCCGAGCAGCGTCGCGACCTGCCCGGCGGGATCGTCCGCCCGCATCAGGCATTCACCGACAAGCACGGCGTCAAACCCGGCGGCATCGAGTCGTTGCACGTCGGCTCGAGCACGGACGCCACTCTCCGCCACGGCGATGCAGTCCGATGGGATAAAGGGGCGCAGCCGCAATGCCGTGCCGGTGTCCAATTCAAATGTCCGCAGATCACGGTTGTTCACGCCGATGATGAGTGCGCCGGCCTCGATGGACTGATTCAGCTCGTCCCCGTCGTGAACTTCGACAAGGGCGTCGAGTCCGAGCGTGTCGGCCAGTTCGAGCAGCTCGCGCAGCGTCGATGGAGACAGCGCAGCCACAATCAGAAGCACGGCATCGGCGCCAAGTCGCCGCGCCTCGAACAACTGATAGGCGTCTACGACGATATCCTTTTGCAGCACGGGGAGCGAACTGGCGCGGCGAACCGCCGGCAGGTCATTCGGCTGGGCGCCGAAAAACGTCTCATCGGTCAATACCGACAGAGCGGAGGCGCCGCCCTGTTCGTAAGCGGCGGCCAGTTCCGCGGGATCGCCTCCCGATACGATGGCGCCGGCCGATGGCGAACGCCGTTTGATCTCCGCAATCAACGACATACCCGGGGCGCGAAGCGCTTGCCTGAAGGGGTGTCCCGTCACCCGACAGTCCTGTCGATCGCGATCGATTGGCGCCGAACGCTTCCGCTCGGCCACCTGCCGCCGCTTCGATTCGACCATCGCGTTCAAGCGGTTCATGCCGACGCCCCGTTCAGAAAATGCTTCATCATCTCGAGCTTAAGGGCCGCCTGGCCCGAGTCGATCGAGTACCGGGCGCGATCCACAGCGTCGGAAAGCGTCGACTCGAGTCCCGAGACGTAGATGGCCGCAGCCGCATTAAGCAGGACAATATCGCGAGCGGCTCCTGCGGCACCGCCGAGCACGCTCAACAGAATGTCGCGGTTGGTCAGGGCATCTCCGCCGGCGAGCTCCCGGATGTCAGCGGTTCTCATGCCGAACTGGCCGGGCTCGACTGTATACGTCCTCAGGCATCGTTGCGTGACGTCGGTGACGCGCGTCGGGCCGGTGACGCTGAACTCGTCCAGGCCGTCATGCCCATACACGACCAGCGCCCGCCGGATACTCAACCGGCGCAGCACCTCGGCGACCGGTTCGGTCAGGCTTTCGTCGAATACACCGACGACCTGCTGCCGCACGCGCGCCGGATTCACCAGCGGCCCGATCAAATTGAACAGGGTGCGCACGCCGAGGTCCCGCCGAGGACCCGCGGCTACTCGAAGCGGTGAGTGATAACTGGGCGCAAACAGAAAGCCGATCCCGACCTGCTCGATGCACGCCGCAGCGCGTTCGGCTGACGCCTCGATCGGTATACCGAGGGCTTCCAGCACGTCCGCACTACCACACGCACTGGAGACGGCGCGATTCCCATGTTTCGCAACGCGGCAGCCCGCACCGGCGGCCACGAACGCGGCGGCGGTCGAGATATTGAACGTGCCGGCTCCGTCGCCCCCCGTACCGCACGTGTCGACGAGATCGACGCCCGACAGAGGCAAGGGCGTCATCGCCCCTCGAACGGCTCGCGCGAACCCATACAGTTCGTCAACGTGCTCGCCCTTCATGCGAAGACCGACCAGCAGCCCGGCAATCTGGGCTGGCGTCGCATGCTCGGCCATCACGGCCGAGGCTACCTCGTACGCCGCTTCGGTGCCCAGCGTCCGCCCCGCGACGACCTCGCGAATGGCCTGTCGCACGACTCCGAATCCGTTGTTGATCGCGTTCATGGCATAAAAAAAGCCCCCGGCGTCTAACCGAGGGCCTGTCCCGTTCCTGCTGGTTTCAAAGTGTCACGTCATAAGCGCGCACCGGCCCCCGGTTCAGCGTTGTGCCACCACCAGAGGCCGTTAACGAAGCACTTGCTCATGACGTTATTACAATAGCAATGAGGAACCGTTCGTGTCAAGCCGGCAGTCGAAAAAAGACAAGGTCGTCGCCGTCGGGCAGTGCGTGAGCGTTCAAAGCGGGTGTCACTGGCAGCTTGTACGTGTCTAGCGTGCTGACGAGGGTGCCATGGGCAGGCCGCCCGTGGCACCCGGAATCGAATGCCGCCTGAACCGTCACGGAGCCCCCCGTCCAGGTGCAGGGCGTCACCTGATTGCCAGCGCCGGCCCGTACGTTAGAATTCCTCGTCTTACACCGCGAGGCTACTCTACCGACTTGCGAGTCAAGGTGAAGCGAGATGCCAGAGGCCGTCCTCTGCCGAGATCTGCGTAAGCGATACGACACCAAGAAGAAGGCCGTGGATGCGCTGAACGGCCTGGATCTGGAAGTACAGGTCGGGGAATGCTTCGGGCTGCTGGGACCGAACGGGGCCGGCAAGACGACCACCGTCGAGATCCTCGAGGGGCTCCTCAAGGAGACTTCCGGCTATGTGGAGGTTCTCGGGCGGCAGTGGAACGGTCGCGACGGCGACCAGATCCGCCAGCGCATCGGGATCAGCCTGCAGGATACACGCCTCAACGACAAGCTGACCGCTCGCGAAACGCTGCAGCTCTTCCGGAGCTTCTACAAACAGGGACGCGACCCCGACGAGGTGATCGGCATGGTCCACCTTGAAGAAAAGGCCGGCGCGTGGGTCGGCAAGATGTCCGGCGGCCAAAAGCAGCGATTGGCCGTGGCCTGCGCTCTGGTCGGCGATCCCGAGCTGCTGTTTCTTGATGAGCCGACCACGGGGCTGGACCCGCAGTCGCGCCGTGAATTATGGGACATCATTCGCGAGCAGCGCTCCCGCGCCCGCACTACGGTCATCACGACCCACTACATGGACGAGGCCCAACGCCTCTGCGATCGCGTCGCCGTGGTCGACCACGGTCGGGTCATCGCTCTGGGCTCGCCCGCGGAATTGATCAATCAGATCGGCGGCGAGCACGTGATCGAATTCGGTTTGGTGCACCAGAATGGCGAGTCGGCCGAGGTGGCGACCGATCTTTTCGCCGATCTGCCCTCGGTGAACGCCGCACGAAAGGAAGGGGATGACTTTTCTCTGACGGTGTCAGAGCCTCACGTCGCGCTGCCGGCGCTCGTCAACCACCTCCAGGCGCGCGACCTGGAACTGGCCAGCCTTACCACCCGGCACGTCAGCCTCGAAGACGTCTTCGTCACGCTCACCGGCAGGCACCTGGCAGATGAAGAGATATCATCCGACTAGAGAACTTTTTCTCACCCGGATGAGAACGTTCTACCGGGAGCCGGAAGCCATCTTCTGGACCTACGGCTTCCCGCTCATTCTCACGATCCTGCTGGGAATCGCGTTTCGCAACCGACCGCCCGAGACCATCGACGTCGCAATCGAACAGGCCTCGACCGCGGAAGAAGTCCGCCTGAAACTGAAGGAATTCGAGGGCTTCGACGTCGACACGTGCGCGCCCGAGCAATGCGTCGAACAGCTTCGGCTCGGCAAAGTGGCCATCGTCGTTAAGCCCGGGGAGACGTTCAAGTATCAGTACGACCCGACCCGGCCGGAAAGCGCATTGGCTCGGGCGAAGCTCGACGACGCCGTGCAACGCGCCTACGGGCGATCCGACGTGATACGGGTCGAGGATCAGCAAATTACCGAACCCGGCGCCCGCTACATCGACTTTCTTGTGCCCGGCCTGCTGGGATTGAACCTGATGGGCGGCGGCCTCTGGGGCGTCGGGTTCGTCATCACCGACATGCGCGTCCGCAAGCTGCTCCGCCGGCTGATCGCCACGCCGATGAGCAGGTCCGATTTCCTCTTCTCACTGATTGGCGGCCGATTGGTATTCACGTTGCCTGAAATGATCTTCATCCTCGGAGCCGGACTCGTCATCTTCGACGTGCGGATTCAGGGCAACTGGCTGAGCATCGTGCTCATTTCTCTCATCGGGGCGATGAGCTTCGCGGGGCTGGGCCTGCTCGTCGCAAGCCGGGCGAAGAGAATCGAGACGATCTCCGGGTTGATGAACCTGGTGATGCTGCCGATGTGGCTCTTCTCCGGGGTCTTCTTCTCCAGCGACCGCTTCCCCGACTTATTACAGCCGTTTATTCAAGCATTACCACTGACGCAACTGATCGACGCGCTCCGCGCGGTGATTCTCGAAGGTGCCTCCCTGTTCGATCAGATCTGGCGGCTGGCCGTCGTGATTGCCTGGGGCGCCGTGTCATTTCTGGCCGCTTTGAAGATCTTCCGTTGGACGTAGGCGAGGGGAGATCCTCTCCCACCGTGCAACGCGCTTACGAGTTCCCGGACAAAAGTCTCTCGGCACGTTCGACGGCGTCTTCCGGCGACCGTGAAACTTCGAGTACCCCGGCCGATTCGTAGCGATCGAATCCCGACTCCGGACCCCGGCCCAGAAGAATCACGTGCCTGCCGTTTTTCAGAGCAAGGGCGATCTCCGACATCGTGCCGGCACCACCCGGGCAGGCAATGACCACGTCGCTCGACAGCACGTTGATGACGTTCCGCGCATCGCCCATCCCGGTGACAGCGGCGAAATCGAGATCGTCCGACGCATCGTGCGCGTCCCGGCCGGGCAGAATGCCGATCACGGTTCCACCGGCCTCGCGAGCGCCGCGCGCCGAAGCGGCCATCACGCCGACGTTGCGACCACCATTGAGCAGAACCCAGCCGCGCTCCGCGATGAGTCGACCCAACCGACCGGCCGCCGCCTCAACCTCGGCTGTCACATTCGCCCCGCCCATCACTCCTACAACGGGCCGGCGCCTCGCCTCTCCCATAGCGTCCGAATCCTCTCTGGCCGATCACGCAGCGTCCAAGGCCCTCCAAGCTGTCACGGCCCCTCGCTCACCACGCACACCACCGCACGGTTGAGAGTGTACCGGCTCGGTCTTAGAATGCCCATGTCGGCTGAATCCGAACCAACGTGAATGCGAAGAGGATGAACGTGGCCGCGCGGAAAGACCAGGCTGCCCGGAAGCGACAATCGATCAGGGAGCGTGTGGCCGCAGTGATCGACCTGATCCGCCCTGCCATCCAAATGGACCGCGGCGACGTGGAGCTGCTCGACGTGGACGAGGCGGGCGTGGTGCACCTGCGACTTCATGGAGCGTGCGTGGGCTGCCCGTCCAGCGAACTGACTCTCACGATGGGCATCGAGCGGAATCTCAAGAGGCACGTGCCCGAGGTCACGGCGGTCGTCTGCAACTGACCCCAGTCGGAGTAGGAATCATGATTGCTCATGACCCCCTCCACAGATCCCAGCGAGCGGGACTACCGCACTGGGCTCCTGCCTCAGGTAATGACGCCCATGCGACGCAGGGGATAGGGATGACAGATGCGGGGCAGAGGCAACCATTGCGTGATGAGCCGACGCATTCGGTCCCAGGTGACGCGACCCTTGTGGCTTCGCCGCGCCAAGGCGCGATGCCAGAGTCTGCCGACCTCGAACCGGAACACGCACAGCGCCCGGCTGTTCATGGGGACACCGTAATAGCGAGTGTGCCCGCTGACGACCGAACGCAACCACTGCCCTACTGCCGGGATCGAGTCGTGCCAGCGCCGCCGAAGCTCGGCCTTCACCGCCTTCAGCTTCGCCTGCAACCTGCTTCGCATCGTCTGCCGCAACACCGTGAAGCGCCCGTTCCTCTTCTTCCCGCAAATATGCGTGAAGCCCAGGAAGTTGAACGTCTCAGGCTTGCCCTGACCGTCCCGCCTTCGTCGTTCGGCCGCGAGCGGCCCGAACTCCAGCAGGCGGGTCTTGTCGGGGTGCAACTCCAGTCGGAACTTGCGGAATCGCTCCCGAAGGTCCGTCAAGAACCGCTCGGCCTCCGATTTGTCTTGGAATCCAACGACGAAATCGTCCGCATAGCGCACAACGATCACGTCGCCTCGCGCCTGCGTCTTCCTCCACCATTGAACCCAGAGGTCGAACACGTAGTGGAGGTAGATGTTCGCCAACAGCGGCGACACGCTGCCGCCTTGCGGCGTCCCCTCCTCCCTGCGCGTTCGCGTCCCGTCCTCCAGCACGCCCGCGTTGAGCCATTTCTGGATCAGCCGCACGACGCGCCGGTCCCCGATGCGGTGCTCGAGGAACTTCACCAGCCAGCCGTGGTCGATGGCGTCGAAAAATCCACGGATGTCGGCGTCGAGCACCCAGTTCACCTTCTTCGTCAGCAATCCGGTGTACAGGGCGTCCAGCGCGTTGTGCTGGCTGCGCCCCGGCCGGAAGCCGTACGAGAAGCCCAGGAAGTCGGTTTCGTAGATGGCGTTCATCACCTCGACCGTGGCCCGCTGGACAATCTTGTCTTCCAGCACGGGCACACCGAGCGGCCGCTGCCGCCCGTCGGCTTTGGGGATGTACACCCTGCGAACCGGCTTGGCCCGGTACGCGCCGCGTTTAAGCCGTTCGCTGAGGTCGAGGAGGTTCTCCTCCAGCGCCTCGCCGTAGGCTTTCCACGTCTGCCCGTCCACGCCCGGTGCGGCATCCCGCCGGAGGCGGAAGTACGCCTCCCGGAGCATGTCGGGGTCGTAGATGTGGTGCAGCAGCGCGGTAAACCGCATCCTGCTATCCTTCTTTGCCGCTTGACGTGTCCGCTCCAACGCACTGGGCGCGCTGTCCCGGCACGGAGTCCGGAGCGCGTTTTGTTGGGGCGGATTCCCTTTGGCCAGGCCCCTTCCCTCCGCCCCCTCCGCGACCGATCGCTCGGCGTTGTTCGAGAGCTTCGCAGGTACTACGGGCCTGTCCGACTTCCCATGTTCGTTCATCATCGGCGTACGTCCTTGGACTTCCCGACGCGACCCGCGGCCCCATCCGCCACGGGTGAACATGGGACCTCCCGGTTCTCGCGCGAGGTGTTTCCGCACATGCACGGGGTCTCTGACCGCGCGGAGCCTCGTTGCATCTCGCGATATCGATGCCCCGAGTGTGGCCTTCCGCCTTCTCCTACGGCGTCGGCGCTCCGGAGTAAGGTTATTTCGCGGCTCAATACCCGGCCTGCGCGTACCCCTGTCAACGCTTCGCCCCTGCCCTCACGGACAGCAACGCATGACTCGGGGCCGCTGTGGGCCGCTAACCCTTCAACGTATGACTCTTTCATTCACTACACCTCGCCGGTTTATCCCGGCGCACAGGAGACGTACCGATGCCCATGTCGTGGTTCATCACAGGCTGCTCCACCGGTTTCGGAAAACTCCTGGCGCAGAAGCTGCTCGACCAGGGATACAACGTCGTCGCCACCGCCCGCAACGTCGACCAACTGGCCGATCTAAAGGCTCCCGACGAGCAGAAGATGATCCGAGCGCCGCTGGACGTGACGCGTGGCGCCCAAATCACCGAGGCCGCCCAAACCGCCTTCGAACGCTTCGGCCACATCGACGTACTCGTCAACAACGCCGGGTACGGCTACTTCTCCACGTTCGAAGATGGCGACGTCGACGAGATTCGCCGCATGTTCGAGACGAATGTTACCGGTCTCATCCGGGCCACACAGGCCTTTCTCCCGTCCATGCGCGAGCGCCGGTCCGGTACGATCGTGAACCTGAGCAGCATCGCCGGACGTGTGGCTTTCTGTCGCGCAGCTTTCTACAACGCCAGCAAGTTCGCAGTGGAGGCCCTGAGCGAGGCGCTGCACCACGAGACACGGACATTCGGCATCCGGGTGATCGTGATCGAGCCGGGGGCTTATGATACGGACTTTGCACCCCGATCGGCCGTCCGATCACCGATGCTGGCCGACCCGGAGGCGCCATACGCTCATCTGGCCGACAAGTGGTCCGACGCGTCCGCCCGGATGATGCCGGAAAAACAGGACCCCATGGAGGTCGTCGACGGCATCATCGAGGCGGTGCTCGCAGACAAGCCCTTCATGCGAATCCCCTTCGGCCGCGATGCGGAGGCCCTCGTTACCGAGCGGGAATCAATGTCCGATGCAGACTTTATTCGGGCGATGAGTCAACGCTACGAGGCGTCGTAGCGAAAACAGCACTACGCCTTTTCCGCCGATTTTTCCCACGTTCGCATGACGGCGCGCCGAATCAGAAATCAGGGGCACGCCACCCGCGCCGCGACCGTTTGAATCGTAAGCTTAAGCGACGTGGGTCGTCCGTACGCTCTCATAACCACATTCCGGTGAGGTGACACGTGGACACAGACGTGAACGTCAAGGAATTCGTCCCGCTCAACCGCAAGACCATCGCTCGACTCATCGCCAACCGCCGCAGGGCCGACAACGGCTATCAGGGGCGAAGACGCCGCCGTCTGGAACGTTGGCCCTTTCCCGGCCAGCTTCAGTTGTGGATCAAGAACACCGCCGGTGAGGAAATCCAGGTTTTCGGAACCTGCCACAATATGAACGAGCACGGCATTGGGGTAAACTGCGACTGCTACGTCGAGCCGGGAATGCGCGTTCCCATCGCCGTCCACCAGCCTGAGGCCACCTATCACGGGGAGGGTGTCGTACGCCACTGCACACCTTCGGGCCGCAGCTATTTCGTAGGCATCGAATTCATCGGCTACATCGAATAGAGTAACTGACCTGTGATCTGCGACGGGTCACCCACACGGGGTGGCCCACGTCTTCAGGGCTTGTCGATTTATTCTCGATCGCATACACGGATTGCGACTTTCGTGTCCCCGAACCCTGGGTTTTGGGTGCGCGCCAGGCGATCGAAGGGGTGTCGATTTAATCGAGGCCGATTAAATCGACAGGCCCTTCAGACGTGGGGTCACGATTTCGCGCACTACCACCTCTCGGCGAAATAGTACGAGCGGATAAAGAGCAGGAATCGCCACCCCACCTCGAAAACGAGGCGGGCCACACGGCTTCAGGTGCGGGCTCGTCCCTGCTTCAGCCTCCGACGCTGCCGAGGATAGACGAGAACACACAGAACGATCGCAAGCAGTGCATGCAATACGACGCCGGGAATTACGTTGGCCCCCTCCGGCTCAAACACCTCCATCATGACGCCGACAGGCGACAAGCCGCGAACGACGGTCGGTCCAGGCGCGGGCCGCTCCCACGCAACGCCTGCAACGCCCTCCCGGTAACCCGCGTCCAGAACAACCGGCGCGGCCCACAGCAGGCACACGTATAGCACAAGCACCATAAGGGGCTGCTTGCCCACCGCGTAGGCGCGCGTCGCAAGCGCCTCGGCCGTTGTCAGACAAGCGACAATGACGACGGCAAGGCCAACGACGGCCGACGGCTGCCGGCCCGCGTTGTAGATGAACGCAAAGGTGACAATCAGGATCGCGCAGATCAAAGGCACAAAAACCGGGGGAAGCCGTACGTGCCCGCGCCGCCTCGTCGCCGGAGGGTGGGCGGCAGTCCGGGCGTGGGCGACCGCAATAATCGGAATCAGTGCGACGAGCATGGACAGAGCCGACGTTCCGCTACAAACCAGTGGCAAGTCGGCGATTTGCTCCCCAAAAGCAGTCAGATTGCGATCCCGGGCCAAGACCTGAGCGACGATGACGGCGGCGCTCGCCAGCCACCAGACGAACATCAGGCCAAGCGCTCGCAAGGTGTCGAAGGCCGGCAGGTCCGGCCGCAGATACTTGCGAATCGCCGCGCGCCCCCAGATGGCCGTCACAACGGTATTGATGACCAGCAGGCCAAGCGCATCGCCCGCACCGACCCGCGAATCTCCAACCATCAGCATTCCCGCCGCGCCGTGTGCCAAGAACCCGGTGAACACACCCAACCCCGGAGAAAGACCCATCAGCGGGCTCGTGATGAACAAAACCAGCAACACCCCAACCGGGTTGATCGGCTTCTGCCTGCCGATTCCAATCAGCACCGTGGCACTCCACGGAAGCAGTACGACCGCGAGCAGAAAGACGTTGCCGATGAGCCATGTGTCGACGCCTTTCGTACCCCACATGATGACAAAAGACCCGAACCAAACATTGAGAAGAAAGAGAACGAGCAAGTGCAGGTTCGGACCGAACAGGTATCCGGTCAGAACAGTGAAGCCGCGCAACGGGGAAACGCGGTGCGATTCGAGCATGCGGGTCGTCGTGTCGCGCACGAGCGCCCGGTGGATGGCGCTGCACCCCCCGGCCACCAGAATAATGAACTGAAGCCCGGTGAGCACAACCAGCTCGGCATCATAGAAAGAGGCGGCCGGCTGGTCCCTGAAAAGCTGTCGAAAACCGGCGGTGCCGCCGACGAGCAGCACCGTCCAGACCGCCGCATAGCCCCAGAGCTTGCTCGGGCCGAACAGCCGGTAGTGAAGCCATATCAGCGGATGCGGAATGGACGCGGCCCCGGTTGCCATCAGTCCACCTGTTTCACTCCAGACCTCAAGTACACCTGTTCGAGTGTCTCATCCAGAGGCGCGAAAGAGGCCACGGGAACGCCGCTCCGGACCAGCTTCTTCAAGAGTTCGGCAGCCCGCTCGGGCGCGTCATCAAACTCCAGCATCCAGCCGCCGTCGGCCGGCCGGAGGTCGCTGACGCCCTCGACGGCGGCGATCGTGGCCTCGACGGTCTCGACGGCTTGAGCCACAACCAGCCGGTACCGGCAGCGCCCGACCGCCCGGTCGTGCAGCTCCTTCACACGCCCGAACCTCAAGAAACGGCCATGCTCGATGATCGCTATGTGCGTGCAATACTCTTCGAGGTCAGCCAGGATATGAGATGAAACGATGAGTGCCTTGTGCTGGTCGCGAAGATCGGCGAGCACCTGCCTGAACTGAATCCGGCCGGCTGGGTCGAGACCGGCGGATGGTTCATCGAGCAGAATCACGTTCGGGTTGGGTATGAGCGTGCGCGCCACCGTAACGCGCTGCCGCATTCCGCGGGACAGTTTCCCGATCTTCTCCTGCCGCCGATCCGATAGCCAAAGTTGCTCCAGCCAGAAATCCGTGTGCTCCTCCGCGGCCTCCGGCTCCAGCCCGTAGGAGCGCGCAATAAATATCAAGAAATCGTGCACCGTGAGTTCGTCGTAGAGCGGCGGGAAGTCAGGAGCGAAACCGATGTGGCGCCGAACGTCGCCCTCCCGGCCGAACACGTGGCAACCCATCACGTGAACATCCCCGGCCGTCGGCGGCTGGAGACCGCACATGGCGCGAAGCAGCGTCGTCTTGCCCGCACCGTTGGGACCGATCAGGCCGACAAGATCGCCGGCGTGCAATTCGAACGAGACGTCATCCACCGCGACCACCGGTCCGAACTCGACACGTAAGCCGCTGACGACCGCCAGAGTGGCAGGTGAATCGGTTTGCAGGTTTGTCATCACACTCAGCCGTAGGTTGCTCGTACCGGGCCATCTCCGTGCCGGCCGCGTGACCATGCTTTTACCCGCATTGGGTCAGCCGTTTCAACTCGTATGACGCCAATTGCGCCTTTTCGGCGGGGACGCTGCCAGCGGCACCTGCCGGAACGGTCACGCATCCGGGCTTGCGGTTGCTGTGCGACTCATTGGATATCCGGCGCGATTTCGCGTATCTCTAGCGTCGCGCGGCCACCGACCGATAGTGAGGTTATGGCCAGACGTACGTGACTTTCCGCTTAACGGAGCGTGCCGATGTCGAGCACCATCATCGAGGTTCACGGACGGGAAATCCTGGACTCGCGAGGCAATCCGACCGTGGAGGCCGTCGTCGTTCTCGAAGACCAATCCTACGGCGAGGCCGCCGTGCCCTCAGGGGCGTCCACGGGCGAAAACGAGGCCGTCGAACTTCGGGACGGCGACAAGTCCCGCTACATGGGCAAGGGCGTGCTCAATGCCGTCGAAAACGTCAACGGCGACATTCGCGATGCGGTCGTCGGCCTCGACGCCGCTGACCAGGAACAGATCGACGAAGTCATGATCGCCCTCGACGGGACCCCCAACAAGAGTCGGCTCGGCGCCAACGCCATTCTCTCGGTCTCCCTGGCGACCGCGAAGGCGGCGGCCATGTCGAGCGAACTGCCGCTGTTCCGGTACCTCGGCGGAGCCCGGGCCAACGTGTTGCCTGTCCCTATGATGAATATCCTCAACGGCGGGCGCCACGCCGACAACAACGTCGACTTCCAGGAATTCATGATCCAGCCCTGGGGCGCCGAATCATTCTCGCATGCGCTCCAGATCGGGGCCGAAGTGTTCCACACCCTCAAGAAAGTGCTTGGCAAGAAGGGCTATTCGACCGCGGTCGGCGACGAGGGCGGCTTCGCACCCAACCTCAAGTCGAACGAAGAGGCCCTGGAGACCATCGCCGAAGCCGTCGAACAGGCGGGCTATAAGCTCGGCAAGGACGTGTTCATTGCGTTGGACCCGGCCGCGTCGGAAATGGTCGATGCCGAAACCGGCAAGTACAAGTTCTTCAAGTCCAACCCCTCGAAGCAGGTCGGCTCCGACGAGATGATCGATCACTGGGCCGCCTGGTGTGAGAAGTACCCCATCCGCAGCCTCGAGGATGGGCTCGGCGAGAATGACTGGGAGGGCTGGACGAAACTGACCGCCCGCCTGGGCGAGAAAGTCCAGCTCGTCGGCGACGATCTGCTGGTCACCAACACGGAATACCTTGCGAAAGCAATCAAGCTCAAAGCCGCAAACTCGATCCTTATCAAAGTAAACCAGATCGGCACGCTCACCGAAACGTTTCGGGCCATCGACCTGGCTACGCGGGCGGGATGGACCGCCGTGATCAGCCATCGCAGCGGAGAGACCGAGGACACCACCATCGCGGACATCGCCGTGGCCACAAACGCGGGGCAGATCAAGACCGGCAGCCTCTGCCGCTCCGACCGGATCGCCAAGTACAACCGGCTGCTGCGGATCGAGGAGCACCTCGGCGACGGGTCCGTCTACGGGGGCCGGTTCTGGTCGCCGTGACCGAACCGCGGCTTGGGGGGCTGCTTTACTTGACCGGCCCGAGCGCAAGCAACGCAATCGAGCGATCGAAGGCCGACAAGAACGATCAGGGATGATCAAATGAGCACGAGGCAGGATGCCGACACCCGACCCCAACCGTCCCCCGTCATGTTCTGGCTGCTGGTCATTCCCGCTTCGATCGTCTTTGCCGCCTGCGTGCTTGCGCCCGTGTGGGAGGACTATCGTGCGATGGCGCTGGCCGAACACCTTGAAACGGCAGCGGTCGATCGGATGCGCGCCGACATCGAACGCCTGGAGCGCGAACTGGAAGGCCTCCGCAACGATCCGGCCGTGATCGCCCGGGTGGCGCAGCGCGACCTCGGATATCACAGGTCAAATCGAGACATCGTCTATGTCGCACCGTCCCCACCCGCGCATGAGTTCGAATTGGCGTTTTCCGATCGGGAGACAGAGCCTCCGTCATCCGTCGATGCCTATCTCAATCGTCTCCCCCTCGCGAAGCACCGCGACGCTTTCCTCGACGCCCGCACACGCATCCGGCTGATGTGCCTCTGTGGAGCCGTCGCCGCCGCTGCGTTCATTCTCTACCCCGTCCGCCGGCCACATGACAACGCCGATCGCTTCCATTGAGCCGCGTTGCTCCCGAGTGACCGCAAACAGACCGGCGATGTATCACAGGGAATCAGTGACCCAGTACACAGACCGGCCTTCAGGGGCGCCCGAATTCACCCTTTTTATTTCTCAGAAGACTATTTGAAAACATCCCGATAGCCCGTATAGAATCGGACGTAGAGCGGCCGGTGGTTCAGCCGCTCAATTGCTCCGCCGTATTTCCGGGCCGTCGAGGTGGGTGACATGTCATCTTCAGGTGAGCCGACATCGCGCGCTGGCCATGATTGGCTGCCCCTCATGTACGCCGAGCTCCGCCGAATCGCCCGCCACTACATACGTCGCCAGCCGCCCGGCTTCACGCTCAGACCCACCGAACTGGTGCACGAGGCCTGTCTTCGCCTGATCCGTGAGGGCGTCAAGGGTTGCCAGGACGAAGCCCGGTTCCGAGCCATCGCCGCCAAGCAGATATCCCAGGCCGTCGTGGACCACGTCCGTCGAAGAAACTCGAAGAAACGCGGAGGCGGAGGCATTCGTAACGGCAAGCATCCGCCGATCGAAGAAACCACCGAGCCGGCGGGACCGGAAGCACCGCAACCTCGCCGCTGGAGCCGCGTTCCCCTCGAGTCGATCGATGTCGAAGTCGAGGAACGACACGTCGTGCTTCTGGATCTGGCCGATGCGCTCGGCGCCCTCCAGAACGAAAGCAGCCGGCTGCACGACGTGATCGTACTGCGATGGTTCGGAGGGTTAAAGAACTCCGACATCGCACAATACCTTGACATCAGTACCAGCGCGGTCGAAAAAGACCACCGGCACGCCATTGCGTGGCTCAGTCGAAGGCTCGACGAGGCGGACAAACATGGCGACTGAATTCCACCTGCGCGTGGGCGACATTCTCGACCGGGCCATGCGCCAGCCGCCCGGGCGCAGGTGCCGGTTCATTGAACGGCTCTGCCGCGGCAACGCCGCCATGTTGGATGAGGCCCGCTCCCTGCTGCCGCACTATGAGCGCGCGGGGGCATTTGATACCGAGCACCACCCCACCACGCAGTGGACGGCTGGAACGCCGGGGCAGGTCACCGCGGCCGGCCTCGGCGTCACGCTCGGCGACGACGTCATGCTCGAAGCAGAGCGGAAGATCCCGTTCTGCGTGGATCAGCTTCGCGTGTCCGAGGTGCTGGGACGCGGCGGCATGGGAATCGTCTATCGCGCAGAGCACCCCACGCTGCTGTGCTCCTTCGCCGTCAAGATGCCCCGGCGCGAGTTGGCCGACCCTTTGGATCGCCGCCGCTTTTCGCTCGAAGTCGAGATCCTGCGAAGTCTCCATCACGATGGCATCGCCAGAATGGTCTACTCCGGAGAATGCGCCCAGCGCGACCGCAGCGAGCCGTTCATCGTCATGGAATACGTCAATGGGCGACCGCTCACCCGGCACGCTCGCGAACACGGGCTCGACATCAACAGGAAACTCGCTCTGCTGGCCGAGATATGCGACGCCGTCGAATACGCCCACGCCCGCGGCATCGTCCACGGCGACCTCAAGCCCGCCAACATTCTGGTCGACGACGAAGACCGGCCCAAACTCGTCGATTTCGGAATCGCCAAGATCGAGAACTTCTGGTCGAGCCTGGTCCACGACGCCGAGGGACGATTCATCGGCACGCCTGATTACGCCAGCCCCGAGCAGCTATCAGGCCGGTTCGACCGCATCGGCCCCGGCGCCGACGTTTACGCCCTCGGGCTGATCGCGCACCAGGTGCTGACCGGCAAACTCCCGAACTATACGAAAGGCAAGTGGCAGCTCGACCTGACGGACGTCCGCCCTCCGCAGAGCCCCTCGAAACGCGCGAATCGAGACGCAGAGTTTGTCTTCTATCTCAACAGGATTCTGCTGACCGCCCTCGCCCGCAACCCGGCCTCGCGAACCTGCACCGCCGGCGAGATGGGCCGCACCTTCGAAGACCTGATCCGCCGCTTCGCCGTACCGCCTCGCCGATCGGCCCTCGACCGCCTCCTTCGACGTACGCCACAGGACTCCCCCGGCAAACCCGATCCGCTCAAACGCCCCAGGAAAGCGGTGCTTCGAACCAGAATCCGCTCCTCCGTCGACCACCGCAGATACTAAGAAACAGCACTGGCAATACGAGCCGGAAAACACCGAGCATGAGAGCTCCTGGGCTCTTCGTGTCCCGGGCAGCCTGCCCGCAACGGCTTGGGGCGGTCATTGACGGAACCAGGCGAGCGGGCAGGTTCCGCGATTTGACGGACATGATTGTAGCAGCTATAGATACGATCATGTCGATCCCCGACCTGCGCAACTCGCTGCGGCGGCACCGGATTTTACGGCATTGGTCCCAGGCGGAACTCGCAAGACGGACCGGGCTCTCGAGGCCCGCAATTTCGGCCATCGAAACCGGACGCCTTGTGCCGTCGACCGCGGCCGCGCTTGCGCTTGCCGGAGCCCTAGACCTGCGCGTCGAGGAGATCTTCTGCCTCGCCGAGCGCAAATCAGCACTCGGGGAGGAGTGGGCCTGGAAACCCGCGGAGGATAGCGAAGCGAGATTCTGGCACGCGACCGTGCGGGGGCGACACTTCCGTTATCCCGTGGAGCAGACCCTCGTTGGCACCCTTCCGACCGACGGAATCGCCCGCCAGGAGGGCATCGAACGTTTTGCCACGGCTGACCCGAGCCGTACCATCGTGCTCGCCGGTTGCGACCCTGCAGTGGGCGTGCTGGCTGAGCACCTCAGGGCAATGGGTTTCCGCCTACTTCCGCTGAATCGATCGAGCGGCGCGGCCTTGGAACTCCTGGGCGCCGGCGCGGTCCACCTTGCCGGTGTACACCTTGGCGACAACGCGCGAGAGGTGAAGAGCAGACTGGGCAGTGGATATGAGCTGTTGCGTCTGGCGACTTGGGATGAGGGTCTCTCACTGGCGCCCGGGCTTGGCCTGACTTCCGTCCGGGCGGTGGTCCGTGCCAACGTGCGTTGGGTAGTGCGCGAAGAGGGATCCGGCGCTCGTAAGTGCCTGGATCGGATCCTCAGGGGCCGGCCCCGCCCGCGAGGATATCGTCGCCAGGCGGCCAGCCACATGGCGGTGGCCGAGACCATTCGGACAGGCTGGGCGCAAGCCGGCATATGCATTCGCCTCGCCGCCGCGCAGGCAGGGCTCGATTTCTTCAACATCCAGGAAGAGACCTACGATCTGGCGATGCCGGCCGGCGCTTCGGAAGATCCTCGTCTCCGGGCCGTGATGGAGGCGGTTCGTTCTCGCGCATTCCGCCGCCAGCTTGGTGGATTCGTGGGGTACGACACCAGTGAGGCGGGCGAGATCCAGGAGATCACCTAGCACACATGGGTCCGTGAGATGAGACAGACTGCCCCATGCCCCGGGAAGGCGCTGCGCAGGAGTCGGGTGTCTGCGAGTAAACCGCAACGAGTGCTGGCAGGAGGCCGTAGCGGCACCCGTTCGAGTACGTGGCTGTCCGTCAGGTTTGGCAGAGAGCGGGCGCCTCTCAGAAGGCATCCGGGATTTACGTTGATCGAACTGCTGATCGTAATCAGCATGAGCGCCCTGCTGATCGGCATCCTGATCCCGGCCCTGAGCAGCGCGCGTGGCGTCTCGCGCGGCGTCAAGTGCGCTTCAAACCTGCGCCAATGGGCTATCGCGGTTCGCTTGTACGCCGACGCCAACAACGGTTACCTCCCGCGCCGCGGGCAGGGTGTGCAGCCAACGATGCAGATCGAACGGCCCGAGGACTGGTTCAACGCCCTGCCCCCAATCCTTACGATGAAAACCTACGCCCAGCGTGTCGAACAAGGACGGATACCCGAGCCGGAGGAAGGCAGCCTGTGGTCCTGTCCCTCTGCGCGCGACGTAGACCACAAGTACTTCTTCGCCTACGCGATGAACATGATGCTTTCGACCTGGTGGGCGGAGGAGCCGGACCGCATCGACAACGTAGGTCCATCCCAGACGATGGTGTTCATGGCCGACGGGCCTGGCACCCATTGCTCAACCCTCCCCTCTTACGAAAGTTTCAGTCCTGTAGCCCGCCACCAGGGACGCGTGAATCTTGTTTTTCTCGACACGCATACGTCCTCTTACCTGAGTGAACGCGTGGGGTGCGGTGTCGGAGATCCGCACCGCAGCGACGTACGATGGGAAGTCCCGGGCTCGAAGTGGCCGGAGCCCGGTCAGCCGTAAGATCGGACGAGAGAGGAATTGCCGCGATTCTGAATTCGCAATCCAGAAAGAAGAGGCAGGAACATGCTGACCCGTATCCCAAGCAGCCGGGTGATCCGGCCTGCTGTTTTCGTCATCTGCATTTGCGGCTTGTGCAATCTGGCCCTGGGGGGCATTGTGTCTGTCGCAACACCAACGGACGATGCCTTCGTGAGCGAGGCCGCACCCACTCTGAATTACGGAGTTGCGGGAGGCCTCTCTGTGGCTGGCCCGGGCGCCGTCAACGGGCAAGGTGATCCGCAGGGACGGTTCGATTCGATCCTGAAGTTCGACGTAGCCGAAGCCGTCGCAACCTTCGACTCCGCCTACGGCGCCGGTAACTGGGAGATCGACTCCGTCGACCTAGAGGTGGGTGAGCAGGGGGCTCCCAACAACCCGATATTCAACCGCGGTGTCGGTGAATTCGAGCTCTTCTGGCTCGACGACGATAGCTGGATTGAAGGCCCCGGCAGGCCCAACAACCCTCCCGAAGGCTCAGGCAACGAGATCACTTGGAACCTCCTGCAGACCATGCTCGGTGCCGCGAACACGGCATCGCTCGGTATCTTCGCGAACGAAGGCACCGACGGAGGGCGCGACTACGAACTGGGGGTTGCAGAGTCATTCGTCAATGACCTGATCAGCGGGGGATTGGTCTCCCTCTATGCAGCGCCCGTCAGTGACACTATGGGCTTCACATTCAACTCCGTCAACAACACGTGGGGCGAGCCTCCGCAGCTCGTAATCACGGCCGTCCCTGAACCCGGAACGATTTTCCTTGTGCTGTCCGGTCTCGTGCTGATCACACGACGCACCGGCAAAGGAGGGAGGGCTGCCGCATGATCAATCACCTAAGCCCACGCTTCGTCATAATCCTCGCACTGCTGGCGCCCGCCTCGTGCCGCACGACGGGACCCACGGCCCAAACAACCGAACAACAGACAGTCCGCTGCGCCGTGATCGGTGGCATGGTGAGTACGGGCATGTGGCAGGCTCTATCCAAGCGGTTCGAGGAGGCTACAGGCTACCGCGTCGAGATCATCGCCGCCGGCCCCAAGCAGGCGATCGCCCCGGCCATGCGCGAGGGTCGAGCGGACCTCATCACCATGCACGCGAGCGACACCATCATCAACCTGGTGGCTGACGGCTACGCGGTCGATCCGCAGCCATGGGCGAAGAACGATCTTGTCATCGTCGGTCCGGCAGACGACCCCGCTGGTATCCGTGGCCTGAACGATGCCACCGAGGCCATGCGCAAGATCGTCCGCGCCGGCTCCCCCTTCGCAGTCCACCAGAGCCTCGGTGCCCAAGAAGTGCTACGCAACGTTCTTCACGAAGCAGGGGTCTCCCTTGATCCTGAGGCCAACTTCATACCACCCGAGGAGCTCGGCGCCAGAATCCTCGCCTACGCCGCCAAACACGAGGCGTACACGTTGGTGGGACGAATTCCATTTCTCAGCGGTAAGATGCCCCGCGCGGGCCTGGAGCTCATGGTTCAGGGCGACCCCCGTTTGCGAAGACCCTATGTCGTCGCGGTGGCCAATCCAAAGCGCTGGCCCGAAGCCCACTACGAGGCGGCCCGGCGAATGGCCGGCTTCCTCCGAGAGCGCGAGACACAAGCGTGGCTGGCTGACTTCGGACGCGGCAAACTCGACGATAACCCGCTTTTCTTCCCAGTCGTGGTCGAGCGTGGCCACCACTGCGACCACCGTTCGAGCGTCGCTCGCACGTGCTCCCTTTGCGCATCTGCTCCGATTCTTGATCGGCAAGATCGCTCTCCAGCTCGGATGAAGAATGAGGAAACGTGATTCCGCGGCACAACGCACCGCTCCTGACCGTCGGGAATACGGACCATTTTACGAAGGTAAGTCTGTGTCAGGTCGGGATTCTTACACGCAATTTCAAAAAAACCCGGAGAACCGCGGCCGTGGTGTGGTTGCGCAAGAGACACCCCACCTGCCTTCAGAAAACCCAAGCTCCACGTTCTTATAGATTTAGCACAGGAACCGAAAGCAACGGGCGGCTCCGGGCTGCACTCAGCCGTTCCCCCCTACGTCTCTCAATTGTTCAAGATTCAACGAGCGCTCCGAAATGCCTCGGGCCGGCGACTGGAAACGACGTCAACGCTTGCCGAACCCGCTTCCCCCGCCGGCACGACGACAGACCGACTGCGCCAGGGCGTAGAGCCTGTACAAAGCCGAGCTTGCCGTTATGCGCTGTCAAGAACGCGCCATTTGCCACGCGGAGAACGGCGATAACCTCAAAAGGCCGGGTGTTTCGGTGAGCACTGCTTCGACCGCGCCTTGGCCATCAGCACGCCGATCCGCTAAGATCCTCGGGGGCCAGCCCCTGGAAAAGTATGAATTATGGCTTTAGCTGTGGGGCGAAGCAAATGATGCCTGGACGTGGCCAGCCCCCTGGTGCTGCTCTTGGCTCATCCAGGACGTAGGGCGTGCAACATGCGCAAAGACGCCGAGGCTAAAGACCGGCTGATCGAGGAGTTGCAGGAGGCGCGTGCTCGCATCGAGGAACTCGAGCGCGCCGAGCTGGCCCATCGCCGGACCGAGCAGGCCCTGCGCGAAAGTGAGGCACGCTACCACGACCTGTTCGACAACGTACCCCTCGCGCTCTACCGCACCACGCCCGAAGGGCGGATTCTGGCCGCCAACCCTACCCTGGTGAACCTGCTCGGATTTCCCAGCCTCGACGAACTTCTCAGGGCCGACGTTCGATCCCTGTACGCTGAGTCCAGCTCCCGCCAAGAGCTGCTCGAGGAGATCGACCGAGGGAGCGTGGCATTCGCGCTCGAGTTTCAGCTTCGCCGTTACGATGGCATGCGGATCTGGGTCAGAGAAAACGTCCGGGCCGTCCGCGATGCTTCCGGCAACGTGATCTGCTACGAGGGAAGCCTCGAAGACATTACCGAACGCAAGCGGGCACAGGAGGCGTTGCGAAAGGAGCGCGATTTCAGCACCAGCTTGATCGAGGCCTCCCCCACGTTCTTTGTCGCCATCAGCGCGCAGGGACGAACTTTGATGATGAACCAGGCGATGCTGACCGCATTGGGCTACTCGCGGGAGGAGGCGATCGGCAAGGACTATCTCGATACCTTCATCCCTGAAGATGATCACAAGAAACTCGCGGACGTTTTCGAGAGGCTGGTCCACGACCGGAAGCCCACGCTGAACGAGAACCGGGTGCGGGCGAAGGACGGCCGCGAGATTCTGGTCGAATGGCATGGCCGCCCGATCTTTACCGAAAGCGGGGAATTCAATTACTTCTTCGGCGTCGGTATTGACATTACGGAACGCCGACGCGCCGAAGAAGAGAGGGCCAGGGTGGAGGCTCAGCTTCGCCAGGCGCACAAGATGCAGGCAATCGGGCAGCTCGCCGCCGGCGTCGCACATGACTTCAACAGCATACTGGCCGTGATACTCGGCAATGCCGAACACGCACGGGGAAGCCTGAAGAAGCGACCCGCCGAAGGCGCTGCCCTTGAGGCGCTCGATCAGATCGCCGAGTCGGTCGAGCGCGGCAAGGCACTGGTCAAGCGACTGATGACCTTCGGGCGCGCCCGCGCCGGAAAACCTCAGCGGTTCGATCTCAACCGAATCGTCGTCGACATGCAGAACATGTTGAAGCCGCTGATCGGCAAGAGAATCGAGCTCAAGGTGGTCACGGCGCGGGATGTCACGCCGGTCCGGGCGAATCCCGGGCATATCGAAGAGGCAATCATGAACCTCGTGCTGAACGCCCAGGACGCCATGCCCGAGGGCGGCGTGATCACGGTCGAAGCCGCCAATGTCGTAGTGGACCGTGCGCAGGCCGCCGCCCACGTCAGCGCCAAGCCGGGCCCCTACGCCGTGCTCGCGGTAAGCGACACGGGGGTCGGGATAACCGAAGAAACGAAAGAACGCCTGTTCGAGCCGTTCTTCACGACCAAGCCCGCCGAAAAGGGAACCGGCCTGGGGCTGTCGATCGTGGACAGCATCGTCGCACAGGCCGGTGGCTTCATCGAGCTGGAAACCCAGCCCGGCAAAGGGGCCACCTTCAAGCTGTACTTCCCCACCGCACAATAGATACCACTCGTGCGCCGGTATAATGGCAACGCGCGGAGTCGGGCGTCCGCAACCAGCGGGATTTCGATCTCAGCACACGGTCGCCGGCCGGATGCGCGACGCTGTAATCTCTCCGCCCTGTTCGAGAGCACATGCGGCCCGAGCGGTCTGACTCTCAATTGATCTCACGGTCATTGAAACCCGCCCGCTGCGCGGCAACAATCAGCATTGCACAGTTCTTGAACGGTTAGTGTGTTTTTCAGAGCAACTCATAAACCAGGCAAGCGTAAGCCGTGCTATGCCCAGAACCATTCTCCTTGTTATTGCGACGGCGCTTACGCCCCTCGGCGGCGCGATGGGTGAGGTAGCTTTGGCTGAGGATTCTGAGACGACGGAGGTAATCAACGCCGGCTCGGGGTCACCCTGCCCCTGGCCGGGCGACCTCGACCGTACCACGGGACCACCGAACCTCAAGGACTTCGCTGTGCTGCAGCGGTGTCTTGGCCTGAGCGAACCCACGTCCGCATGCGATGCGGACGAGTTCAGCTCAGCAGACCTGCGCACGGACAGCGTCATCGACTTGCTTGACTACGCAGCATTCGCCGCACTGGGCTGGCCCCGATCGATGACCATCGACTGTGGCTTCGCAGATTCCGCGTGGTACGACCGCTGCGGACCGGGATGCCTACCCGAGGGCGACGCCGTAGAAACCGGCGCGCCCGTGTTTGTCGGGTACGGCTGGCCTCCAGGCGCTCAAGACTACGGGGTTCGCAGGATCCAGGTTGCCAGAAATTCCGAGACGCTGGCAGCGCTGATGGACCCCTCGCTGCTGGGCGATGTGGACTTCGAGACCTCTGAGGTCCTCCTGTTCACGACGCTGGAAGCCGTGGAGCAAGGTTGTTGGGGTAACGTTCATTGCTACAACGGCACGGTCGACCTGACAGACGGACGGCGCGCCGTGATCGTCGGATTCGTGGAGCACGGGTACCTGATCTGCCTCCGCATACCCTGGGCCGTAACCCGCGCCGTCGTCGCCCCGCGTTCCGATCGCCCCGTCGTCATGCTGTTCATCGAACAGCGCGGAGACGTGACGCAGACTTTGACCCCGTTATGTGCGTCCGAGAGTGCGCCGTGAAGACGAAACGCCCAGCCGCCATTCCCGACCGAGTGAGCCGTGCGTAGCAGCGCCCCGGAATTGCCGGCCGAGCGAAGGCGCTCCACGGAAATCCAACACAGAACACGGCCCGCCGGAGTACCTTGGACACGCGACGAGTGCGTTTGCACGATCGCTGCGATTCCCGACACCCGCGTCAGCACGGAGACGCTGCGGAACAGCTCGGGTGTAAGGGACACAAAGGGAACGCCCCTCTTTCGCAATCTCCGACGTTCTTTTCGCAGGACGGTGACTCGTCTCTCGCCAGGCTCGAAAAGCGGCGCGCCCGCAGACTCAGTCCCAATGGCCGATCAAAAACACAGTCTCCCCGAGCGTACTCCGGCGGGTCGAACGTGCACGGTACTCCTGAGCGGGAAACCGCAGGCCGTAATTGGCGGGCCCGGCGCCAAGCCAGCCGATGACAAGCGGATCGATGGGGCGGCAGTGTTCACGCCGGACCTCTCCGAGACTCCGAAGCACGGTTCGCGACCGGCGCTTTCCGCGGGTACTGAAGAGCGGCTCGAGAAAGGCCACCGAGTGGAAAGCGCTGCCCATGTACGCTTGCACCAGCTCCAGCACAGGCACCGGAATAGGCTGGGTCACGTGTCGCAGGTTGCGCTCGACCCGAAAGGCAACGGTGCCCTTCAGGCCGCGACTCGGAGCGAACAACTCCAGGCACATCACCCGCAGGCCCTTCTTGACCTCTGTACCCGGCGTCGCAATTCGACCGAAAGGCGACCAGCCGTTCAACTCTCCCCAGCGCCGCGTCAGTCGTTCCACGACGTGGTCCAACACGATCGCGCACTGGTAAGGAAGCCCGCCGGCAATGGACAACTTCTCGCGCTCGGAATCGGTCAAAAGGGGTTCGAGCCGTTCGCGAAATCCTCTGTATGAAGTCTCGTGCAGCGCCCGCACGATCTCGTCCGCTCTCGGTGCGGAAACCGCGCCAATCTGTTCGGCACACTTCGACAAATCACGCAGCGACGCGGTCGTGCGATGGGAGTTCAACACGTTGCCGGAGTCGGCACCGCGGGGCGAAGGCGCCCTCCGGGGCGAAGTTCTCTCGGATCTATCACGTTCCACGTCAACGTTCTCGAACAATGTCAACTGTGCCATGCCATACCCTCCCGTGGGTCTTGAACCGCACCTGGTACACGCAGAAACCGGCACACCGACGATAGGAGCGGAAGGAGCGCCGGCAAGCCGAAAACCGCAGACTATTTCGTCAACATGTTGACAGACTGCGCAACGAAACGCGGGACCGGAGCTTGCGGGCGGGCCCGGCCACCAGGAAATTCTCCCGACGGGCGAATGAAACACCCGTCGCGCCGCGCGCCAGAACACTTTTGGAGCAACTCGTGTCGTTTGGCGTCGTCAGTTTGCCGCGACAACGCCTCTTCTTCCCGCGGGCAACACCGCCGTAGAAACCATACGCCGCAACATCAGCGTTCCATGGGTGACCTGGGCAGCCGTCCACCCCTCATGGGTGTGGAAAACGCCCCCACCTGATCCGGCGTGTTCCTTACACGTCAACTCGAGGCGTTGAGGGCATGAAATCATCGAGGGACGTGGTCCGACCCAATCAGGTATCCGGCACAATAGAGGCCCGCACAGGAGTGATTTGGACCACTACCGTTGAGGACTGCTTCTCATCCCCCGCCTGGCCGGCGGGTGCCGACGGCGCCGTAGTCGTGCCTAGTACTTCAGGAAAGGGAATACGCTGCGATCGAACCGGCGGCCACCAGCAAGGCCACTGCGATCCATCCGATTACGCGCCGGGCGCCGTAGCCGATCCAGGCAAATCGGTTGTCGAAGAAATCGCTAACGGCCAGCAGCCCCTCACACAACGCGTCGAATGCCAAGGAGAGCAGCCGCCGCAGGTCGAACGCTCGCCGTACACCCCGTGACCGCACGCCCTGCTCGGGAGCCGGTGCTTCCACGTGAACTGCGGCCGGATCCGGCTCCTTCGCCGCCGCTGGTTCGGTCGCCTCTTCGCCGGAGCTCGCGGCGTCATCGTCTGGCCGGGGCGACTCGTCGGGAGGCGGTGGTTCCAGGCGCGATTCTTCCTCCACGCGCTCAGCCACCGGCTCCTCTTGTGTCGCAGACGGCTCCGGGTCCGATTCTGGCTCCGGCACTGCGGCAGGCTCGTCCTTCGGCGGCGGTGGCTCTTCCCGGTCACTCGCCTTTGGCGTTGGCTGATCGTCGGCTCGCGGCTCCGGCTCGGTGCCCATCCCCCGCAGCAGTTGCTCCACCTTGTTGAGCTGGTCGTCGACGTCCGCAGCTTCGGATTGGCCCGTGCCCGGACCGACGCCGGAGCTGGCCACCATACCGGCTCGTTCGACTCCCACTTCATCCTCCAACTGGCTGGACAAACCGACCGCATCCGCGAGAACGCGGTCCACCTCCTTCTCATCGACGGGGTCCGAACCGGCATCGTGCCGGGCGTTGGACGAGTTGGGGTCATCTGTCGGCATCGCGATCCACCCGTTGACGGAGGTTCCTATACATCGGAGGACACGAACGGAAACTTCACACGCCGCCCCCAGCCGATTTGTCACACCCGAGTCGGCCGGGATAATGCGGCGATGGCCGTACCCCGGGTATTCCATCCCGAGATGGTCTCCGGCAGGCTGACCCTCTCACCTGAGGAGTCCCACCACCTGCGGGACGTCCTGCGCTGCCGCCTCGGCGATGGCGTCACGCTATTCGATGGCACAGGTCATGAGGCCGCGGGGCGAATCGTCTCTATGGACCGCCGCGGCCTCGGCGTCGAGGCCGGCGAGATTCGCTTCCGACCGTTCGAGCTGTCCATCCGACTCACGCTGGCCGTCGCCATGCCACGCGCTCCGCGGCAGGCGTTTCTGTTCGAAAAATGTACCGAACTCGGCGTGTGGGCACTCTGGCCGATCGTATGCGAACGCTCCGTCGTCCGGCCGAAACCGTCACAAGCGCTTAAGTGGCGCCGGACCGCGCTCGAAGCATGCAGACAATCCGGCCGGGCCTGGATACCGCAGATTCAGGACGCCGTCGCCTTCGAGAACACACTGTCGCATACCGAGGATTTTGAACTGTCGATCATCACAGACGCCGAAGTCCGCTGGCCCACCTTGGTTGAGGTGCTGCGTCGCAAAATGGAGGCGGCCGAAAGGTCACAGCAAGGCCGCGATTGTCCGGCAACGGTCCTGGTGTGGGTGGGGCCGGAGGGCGGACTGACCCGCGAAGAAATCGATGCGGCCCTGGCCGCCGGCGCCCTCGGCGCCCGCCTCGGTCCCAACATTCTTCGCGTCGAGACGGCGGCGGTCGCGGTCGCGGGCATGCTGCACATGTTGGAGCGCGAGGGACACGCAGAGTCGGAGCCCGCCTGACGGATACGGCGACGCACGCGAATCCGGCGTTTGGAAGATCGCCGTCTGCGCTCTTAAAGTGACCGCAGCACTTCGATCAGCCGATCCATTTCCTCCGATGTATTGTAGTGCAGCAGCCCGATGCGCACCATGCCCTCCGGCTCGACCCCGAGCGCCTCGGTGAGCGGCTGAGCGTAGTAATTGCCGCACCAGACAAAGATCCCCCGTTCGCCCAGCGCCGCCGCAACCTCCCGCGGCGAGAATCGTTCGTGAGTAAACGACACGGTCGGAACACGCTCGGACGCCCGGCTCGCGTCCGTGATGCCCCGGATCCGCACCGATCCCAACTCCTGAAGCGCCTTGATGAGATCGTTCGCCCGGTCCCGCTCGTATTCCTCGATCGCCGCATACGCGGCGTCCAGCGCCTTATGCCGGTCCTTCGCTCCCGGGGCCACCCCCCTTCCCAAATCGGCCAGGTACTCGACCGCCGCGAGCGTACCGGCGATCCCCTCGTGACACTGCGTCCCGGTCATCCACCGCCCCGGGATCGTGTCCGGCGCGGGGCGGACCTTGTACGCCGGCAGCGATTCCAGATGCTCGCGCTTGCCCCACAGCACGCCGACGTGCGGCCCGAAGAACTTGTACGCCGAGCAGGCCGCAAAATCGCAGCCCCATTTGTCCACCTCCATCCTCAGGTGCGGGGCATAATGCACCGCATCCAGAAAGGTCCGAGCACCGGCCTCGTGAGCCATGCGGATGATGTCACCGAAGGGCGGGACCGTGCCGACCGCGTTGGATGCACAAGTGACGGCCACGAGTTTGGTCCGATCCGAAAGCTTGCTTCGCAGGTCATCCAGATCCAGCGTGCAGTCGGCCGGATCCACCGCAACCTGCCGGACCGTCACCCCGGCATCGCGAGCGGCCAGTACCCACGGCGTGTAGTTCGCGTCGTGATCGAGCTGCGACACCAACACCTCGTCCCCGGCCTGCCACGTCCTCGCCAGCGCCCGGCTGAGCGCAAACGTGAGACTGGTCATATTCGGACCGAAGACCACGCAGTCCGCATCTTTCGTCCCGACCAGATCGGCGACCGCCCGATGAGCCTCGCTCAAAACCGCGTCGCTTTCGCGGCTCGTCGCGAACGAGCCACCGCAGTTGGCATTGGTCTCGGTGAGGTAGCGGCCGACGGCCTGGATGACGGGCAGGGGCACCTGGCTGCCCGCCGGCCCGTCAAAATGGACCACCTGCCGCCCGCCGAGCGTCCGCCGAAGGGCGGGGAACTGCTGACGACACGAATCAGGATCGAGGGATGTCATGATAGAAGCTTCCTACGAATTCATAGGGTCCGGGGCTGCACGACGATCGATCGTGACACGTCCACCGCCGATGGTCAATTCAGGACACGTGAGCCGCCCTTTATCGGGAGCTGTGACACTCTGGGCGACGTTCGAGTTGTGGGGCGACAGGTCCGCCTGAAGAGGACCAATGGCACCCGGCGACGCGTGTTTTGGATGCCAAGAACAACGCGGGTGCGGTTTTTGGGTCCGCGGACTTGACACGGCGGGCATCCATGGCATAATGGCAATAGTACCATGAAACGCGGAGCGAAACATCCTATTCAGCGATACGAAGCTCGTGCGAGAATCGCCAAGGCTTTGGCGCACCCGAGCAGGTTGCTCATGCTCGACGCCCTGGCCGATGGCGAGATGTGCGTGTGCGAGCTCACCGAACTGGTCGGGGCCGATCAATCGACGGTCTCGAAACATTTATCGATCCTGAAGCAGGCCGGCATCGTGGGCGACCGTAAGGAGGGCACGATGATCTACTACAGCGTCAAAGTCGGATGCCTGCAGGGTTTCTGGCAGTGCATCGAGTCGGTTTTGAAGGAGAACCTGAAATCCCAGCAGGCCGCCATCGGCGCGTGATGAAACACGCGTTTTTGTTCGCTCTTTCCATGGCTTAAGGGCCATATAGCAATGGAGTTCGAAACACTCCCATGAAGCAGTGGAAGATCTTCATCGCCTTCCTCGCCGTCTTCCTGATCGCCTACTTCCTGCCGCTCTCGAATCCCAAGGTCACCGGCGCAATCCTGGAGGCCTTCAAGATGCTCCAGTGGTACGCCCGCAACCACACGCTCGCCTGCGTCGTCCCCGCCTTGTTCATCGCCGGCGCCATTATCACGTTCCTTTCCCAAGCCGCCGTGCTTCGCCATCTCGGGCCCACAGCCAACAAAGTGGAGGCCTATTCGGTCGCGTCTGTGTCGGGGACGGTGCTGGCCGTCTGCTCCTGCAGCGTCCTGCCGATGTTTGCGGGGATCTATCGCGTCGGCGCCGGACTCGGTCCCGCCTCGGCATTTCTCTACTCCGGCCCCGCCCTCAACATCCTGGCTGTATTCCTGACGGCGCGCGTGCTCGGCTTCCAGATCGGCGTCGCACGCGCCGTGGGCGCCATCGTGTTCGGCATCCTCATCGGCGTGATCATGGCCCTTGTCTTCCGGAGGTCCGAGCACGAGCGCAGCAACGCCGCCGCCGCACTCCCGGCGCCTCCACCCGCCCGCCGGCGAACGTGGCAGACCCTGCTTTACTTCGCTTGCATGATGGCCTTCCTGGTGTTCAGCGACTGGTATAACCCGGGCAACGTCATCGTGCACAGAAAAGACGGGGGCGAGATCCCGGCCGTTCTCTTGCAGGAGACACGGGACGAATTGCTGATCCAGGTCGAGCGACCGGTCGAGGGCCTGAGCGTCGGAGAGCAGATCACGCTGCCGAAAACGGAGATCGCCCGCGTCGAGGAAGCGAGCAACTGGGTAACCCGGATCTATCACGTGAAGTGGTACCTGGCCGGCGCGATGGGCCTGGCCGTCCTGCTGATGGTGTGGCGATGGTTCGAACTGAGCGAAGTCAGGGAATGGATGCACAACACGTGGGACTTCGCCAAGCTGCTCGTGCCGCTGCTGTTCGGCGGCGTGTTCATCGTGGGCTTCCTGGGCGCCCTGCTTCCCGACCAGCAGGTGGCCGCACTGGTCGGCGACAACAGCATCCAATCCAACGTGGTGGCCTCGGTCGTGGGCTGCCTGTTCTATTTCGCCACGCTGACCGAAATACCGATTCTGCAGGCGTTGATGGAACACGGCATGCACGAAGGCCCGGCGCTGGCCCTGCTGCTCGCCGGCCCCGCGCTGTCGCTCCCGAGCCTGCTGGTGATTTACTCCGTGATCGGGTTCAGGAAGACCGCCGTGTTCACCGTGCTGGTCGTCGTGATGGCCACGATCGTCGGCGTTACATACGGAGCGATCGTGTGATGCAAGGAGACTGGACATGAAGATCGAAGTTCTGGGAACCGGATGTGCAAAGTGCAACGCGCTCGAAGCAGCGGTCAAGCTCGTGGCCGACAGGCTCGGATACGACTATCAGCTCGAGCACGTCAAGGAGATTGCGAAGTTCGCATCCTACGGCGTGATGATGACGCCCGCGCTCGTCGTGGATGGACAGGTCAAGGCCTCCGGCAAAGTCCCGACTGACGCCGAGTTGACCTCGATCCTGACGACGGCGGCACAGAGTAGCTGAGAATCCGGACCCCCGGCCCCAGCCAGCCCGGACCGGAGCCAAAAGGAAAGGAAGTGCGACATGTCAGACGAATGTTGTGGCAGCAATAGCGCAGAAACTCTGGTCTTCACCTGCGCAGGCGCCGCCTATTCCGGCCAGGTATCAAACCGCGCCGGTGTAAACCTCATGCAGGACGGCACGGGCAACCTCTTTTGCGTCGCGGCCGTCGGCGCAAGTATCCCGGAGAAGATGGAACGGGCCCGCAACGCCGGCCGGCGTGTGGTGATCGACGGCTGCGAGGACCATTGCGCCCGCAAAATCATCGAACGGGCCGGGCTGCCAGTCGACCTCCACGTGGACGTCACGACGCTGGGGATCGAGAAGAAGCCCGCAAAGCCGGAAATGATCAACGACGCCAGGCGAATCGCCACTCACGTAAGCAGCACGCTTGCGACGACTTGAACTGCAGCGCCACAGGTAAAGGCTGAGTAAAGGAGATGAGCATCATGTCGCATCTGAGGAATTCGATACCAATGCTACGGCTCATTCCGGTTCTTCTGCCGGTGATTCTCGCGGGATGCAGACAGCCGGCTACGTCCGAAAGCGCGGCCACCGGCCAACACGATCCGCCGCCACCCGCCGCCGCAAGCCACGCCGACGCTACAGAGGCCGCAGCGACGGCCGATGCCGAACGCGAACCGGGCACCGATCTTCCCGGTGCCGAAGCGGCCAGTGACGGCGCGCCGAACGCGCCAAACGCCGCTCAACCCCCCAAAACCGTTGTGGCGTACTACTTTCATCGTACCATGCGATGCCCCACGTGCCTGTCGATCGAGGACCAGGCGCGCAAGGCCGTTCAGACCGGGTTCGTACGCGAGCTGGAGCGCGGCACCGTCGAGTGGCGCGCCGTGAACATCGATCAAAACGGGAACGAGCACTTCGAAAAGGACTTCGAATTGACCGCATCGTCACTCGTTATCGTGGAAATGAAAGACGAGAAGATCGCGCGATGGAAGAACCTCGGACGCGTGTGGGAACTGGTGGGTGATGGTCCGGCCTTCCGGCGATACGTCGAGACTGAAGTCGCCGGCTTCCTCGACTGAACGACGAATGGCGGAAAGGGCAGGCGAGAAGGATGTCCAATGTGGCCGTGAAGAATAGTGTTGCACTCCTGGCAGTTGTTGCCGTCGTCGCCGGCGCTGCGTGGTTCAAGTCTCACCGACCCGAACCCCTGTCCGACGCGGCATACACGGAGCCGAGGCCTGTCGAATCTGACCAGGCGCACCCCAAGCGCGGTTCCGGTGACCTTGCGGCTGAGCCCAATGAATCCGCCGACACAACGCACGTCGAGCCGAACGTCGTACCGCCCGTCCCGAACGAAAACACAGTTGCCAAAACCGAAACGGAAAATGATGTGGTGATCGAAGGCCCCATCGAGGCGCCGCCGCGGATTGTTCCCGAGCCGAACGCGATGGCTGAAGCGTCAACCACCGTTGCGACCGGCGCCAAGCTGCCTCGTCTGGTCGATTTGGGCTCCGACAAGTGCAAAGACTGCAAAGCCTTGGCCCCGATCCTGGAGGCGTTGCGCGAAGAGTACGAAGGACGCTTGTCCGTCGAGTTCATCGACGTCTGGAAGCAACCGAACGCGGCCAAGTCATACAAGATCCGCCTGATCCCCACCCAGGTCCTTTACGACGAAGGCGGTCACGAAGTCTGGCGACACGAGGGCTTCATCTCGAAGAAGGAGCTGAAGAAGCTCTTCGCCGACAAGGTTGGAGTGAAGTAGATGCCGGACAACTTCTCCGAAAACCTCGCCGAGATCGTGCAGAGTAACCCCTGGCTGGCGCCGCTGGCCGCCTTCCTCGGCGGCCTGCTGACCGCCGCCGCCCCTTGCGTGATCGCCATGGTGCCGCTGATGGTCGGATACGTCGCGGGACAGGAAACGGGCGAGAAGCGCCGTGTCCAGCAGTCGTTTCTGCTTTCGCTCACGTTCACGATCGGCTTGACGCTGATGTTCGGCGTTCTCCTCTTGGCGACCTGGGCGGTAAGCTCGGTTCTCCGGGCGTCCTGGTGGAGCTACGTCGCAGGCGCCGTGTGCCTGCTCATGGGGCTGCACCTGCTCGGCGCCCTGCACCTGTCGATCCCCGCTCCCACGGGACTGCAACCGAAGCAGAAGGGTTTCATCGGTGCGCTACTGCTCGGCCTGCTCTTTGGTCTCGTATCGCTGCCGTGCGCCGGGCCGGTGTTGCTGGCCCTGCTGGCCGTCGTTCCGCTCAAAGGCGTGGCTTTCGGCTCCGTACTGCTCGTGGCCTACAGCCTTGGGCATTGCGGCCTGATCCTGCTGGGCGGCACATCGATGGGCCTCGTGCAACGCATGGTGGATTCAAAGAGATGGACCCGCGGAACGGAGATCCTGCGCCGGGTGGCCGGCGTGCTGATCATTGGTGTCGGAGCGTGGGTGCTTTTCCTGACGTAATCAAGAACACGCCGCCGAGTAGAGCATGAACGTGCGACACATTTCGCACGGAGGCGACGCATGACGAGTCAAGGCACGACAGCCCGACCCGGGCAACACAGGCGGCTGGGTCCTCTTGATCGCTACCTGACGCTCTGGATCTTCCTGGCCATGGCGGTCGGCGTCTTGATGGGGCATTTCGTGCCGGCGGTAGAGCGGGTGATCGACTCCTTCTCAATCGGCACGACGAACATTCCGATTGCGATCGGTTTGATCCTGATGATGTACCCGCCCCTGGCGAAAGTGAAGTACGAGGAGCTGGGCGACGCCTTTCGCGATTGGCGCGTGCTGGGGCTCTCGCTCGTACAGAACTGGGTCATCGGGCCGGTGCTCATGTTCGCGCTGGCGGTGCTTTTTCTTCGCGGACACCCGGAATACATGGTCGGTCTGATTCTGATCGGACTCGCAAGATGCATCGCCATGGTCATCGTCTGGAACGACCTGGCAGGCGGCGACCGCGAGTACGCCGCCGGACTGGTGGCGTTCAACTCGATCTTCCAGATCCTCTTCTTCTCCGTGTATGCGTGGCTGTTCATCACCGTCCTTCCGCCGCTCCTGGGCCTGAGCAGCACGATCGTTGACGTCACCATCTGGGAAATCGCACAAAGCGTCCTGATCTACCTCGGAATCCCCTTCTTTGGCGGCATGCTGACGCGCCTCGTCCTGCTGAGGGCCAAGGGCCGACACTGGTATGAGACGAAATTCGTTCCGAAAATATCGCCGGTCACGTTGATTGCCCTCCTGTTCACCATTGTCGTCATGTTCAGCTTCAAGGGGGAGACGATCGTACGCCTTCCGCTGGACGTCTTGCGAATCGCCGTGCCTTTGTGCATCTACTTTGTCGTGATGTTTCTGGTCTCGTTCTGGATGGGAAGGATGCTCGGAGCCGGCTACTCGAAGACGACCACGATCGCCTTCACCGCGGCAAGCAACAACTTCGAACTGGCCATCGCTGTGGCGATCGCCGTGTTCGGCATCGCCTCCGGGCAGGCTTTTGCAGCCGTCATCGGGCCGCTGGTCGAAGTGCCCGTCCTGATCGGCCTCGTCAACGTGGCCCTGTACTTCCGGCGGAAGCATTTCTCGCTCGCGGCGGAGGGCCATGAAGTGCTACCGCCGGCGCAAGCACTCGAACCATAGGCTTACGAGGCCCGTTGCTCGATCGAAGGCCGGATCGGCTCAATGCGTGGACGCGGCGAGCCGGAGGGCATCCATCGTGCTCTTGATGCGTTCCTCCACGTCACTTCGTGCGGATCGCACAAGATCATCGAGCGCCTCGACGACGCGCGGGTCGAATTGTGCGCCGGCCAGCGACTTGATCTCAGCATAGGCCTCGTCAATCGAGCAGCAGGCCCGATAGACCCGATCGGTCGTCATCGCATCAAACGCGTTGGCCACCAGCAGCACCCGCGAGCCGATCGGGATCTGTTCCCCGCGCAGCCCGTCGGGGTAGCCGGACCCGTTGTAGTGCTCGCCCTGGTGCCGGATGATGTGCATCTCGCTGTCGAGAATCCGCAGGTAATCGATGATCCGGACGCTGATCGCCGGCACCTGCCGCATGACCATCTCCTCGATGGACGTGAGCTTGGACGGCTTCATCAGAATGCGGTCCGGAATCCCTACCTTGCCGATGTCGTGCAGCAGGCCCGCGTTCCGTATGCTCACCGACAACGGTTCGCTCAACCGAAGACCGCGCGCGATCCGCTCGCTGTAATAAGCCACATTCAGCGAATGCCGCGCAGTGAAGGGGTCCTTCTCCTCCAGCGCCTGCAGCAGCGAGGAAACCGTCTGAATGTAGACCTCCTTCGCCTGCACGCTGAGAACGGCGACCTGCTTTCGAAGCCCGTCGACCTCAACCGATTCGATCCCGAACGAGGTCTCATCCGTCACGTCCACGGCCGTCGCCACCTGGTTCCGCCCGGTGCTCTTGGCAATGTACAAGGCCCGGTCTGACAGGTCCACCAGATCGGCGGCCGAGCGGACCCGCGGATCGTCCGTCGTGGCGATCCCGAACGAAGCGGTCACCTGATAAGCGCCCAGCGCCGGAACCTGCACCTCGTCGGTGATTGCACGGCGAACGCGCTCGCACAGGACCAGTGCGTCGTCCATCGCCGTCTCCGGAGCCACGATGACGAACTCCTCCCCACCAAACCGCCCGACCGTATCCACCTCCCGCACGCTCTCACCCAGGATGCGCGCGATCTCGACCAGCGTGTCGTTGCCGACCAGGTGCCCGAACGTGTCGTTGACCGCTTTGAAAAAATCCAGATCAATCATGATGAGCGAAAGACGGCCGCCGTAACGCCGCGTCCGCTTCACCTCACGATCGATGATGAAGTTCAGATGATCGTGATTGAACAGCCCCGTAAGTCCGTCAGTAACCGCCGCCCGCCGCAGCCGCTCGTTCACCTCCCACATCCGAATGCCGACGCGAACCCGCGCCCGCAGCGTCGCCGGATCGATCGGCGTCGCCACGTAATCATCGACACACTCCTCCAGCGCCCGCGCCCGTTCCTCGGAACCGTGCGCAGGTCCGACCATCAGGAAGAACGTCGCGGTAAGTTCGGCCGACTCGCGAGTGCGGCGGCAGAGCTGAATAGCGTCGCAACCGGCGACGCTATGGCCGCACACCACGACCTTGGGACGATGCTCGTTGATCGCACTCCAGCCGAGCTCGCCGTCTTCGGCCCCGCTGCACGCGTAGCCCGCGCCGCTCAAAACCTCGAGCATGTAGCGCCGCTCCGAGGAATTGCCATCTACGATGCAGACGTCGTACACGGTACCCATAGAAGTTGCCCGGTTGCCACGGACAAAACGTTGGCCTCACGGCACGGCTATGACCCCTGCCTGTCATCGGGTATTGGCCTGCATGCAATAAACAATTTGGCGCGCGCTGCTGCGGGCGAGGATACTATCGGAATGCCTTCGCATCATCGCTCCTGGTATTGCGACGACCTGAGCGCCGTCGTCACGGCGCCACATGCCAGTGCGTGTGGTCGACGAAGTGACGCCAGATGCGATACCGGCGGTCCGCAATCCGGACGCTCAGCACCGGGCTGCCCTTCGGACGGGTGGGCTTGGCAATGAGCTTCATCCCGGCCCGCTCCGGCGTCCGCCCGCCTTTTCGGACGTTGCAGCGAAGACAGCAGCACACGATGTTGTCCCAGGTGAGCGGCCCACCCTGCGAGCGAGGAATGACGTGATCGAGGCTGAGCTCGCTGGCCGAGAACTGCTTGCCGCAGTACTGACAGCGGTGGCGGTCGCGAGCGAGGATCGTGCGGCGGTTCAGGCGGACATTCTGGCGGTTGATCCGGCTGTAGGTCAGAACGCGGATGATCCGGGGAACGGCAAGCTCGAAACGAACGGTGCGGATCCAGTCGTGCTCGCCGTTGGTCGTGTCGCGCTGGAGCAGGCTCCACTCGACCCAGTCGTCAAAATCGTACGAGACGTACTTCCCGTCCTCGACATGCACGATCTCCGCTCTGACATGATCCGTCCCGTTCGTCTTATAAAGCAGAGAAAACGCCCGCCGCACACTGATCACCCGAAGGGCCACGTAGTGCGCGTTCAGCATCAGGACCTTGCAGTCCAGCGCGGAGCGGCGCCCCGCCCCATTGTTGTCCCGCGTTCGAGTTGGGAAAGCGCCACCTCCTTCCCCGGATTATTCTCCGGGGGACAATTCTCCGGGGGACAAATCTTTTGCCAATTCTACGCCCTGAACCGGCCCGGCTCAACCATTATCTGCCGCGCCGGCTCCGGGCCAGCAAAACCAGAAAAACCGGCGCTCCGATCAGCGAGGTCATCACCCCGATCGGCAACGCCGACGCCGACGCCTCGCGTCCCATCAGGCTTCCATACCAGATCGGCGCCAGCCGCGCCAGCCAGTCGCACACCACCAGAAACACCCCGCCCCAGATCGCCGCCACCGGAAGAAGAAGACGATGATCCCGCCCCAGCACAAGCCGGCACACGTGGGGTATGATGAGGCCCACGAAACCCACCGGCCCGCAGATCGAAACCACGCACGCCGTCGCAATCGACGCGAAACCAATACACGTCAACTGCAACGTCAACAATCGGACCCCGCGCGACGCAGCAATCTCATCCCCCAAGTCGAACTGATTCAGCGCCCGCGCACTGCCCAACAGCACCAGCCACGACACCAATAGCGGCGGCAGGAGCGGCGTCAGTTGACCGTACCCATGCGTCTCCAGGCTCCCCATCATCCACCGAACCGCGAAGAACGTCTCGCGCACGTCCGCAATGTACGTCACGAACATGATCAACGACCCGCAAAACAAACCGATCGTCACGCCGGCCAGCACCAACGCGTTGCCCGAAATGCGATACGCGGTTCCGGCCAGCAGGAACACCAGCGCAACGACGGCAGCCGACCCGGCCAGCGCACACCACGACTGCGACGACAACCCCAGGATCGACGCGCTCAACCCGAGCTTCAAACTGATCACCGCCCCCAGCGCACCGCCGCTGGCCACCCCCAGCGTGTACGGCGTCGCCAGCACATTGCGAAACAGGCTCTGAAACACTCCGCCGCACAACGCCAACGTCATGCCCGCGACCATCGCCGTCACCGCCCGCGGAAGCCGCAACGAAAACGCGATCGTATGAACGCCGCTGCCCACATCAAGCCAGTGCCGCCACGCCTCGAACACGTCGATCGGCTGCGACCCGACACCCGGACTTACGAATAGCACGACGGCCGCGGCGACCAGGCTCCCCGCCACATACACCGCGAAACGCCGAACCGAGAAGCCGCTGTATTTCATGTCATATCCGTCACGCCCGGCGGCAGCGGCAGAACCCACCAAGGCAATCCCGGCCCGAACTCGCCCCGTGCGAATTCCACACCGTAAACCTCGCGAAGCGTCTCAGGCCGCACCACGTCCCCCACGTCACCCGCCGCCGCGATGCGCCCGCCGCTCAGCAACGCGATCCGGTCGCATGCCTGCGAGGCCAGGTTGATGTCGTGCGTCACCACGATCAGCGACACGCCCTTCTCGCGAGTCAGCTTCCGCAGCAATGCAAAGATTTGGAGCTGATGGTAGGGGTCCAACGCCGACGTCGGCTCATCAAGAATCAGTAACCTCGGCTCCTGCGCCAAAGCTGCCGCTACGTGTACTCGCTGCCGCTCGCCGGCCGAAAGCGTCCCCAGTGGCCGGTCGGCGAACTCGGTTGTCTCGGTAGTACGCATCGCCTCCGCGGCGATTCGTGCGTCCTCCGCCGAATCGAAGAACCGGTACCGCCGACGGGGAAACCGCCCCAGCAGCACGACTTCCCCGGCCGTCACCTCGCCCGGCGTGAGTGGCGACTGCGGCAGAAACGCCACGTCGGCCGCGCGGCGGCGTAGAGGAATCTTCGCCATCGGCCGACCGAAAAGCGTTACCACCCCGCAGGACGGCTTCAGTATCCCGGCAATCAGTTTCAGCAGCGTGCTCTTGCCCGCGCCGTTCGGGCCGATGATGCCCAGCATCCCACCCGATGCGAACTCGAGATCCAGCGGCCCGAGAAACTCCGCGCGTCCCGGATACCCGAAACGCAGATCCCGAACGCTCACAACGGGCAAATCATTCACGCGATGCGGTCTCCGGATGCAACAACATCCGCAGCTTGTGGGCGGCCGGCACTACACGCTGCGACGGAACGGTCAGATACTCCTCGGTCAAAAAATGCACCCGCTCGTTCTCAACGGCGCTGATGTGACCCAATGCCCGCCATTGATCCAGAAGCTCTTCGCGACGCCGATCGTCGATCCGTGCCCCCGCCAGGCTCTCGATAATGACCTCCGGATCACGCGCCACGATCTCCTCGAGGCCGACCTGCGGATACCGCGTGGTCGAATCGCCGCAGACGTTGTCACCGCCCGCGATCGTGATCAGCTCGTCAATAAACGTCCCTTTCCCTGCAACAAACACGTTCGATAGCCGCGTCGGACTACGCAACGTAAAAAGCACGCGAACGCGCGGGCGATCCCCGACGGACGATCGGATCGCGGCCAGCCTCTGTCGAATCTCCGCCGCCATACCGCGGGCCGCCTTCTCACGATCGAGCAGGCTACCCAGCTCGCGGATGGTTGTGTAGAGATCGTCGAGCGTTTCGACCTCGTCATCATAGATGTGGATGCCCTGTGTCCGTGCGAAGTCCCGAAGCGCCTGACTCGCAGCGCCCCGCCCACGCAGAACGAGCAGATCCGGCTTCAACGCAACCAGCATCTCCATGTCCGGATCGCGAAGCCCGCCGATACGCTCGACTCCGGATATCTCCGGCGGGTATGTACAGAAATCGCTGACACCCACGAGCCGGTCGCAGGCGCCGAGCCCGCAGATGATCTCGGCTGCATTCGGCGCCAGCGCCACGACACGCCCCGCCACCGCCCCCCGCGACGCCTTCTTCTCGTTCACAGTATCGTCCGCCACTGCCGCGAACCACCCGAAGCAACACACCAGTGCCAGAGCATCGACCAAGCGCAACCGCGCACCTCCGTTCCAACGCCCCCTCGCGAGCCCAACGCCCCTTTACCCCGATTTCCGAAACGAGACGGCCCGGCAACAACGATAAGAGCTTGCAGAACCGGGTCAAGTTGCAGCAGAAAACGAAAAGCTGCTACAAGCAAAGCAGCCCTTTCTTGCCAGGGAAAGGGAGGAGCCGCCCTATCCGAGCAAAGCCCGGAGACGTGGAGGGTGCCGCCTCACGCATTCTTGACCCGCCGGCTGTTCTGACCGAGGATAGCGATCGGCGACGATAATAAAGAATAGTATCAATCGGCGAATCACACGGTGTGCTTCCTCGTGCATCGAGAGGCGAACCCATGAAGAAAGAAGAGACCACGCGCTGCGCGTCCTGCAAGACCCGAGAGTGCGCCGGGGGCAAGGACTGCCTCGGCCTCGCCGACCGGTATCGAGCGATGTACGAGGTCGAAGGGATCGCCCGGCTGCACCGCGCGGCGTCGGCCATCGAAGGCCGCCATTATTGCAAGGAAAACCGTCTGCGCGAGATCATGCTGTTCGCCCACGAACTCGACTGCCACAAGCTCGGGCTGGCGTTCTGCATCGGGCTGGCGGAGGAAGGACAGATCGTCGCCGAGATCCTCGAACGCGAGTTTGACGTGGTCGCCGTCTGCTGCAAGTTCTGCGGCATCGACAAGAAACAGCTCGGCCTCGAACAGATCGTCGCCGAGAACCGAGAGTCGATGTGCAACCCTGCAGGCCAGGCCGCTTTCCTGAACGAGTCGCATACCGAACTCAACATCACGGTGGGCCTCTGCGTGGGCCACGACGCCATCTTCAGCATTATTTCGCACGCGCCGGCCGTCACCCTGATCGTCAAGGACCGCGTGCTGGCCCACAACCCGATCGGAGCCGTCTACAGCCCGTACATTCGACGAACCATGCTGCCCCCTCGTGCGACTTCCAAAAAATAAACCGCCCATCGGGATATGATTCACGTGGCGACCGGCGGCGGGCCTTGGGCCACGGGCCGGTTTCGCGCCTGTTTCCCCGCAAATCTCTTCTCGCGAGGACCGACCCGATTGCCTTTTCGCGCCGACCCGTCTACCATCCCGCGATTCATTACGTTCGAGGCCGTTCACCCCGGAGACAAAAAACATGCTTTTCAGTAAACCTCTGTTCGCCGGGACCTTCCGGCGCTCGGGCGCCGTGTGCTTTCTCTCGGCATTGGCTGCCTTCCTTTCCACCGGCTGCCCGATGCCCGACGGTGGGGGCAACGGCACGGATGGACCCAAGACCGTGCAGGTGCGCTTCGATACGTTTGACGTGGGAAGCGACGATTGCGAAGACATCTTCAGCTTTGGCGATTTCAACGTGCGGATGAGCGTGACCATCCGGCCAGGCAACGAAGAGATCTTTGCCGCCAACCGCGCCGCCGAACTCGGCAGCGCCTCGTTCCAGGCCACCGTACAATCCGTTGATCTGAACGAAGCTGCCAATTTCGAGCTGCAATCCGGCGAATCGTTCGACGTCGAGATTCGCATTACGGAGGACGATACAATCAACTCGGACGAGCCGCAGCCGTGGGAGGAGTCCGAGTCCTTCGACTTCCTCACCGTGACAACGGAGAACCTATCCTTCACGAACGGCCCCGGTTGCTTCAGTGACGATCGCGTAGACATCAGAGTCACCGTCACAGAGTAGCCGCGGAAAACTCCGTAGCAGCCGTTTCGCCGTCGCCGGCAAGAACTCCGTTCCGGTGCGCGCCCAGGCTGCGCCGACGCGTCGACCTTGACCCGACCGCAACGCACGCGTATTCCCTAATAAGAGCACAGCGGGCAGCGTGTACTGCGACTCGGGTGACGCGTGATGGCGCTTGAATGTCCCAATTGCCGGGAACCGGTTTCATTCTTTCGCGCGATTCGAACCACGGCGTGGGGCCGATTTCGCTGCAAAGCGTGCGGTTCGATCCTGGGCATCTCGCTCAAACGGCGCCTGCTGGCGCTCATCCCGTGGATCGTTATGATCGTCTTTCTGATGGGCGTCGTGCACATCCAAAGGTACGGCACCCTCGCGTTCGTACTGGTCCTCGCCGGCGTCTTCGTCGCCATCTTCTACTTTCTTGAAGACGTGGTCCTGATCGAACGCCGCGCCTTCTGCTGCAAAAAATGCGGCTACGACCTTCAGGGGCAGGTCGAGCAACGCTGCCCCGAGTGCGGCGAGCCCTTCGACCCCGCCGAGAAGGCCCGCATCCTGGCACGGGCCGGAATGCCGCCCCCGAAGGCCAGGCATCGCTGGGTCATGATCCTTCTGTTTCTTCTGCTGCTGGCGACACTGGTAGCCAATTACATCACCTACCGGTCGGCCGGGCGTCGGCCCGCTCCCCAACAGCCCACTTCCGCACCGCCGTAAACGCCCGCACCGCGACGAACTCGGTGCACATCGCAGCACGACACGCGGCGGCATCTTCCCACGAACACCGCTACAATGACCGGCCATGGAAGCCGATCCGCAAGCCGATGGCACCGTCTACCGTACGCGTGACAGGCGGCAGTGCCAGGAGCACGCCTTGGTGCTCGAGGCCGCCGGCATCCGCCATCGCGTCGCCCGGGAGGCCGGGGAGTTCACGATCGTCGTGGCGCCCGCGGACGAGGAGCATGCGCTCGAAGAGCTGCAGGCCTACGCCCAGGAGAATCGCGGCGCGCCGCGCCGCCAGACCGCCTTCCCGCATCGCCCCGGAGGCCTGGACGGGGTGATGTACTACGCTACGTTGCTGCTGCTCGTCGCCGTGCTCGCCGACCAGCGCCTCGGCGGTCTGGACTGGCTGGCCGCAGGCAAAACCAGCGCCGGCCTGATCCGCCAGGGCGAGTGGTGGCGGACAGTAACCGCCCTGACGCTGCACGCCGACCTGCCGCATCTGCTGGCCAACGCCGTCGTCGGTGGATTATTCGGATTGTTCGCCTCGCAACTGCTCGGCTCCGGGCTGGCTTGGCTGAGCATCCTCGTCGGCGGGGCCGCCGGAAATGCAATCAACGCGTGCGTCCGTCCGGCGGAGCACACTTCGGTCGGCGCGTCCACCGCCGTCTTCGCGGCACTCGGCATTGTGGCCGCTTACGCCTGGACGCGCCGGCGTCAGCTACAAGCCTCGCCGCTGGTGCGATGGGCGCCGCTCATCGGCGCCGCCGTCCTGCTCGGCTACCTGGGTGCGGGTGGCGCCCGAACCGACGTCGCAGCCCACATTTTCGGATTCTTCTCGGGGCTGTTTCTTGGCGCGCTCTACGGCAGACTGGGCGACCGAATTCAATTCGCCCGCGCTACCCAACGTCGCCTTGGCGCGACCGCCCTCGCCGCGCTCGTCCTGGCGTGGATTCTGGCCCTTACGACCGGAAGTAATTAAATGCGCGGTTGCTACATCGCGTGGCACTCCGGGTCTGCACGGCGCCAGACGTACGCGTACGCATGGCGCCCGCACGTGCGCAATCTCGCACAGCAGTCAGGGGAACCCGATTGGAAAGACGCCGGAACCCGCCGTTGTGACCAATGTTGAAGCTAGTATACTTGACTTCCGAATGCGTCGGGAGCGGGTGGGATGTGGGGCGTTGAAACAACGCCGAATCCTGCCCGCATCTCACGGCCCCGGCCTCACGATCTTGACCAAACGAGCTATGCTTCGTGGCAGGACGTTGAAAGCAATCGCCTGAGGGAGAAAGGCCCATGTCGCATGACAATCGCTCCTTGCTGTTGATTTGCCCGGTGCTGCCTTCCGTGGTCGCAGGATGTGCTCAAGTTCCGCGGCAACCGCTCCCCGAGCTCCCTGCCGAGCAGAAGACTCTGTTGCTCGGCTACTTGGAGACACACTGGCAAAGCCCCGAAGACTACATTGTGAGCAAGTTCGACGATCACGACATTGTCTTCGTCGGTGAATACCATCGCATCAAGCACGACGTCGAGCTGATGCAGCGTCTTATCCCCAGGCTGTACGAAGCCGGCGTCTATCATCTCGGCATCGAGTTCGGCAACGTTGAACGCCAGGAAGACGTGGACGCATTGTTGGCGGCCGATACGTACGACGAAGATCTGGCCCGGCAAATCATGTTCGAGTACTTCGTCCTCTGGGGCTACCAGGAGTACATGGATTTCTACCGCGCCGCCTGGGCGCTCAACCGGTCGCTCCCGGATGATGCGCCCCGTTTTCGCATCGTGCACTTGAACTACCGAAAGTACTGGCCGGCGCGCAAGAAAAAGATGACGCCCGAGGCATGGAAAAAGGTATGGCACAAGGGCGACGGTGACGCACACATGGCGCGTATCGTTCTGGATGAACTGGTGCGTCCCGAGCACAAAGCCCTCGTTTATTCCGGCGCTCACCACGCCTTCACCCGTTACGGACAACCCGTGTGTGACTACGAGAAGCAGAAGTTCATCCGACACGTGAACAACCGTATGGGAAACCTCGTATATCGCGAGATCGGCGACCGGGCGTTCAACGTGTTTCTTCACTCGCCCTGGGAACGGAAGTGGAAACCGGACGAACACAGCTATCCTGCGGCGGGCGTGATCGACGCCGTCATGTGCACGTTCGAAGACAAACAGGTCGGTTTCGACGTGCGCGGTACGCCGTTCGGAAAGCTGACGGACGAAAACGCGTACTATGCGGCCGGATACGAGAACTTCACCCTGGCGAACTTCTGCGACGGCTACGTATTTCAAAGGCATTTCCGGGATTACGAAGGTTGCACGGTCGATCCGAAATTCATCACCTGGAAGAACTTGAGCGAGGCCCGTGCCTACTGCCCGAATCCGACGGGACGTTTCTTCTTGTGCTGCCCGGGTCTTTGGCATTCGTCGATGCGCCGGGACGCCGACATGGCCCGCCGCTTCGCCGACCTTCAGTAGGGGTGCTCCGACACCGCTGCCACCCGATCCGAGTCAACCCGTCCGTGACATGACGGCGCCCCTCGGGTTTCGCGCCCGTGTACATAGCCACGCGTGCGGCCGAAAACGGACCGAGTATCAACACCCCAGGCGACGGCGAACCTCCGCGATCCAATCCAGGCGTGCTTGCACAACATACAGGGCGCCGCTCATCGCCAAGGCGCTGAATTCGTCTCCCGCCGCCCGGTACCGCTTGCATTCGCCCTCGATCCAGGGGATCTGCTGTTCCAGTTGTCGCTCAGCATCGGCGAGAAATGCACGCCGATGTTGCGGCGACAGAACACCCAGGAAATACGCCCTGGTCCGAACCGGATCGTACGTGATCCTCGCGGCATCCTCCGGCAGGGGCGGATTCAGCCACTCCGTTAGCGCCGCCCGGCCCTTGCTCGTAATCCGGTGCAGACGTCGACGGCGCCGGCCCTGCCGCGACTGGGTGCTCTGAAGATAGCTGCGTCGCACAAGCCGGGCCACCGCTGGATAGACGGCTCCGGCACTCCCGCTGTAGTGGGATGACGGCGAGGTCGCAAACTCCTTGGCAACCACATAACCGGTGCACGGCGCCCGCTTCCACACCACCCCCAGAATCACCAGTTCCAATTCGCTCAGCCGCACCCTGCGCACACACCATACACACGGGCGGAATTCATCTCGGGACGCCCGGCGCCCCGACATGCCCCCGCCGCACATCGCTCTTTTCTGACAGGCCGCTTCCGTTCCGCCCGTCTTTTATTACGATTCGTAATATAGCCGAACGTGGAGACATTGCAAGGAGATTCCCGATGCACAAATCCATTCCTTTGTTGATCGCCGTCGCGATCGCCCACCCCGCACTATACGCTCAAGAGGCGCGTGTCTTCGCGCTGAAGGAGTCCGGCCAACGCGTGACACTCGAAACGATCGTCGTCCCCGAGGGAGAAACCCGCATGATCGCCTGCGGGGGCGAGGCACCGTACATCGACGTGATTGCACCGCCCGCACCGGGCGGATCCGGCCGTCTGGCCCAGTCCGGATTGTCCCGCGTGATCGCCGCCCGAAACGTCGGCGGGGAGCTCCACCTCCTCGAAAACCCCGCCAAGTCGCAACGCCGCCTCCCGCTCCTCGAAAACCCGCACGAATACGACATCCGCGTTTCGGTGACCTCTGCGACGGGTGGACAATACGCCTATCTCATCTCAAATTGGCGCGACGTCGACGACGACAAAGTCGGCCCGGTGATCGATATGTTCGCAGGCCGTGTGCCGATGAAGCCCGGTGATTACGTCATCTGCACCGACACGACCCGCGTCCACCACGAAAAGAAGACCTATGGCATCGCGCCACTCAGGTACGACCGATACCTGCTCGTCCGTGGTGAGTTACCAGGAGGGCGGTCCGGTGATTTCATTGTCGACCTCGGCGCCGGAACAACGCTCGTAGACCGATCGTTCCTGCCGGACGATACGGACATCCGCGAGTCGCACATGGTCCAGTACTCAGCCGCCGGCAAGAAGCTGCTCAAGTACGAGCCCGGAGGCGCCACGGGCAAAGTCGAGTCCATCCTCGGCCACGCCGACCTCGCAGGCCTGCGCTTCGGCGACATCACCTTTGAGGACGTTTCCGTCGCCGTCATCTCCGAGCTTCCCATCTTCGGCGGACACGAGGCCGCCGGAATCCTCGGAATCGATTTACTGCGCAGGGCCGAGTTCCTTTCGCTCGAATACCCTGATGCAAACACCGGCACCGGCAGACTGCGCATGTCCCGAACGCCAACGGTCGGCGCCGACGCCGTCGCGTTGCCCTTCTCGACGGTCAATACGCACCCCATGATCAAGGTCGCCTTCAACGAAACGCCCGTGTCCGTCATCCTCGACACCGGCGCACCCGGTCCCATCCTGGACCGCCAGGCCGCTCGCGCTGCCGGCATCGCCGCGGACGCCCCGGGACGAGCCGCCCGGGGGCTCGACCAGGGCACCGCCGAAATCGATCCCGCCACCGCCGACAAGCTGACAATCGGCTCCCACGTGCTGCACGGCATGCCAATTCACATCGGCGCGCTGCCCGTCTTCGCCCCGATGCGCTCGCACAACCAGTCTGTCGGTCTTCTGGGCAACTCGGTCCTGGCGCGTTTCAAAGGAATCGAACTCGATTTCAACGCCCGAACACTGCGCCTCGAGCCCTGATCGCTATAATCCCGAGGCGCCTTGCGGTGTACGTTCGCCGCAAAGAAAGATCATGGACCGATTCGGCCGACACCGATGACAAAAATGCGGGGCCCGGATACCGCGGTTCAGCAACGAAGCACGATGCGATACCATTCCGTGATCAGGCTCCTTCGCGCATCCATGACGGCACTTCTGCTGCCGATCATCGCTGGCGGATGCGGCAATGATCCCTCCATTTTCCTCGACGCCCGCAACAGCGAGCCGATCGACAGCGCGGACCTCACGCTCGTCGCCCGTTGCGTCCACATTACCGACACCCACGTCATGGACGAGGAATCGCCCGCTCGGTTCGCCGCCGCCCACATCGTCACCCGCAGCGCCTGGAGACCTTACGAGTGTTTCTCAACGCAACTCTTCGACGGGATCATCCGAACCGCCAACCGCATTCACGCCGCAGGCCGGACCGTCGACTTCCTCATCCATACCGGCGACGCCTGCGATAACGCCCAGACCAACGAACTCGACTGGATGCTCGGCATCTTCGACGGCGAACAGATCGACCCGCTCCCCGGACCGGACGACCGACCAACGAACCAGCGCCCCGATCTACTGTTGGACCCGCACGCCACCTTCAAGGCCCAGGGCCTCTACCGCACAGACCACCACGGCGACGAACCGTCGATCCGGTGGTACACGGTCTTCGGCAACCACGACGCGTTCGCCCAGGGTATCCTGCCCATCTTTGCCGCCTTCCCGGACCGGCGCATCGCACCGCTTCCCTTCGACGGACGCCCCGGCTTTCTCCTGCCCACGATCTTCGATCCCGTCGGCGCTCTCGCCTACGGCCGGGTTACGCCCGCCGATCCCGGACCGCCCCCACTCTTCGCGGTCCCGCGCCCTGTCACCCCGAACCCGGCCCGACGCTTCTTCAACAAACGCGAGTACATCGATGCGATGTTCACCACCGTCACCGGCCCGCCGGGGCACGGATTCGACGGCGACGCGCGAACACGCTCCTGGTACAGCGTCGCGCCGGTGCCCGGCCTCAGACTGATCGGCCTGGATACCTGCGACCCGGCCCACAAGATTCCCGGCCTGCTGTACGACAAGGGCGCGCTATCGCTTTCGCAACGTAACTTCCTGCAGCAAGCGCTCGAAGCCGCCGAGGAAGCCGGCGAACTCGTTGTCATCGCATCCCACCACCCCACGCGCTACCTCGAGCCTCTGTACGGCACCGCGCTCGACGCGCCGCAGTTCCGCAGTTTCCTGAATGGATTCCCAAACGTCGTGGTCCACATCGCCGGCCACTCACACGTCAATCGCGTGTTTGACCGCGGCGGATACCTCGAAATCGAAACCTGCTCCACGCTCGATCCGCCGCAGGAAGGCCGCATGATCGAGATCTGGCGCGACGAGACAAACGACACGGTGGTGGTCACCTACGAGATGTTCTCCCACCTCGACGACCGACTTCCGCCTCTGGGAGATGATCCCCTCGCCGAGCTGCGCCGGCAGGCGCTCGGCATCGCCGCCGAAGATCCCGGAGCCAAAACGCGACGACAGATCCTCGATCCCCTCGCCGCCGATACGGCCACAAGCAAGTCAGACCGGCAAGGCCGGATCGTACTTCCGCGGTGAGCGATGCGGGACCGCCTACCGGTGCTCAATGACGATGATGTTATCGGGCAGGAACTCGAGGGTTTTGGCCACGTCTTCCCAGTTGAGCTGCCCCGGTCCGCAACCAGGTCGCGGCAGCAGCGTCTTGGCGTCTCCTACCAGTTGCATCAGCTCGCGGCCGCTACGCTCAATGATCTGAAGACTCGGTCCCGACCACACATACTGCTGGATCGGGAAGGAAACGATTCCGGGCCGGATGAGATGCACGTGGTTGCCCCGGGAGGTGAGCAGCATCCCCAGGTCCATCTCGATATTGTGGAACTTCTTCGCCGCCTCGGCCGCGACCCCGGAATCCATGATGGCCGCGCCTTCGTCGTTCGTCGCCCCCGACGTGGGAATGCAGCGGTAATCGGCCCGCTCGATCCAGAGATTGCAGACTTTCTCTTGCATGGTGCCGATCCGTGCCTCCGCCGCCGCGGGCATTACCGGACCAGTTAGTATCGGCGATCGGCGCGGCAGGCCTTTGAAATTGCGGCTTCACACGACCGGCGATCTGGTGCCGATAACCCCGACCCGCGCCCGGCGGCCCTAGACGCGACCGCCGTCGGAGTGCGGACGCCGACGCCCGAAGCGACGTAAGTCCCGTTGCCACAAGGGCTGACGAGCCAGAAGTATATCGGATCGACGCGCGGCGGCAATCAGGACGAAAGCACGAGTGACAAAAGAGCCCCAGACAATGCCGGGATCGTGAGCAAGAGCAACCCGGCCCCTCGGTGTCCCGCCGCTCCGGCAAACCCCTTTCGCCTTAACTCGGCGGTCTGCCCCCGGCGCCAACAGATGGCCCCGAATCTCGAGCATGAGACTGGGCAAAGCCAGGTGCGCCGCCGGTGCTGTCCGTAACTCGATCTGCCGATCGAGGTCATCTCCACCCTCACGGCGCCGTGATCAGTTTCCCCAGGTTACGCCACTTACCAATCTTACTACTTACGGACATTTGGGCGTAGCCTGAAGCGGCAAGCGCGACTACAACGCGAAAGTGAGCCGGCGATCGGCGGAGGCGGCGTTGGATGGGGCGATATGACGACCCGAACGTCCATCACCGAGGTGCTGTGCCCGTATTCCAGGGCATCCGGCAAACGTCGGAGGGATTATGACCACACGGCGGTGAGAGGTTGAAAGGTTCAGACCAAGGTGCGGGTTTAGCCTTGCTCGTTCGACGCTACCGGCCTGACGCGGCCCTCCAGACCGATGGCCGGCGACCGATCCGAGCCGGCCGAGGCATCAATCACCGCCTCGAAGATCCGGTAGCTCGATGCGGCATCGATACCGGGAGCTGCCCGCTCAACGTGGCCCCGCAGGGTGACCTTGCCGTCCCGGCTCCGAAACACAATCCGCGTACCGATCGCGACGTCTGCCGAATCGCGCTCGGGTCTGGCGAAGCGTATGAGCAATTCCTTGTCACTGATGATGCGCACGACCGGAACCTCCGGGCCGACCACAGCGCCGCTCTGCTGATAAACGCCGGCCACGGCCCCCTCGAACGACGCCCTCACCTTGCAGTCGTCAAGCAATCGGCCCAGGTTGTCGACCTTCGCCGAAGCCTGCTCCGCGCGAGCTTCGGCTACTTTGACATTCTGCGCAGCAACGTCGCGAGCATGCTCGGCCTGCGTTGCTTCCCGCTCCGTCTTACTGGCCTCACTGAGGTCCTCCAGCCGATCGCAGTGCTCCTGCGCATCGGCAAGATTCAATCTGGCGATCTCGACGTCGGACGTGGCCTCTCGCATTGCCGCCTCCGCCGCCTTGAGTTCCGCCTCGATGGAGCCTTTCTCAAGAATGGCCACAACCTCACCCGGCGAGACTCGATCTCCCAGTCCAACTCGAAGTCCTTCGAGCCGCCCCTCGATCCTGGGTGCGAGGTCCACCGTTCGCCTGGGCACGACAACACCGACGAACCCCTCATCAAGCCAGTCAAGATGGTCGGCTTCCACCTCAATCCCTGCCGGTTGCCGCTTGGTCCCCTCACCGCGACCCCCTCCGGACGGAGTCGAACCCTCACCTGCGAAAAGACACGGGCACCACGCCATCAGACCCAACGCCACCACGGTCCGCAACGTGCGCGGGTCGGATCCGGATTGCCGTGCCGCGGGACCCTCCCCCCGGTTGTCGCATCTTGCTGTTTTGGTACGAAGTAAAGTGAACATGGTTCGACGATCCTGACAGGCGTTGCTCACCACCGCAAAAAACGACCGGAGCGGCACGGTCGCCGCTCCGGTCACTCATGCTCGTGATCACACGGGCAGCACGCGGTAGAGCGTCGGATCCTCTTCGTCGGTCGGCGGCTCTGCCGGCTGCTCATTGATCGGGTCATACTCCTGGGGCTTGTCGTGCCCGCCGCACACCTGCTCCAGTTCCCGGTGCCCCAACTCGCGCCACAGTTCCTTCTCATTCTTGTGCGAAAACATTGTTCCATCCTTTCGGGTCCTGTTTGAGACCGCCTTGTCCCGGCCTCGCTTTCACTTGAACCGGCGGACCACCCGCCGGCGTTGTTCGTTTTCCGGTTTTGCGGCTCGAAGTTGCCCTTCTTCTCGCCCCCGAGGCCCGTTCGCCCCGGTTCACCACGTATACGCAATCCGCCGCAAAACCTGTCGGCGCAAGGTGGTTTTTTGCCGGAGCCCGGGCCGCGGCCGATGGCACGGAATCAGTCGCAAGGTATCGATTTACTTTATCGAAATGCGTTCAAAAACCACGGGATCGAATGGGCGAGTGACGGGGCCGCCGCGGACGCGGCAATGGATGGCAAGAAAGAAGACGGGAGCGGGGGGTGCTCCGCTCCCGTCAGCCGCATGGATCCTTGCAGGAGGCTCTACAAGGCCCATACGCGGACAACGTCCGTCTCTTCCTGCTCGAAGCCGTCCGTGGCGGAGCCCTCCGAAGGATTGCCCTCGTCGATCGGGTCGTACTTCTTCGCAACGGTGAGACCGCCGCAGACTTGCTCGAGTTCATCCTGACAAAGCGCGTGCCACACATTCTTCTGAGTTCTTCCGGTGGACATTGTTCCATCCTTTCGATCCCTTTGGGGCCGACGTGCCCCGGTCCCGCTTTCACTTGAACCGGCGGACCATCCGCCGGCATCGCTCGCTTTGCAGTTCTTCGGCTCGAAGTTGCGTCTCTTCTCGCCTCCCGAGGCCCATTCGCCCCGGTTCACCAGGTATACGCAACCGACCGCCCGATCTGTCCCCGCAACATCGTTTTTTGCGGATCCTGCGCTTCTTGCATAAACGCAATGGCATCGCAGTACAGTCTACTTGACACCGTACCAAGAATGGACGGCTGAACCGCGCAGGACCGGATCCGCGGTTCGCGGGAGTACGGCGACGCTGAAGGCTTGCAGACACTCTAAATGAGGAAGGAAGTGCGGCGGAATGCCTTTGCCCGGCGGACGACGCCGCTCAGGCCGCTTACTGGACCTGTGCGGCCACGAGCCGTGCGTACGAGCCGTGCCGCTCCAGAAGCTCTTCGTGCGTGCCGCGCTCGACGAGGCGGCCGTTCTCCATCACCAGGATAAGATCGGCGTGCATCACCGTGCTCAAGCGGTGTGCGATGATGATCCGGGTGCACTCGAGTCGTTCCAGATGGCGCTGGATACGCTCTTCGTTGACGCCGTCCAAAGCGCTCGTTGCCTCATCCAACAGCAACACGGCCGGGCGCCGGACCAAGGCGCGGGCCAGGGCGATGCGCTGCCGCTGCCCCTCGGAAAGAGACGCGCCGCGATCGGCCAGCACGGTGTCATATCCCATGGGCATCGCCGCGATCTCCTCGTGAATCCCGGCCAGCCGGGCCGCGGACATCACCACACCCAAAGGCAGCGTCGGGTCGGCCAGCGCAATGTTCTCGCGGATCGTTCCGGCGAACAGATGCGGCTGCTGCGGCACGACACCCAGCTGCTGCCGCAGCGACCGGGCATCCAGCCTGCTCGCATCGACGTCATCGTACAGCACCCGTCCAGATGTCGGCCGGTAAAGCTGCAGCATCAGGCGGGCCAGCGTGGACTTGCCCGCCCCGGACGGGCCGACGATGGCCACCGTCTTGCCAGGCCGGATGTCCACGCTCACGTCCTTCACCACCGGCTCGGCAGTCGACGTGTGAGAAAACGACACGTTCTCGATGGTAATGCGGCCTCGAAGCCGCTCGGCCCGCTTCACCTTATCAGGCTCCTGCTCGAGCGGCGCCTGCAGGACGTCGTCGATGCGATCGGTGTATCCCTTCAGCAGTTGCAGCTTGAACGCGGTCGCCACCAGCGTGCCCAGCGGACGCAGGAATCCGGCCGCCAGCGCCGTCAGCCCGAGCATCGTCCCCAGCGTCAGCTCACCCTCGAGCACCTGCGCCGCTCCGAAGCCGAGAATCAGCAGCGGCGAACCGATCTGAAGCGTCGAGGAGATCGACTCGACCCACGTCGAGAGCCGCCCGCGCCGCAAGTGCACGTTCATCTCGTCCACATACAGATTGGAGAGCCGCTCCAGGGCACGGTCCTCCGCCCCGAGAACCTTCAGTGTCTCCATGCCCGACAGCATCTCGGAAAGGTAGCTCTGCGATCGGGCCTGCACCTGAAGGTGCTCGCTCATGAGCCGCTGGTAAGTCCGCCTCCAAGCAACAAAGACCCCGACCTGCAGCAGCCCGACCGCAACCACCAGCAGCGCCATCGGCGGCGACAGCACGAACATCAAGAGCAAGTAGGCGCACACCAGCCCGCCGTCCAGCAGCCCCGAAACCGTGCCCGACGTGAGGATCTCGCGGATCGTCGCATTGCTGTTGAACCGCATCATCAGATCGCCGGTCGGCCGGCGCTGGAAGAACGCATAGGGCAGTTGCACCAGATGGCTGATGAAATTCAGCGTCATCTGCACGTTCAGGTGCGTCCGCAGATGCAACAGCAGCCGCCCGCGCACCAGCGCCGACAGAAAGCTGAAGAACACCACGCACCCGAACCCGGCCGCCAGCGTCGTCATCAGCCCGTAGTCCGAGCGGGGAATCACCCGATCCACCAGCACCTGCGTCATCACCGGAAGCGCCAATGCGAACACCTGGATCAGCAACGACGTGATCACGACCCGCGACAGCAGCCCGCGATGGGCGAGCACCTGTCGAAAGTGCCACCGGGACGGGGCGGCGCCGGGTGCGGACGTTTCAAACCGGTCTCCCGGCTCAAACGTAAGCGCCACGCCGGTGAACGAACGACGCAGCTCGTCAGAACTGACGCGGCGTCGCCCAACGGCAGGATCGTAAACATCCTCCCCGTCCCGATGGGCCTTCTCGTGAACGACAAAGTGGTTCAGGTTCCAGTGCAGGATCGAGCCGGCCGGCAAGTACTTGAGGTCCTCGACCTCGATCCGGACGCCGCGGCCGCGAAGGCCATAATCGCGGCCGGCCTTCAACAGAGACTGGGCGCTGACGCCGTCGCGGGCCGTCCCCGTCCGCTGGCGAACGTCGTCCAGCACCACGGACTTTCCGTGGTAGCCGAGAGTCATCGTCAGGCATGCGGCACCGCAGTCGGTTGGGGTCAACGCCTCCACAAACGGGATGCGACCGCAGCGGCCGTTGTGCTCCAACCGCCCGATGGCCGGGAATCTCCGCCGAAGAGACGGTGCTTTATTTTTCGCTAGCGTCGTCGTCATGGCTCAATCCCTTTACCGCGGGCAATAGCGTGCTGATCATGCGCTCCGTCCGGACGCGGGCCTCGGCCCGAGCCACCATGCCGTCGTGGTACCGGTAAGTCCGGCCATCGGCCTCGAACGTGTCGCCGGGCAGCGTCGCCCGCACGATCACGACCGATGCCGGAAGCTCGACCGCATCGGCGATTCCGGGATCCAGGAGCCGCCGGGCCTCCTTCGGGCCGATCACCTCGTCGGCGACGAGGTCGATCGTGACGTCCTGGTACGCGTACTTGTAACCGTCCAGCTCGATCCGCAGCTCCTGCCCCTCGCGAAGCATCGGACGGTCCTCACCCGGGAGCAGGGCCTCGATCGAGTAGGCCGCGTCTTCGTGGATCACCGAAAGGATGATGTCGCCGGGCTGAACGTGCTGCCCGGGCCGAACGCGGACGTCGCTGATCCGGCCGGCCCGCGGGGCCCGCACCGTGCGCTCGCGAAGCCGCGACTCGGCAAAGGTCCGCTCCGTCTCGAGGGTGCCGACCGCTCGGGCAGCCGACTCGTTGTTGGGGTCTCGCAGGTAGGCGACGAGCTGCGTCTCGATGTTGTCGCGGATGCGGGTCAGCTCCGCACGCTCGGCGGCGTCGTCGAACCGCACCAGAAGCTGTCCTTTGGTCACGCGCTCGCCCGGGCGAACCTCCACGGCGCCCACGGTGCCGGGCGACTTGGCCGGCAGGATGGTGCGGCCGGAGCACCGGACGAAAGCGGGCCCGGCGGCCCACTGGGGGTTGGGCGCCAGGACGACGAAGCCGACCATGACGACGACGGCCGCCACAACCACCCAGTACGTCCTGGCGATCCAGGCGGGAGAGAGCCGCAACACGTCGCCGTCGGCCTTCTGTCCCATGGTATGGTGCCTGACGGCCTCAGTGCGGAACAGGTTGGCGATCGGTGCGGACATCGGAATCGACCTTCTGGCATAATCGTCGGTCTCGCAGAGTCCAGGCCGGAAGTCCAACGCTCCAGCCACCGAGATATACGCAAAACCGACCCGAATCTGTCACCCCGACCGGCCGGAGCGAGGCCGGCTGAGCGTCATCTTGGGAAAGCGGCCCTCGCGGCCCGGAAACAGCCATCAGCACATCGGGTGGACTGCCCACGCTTGCGTGGGCATGCTTTAACAGGAGCCAGAGCTTCCTCGATCGGCCCGTATGGGGGTTTAAAGACCCGGAAGGAAGGCGATTCGGACTTCATCCTCGGTGACGAGGACCTGGCCGATGAGGCGGCCGTCGGCCCGGGCAACGACGGCGGCCCCATGCCACTGCTCGTCCAGCGGGACCAGCGGGTCTACCGTCCAGTACTCCTTTGCCGGAGTCAGGCGGGCGGCGGACAGCGGAATCGGAGCCGCGACCGGGTCGCCCACGATAATACAGTCCTCAGGGACCTCGGGCGTGCGGATCAGGCGACGAGGCCACACAGGTCCCTCCAGTTCGACGCCGATCAGAGCCAATCCGCCGCCGGACCAGACCGTCTCGGCCGGAATGGACACGTGCCGGCCGGCGACCTCGAGTGCCATCGAGCCGGCCTCCGCCTCTTGCTCGACGTCGTCCGGCCGCAGCAGGTCGGCCGGTCCGAGCAGGCCTCGGTCGGTCAGCAGGACCCAGCCGCGCCGCGAGTGCTCTCCCTTGAACCAGCGCCCCTCGCGCCACGCGGTCACGGCGCGCATGGGCGATGGCACGGTCGCGCCGGCGGGCAGCAGCGAGCTTCCGACGGCGATGAGCGGCTGCCATTCGAGCCACTTTTCCTCCGGCTCATTTACTAACGTAAACCGATGCCCGGTCAGGACGACATCGCCGGCGTCGGGCGGAGTCGCCAGCGCGACGCCTCCGGCCAGCAGCGCCTTGAGCGATTTGACGTCAAGGGAAAGTCCCTTGAGGCCGACCTGGGCCTCGAAGCCCCCAATCTGCCAGAACCGCGTCTGCGGCCGGATGAGCTGCGTGTAGGCCTTCTGGATGTGCACGCGGGCCTCGACCGCGCCGCCGTCGCTGGTCAGACCGGTCGACAGCACCTTGCCGATCGGAACCTCACGGTAAAGCACCGGGGCGCCGGGCGTCAGGCCCCTGCGCTCCGGAGCCTGCAAAATGATCTCCAGATCGCCAGGGTCGAACGACTCGACGATCGGCGGCCGGGGCAGCCCCAGAAACGCTCGCCGCGGCTCGCCGTCCCCAGGCGACAACGCGATGTACCGCGGCCCCACCAGCGTCTCGAGACCGGCCACCCCGGTCAAATCGAGTTGCGGCCGCACGATCCAGAAGCGCGTACCGGCCACAGCAAGCGGGCCGGCATCCGGCTGCAGCGCCGCAATCACCCGGATGCCCTCGCGGTCGCGGGCCAGCTCGACTGAGCGGACCGCACCAACCGTGATGCCCCGATAACGAACATCCGCGCCCGGCTCGACACCGTGCCCTTCTTCAAAGTGAATCGCGATGAGGTGGCCACGCTCCAGCCAGCTCTGGTAGCCGATCCACCCGGCCAGCAACAGCGCCAGCGCCGGGATCAGCCAGAACCACGAAAGCCGCCGCTCAGGACGAAGGCTCGCCTGGGGGATGTCCTGTTGCGGATCGGTCGCGGTCATGGTCGAGCCTCGTTCGACGGCGCGGCAGACGCCGTTTGGTCCGTGTCCGACGCCGGCCTCACCGGGTCCTGGCCGGGATCGCCCGCCTGCGGCTCGGATTGCCAGAGCACGTGCGGATCGAAGACGGCCGCGGCCAGCAGGCTCAGCAGCACACACAGAGTAAAGGCCAGCGCCGCCGGGCCGGCTTTCACCTCCATGAAATCGCCGATTTTCAGCACCGCCACCAGGATTGCCACCAGCAACACGTCGAGCATGCCCCATCGACCGGTCCACTCGACGACATGGTAGGTCAGTGCCCGGTGGCGATGCCGCAGAAACGGTCCGCCGGCCGACAGGATGAGCAGCGAGATCAGCTTCCCGAGCGGCAGGACCACCGAGCAGAGGCCGACGATCGCCGCGACGAAAACATGGCCCGAGGCGAACAGGGCCGAGACGCCTTCGAGGACGCTCGAGTCGGTGTGGTGGCCGAACCGCTCGACGCCGATCATCGGCAGCGTGACCGCCAGCGGGTAGAGGATCAAAGCGGCCAACGCCACCGCGGCCGTCCGACTGTTCGACCGCCGGGCGGTCCCGGGCTGGGGCAACCGGCTCCCGCAACGTGAGCAGCACGCCCGCATCCCCCGAGGCACAACCGGCATGGACTGAATAAGCCCGCAGGTAGTGCAAACGCGGATGGCGTTGTTTGCGGCTGCCGGTGCGGCCGGAATGGATCGGCTGTCAGCGTTCATGGTCTTGCCCGGACGGCCAGACTCCGGGCCCCGATCAACGCGCGAGATGATACCCGAGGAACCGGTCGATGGCAGGTGGGAAGAGAGTAGAGGCACGGAGCCGCGCGGGCACGAAGAAACTGCTCGTCGTTGGTCTGCGATCTCTCGTCCAAAGAAGGCTTACCGGCGCCCTTTCCTCAAAACTGATAACTGAGGTCTGACGACCCTCTGGTCCTATAACAACCCCCTGCCGAACATGCAGCAGCCCGTTCAACTTTTTCGAGAAAATCTTGAACACCCCTCGTGTTCTTTAGGTGCAAACAAGAAGCGCACCCTCCGTGCGCACCTGCGCAGAGAACGACGGATGAAAGCACAATGCCAGGCCAGCCCAAACGCAGAGCGAGTCGTCGGTTGTCAATTGTCAGTTACCAGCCCGCCGCTGTCAGAGCCAGGAACGCCAGCGACCGGTACCCACGTGCCGGCCGCGTCCCGGCGGCCGGCGCCAAACAAACCCACCGAAACCCCAAAATCTGCGTCAATCCGCGGAGTTTGCGGATCGCATTTCCAAACGAACCCAAACTCGTGGAGTCCCGTACGCCGGCACTTCCCCGCCTTCCAGCCCTCGCGTCAGAGCCGGGAACACCAAAGACCGGTCCCGAAGCGTCAGAAGCGTCTCGACCGCCCGCGCCAAACGAACCCAACGCCGCGCGAGTCATCAGTTATCAGATGTCCACCCTGGACGCCACCCGACCCCTCGAACCGCGGCCTGCCAGCCACCCCCCGGACAACCAAAAACCAAACGAAGCCACCACGGCCGTCAGCTACCCAGGGCCGTTCCGCTGGCAAGCCTCCGTGCCTCCGTGCCTCTTATTTCCAAACGAACCCACCAAGCCTCCAGAATCCGCGAATTGCCCCTGTCTCGTTTCTGCTGGTCTCCTCTCTGCCCCCTCCATGCACTGGCCCGACCACGCCCGAACCCCTAAAATCCCCGGACGTTCGGGTCCGAGGACGCCTGCTTATGACACCAAACACGACCCAATCGCGAATAATCCACACGCTCGCTATCGCCCAGGTCGCCTCCACCGCCTTCCTCATCTTCGTCGGCGGCACGGTCACCAGCAACGACGCGGGCCTCGCCGTCCCCGACTGGCCCACCACCTTCGGCCAGAACATGTTCCTCTACCCCCCCAGCCAATGGGTCGGAGGCGTCTTCTACGAGCACACGCACCGCCTGCTCGGTGCCGCCGTCGGGCTGCTGGCTATCGTCTTGGTCCTCGCCGCCCACCTCAGAGAACCCCGCCTATGGGTCAAGGCCTTCGCCTGGATCATGCTCCTCGCCGTCATCCTCCAGGGCCTCCTCGGCGGATTCCGTGTGACCGAGGTCTCTATCACCCTCGCCGTCATCCACGGCTGCCTCGGCCAACTGTTCCTCTGCATGACCGTCTGCATGGCCCTCTTCACCACACGAACATGGAACGAGACCGGCCAGGTCATCCAGGGCAGCGCCGCCGGCCGATGGCTCTGCGTCTTCACCAGCGGGCTGGTGTTCCTGCAACTGATCGTCGGGGCCCTCTATCGCCACATGAACATCGGCCTGGCCTACCACGTGGCCGGCGCAATCGTCGTGACGCTGGCCATCGGCACTGTAATGATGTGGATCACCGGCGGAGAATACCGAAAGCACGCCCTGCTGATGCGCCTGACCCTGCTGATGAGCACCCTCTTGATCATCCAGCTCGTCCTCGGCCTGATCGCTTACCTGATGGTGACACGAATCGTGCCGGGCCGCGCCCCGACCTTCTGGGAATGGTTCATCCCGTCGGCACACGTCGTCGTCGGGGCGGGAGTACTGGCGCTCTCGGTCGGGCTGACGGTGGCCGTGTGGCGCTTCGTCGTGCCGAGCCCCGCTCCGGGCGAAAGACGTCTGGCTACGGAGGTCTCACCGGCGTGACAACGATCTCCAGCGCAATCCAGGCTGAATCAACGCCTGCAACATCGCGCCTCGCCGACTACGCAGCGATGAGCAAGCTGCGCATGACGGCCATGGTGGCCGCCGCCGCCGCGGTCGGCTTCTACCTCGGTCACGCCGGACCGATGACGATCGCCGCGATTCCATCGCTTCTGATAGCGATCTTCGGCACGGCCCTGGTGGCCATCGGCTCGGGCATCGTGAACCAGGTGATCGAGCGAAAGCACGATGCCCGCATGCCGCGCACTGCCGATCGCCCGATCGCCACTGGACGCATCGGCACAGCCGAGGCCCTCGCCTTCGCCGCCGTCATGACAATGACGGGGCTGCTCCTGCTGGCGCTCGGCGCGAACGTTCTCAGCGCGGCCGCCGCCTTCGCGGCGTGGCTCTCCTATGTCGCGGCCTACACGCCGTTGAAACGCGTAACGCCGCTGTCGGTCTTCGTCGGTGCGATCCCCGGCGCTTTACCCGCTGTCATCGGCTGGACCGCCGCCCGCGCGACGCTCGACGTCGAGGCGTCACTCCTGTTCGGCATCATCTTCGTGTGGCAGATCCCCCACTTCATGGCCATCGGCTGGATCTACCGGCAGCAGTATGCCGGCGCCGGCTTCCGGGTCCTGCCAGCGGTCGAATCCACCGGCCGCCGCACGATGCGTCACGTCGTCATCGGCTGCCTCGCCCTGATCCCCTTCAGCCTCCTGCCCACGATCCTGGGTGTCGTCGGGGCGATTTACTATGTGGGCGTGATGACGATCGGCTTCGCCTTCCTGATCTTCGGCCTGGAGATGGCCCGCCTGAGGACCCCCGCCGCCGCAAGGCAACTCCTCCTGGCCTCCCTGGTCTACCTGCCCGCCGTCTTCCTCCTCATGACTCTCGACAAGACGGCAGTATAGTAAATCAACGAAGCTTTGCCGAATGTCACGCCGAGGTGTCCGGGACCTTGTCGTATAAGCCGCCTCGGCACACACCTCACGATGACGTTCGGTCAGCCATCACCCCTTCGCAAGGTTCCGCAGCACCATGTGCAAGATGCCGCCGTGGCGGTAGTACTCGACCTCGATCGGCGTGTCGAGACGGGCGATCATGGTGAACTCTTCCTTCGAGCCGTCGGGCGTCCCCGCCGTGACCTTGACCTCCTGGCGCGGTTGAAGGTCGTCACTCAGTTCGATGTCGAACGTCTCGTGCCCTGTAATCCCCAGCGACTCGCGCGTCTCGCCGTCCTTGAACTGCAGCGGCAATACACCCATGCCCACCAGGTTGCTCCGATGGATGCGCTCGAAGGACGCGGCCAGCACCGCTCGGATGCCCAGAAGCATCGTGCCCTTCGCCGCCCAGTCGCGCGACGAACCCGTGCCGTACTCCGTGCCGGCCAGCACCACCAGCGGCGTGCCCTCCTCCTTGTACTTCATCGCCGCTTCATACACGCTCGTCTGCGTGTCGGTCGGCAGGTGAACCGTGACGCACCCCTCACTACCGGGCACCAGCAGATTGCGGAGCCGCACATTGGCGAACGTACCGCGCGTCATCACCCGGTCGTTGCCGCGCCGCGAGCCGTAGCTGTTGAAGTCCTTCGGCTCCACTCCGTGCTCGATCAGATACCGCCCGGCCGGCGAGTCGGGAGCGATCACGCCCGCCGGTGAGATGTGGTCCGTCGTGATCGAGTCGCCGACCATCACGAGCACGCGAGCGCCCTGAATCCCCCGGATCGGCTCCGCCTCCGGCTTCATGCCCGCAAAGAACGGTGGATTCTGTATGTACGTGTTCTTCTCGTCCCACCGGTAAGTGTCACCCTCCGGCACCTCGACGCGGTTCCACTTCTCGTTGCCGGTCTCCACGTTGGCGTACTGCTCGGCGAACTTGTCCGGCGTCACACACCGAGACACGGCCTCGTCCACCTCCTTCTGCGTCGGCCAGATGTCCTTCAGATAAACCGGCTGCCCGTCCGAGCCCGTGCCGAGCGGCTCGCCCGTGAGATCGATGTCGGTCGTCCCGGCGATGGCATACGCAACTACCAACGGCGGCGAGGCCAGGTAATTCGCCTTCGCGTCGGGGCTGACCCGGCCTTCAAAGTTGCGATTCCCGCTGAGCACGGTCGAGACAATCAGGTCGCTCTCCTTGATCGCGTTCCGCACCGGGTCCGGAAGCGGACCGCTGTTCCCGATGCAAGTTGTGCACCCGTAGGCCACCGTATGGAAGCCGAGTTGCTCCAGATACGGCGTAAGCCCGGCGTCCGCCAGGTACTCCGTCACGACGCGCGAGCCGGGCGCCAAGCTGGTCTTGACGTACGGCTTCACATCCAGCCCCTTCTCAACCGCTTTCTTGGCCACCAGCCCCGCAGCAATCATCACGCTCGGATTGGAGGTATTGGTACAACTGGTCACGGCCGCAATCACGATCGAACCGTGCTTGAGCGTCACCGCTTCGCCGTTCTTGACGACGGCCGACCGATCCAGGTCGGACTCCTTCAGCCCGAACCCGCGCTCGGCGATCGGTGCCCGGAGCGACGCCTGAAATGCCGACTTCATGTTCGACAATGCGATCCGGTCCTGAGGCCGCTTTGGCCCGGCCAGGCTCGGCTCAACCGTGCCCAAGTCCAGTTCCAAGGTCTCGGTGAAGTCCGGGTCGGGCGTGGCGTCGGTTCTGAACAGCCCCTGTTCCTTCGTGTACCGCTCCACCAGATCAATGAGCTCGTCGCTGCGGGCGGTCCGCTTGAGGTAGCCCAACGTCACGGCATCAATCGGGAAGAACCCCATCGTGGCCCCGTACTCCGGACTCATATTGGCGATGGTCGCCCGGTCCGCCAGGCTCATCGTCGAAAGCCCGTTGCCGAAATACTCGACGAACTTTCCGACCACGCCGTGCTTGCGAAGAATCTCGGTCACGGTCAGAACCAGGTCCGTCGCGGTCGCTCCCTCGGGCAATTTCCCCGTCAGCCGGAAGCCGACCACCTCGGGCATGACCATATATATAGGTTGCCCCAGCATCACGGCCTCGGCCTCGATCCCACCGACCCCCCAGCCGAGCACGCCCAACCCGTTGATCATCGTTGTATGGCTGTCCGTGCCGACCAGGCTGTCCGGCATGGCCACCGTCTCACCGTCGAGTTTGCGCGAATGCACCGCCGTCGCCAGGTATTCCAGATTGATCTGGTGAACAATGCCCGTCGCCGGCGGCACGACGCGGAAGTTCGCGAAGGCCGTCTGCCCCCAGCGAAGGAACTCATAGCGCTGGCGATTGCGGCTGAACTCCATATCAGCATTGATACCGAGCGCCTCGCGCGAGCCGAACGCGTCGACCTGCACGGAGTGATCGATCACCAGGTCAACCGGAAGCTGCGGGTTGATCCGCTTGGGATCGCCGCCAAGAGTGGCCACCGCATCGCGCATCGCGGCCAGATCCACGACGGCCGGCACGCCGGTGAAGTCCTGGAGCACGACCCGCGCAGGCATGAACGGGATCTCGTCGCGGCCCGCCGACTCCGGCGACCACGTTGCCAGACGCTCCACGTCCTCCGCCCGCACGGCCGTCCCATCCAACGAACGCAAAGCACTCTCCAGCAGAATCTTGACGCTGAACGGCAGCCGATCCACGCGCCCGATCCCCTTCTCGCCCAACGCACCGAGACGGTAGACAGTCACGCTTCCGGCAGAAGTATTCAGTTGTCCTTTTGCCCCAAAGGCGTCGGTCGTTTTCGAAGTGGCCATCTTTTCCTCGCTTCTGTCATTTGTACTCAAGTCAGCGACCAGCTCGCGCGGACGCGCCGACGTCAGGTAGACCCCGCGGCCCTGTGACCGCGCCGCTTCCTCCCGACACGAGCCGGCCCCGGCACCCGGCCGGACCCGATCGCCCTGATAGGATACAACGGCCGATAAGTGTTGTGAAATCGGCACGCGTGCAGCTCCCGACGTGCCCGGTCGCGGCGGGACGGTTCCGATATCATCGCGTTTCGCAACACTGCGTAGGCCACCATGCGGTCGGAAAGCGATAATGATCGTCAAGGCGCATGACCCGCGTGCCTGCGACGATTTGGGCGGTGCGACTGCCAGCGCGGCGCCCTTCACCCTTCTGTTAGTCCGAACGCCCCAGGTTGCTTGGTCAGGCAGTCTCATTCTGATTCCGTCGCGGCGCTCGCGGCGTGTTTCTCAGCGTTGAAACTTCGAGGCGCCTGTCACATCCGACGGGCGGAGTGGCGGGAGGCCCGAACGATCCGTCCTGTTTGCCGATTCGAGGTTTCGCCCGCTCCAAAGCCACCGGCTACGCGACGGACCCGACCTCGACGTGGCACGTGCTTGCGGACGTTGCGAGCCCATGAAACGGTTGCACAACTTCCGGCCAATTCGCCGACAACATGGTTCGACGACCGCCGGTCAGGAGGATCGTATTTCAGAATCGCGGGTGCTCAGGATGAGCGAACGTCTTCAGAACTGGACGCAGCTTCGAGAACGGTGGACGGGAAAGTGGCAAATCCCCCTTCTTCTCGTTGCCCTCGTCGCCTTCCTGTCGGCGGTGCTAACCTATCGTTCGCCCGCTTCGAAGATTCCCTTCGAGCAAGTACGCGATCAGCTTCCAAAGCTGATCGATCGCGGATTGTACACGGCTGCCATCGAGTCGGCCTCGGTTCTGCTGCAACTACCGGACAGAACACCCCGTGAACTTGCCCCGGTCCACGTGGCGATCGGGCGGGCGCGTGTGCTCAGAGCCGAAGAGAATGACGTCGCACTACCCGCCATCGGCCGGCGCGTCATCGACAGCTACGATCGAGTCGTCGAGGCCGGCTTCGAGCTCTCCGCCGAGGACTATCTATACCTGGGCAAAGCGAACGAGTGGGCCGGCCATTTCGAGCCCGCGGTCAGAAACTACGAACGATACCTCGGGTTGTCGCCGGACCTACACTTGGAGCTCCGGCGGCGCGTGGTCGATCTGGCCATCGCACGGCTGGACGTGGATCTCGTCGTTCTCGAATCCGAGATCGACGCGGTCCTCAGCGAGGCCTCGGATCGCCCTGATCTGCTCGCGTGGGCGGCCGAGCACAAGGTTTCCATCCTCTGCGACGGCGGTCGCTGTTCCGAGTCGCTGGAACTTCTGGACGCCGTCGAACGGCGCCTCGACAAGAACGCTCGATCCGAGGAATTCGCGTACCTGCGCGCTTACGCCGACTACCGTCTCGGCCGTCATGATCAAGCGGAACGAAGGCTGAGGTTGCTGCGCGACGGCCTCACGCTGCGCGGCGAACTGTACGCCAAGTCCGGCTGGCTCCTCGGGCGCGTGGTCCTTCGCGACGGAGGCCCGCAGCGCCCCCTGGAAGCGATGGCGATCTTCGAGGATGTGATGGCCACCAACGCCGCCCCCCTCTACGCCGCGGCCGCCGAACTCGGCCTGGCCGAGGCGCATGTCATGCTGCAGCGGTATGACGAGGCGCTGGGACACTACAACGATGCGCTGCAAAGTCTCGACCGGCTCCCGTCCGGCCGGGTGCTGGACCGCCGCGCCGTCGAGTTGTCGCTCACGCTTGCCAGCGAGCGGATGAAGCAGGAGGGACGGCTTTGGCGCGCTCTGCAGTTCGCGGAACAAGCGGCGTCCGTGGGCGGCAAAGACAACCTGACTCGACGACTCTACCTGCTCGAGCGCGTGGCCGAGTTGCAAACCGCACTCGCCTACCGCATGCGGGACGCAGCCGACGCCCTGCGGGACGAGAAACCATCCGACTTCGAATCCGTGGGCGAGCAGCTCGGGCCGGAATTCAGTAAATCGATTTCTGATCCGCAGGCGACCGCCGGACGACTCCTGGCGAGGGCATGTCGGTTGTTGCTGCAAAGCGGCGGCATGTACGATCGTATGGCATCGATGACCGCAATGGACGACGAACGGTCGTCCACGTACGCATGGGAAGCCGCGATGCGGACACACGAAAGTGGCGACCATCATGCCACCATCGACGCCATGCGGCGATTCATCGAGCAACGGCGCGATTCTTCCATGGTCCCGCGCGCGTTGCGTCTGCTCGGCCAGGCTCAACAGGCTTTGGGACGCTACGCTGAAGCCATCGAAACTTACCAGGAAAACCATCGACGGTTCCCTCGCACGCCGGACGCGGGAATGTCGTTGATTCCCATGGCTCAATGTTACGTCGCCCAAGGTAGGAAGTATGCTCCGCAGGCGGAGAAGACCCTTCGATTCATTCTCGACAACTCCGATGTGTTCACGCCCGCGGCACCCGAGTACGCCGACGCTCTCTTTCTACTCGGCGAGTTGCTGAACCGCTCCGGCCAGTACCAACGGGCCATCCCGGTCCTCGAAGAGGCGATGAGCCGGTACCCCAACGATCCACGAGGGGCACGCGCCAGATTTCTGCTGGGGGACTGCTACCTCCAGAGCGGTCTGGCGCTCGAAGAGAACATAGAACAGGCCCAGTTTGCCGGGGAAAGGGAACGGCTGGCGACTGAACGGCGCCGCCGACTCAGCCGGGCCGCGGAATTGTTCGGCGACATGGTGGTTCGGTATGAAGCCCGCGATTCGGAAGGCCTCAACGCCCTGGACCGCGTTTACCTGCGGCATGCTCGCCTCTACCAGGCGGACTGCCTCTTCGAACTGGGCCATTATCAGCGCAGCCTGGAGCTGTATGAGCAAGCGGCGTGGATCTACCGCGACACCTCGACGGCCCTGGCGGCGTACGTCCAGATCATCAACTGTCACGCGTTCACGGGCAGCGCAGACGAGGCGTCTGCGGCACTCCGACGGGCGCTTTACCTGGTAAGGACGCTGCCGGACCAGGCATTCGTGAACGGCGTAGCGATCGAGACCCGCCAGGAGTGGCGGCGGTATTTCGAATGGGTAGGCGACTCCGGACTGTTTTGAAGGATTTCGGGAAGATCCCGGCGCGCCGATCCCGCGCCTCGTGCGGGAAACGCTGTTCCGACAACGCACGGCACAACATGAAAGACGGGCCAAACGGAATGAGTCAACACGACGCCACGGTGCCTGAGGCGTCCGATCTTGTGCAACTGCTGGAGCGGCAACGAGCGCTGTGCGCTCGTTTGAAGCACATCGGCAGGCACCAGAGGACGCTTATCGCCCAGAACGACCCCGCACCGCTGCTCGCGCTGCTTGCCGAGCGGCAGAAGGTCACCGCCGAACTCGTTGCTCTGGGCAGCCGCCTGAAACACGTTGCTGAGAACACGGGCGGAACAGCAAGCAGGGACCCCAAGCATCGGCAACGCGCGCAGGCGCTATTGGCTGAAGTACAGGAGTCCATGCGCCAGATCATGGGCGCCGATACCGAAGACGTGAAACGTCTCACGGTGCGTAAGAACGCCGTCAGCTCAGCGCTTCGCTCGGTTCCAACGCACAAACAAATGCTCTCGGCATACGGGCCACCGGCGCCAACGCACCACGCCGGCCTGGATCATACGGACGAAAACGAATGACGCCTGCAATCGCTCTCGCCGCGACTGAGCCGCTTTCTCCTCCTGAACCGAACATGCCGCGCGACGTGACGCCGCGCGAGTTCGAGCTGGCCGGCATCATCGACGCGTACAATCGCGTAACCGAAAAGCTCAAGCACTCGCACGAGACACTCACGCGCGAGGTTCGCCGCCTCCGCACGCAGCTTCGCGAGAAGGATCGCGAGTTGGAACGCCGGGAGCGACTCGCCGCGCTCGGCGAGATGGCCGCCGGCGTCGCCCATGAGGTGCGCAACCCCCTCGGCGGCATCCTGCTCTACGCCCAGATGCTCGAGAAGGACCTGAACGGTCAAACCGGCCCGCGACGCATGGCCGAGCAAATCGCGTCCGCGGCGCGAAAGCTCGACGTGATCGTGGCCGATATCCTGGCTTTTGCGGGCCGGTGTGAACCTCAGTGCCGCCCGTTGCGACTCCGCCTCCTCATCGAGGAAGTCGTCGAACTCCTTCGGCCCAGGTGGGCGACCGCCTCATGCACAATCGAAACCTGTTGTGATCTTCGCGACGACCGCATCGAGGCCGACGCAACTCAGCTTCAACGCGCGCTTCTCAATCTGATCGCGAACGCAATCGAAGCCGCCGGATCGTCGGGACGCGTGGCGATCCACGTCGGATCGGACGGCGACCCGCTCCGCCCCATTTGCATCCGCGTCTCGGACAACGGCCCCGGCGTGCCGCCCGAGATGCGCGACCGGATCTTTAATCCTTTTTTCACAACCAAGGACTCGGGGACGGGACTCGGGCTCGCCATCGTACATCGCATCGTCGAACTGCATGACGGGAGGATTGCCCTGGCCGACGGCGAGGGCGGGGCAGCGTTTGTGCTCAGTCTTCCAAGGCAATGCCCGGCCAAGCCGGACGGAAAGACGAACTGATGGCTGAAATCTGTGTCGTTGATGACAAAGCGGTGTTGCGCGACTCGGTGGCCGCCACTCTGGAGCGCGCCGATCACCGCGTGACAACTTTCGCCGAGCCGGGCGAGGCGTTGCAGTCGCTATGCAAGCTCCGTTACGACCTCATCCTCACCGATCTCAAGATGCCGGGGATGGACGGACTGGAACTCATTCGGGCGCTGCGTGAGGCCAAATGTGAAGCACCTGTGATCGTCATGACTGCCTACGGCACGGTAGACAGAGCGGTCGAGGCCATGAAGCTCGGGGCGTTTGACTTCATCCAGAAGCCGTTCGAGGCTGACAGCCTCGCGCTTCACGTTGAGCGCGCCCTGCATCACCACCGTCTCTGTGTGGAGAACGAGGCGCTCAAGGCCTCGTTGGACGATCTCAGAAACGACCGCCTGATGGTAGGCGATGGTGAGGCAATGCAGCGTGTGCGCACGCAGATCGCGCAGTATGGTGCCAGCGATGCCAGCGTGCTTATCACCGGCGAGTCGGGGACGGGAAAGGAGCTTGCGGCCGCTGCAATTCACGCCGCTTCCGGACGACGCGAGCGCCCCATGATGTGCCTCAACTGTGCGGCGCTTTCAGCGAACCTACTGGAGAGCGAGCTGTTCGGACACGAAAAAGGGGCCTTCACCGGAGCGGATCGCCAGCGAAAGGGGCGATTCGAACTGGCACACAACGGCACTCTTTTACTCGATGAGATCTCCGAGATGGCGCTGCCGTTGCAGTCCAAGCTGCTTCGCGTGCTTCAGGAAGGCGAGTTCGAACGGGTCGGCAGCAGCTGCACCATGCGGGCGGACGTACGCGTCATCGCCACCACCAACCGAGATCTTTCCGAGTGGATTGCAAAGAAACGATTTCGCGCCGATCTCTATTACCGGCTCAACGTGCTGCCGTTGAACCTGCCGCCTTTGCGCGAACGTCGCGAAGACATCCCCGCCATCACCGCCTATTTCCTCGACCGGCTCGCCCGCAGCGCCGGCAGGGCCCCACTGGCTGTTGAGTCGCAGGCGATGGCATTGCTCCAGGAATACGCCTGGCCGGGGAACGTTCGCGAACTCGAAAATGTCTGCCAACGCGCGGTGGCAACCGCCCAAAGCGACGCGCTCCGCGTGACCGAAGTCGAGCGCTGGGTGCGCGTGGACGCTGCGACCGGCGCTATGGAATTCAGGAATCTTCGCCCAGGCCGTCTGCTCGAAGACATGGAACGGCAGTTGATCGAGCAAACCCTCAAGCAGTACGCCGGCCATCGCGCCAAGTCCGCCAAGGCGTTGGGCATGGGTGTGCGGACGCTGGGGCTGAAGCTGAAACAGTGGCGCGAGCAGGACGCGGCGGACCGGCGCAGCCGCGAACTTCAAGGTGCCTTCTGACGCGCGGATCTTGCGCGTTGAACGCGACAACGCGCCGTATTTGCGCGGCGCACGTGGAGGGCAAGCACAGCCGAGGGGCTGAAAACCGCGATCCGGCACCTTGGCATGGATCGTGCGAAACGACCGTCGGGTCAGGCCGCGTTCGCGCCCTATGCGCGATGTCGACCGACTCTGTTACGAGGAACAGTGCATGTACCTGGCCAACTTGACCAACCGCGGCGCCGTGCCCGCCTTGCTCAACACCCTGGCGTTCGCCGAAGCACGCCACCGCATGCTCGCCGAGAACATCGCGAACTGGCAGACGCCGGGTTACAAGGCCAAGAACCTCGACGTGAAGGGCTTCCAGCGGGCGTTGCGCCAGGCGCTCGACGAAAAGGGCAAGGACGCCGCCAAGCCGTTCGTGCTCCGCGACACGCCGCAGGTCGGCACCCGCGCGGATGGGACGCTTCGTGTCACACCCACGTGCACGGCGCCCGGCAATGTTCTGTTCCACGACGGCACCAACGCCTCGATCGACCGCATGATGACGGATCTGGCCGACAACGCCATGACGCACCAGGCCGCGACGCAGCTTTTGAAAGGACGATTCGACTCTGTCCGCAAGGCAATCCGCGGCCAGCTCTAAACGGAGTAAAGGGACATGTTCGGAGCATTGGACATCAGCGCATCGGCCCTCACCGCCCAGCGGGCCAACCTCGACGTGATCGCGGGCAACGTGGCGAATATGTACACCACCCGCGGCTTGAACGGTGAGCCCTATCGCCGACGGGTCGCGTTATTTGCGCCGGGCGACCCCGGTACGGGCAAAAGCGCCCCCGGCGTGCACATTCGCAAGGTAGCGCACGACCCGAGCCCCTTCCGAAAGGAGTTCGACCCCTCCCACCCGGACGCCATCACGTCCGGTCCGGACAGAGGCTACGTGCTGATGCCGAACGTCGATCTGAGTACCGAGATGGTCAATGCCATGGCCGCCGCTCGGGCCTACGAGGCCAACGTCACCGTGATGGAGATCACTAAGACCATGGCGTCGTCTTCGCTGCGACTTCTGGGTTGAGAGGGAGTGACTTCAAGCAATGAGCACCGACCCGTTCACGATTGCGGATCTGACCAACCTTCAGCGGGCCGGGCGCGCACCGGGCGCCCCCAGCGCCGCGCCGCCGGCACCCGCATCCGCGCCGCAAGGTAAGTCCTTCGCGGACGTCATCATCGACAGCCTCAACGAGGTCAATCGACTGCAGACCGAGGCCGACCAGGGAGTCCAGAAGCTACTGACCGGCGAGACCCATAACGTGGCGGAAGTGCTGGCCGCCTCCAACAAGGCCGGCATAGCGTTCGACCTGCTCATGGAAGTGCGGAACAAGCTGGTCGACGCCTATCAGGAGATTCAACAGATGCGCGTGTGAAGCACGCACGATCGTGTGTCATGCCGGCGCATTCGGGCGCTCGTCGCGTCCGATCCCGCGGGCGACTGATGGATCGAGATGGAAGCACTCAGACAGCTTATCGCGAGAATCAACGCGCAGATGACCGACCTGACCGCCTCGCAGCGGTTGGCAATCGGCCTGTGCGTCGTGATCATCGCCGGCTCATTTCTCTGGCTGGCACGCTGGTCCACCGAGCCGGAACTGGTTCGGCTTCTCGAAGAGCCCATGACGACTGAGCAGCTTGCCGCCGCACGGGAGGCGCTCAGCGGCGAGCGCATCCGCATCGTGGGGGACTCGGTGTTCGTTTCCCCGAGCGATCGGCATGAACTGTTCTGGAAGCTCCAATCCGCCGGCGCCCTTCCGGAAGATACCAGCGTGACCTTCGCCCGGCTGGTTGAAGACGATTCGCCGTTCCGACCCGAATCCGAGAATCTCTTCCGGCGCCGTGTCGCTCTCCAAAATGAACTCGCCAAGGTGATCGCATCGTCGAAAGGCGTCAAGAGAGCCGAAGTCTTCATTACCGACACGAACAACCGCCGCATCAACGCGCCCAACCAAAAGCCCAGCGCATCAATTCATATCACCCTCGCGGCCGCCCAGGAACTTGATCAAGACATGGTCACCGCCTGTGCGTCGATCGTCGCCGGCGCAGTGCCCGGGCTCCTGCCTCATCGCGTCTCGGTTATCGATGGCACGACGCTGCGAACCTACACGCCGCCCGACCCCGAGGATGCCTTCGCCCACAGCCTCCTGCAGGAAGCCAGAAAGAACGAGGAGCATCTGAGCGACAAGCTAGAGGCGCAATTGTCCTATATTCCGGGTGTGCGGGTAGCCGTTACGGTGCAGCTCGATCCCGCCAGGACACAGCGTCGTGAGTACGAATATGCCAAACCCGCCGTCGCGGAGGAGGAAACCAGCACAACCGAAAGCCGAACGGCGGCGCGCCCCGGAGAGTCCGGTGTCGGCCCCAATGTCGGACAATCGCTCGCCAGCGCCGCCGGTGGAGAATCCACGACGAGCGACGAGACCCGCACCCGCTTTCAGGACCAGGCGATCAAGGCCGAAACGACTACCGTCCGAGTTCCACTCACGCGACAGAGGGTATCGGTCGCGATCGGGATTCCCGCAAGCTACGTTGCGGGCGTCGTCAAGCGGATCAGCGGGAGCGACGATGAGCCCTCCCCCGAGGCCGTCGAAGAACAGTTTCAGCACGAGAGCCATCGGGTGCGGGCCATCGCCAAGAACATCATCATGGCTCGCGACGATCAGGACGTCACAGTCGAGCTGTTCACCGATTTGTCGCCCACCGTGACCATGCTTCCAGACGGATCTCTTGTAACCGCAGGCAGCCACGCCGCCGCTGATGTCAATGCTCTGGGATTGTTACGCGATTATGGTCCACAGGTGGGTTTGACGCTGCTGGCACTCGTTGGCTTGTTCATGATGTTGCGTCTGGTGCGCGGTCCGGCAAGAGGCGCAAAGCACCGGGAACGCGGGGGCGATTCGGCGAGCGACTTCGAAGGAGAGTCTCCGGAGTCATTTGGAGGTTCATCCGACGCGGTAGGACTCGCCGAGCCCAGTGAGGGCAGTGCTCTGTTCGGAAAAGAAATCGACGAAGCGTCAGTGCGGGGAAGTGAAATGGCCCGCCAAGTGACGCAGTTCGTGCAGGAGAATCCGGCGAAGGCGGCCCAGTTGATCCGTCGCTGGACGGATGCGGGACCGTGATCCGGGTAGGGCTTTGGGAATGCTGAGGCCCGTGCCGAAGCCCATCCGGATGCTGTCAGGAGACAACGCGCGTGGCTGACGGACAGGCGCTCGAACAATCGACCTTTGCAGAGATAAGCGGGCTGAAGAAGGCCGCCATTCTCATGGTCGCGCTGGGCTCGGAAGCATCGGCGAAGCTCCTGGCCGAACTCGACCATGAGACCGTCGAACACCTCACCCGGGAGATCGCCCTGATCGACAGCATCGAGCCGGAACGGCGCAACCAGATCGTCGAAGAGTTCTACGGTCTGGCGATGGCCAGCACCTACGTCGAGCACGGCGGCGTCGCTTACGCCCGTTCAGTGCTCGAACAGGCGCTCGATCCGGAACAGGCCAGTCGGCTGATCCGCATCATCGAAGGCGAAGTATACAAGCAACCTTTTGCCTTCCTCCAACGCACCGACGCCGCCAATCTTCTTACATTCATACAGGATGAACACCCGCAGACGATCGCCCTCATCCTCGCGCACGTTGGTCCCACCAAGGGCAGCGCCATTCTCTCAGGCCTGCCGCCGGCCAAGCAGTTGGAGGTCGTGGCTCGCGTCGCCAACATGGACCAGATGAACCCGGAGGTCGTCAAGGAGGTTGAGCATGGCCTCGAGTTGCGGCTCTCCGGCATCGTTTCGCAGACCTTTCAGAAAGTGGGCGGCGTCAACGCCGTCGCCGACATGCTGAACCTGGCCGACCGCGCCACAGAGAAAGGCATTCTGGAGCTGCTCGAAAACGAAGACCCCGAGCTCGTCGACCAGATCCGCCGCCTCATGTTTGTCTTTGAAGATATCATGCTCGTCAACGACAAAGGCATTCAGGCCGTGCTCAAAGAAATCGACAACGACGAGCTCGCGCTGGCGCTCAAGACCGCCAGTCCCGAGCTGCGCGACAAGATTTTCAAGAACATGTCCGAACGTGCGGCCCAGCTTATCAAAGAGGACATGGAATACATGGGCCCCGTCCGCGTGTCGGATGTGGAAGCGGCGCAGCAGAGGATCGTCGACGTTGTCCGCCGTCTCGAGGACGCCGGCGAAATCATCATTGCAGGTCGCGGTGGTGAGAAGGAACTGGTGGTGTAGCACGACTGGTCCGTGAGGAGACTGGTGTGGGAACCGTCATCAAAGCCAGCAGCGCCACGAAGCTGAAGAATCGCTTCCAGCGTCTCGAGCTGAAGGACCACATGGCCGAGGCGCGCGACGTGCTGGCAGCCGCACGCACCCGGGCGCAGTCCATCATCGAACAGGCCGAGAAGGACGCGGTCGAGATTCGCAAGCAGGCACACCGGGATGCATACGGCGAGGGGCTTGCCCAGGGCCGTCAGGCCGGCGAACGCGCCGGGCGCGAAGACGCGCTGACGCAGGCCAAGGAGGAATTCCGGCGGGAACAGGAACACGTGGTCGCTCAACTCAACGCGCTCATCGCGGATTTGGAATGCCGCAAGCGCGACCTTATTGAAGACGCTCAGCGCGATCTGCTTGCATTCGCCGTCATGATCGCCCGGCGCATCGCCGGGCGCACCGCAGCGCTGGACCGAAAAGTCGCCGTAACGAACCTCAACAAAGCCCTGGCTCACGTCGGAGCCTGGACCGATTTGGTGCTCCGCGTTCATCCCGACGACGCGGCCACGGTACGCTCGCACGCTGAAGAAATCCTGCTCAACGCCCGGCAGGCCCGACACGTCAACGTCGTGGAGGAGCCGACCATTGAACCCGGCGGATGCGTTCTCGAGACGGCGGAAACACGGGTCGACGCGACGCTCGAAGGGCAATTCGCCGCAGTCGTGAACTTGCTCTTGGGCGAGTGGAACCAGGACGGTCGGAACGCTGTAGCTCAGGATCAGCCCGCCGGAGACAACGAACCGTGACTGCCGCCCTCTTCGAACAGCAAACCCGACTCGTGGAACGCGCCACGCTGACGCGCGTCACCGGCCGCGTGGCCGAGCTGGCCGGGCTCACCGTCGTGGCCGACGGGCTGCGTGTGCCGGTGGGCTCGCTGTGCACCATCGAGTCGGCACATGCCGGAGCCATGCCAGCACAGGTCGTGGGATTTCGCGGCGGACGTTCCCTTCTCATGCCGTTGAGCGAAGCGGCCGGAATGGCCCCTGGGGACGCCGTCACCAGCTCTTCGACGCTGGAGTCCGTCGGGGTCGGCCGGCAGCTTCTCGGCAGAGTAATCAACGGAATGGGCCGACCGACCGACGGAAAAGGCCCCCTCAGACCCGAGTGCTACTACCCCGTCTACACCGATGCCCCGCTTGCGCTGTCGCGCCGCCCCATTGAACAACCAGTGGCCACCGGTATCCGCTCGATTGATGCCATGCATACCATCGGTCGCGGCCAACGGATGGGACTGTTTGCAGGTACCGGTGTCGGCAAGAGCGTGCTGCTCGGCATGATCGCGCGATACACATCGGCCGACGTGACCGTCATCGCTCTCGTCGGCGAGCGAGGCCGCGAAGTCGGCGACTTCATCCGCAAAGATCTCACCGAGACAGGCATGAAGAATGCCGTCATGGTCGTCAGTACCTCCGACGAGTCACCGGTGCTGCGCGTGCGGGCGTGCTTTATCGCAACTGCTGTGGCCGAGTTCTTCCGGGACCAGGGCAATGACGTCCTCCTGCTCATGGACTCGATGACGCGGGTTGCCATGGCACAGCGGCAGATCGGACTGGCCGCCGGAGAACCGCCCGCGACCAAGGGGTACCCACCCAGCGTATTCGCCCTGTTGCCGCGCGTGCTCGAACGTGCGGGACGCACCGAGCGGGGGAGCATCACCGGCATTTACACCGTGCTCGTCGAAGGCGACGACATCACCGAGCCGATTTCCGACGCCACCCGCGGAGTGCTGGACGGGCACGTTTGGCTGAGTCGGTCGCTTGCCAACGCAGGCCACTACCCCGCCGTCTCCGTCCTCGAAAGCATCAGCCGGGTCATGGTGGATGTGGTCGATCCCGAGCAACTGGAGGCCGCCCGAGAGTTCCGGCGCATCCTGGCATTGTGGGGCGAGATTGAGGACCTGGTCAACATCGGTGCCTATGCCCGCGGCTCGAATCCGCAGTTCGACCTGGCCATCGAAACACGGCCGATGATCGCTGAGTTTCTCCAGCAAAGGATCGATGAGCGGGCCACGCTGTCGGAAACACGTGAGGCGCTTTTGAAGTTGCACGCTGACATCAAGCGGACTGAGACGCGGCTGTTTGACGCTTCGACCGCCGAAGCGCCGCCGCAAACGCAACGGAAGTAAGAGAGAGCGATGGCCAGACGATTCGTGTTCCGGCTCGACCCGCTTTTGAAGCTGCGAAAGGCGCGGCAGAAGGACCAGCAGCGCGTCGTCGCCGATCGCCTGCGGCGCCTCGCCCGGTGCGAGCGCGAACTGGCCGACCTCAATAACGCGCAATCGGCCGCCGTCGCGGATGCCCGTCGCGTGCGGCGGGAAACGATCATCGACCTTGAATGGACGCTTCAGGAACAGCGCTGGCGCGCTCATCTGCAACGGCGCACCCGATCGAAGGCGGTCGAGTTGCAGGATCTTCAGCAATTGCTGGACGAGGCGCGTGCGGAACTTGCACAGCGCAACCGTGATGTGAGGGTCCTCGAAAACCTTCGCCAGCGACGATTGGAGGCGTATCAACGGGATATGAAGCGAGCCGAGCGGGTCGAACTCGACGAGATCGCCATGCAGGTGTTCCTGCACGCCAATCGGGAGACCGGGACACTGATGCCGGCGATGCGGTGACGGGATGGGAAACGCGTTATTGAAAACCTACCACGTGCTCGCGGCTTTCGCACTGCTGAATCTCCTCGGGCTGGGCGTCGGCATCGCCTATCTGATCGCCACCGGGCGTCTGGACATCGAACGGGCCAGAGACATCGCCAAGGTAGTGCGGGGCGAAGACGAACCGGCTCCCACAGACTCGCCCGACAGTCAAAACGAAGACGACGCGACGCAGGAAATCCCACCCGACCATGTCAGGAAGGATCATCACGTCCAGGACGAGATCCGCTGGCGCAACACCGATCGATACCGCGCCCAGCTCGAACAACGTCTCAAGTTCATCAACGCCGCCCGCCTCGACGTCGAACGCAAGCGAGAAGAACTCGAACGCCTCAGTGAACGCCAACGCGACGAAAAGGCACGACTGGCCCAAAGCGCCGCAAGTCCCGGCCGGAAGAAGGAAATCGAGATCATCGCTGCCCTGCGTCCCAAGGCCGCGCTGGAACAGGTCATGGCCATGCCGGAGGCCGATGCCGCGCGCATTCTCTTCGAGCTCGACAACCGAAAAGTCAAGAAGATCTTCGAGGCCGCCAAGACAGACGCCGAGCTGAGCAGGCTCACGACCATACGCGAACTCATAAGCGATATCCGTGCTACGAGCGCGGACATGGCCTCCTCCTCCGAGCCGATTCGGAGCGAGTCATGATGACTGAGCCATTGCAAACTAACACGGTCGCACACTTGGCCGGCGAGGCACGCCCAGTCAACGATCGGGTGCGCGAACCGAACCGCAGCGACGCTCTTTTCGGCCAACTCCTTACCCTGAGAGCGACAGCTACGACTCCGCCGCCGTCGCTGCCTGATCTGCGCAGTGCGTTTTCCGAACTGAGACGGTCCCGGGGGGGGCGACGACTCGAAGGCGCACCGCGCAAGATGGAATCTCGCCCCGAAACTGACTCGCGAATCGCCGGTGCCACACGAGCAGCCCGTGAACAGGCTGGCGACACGCAACGTCTCGCGTCGAATAGCGCACGAGCCGAGGCAGCCGACCACGCATCCCACGCAAACAGCAGCGACGCCCGCGCGACGCACCGGCAAACGTCGGCACCACATGAACGCGGGGTGTTGCAGCCATCGGCTGGCGGGCAGCGCGCGTTTACCGAAACGCGCGCGGTCGAATCACGGAACGAGGGCCGCGCCGGCGACCGTCCCAATACGGCTCAACCGTTGGCCCGAAATGCCGGCGCGGCGGCCCGCGCCACGCAGAGCGAATCAGCCCGCGGCACCCAAACGGCCTCCGTCTCACTCGCAAACACGGCGTCGCCCCGGTCTTCGCACTCGGCGCCGCTCCAATCCAATTCCGGCGCCCTTCGCGGTGTGACCGGCGCGCCGGGCACCCGGACCTCTAGCGGCCAACCAACGCCGTCGGGGGCCCAAAACTCGGGAGACGCGGCATCTGCGGCACGCGCCAAGACCGGCGACCACGCCTCGCGAGCACTCGAGGCGAGCGATAAACAAGCACGTGCACTTAAGGATGGTCGGCCGCAACCCCGCACTGCGGCGATGATCGACCGAATCGCCCGCGTTGTGGGCGCCAGGGCAAACGGCAGGGCGACCATCGCGCACGTCCAACTCGATCCCCCTGAGTTGGGCCGCGTGCGCGTCGGGGTGCGCTTGCAAGACGAGACCGTTCAGATACGCCTGGCTACCGAAACGCCTGAGGGTCGTGATTCGTTGCAATCGCATATCAGCGCGTTGCGGGCCGCATTGGAGCAGCACGGCATTCGTGTCCAGCGCATCGATCTGCCGGTTCCAACAAACGGAGAATCAAACGACCCACAGCAAGCGGGTGTCTCCTACGACGCCGGCACACCGCAAGGCGACTTCGATGATTCCCACTCGCAGGAGAGCGGCGACATCGAGCCGCCCGAAACGGCGAGCGGCGAGCCGAAACGCGACGATCGCGATAACGGGGATGCACAGCTGAGTACGGAAACGAACCAGCGCACCGCCGGATTGGATGTGCGCGCTTAGTGCAGTATGAAGCGATTCGAGAGGGCCAGGCCATGGACGTCAGCGCGATCACGACAAACCCGGCGCGAAACACAACCGCCGCGAACGGAACCGCCGAGCTGACCGGCAACGACTTCCTCCAACTGCTCGTGACGCAGTTGGTCAACCAGGACCCGCTCGCCCCAACCAGCAACGAAGAGCTGCTTCAGCAACTATCGTCCATTCGCGACATACAGCTCTCGACTACGCTGGTGGACTCGCTCGAAACGCTGACAGGAAACCAGCGCTACGGCGCCGCCGCGGCCCTGATCGGGAAGAGCGTTGCGGGACGCATTGGCGACGAGGCCACCGGCTACGAAACCATCAGTGGCCTGGTTGTCGGCGTTCGCTTCGACGCTCAGGGAAACGTCTCGCTCGAGCTCGATTCCGGCCGGCAGCTTCCGCTCGAACGACTCGAATCGGTCACGACGCCCGAACACACCGCCGAATCGCTCATCGGTCGGAGCGTGCGGGGAATCGACCGCACCCGCGACGAGCCCACCCCGGTTTCGGGCATCGTCACCGGCGTTCGGTTGGAAGAGAACGGTCAGGCCTTACTCGAGTTGGATACCGGCGAAAGTCTGCGCATGCGCGATTTGACGGCGTCGGTTTAAAGCATGAGAGAAGGCGGCTCGGGCGTACGAGTTCCAAGTACCCGCCGCCGCAGTTGGGTCCGTGGTCCGGAGTGACGCGGTCAATGATGCCAGGACGGCGTGAATTCGTGGTCTCACGGTGGGTCAGGCCTCCGGCGTTCCGCAACGCCGGGCCTGACGGGAGCAACACGGATATGGCACTCACCGGCGCCATGCTGACGGCATTCACAGGGATCGAATCCAACCAGTTCGCGGTCGAGACGATCGGTAACAACGTCGCCAACGTGAACACGACGGCGTACAAGAGCTCGCGAGCACATTTCGAGTCGCTGCTGTACCGCACGCTCGAAGAGGGCACCGCGCCGGACGCGGAGCAGGGCGGAACCAATCCCCTCCAGGTCGGACACGGCAGCGGTGTCGCCGCCACACAGCGCAGTTTCGTACAGGGCGGAACCGAGCGCACCGGCGTCCTCTCCGACCTTGCCATCGACGGCGAAGGGTTCTTCATCCTCGATGGGCCCGAAGGAGACCGGGCCTACACCCGCGATGGGGCCTTCAGCCTTAATGAGGAGTACACCCTGGTCGCCGCCAACGGTTCCTTCGTTCAGGGCTATGCCGCGTCCGAGGACGGCACGATCGATACCGGAAGTCTGACGAACCTCCTCATCCCGCTCGGCGGACTCTCAAGCGCGGCCGCCACAACGGAGGCGATCCTGACCGGGAACCTGGACGCCGCGGGCGACCTGGCCGCCTCCGGCTCGCAAGCCGTCTCCAACGCAATGACCACGATCAGCGGAACCCCGGCCACCGCCGCCACCGCCTTGACGTCGCTCGTGGATCAGACCGACGTAGCGCTGTTCAATAACGGCGACGTCATTGCCATACGTGGCGTGCAAAAGGGCGGCATCGATATTCCCGACGGCCGTTTCATCGTCGGCACCGACGGCTCCACATACGGCGAATTAGCCGACTTTCTTGAATCGCTGTTCGCCATCGACACTAGCGCCTCCGCCGCAGGAACACCGGGCGTGACCATCTCGGACGGGGCTCTTGCGCCGGCGGGCGCCCTGCTGATTTCGGCGAATGTCGGCGACGTCAACGCCATCTCCATCGACGCGGCCTCGATCCGCAACGACACCACCGGAACCGCCCCATTCGAGTTCACCACCACGCCCGCAACCGGCGAAGGCGCCACAACAAGCTTCCTTGTCTTCGACTCCCTTGGCACACCCATCGACGTGCGCCTGCGCTTCGCATTGGAACAGCGAACCAGCGGAGGAAATCAGTGGCGGTTCACCGCGGAGTCGCCCGACGCCAACGGCGTTCCGGAACTCGTCGGCCAGGGAACCGTCAGCTTCGATCTAAACGGGCGGCTCGTCAACGCAACGGGAACGCGACTGAACATACCGCACGACAACACCGGCGCCGTCTCACCGCTCTCGCTGAATCTGGACTTCTCCGACCTGACCGGCCTGACCGCCTCCGACGGCGAATCCTCCGTGACCCTGAAAACGCAGGACGGTTTCGCCGAAGGGACGCTCAGCGGCTACAAGATCGACGACGAGGGCATCATCTCGGGAACGTTTTCCAACGGGCAGGAGAGCGTGCTCGGGCAGGTTGCGCTGGCTACCTTCGCCAATAACCTGGGGCTGGTTGCCCGAAGCCAGAACGAGTTTGTGGTCGGCGTTAACTCGGGTCCGCCCATGATTCAGGCGCCCAGGACCAACTCCGCCGGCAGAATCAACTCCGCAGAACTGGAGTTGAGTAATGTGGACCTCCCGAGGGAGCTTATCGGACTGATCACGGCATCGACCGGCTTTTCCGCCGCCAGCCGCGCTGTCCGGACGGCCGATGACATGTTGCAGGAGCTGATGTTGCTGGTGCGATAAGGCGTGCAGCGTCACGCGGCGCTTCCAGCGCAGATTTGAACGATGATCTTTCTCACGCGACTCAACCGGGCGCCGGTCGTGGTGAATGCCGAATTGATCAAGTTGATCGAGTCCACGCCGGACACGCTGATCACCTTGATCAACGGGGATCACTTTATGGTCCGCGAGTCCGTCCAGGACGTGGTGGACAAGGCGATCGAGTACGCCCGGCAGGTGCGTGGCTTCAAGGTCGTGTAACACGAGCCGGGGCGTGGCACGGCCGCCGCGTGCCGCGATCCGTCAAGGCGAATCGGCCGCGCGACGATAGTCTCGACAGTCGCGCTCCAAGGCGCCGCGGAATGGACAGAGGGTAACGATGGATTTCGCTACGATTATCGGTCTTATCAGCGGCATCGCCCTGATCCTCTGGGCCGTCATGTCCAAGAGTTCCGTCGGTGTCTTCCTGGACGGCGGTTCAATCGCCATCGTGGTGGGAGGGTCCGTGGCGGCCGTGTTGATCGCGTTCCCCCTCAAGAACGTCCTCGGCCTGGCAGGCGTGCTGAAAAAGACGTTCTTCGCCAAACCGACCGCGCCGCTTCAGCTAATCCAGGACATGGTTCGTTACGCGGAGACCGCGCGTCGCGACGGGATCCTGGCCCTCGAAAACGCCGTGGACGAAGGCTCCGACCCGTTTCTGGTCAGTGGGATCCAGATGGCCGTCGACGGGACCGACCCCGATGTGGTCGAGCAGATGCTTACCAGCGAACTGGATGCGCTCGCTCAACGCCACGAGAACGGCAAGTCCCTCCTGGACACCCTTGGCAAATACGCCCCCGCCTTCGGCATGATCGGGACCCTCGTCGGCCTGGTCATCATGCTCCAGAACATGAACGACCCCTCGAAGATCGGCCCGGGCATGGCGATCGCGCTGCTCACGACACTTTACGGCTCTCTGGTAGCCAACCTGATCGCGCTGCCCCTGAGCGACAAGCTCGCGGTCCGCAGCACGGAAGAGCTGCTGATCAAATCAATCATTATTCGGGGTATCCTCGCGATCCAGTCGGGTGACAACCCCCGCATCGTCGAACAGAAGCTGAAGACCTTCCTGCCGAACCGCCTGCGAAGCGGTGAAAGGCAGGCGGCCTAGAGGCGCCGGTCGATGAAGAAACGCCATAAATGTCCGCCGCCGGGGGCACCGAGCTGGATGGTCACCTACGGTGACATGATGACGTTGCTGCTCTGCTTTTTCGTCATTCTGGTTTCGATGAGCGAGATCAAGAAAGACCAGAAGTTTCAGGAAGTGCTGGACTCGATCCGCTCCGCCTTCGGCTACGACGGCCATCTGGGCACGGTCCCCATCGCCAACCCGAGCCAGAACAGCCTTGTCGAGCAGCTTCGCAAGGTCATCGTCCCGGAGCTCATCAAGAAAGAGGGAGATTCGCCGGAGGAAGGTATTGACGGCCGCGTCTTCAGAGTCACCAACATTCGCGACGGCATCCACGTAGAGGTCGGGGGGCGTATCAGCTTTGATCGCTTCGAGGCCGATCTCAAGCCAGAAGGGAGGGTGTTGCTCCAGCGCCTCGCCTCGAAGGTCGTGGGACACAACACGATTCTCAAGGTGAGGGGCCACGCCACACGCGAGCCCCTGCCAGCCGTTTCCCCCTTCAGCGACCCGATGGAGCTGTCTCTGGCCCGGGCACGGACCGTTGCCGCCGCCCTGGAGGAATTCGGCATCCGCCCCGAGCGTCTTCGAATCGTCGGAGCGGGAGCGCACGAGCCGCTTGTGCGGCAGGCGTACTCCGAAAGCCGCAGAGCCGTCAATCGCCGCGTCGAGGTCATCGTGACCGAGGCCATTGTTGATGATTACGCAGGGCAGTTGATGCCCGCCGACGTAAAGGACGCCGATCATGGCGGATGAGAAACAAGGAACCAAGGACGAGACACAGACCCGTCCCGGCCGGCGGTGGAAGCCCCTGGTGGTTGTCGCCGTCCTGATGCTGGGAGAGGCGGTCGGGATATTTGTACTGTTAAAGCTGGTCAACCCGGCGCCTCAGTCGGCCCTTGCAGCCGAGGGGCCCGAGCTCGACGCGGATCCGTTCAATCTCAAGGAAGAGGTCGAGGTGCCGATCTGCGAAGTCAGCGCGTTCAACAAAAAGGAGGGACGCCTTTACGTCTACAACGCCCAGATATCAGTGTTGGTAGCGGCGGAAGATCGCGACGCCGTCCTGCGCTTCGCCGAGGCCAGGGAGCAGTCCATCAAGGACCGCATACAGGTCGTGTTCCGCTCCGCCGACCCCAAAGACATCAATGATCCGGCGCTCCAGACGATCAAGCGCCAGTTGCTCTTCGAGCTCAACAATCTGCTCGGCGGCAAGGAGCTGATACGCAAAATTCTCATTCCCAAATTACTGCAGTCACGGGCGAACCTTTGATTGCGGGCCGATCCGCCATCACGTCGATAGACAGGCACGAAAGGATGCGCCTGAATGTCCCAAGAGCCGCACGATCCATCACAACAGAACCCGGGCGCCGAATCGGCTACTCCGCCGGGCGGTGACGCGCCTGCTTCCGGACCGTTGGGTCAGCAGGACATTAACGCGTTGCAAGCGGGCGCCGAAGGAGGGTCCGGCACGCCCGCCGACGCCGCAGGGCCCGAACAGACCGACCGCCGAGGTGCTGCGGAGTCAGATGCCGCGCACGATGAACCGGAATCCGAAGAGCAACGCTCGAGCGAGGCAAGAGCGGACCGGTCCGAGGCGCGGGACGATGAAAATGCCGGAACCGCAGCTGGGGCCGAAGCGTACGCAGATGCTCCGGCACCCGAGGTCGAGACGCGGCCCGTCGAACTTCCCGACTTCTCCGACGAGCAGTCGGCGAATGCACAGAGGGACATCTCCGTTTTGCGAGACGTGGACCTGAAGGTCCACATCGAACTGGGCCGTACCATGATGTACATCGAGGACATCCTCAAGCTTGCCGAGGGAAGCGTGGTGGCGCTCGATAACCTCGCCGGCGATCCCGTGGATGTGTACGTGAACGGTCGGCTGGTGGCTCGGGGCGAAGTCCTTGTGCTTAACGATAACTTCTGCGTCCGTGTCAGCGAGATCGTGGAGGGGCCTCAAAGTGTGCCCGTGGCCTGAGCGACATCGCCATTCAAGCAGGTCGCGCACCGCAGTGCTCCTCGGAGTGAGCGCTGTTCTCGTCGCGTTCATGCCGGTCGTCGCCGGCGATCCGAGCGAGGTCCCGACGCGCGAGCCGGCCGCTAGCGCTAATGTGGCGATGGCGTTGGAAGCCGTATCACCACCCACGGAGCCACCCGAACAGTCGGCAGCGAGTGAGCCGCAGTCTCGCGCCATGGCATCGGAGCTGAAAGAGAGTGCGGGCATCGACGAACGGATTCCCATCCAGCGGTCCGCGCTCAAGGCGACAGGCAGCCCGGCCGCCGCATCGTGGCATCGTAGTGGATTGATCCCATTGCTCACGGTGTTGACTGCGATCGCCGTGGCGGTGTGGTTGGCCAAGCGGCTCCTTAAGGGCGGCCACACGCCGCGCGGAGACGTGCTTCAGGTGATGGCCCGCACGCATCTTTCCCCGAAGCAGAGCATTGCGCTGGTGCAGATGGGCGGTCGTCTTGTCTTCGTCGGCATCACGCCCGGTCACATCACCGGACTGCGCGTTGTGGCTGATCATGACGAGGCCGCGTGGCTTCGCGGGCGCCTGCGCGCCGGCGCCACGAGAGCCGAGCAGGCCGAGTTTGACCGGCTCCTCAATACCGAGGGCGTGTCTCTGAGCGAGGCATTGGAGTCGCAAGCCGAGGCGCAGATCGAGCCCGTTCAACGCATGATGGAGACGCGGAGAAACCTGAGAGGTCTGCTGGATCAACTGAAATCGCATCAGAAGATGAGAACGTGAAAGGCCGGTCAGCCGGCCGGTAGATGAGGCGTGGCAGCTTCGCCGTCGGGGCGCCGGCCGAAAATGGACCGCTTCAGCGCTAGGGAGAGGCGCAGTGTCGGAGCAAGGAGGCTCGAAGTCGGTCGTCGTGTGTCTGGCCTGTGCGGCGTTCGTCACAACGGGCGCCGCACGGGCCTTTGCGCAGCGCCCCTCCATACCCACGGCCCCTCCCGCCCCGATTGACAACCCGCTCAGTGTACCCGACGTCCGCGGCGTGCTCCCCAAGGCGACCGATGCCGAGGGCGTCTCCGTCACGCTTCAGATCCTGGTTCTCCTGACGGTTCTGACGCTGGTGCCTTCCATCCTGATCATGACCACCTGCTTCGCCAGGATTCTGATCGTTCTGGCGTTGTTGCGGCAGGCGATGGCCACGCCTCAGTTGCCCCCCGCGCAGGTTTTGCTGGGACTTTCCCTGTTCATGACATTCCTGATCATGGGACCGACGTGGAGCCGTGTGAACGCCGACGCACTCCAGCCGTACCTCAAGGGCAAGCTCTCCCAGCGTGCCGCGCTGGACGCCGCCATGGGCCACATGCGCCGGTTCATGTTCGCCCAGATCGACCGCAACGGGAACCACGAGGACGTTTATCTCTTCCAGGAATACGCCGACGGCGAGGCCGTACCCGACGACCAGGATCTCATGCTCGCCGACGTATCGACCGCGACGCTGGTTCCCGCCTTCATGCTCAGCGAGCTCAAGACCGCGTTCATCATGGGTTTTCGCATCTATCTACCCTTCCTGGTGATCGACATGGTCATCGCATCCATTCTGATCTCGATGGGTATGATGATGCTGCCGCCCGTATTGATCAGTCTGCCCTTCAAGATCCTTCTTTTCGTTCTGGCCGACGGGTGGCATCTGATCGTACAGACCCTGCTGTACAGCTTCGACAATCTGCGAGCGGTGACATGATACGGAAACTGTGGACGCGGTTCGGTCGTTGAACGACCCGCCGCCTGGAGGAGTGCGATCGACATGGATTTTGGCGTAGCCCTGGACCTCGGCCGGACTGCGTTCTTCATGGCCCTGTCGACATCGGCCCCGATCCTTCTAATCGGGCTGGCGGTGGGCCTGACGATCTCCATCTTTCAATCGGTCACGCAGTTGCAGGAACAGACACTGACGTTCGTGCCGAAGATCGCGGCCATGGTGGTGGCGGCGTCGTATTTCATCCCCTGGATCGCCAACCGCATGCTCTCCTATACGGAGGACATGTTCGGAACGATGCCTTGAACCGCGAGAACCCGGTGAGACGGCGCTCGCGGCCTGCGAAACCGGAGGAGAACGACCCCCAACGGAGGAACAAGCACTCAAGTGCCCTGGCAACTGCTGAACATTCAGTTTCTCCTTCCCTCCTTCGTGATCGTACTGAGTCGCGTGAGCGGGATTGCGCTGACCGCCCCTCTGCTCGGCGGCCAGGCGATCCCGAGGCGCATCAAGGTGGCGTTCGTGTTCGCCGTCTCACTCACCATCTTTCCCGTGGTGCTGCCGCGCACGCCGACGTCTCTCGAATGGCACGAGCTTCTGCTCGTCGTGCCGGGCGAGTTGGCCATCGGCCTGATCATCGGGCTCGCCGTCGATCTGATCTTTGTCGGCGTCCGGCTGGCCGGCACGCTGATCGGCCAGCAGGCGGGCCTTGCATTCGCGCAGGTCGTCAATCCGATGCTCGGCGGCGAAACCACCATTCTGGGGCAGGTCTACTTCCTGGTGACTATGATGCTGTTTCTGACCATCGGCGGACACCGCGTCATGGTGGGGGCATTGCTGGACACCTTCACTTCGATACCGCCGGGCTCTTTCCGCCTCGCCGGGTCGCACGTGGTGCTGATGGAGCAGTTACTCGCCGAGACCTTTATCGTCGGCCTTCGTCTGGCTGCCCCGGCCGTGACTGCCCTGTTTATCGCCTCGCTCACAATGGGGCTGATTGCGCGGACCGTGCCGCAACTCAACATCCTGACCATCGGCTTTCAGATCCGCGTACTGATCGGTATCGGCATCGCGGCGATCTCCCTGTCCCTTGCCTTCGATTTGTTGCACGACGCGATTCTGGCCGTACTGGAGCGCGTCGGAACTGCATTGGGCGTTGGTTCATGACGCGAGAGAATGAAGCATGCCGGAGGAACTAGGCGAGAGGACCGAACCGCCCACGCCGCGACGGCGGAACGAGGCGCGCGAATCCGGGCAGGTTGCCAAGAGTCAGGATCTCAGTGCGGCCGTGCTTCTGTTCGCCGCTCTGATCGCACTCTACCTTTTCGGAACCGGCATCTGGCAGACCCTCGTTCACGTGATGCGTCAGGCGTTGGGGCACGACGGCGGGACAGCAGTCGACGGCGCGCTTGCACTCAGCGCCCGCACGTTTGTTGAGGTCGGCAAAAGCATCTTGCCCTTCCTCATCACCGTCATCATCGTCGCGCTGATCGCGCTCTACGCTCAAGTGGGCTGGCTTCTCACGCTCAAACCGCTTACGCCCAAGCTCGACAAGCTCAGTCCGATCAGCGGCCTGCGACGCCTGTTCTCGCCGAACACGCTGGTGCAGCTCGGGCTTAACGTCGCAAAGCTGCTGCTCGTCTCCTTCGTCGCCTGGCTGGCCATCCGCGTCATCATCAATCAGCTTCTGCTCGCGCATACCGTCGAATTCGCAGCCACGTTTACAATGGGCTGCCACCTGGTCTTCCACGTGGGCATCCGCTTGATCATCGTCCTGCTGCTGCTGGCTTTTCTCGATTATGCCTGGCAGCGCTACCGTCACGAGAAGCAGCTCCGCATGACCAAACAGGAGGTCAAGGAGGAGATGAAGCGTATGGAGGGCGACCCAATCATCAAAAGGCGGCGGCGGGAGGTCCAGCTACGGCTGGCCATGGAGCGGCTGAAGTCAAAGGTCCCCGAAGCCGACGTGATCGTCACCAACCCGACGCACTACGCGATCGCGCTGCAGTACGTGCCCGAGGCCATGATCGCTCCGAAGGTCATCGCCAAGGGCGTCGACTACATGGCCTGTCGTATTCGCGAGCTCGCCGCAGGCGCGGGCGTCCCGATCGTGCAGCGTCCCGATCTCGCCCGGAGGCTGTACAGCGACGTCGACGTCGGTCGGGAGATACCGGAGCGGTTCTACCGGGCCGTCGCCGAGGTGCTTGCATACGTTTACGAGATCAGCGGCCGGCGCGCCGGCGCCGTTACCGCGCCCACCGGATAAGGACGACCCACCATGCCCACGGCGGCATTGGACCAGGTTAAATCGCTCCGCGACCTCAGCCCGAAGTCGCTGATGCAGGGTCTGAGCCGGCATCACTCCGCCGTCGTTCCGATCGCCTCCCTCTGCCTGATCTTCGTCATGCTCGTGCCGTTGCCGCCGGCCTTTCTCGACATGCTCATCTCGGCCAACATCACGCTGTCGGCCGTTGTGCTGCTGACCGTGATGTACATGCGCGGGCCGCTGGACTTCGCGGCGTTCCCGTCGCTGCTGCTGGCGGCCACCCTCTTCCGTCTGGTTCTCAACACCGCCACAACACGTCTCATCCTTACGAACGCCGCGGACGGCCCGTCCGCCGCCGGCGAGGTCATCCGGGTCTTCGGCGAGTTCGTCGCCGGCGGCTCGCTGGTAGTCGGTATCATCATCTTCGCGATCCTGGTCATCATTCAGTTCGTGGTAATCACCAAGGGCGCCACCCGCATCGCCGAGGTGGCGGCCAGGTTCACGCTGGACGGCATGCCAGGAAAGCAGATGGCGATCGACGCCGATCTGAACGCCGGGCTGATCACCGAGAACGAGGCGCGGCGACGGCGGGAGGAGATTACGCGGGAGTCCGACTTCTACGGCGCGATGGACGGTGCGAGCAAGTTCGTGCGCGGTGACGCCATCGCCGGGCTCATCATCACGTTCGTCAACATCCTGGGCGGCATCTACGTCGGGATGGTTAACGAGGACATGACGCTTGGCGAGACGTTGCGGGTCTTCTCGACGCTTACGATCGGCGACGGGCTCGTGTCGCAGATCCCGGCCTTTATCGTCTCGATCTCCGCCGCGCTCATCGTCACCCGCTCTGCGTCCAAGCGCAACCTGGGCGACGAACTGATCAGCCAACTGACACAGCAGCCGATCGCGCTTGCTCTTGCGGCCGTATTTCTCTGCGTGCTGATGTTCACGCCGCTGCCCAGCGTGCCGCTGCTGTCGCTTGCCGCCGCATCGATGACCATCTCGGTGATTTTCAGCAAGGCGCGCAAGAAGGAAGCGGCCGAGGCCGCCGCAACGGCAAGGGCCAAGGCAAAACCAGCCGAGTCGCCCGAGAAACTCATCCTTCCGGACCCGATGGAGGTCGAGGTCGGCTACGGGCTGATCAAGCTGGTGGACCGCAAGCAGGGCGGCGATCTGCTCGACCGGATTACCAACATGCGCCGGCAGGTCGCCCAGGAACTAGGCATCGTCGTGCCGCCGGTGCGCATCCGCGACAACGTCCAGCTTCAGCCCAATCAGTACCAGATCAGGATCAGGGGAAACAAGGTCGCGCACGGCGAGGTCCTGCCGGGGCACCTGCTGGCAATCGATGCGGGAACGCTCACGGACACGATCCGCGGCACCGAGACCACCGAGCCCGCTTTCGGTTTGCCCGCGCTGTGGATCACCGAGCAGCAGCGGCACGAGGCCGAGCAGCGTAACTACACCGTCGTCGAAGCCTCCAGCGTTCTCTCGACGCATCTGACCGAGACGATCAAGCGGCACGCCGACGAGCTGCTGACAAGACACGAAGTAAACCGGTTGCTGGACAACGTGAAGGAGCGCTCGCCCAAGCTCATCGAGGAACTGATCCCGCAGGTCGTCAAGCCAGGTGAGGTGCAGAAGGTCCTGCAGTATCTACTGCGCGAGCGCGTGCCGATCCGCGACCTCGAGACGATCCTGGAGACGCTCGGTGACTGGGCCCCTCGCACCAAGGACTCCGACATTCTCACCGAGTACGTGCGGGCGGCGCTGGCCCGGACAATCTGCGGGCTTTACACCGGGCAAGACGGCCGGCTGGTCTGCATCACGCTTGACCCAGCCATCGAGGAGACGGTGACGGCGGCCATCGAGGCGTCTGAGGGCGGTACGGCCTGGACAATGCCGCCGGCGACGCAGTCGAAAATCGTCCAGGCCGTGCGGGACGAGGTGGAGCGCGTGATGCCGACGCTCGAGGGCCGCGCGCTGGCCATCCTGGCTTCGCCCAGGCCCCGGCTATGGATCCGGCGGATGCTGGAGTCGGTTCTGCCGCAGGTGCCGGTGCTTTCGTACAACGAGATCGTGCGGGGCGTCGAGATTGAAACACGAGCCATGGTGTCGATAAGCGATGAAGCCTGAGACCTTCGAGGGGCGAACGACGGCCGAGGCACTCTCTAAAATAAAGCAGCGCCTCGGTCCGGACGCGGTGATTCTCAATACCCGCACCTACTCGCGCGGCGGCGTGCTCGGACGAGGCGCCGAGCGGATCGTAGAGATCACCGCGGCCCGTGACGCCGGTGCTTTGCAGGCCGCCCCACGCGCCGGCGGACACGCTCGTACGAGCGGGGGTGTGGCGGATCAGCTTTCGTCGCTGTCGGCTCAGGTGGCCCAACTTCACGGGGCGGTCGCCGAGCTGCTCGGCGGGGCGCATCGAGAAGGCGACAGGTCCGTGCCCGAGGCATGTCGTTCGATCTACCGGAAGCTGATCCGGGCGCAGGTGGCCGACGAGCTGGCCAGCGATCTGGTTCGTCGGGTTCACGCGGAACTTCACGGTCGCGATCGCACGGACCCGAGCAAGATCCGAGCCAGGCTGGCTTCGTTCGTCGAGTCCATGCTGCCGGTGGCGCCCCCTCCCAAGCCCAAGGCCGGGGGCGGTCCGACCGTACTTTCCTTTGTGGGACCCACGGGCGTGGGGAAGACCACGACGGTGGCCAAGCTGGCGGCCAACTATCAGCTTCGCGACGGCCGGCGTGTGGGGCTTATCACCTTGGACACCAGCCGGGTCGCGGCGGTCGAGCAGCTTCGCATTTATGCAGACATCATCAACGTGCCGTTGCGGGTTGTTCGCGACCCGGACGAGATGCGGGCTGCGCTGGACGATCTGCGGACGTGCGACTTCGTGCTGATCGACACCGCCGGGCGGAGCCAGAACGACCGCGCCGGCTTGGAGGAGCTGCGGCGTCTGCTCCAGGTACAGGAACCAGACGAGATTCATCTGGTGCTGGCCGGCACGTGTGCGGCGCCGGTGATCGCGCGCACGATGGAGCGGTTTGCATCGCTGGGCGTCAACCGGGTGATTCTGACGAAGCTGGACGAGGCCGTCGGTTTCGGCGTGGTTCTCGACTGCCTGCGCAGTACTGCGATACAGTTGTCCTACGTCACCACGGGCCGGCGCGTGCCCGACGACATACGAGGTGGAGGCGAAGTGCCCGTAACACGGTGGATCCTTGACGGACTCGATGACCTCGCAGGCGCCGCGGCGGCTGCAACGTAAATCCGGCGGCCAAGCAGCATGAAAGGGGCTCGCCACGAGGTGAAGCTCAGAAAAGTGGAACGGTCTGCCGGGCGTCCGGCAACGCTCGCATGGCGTGGTACTCGGCGTCAAACCGACGGAACGGAACCTGTGAATAACGATGATGTCAGGCGCGTAAGCGACGTATTGACAATAGATAAGATAATCTCGGATGAATAAACTCACTGGCTCGCCAGCCGCGTGGTCTGGAAGATTGCCGGCTCGAGCGGGCGGGCGGGGGCGGCGGAGCGCGACGCATGGGGTGTGCGAACCATTTTGCATTTTACTCTTGCACGCCCCGTAAAGAGTGCTCAAGATACCCGCTTGATCAGGACGGCACAAGCAAGCGCCCGTCCGGGTCGGACTCACTAGCGCAGCCCGTGGCGATGGGCGGCCGGTCGTCGGCAGGGACGTCGGCGGCTTGACATAGACGGTCGGAGGATGACCGCGGATGGATCCGAAACACCTTTCATGCGCGATTCGCGCTCCAATCCGTATTCCATCCCGGCCGATTGTTCGTTTGATGCGTATCGGGTGACAGAGTATGGCACCACGCGTAACCGGTGCGGCACTTGGACTGCTGGCGTTCTCCACGACGATCATCGCGGGGGTGTGGGTCGACAACCCCACGACGGTGACATTGTCGCGCGCGTTATGGGCGATGGCCACGTTCTGCGTTATCGGCGTGGTTATCGGTTGGGCGGCGCGGGTGGTGGTCCGGGAACATGTCCGTCGGCGCGAGCGAGAGCTGTTCACACCCGAGGAGTTACCGCAGGAAAGTAGCGCGGACACGGAGAAGGGAATTAGATCGACCGAAACCGACGCGCAGCCGATGGGTAGCTGAGGGCGTTGGGGAATCAGGGTCTTCCACTGGAGGAGGCTCGCCGCCGGAAGACCTCGTTCTGAAACGATATGCGTCGCATAGGTCGATCGATCGGGCAAGGAGCGGAACGTATGCAAGCGACCCGGGCGGGTGAGGATCTGGAGCGGACCTGGGAGGAGTACAGGGCCACCGGTTCGGCTGAACTTCGGAACCGTCTGGTGGTTCATTACCTCCCCCTGGTCAGGTACAACTCGGAGCGGATCGGGGCGAAGCTGCCCGACGAGGTCGAGGTGCAGGATCTCATGTCGGCCGGTGTCTTCGGGTTGGTCGATGCCATTGATTCGTTCGATCCCGAGCGCGGCGTGAAGTTCGAGACCTACTGCGCGCCGCGCATCCGCGGCGCCATTCTCGACGAGTTGCGGTCGATGGACTGGGTACCGCGGCTGGTGCGCAGCCGGGCCCATCGGCTCGATACGGCCACGCGGCTGTTGCAGGCGCAGACCGGGCGCACGCCCACGCGTGAGGAGTTGGCGGATCACCTGCGGCTGCCCAAGGACGAGTTCGAGCGTGTGATGCGGGACTCGAAAGCGGTCACGCAGGTGTCGCTCTCGCGCAAGCAGTACGAGACCGATTCCAGCCGCGAGGTGCGAGAGATCGACGTGCTGATCGATCATCGGGGTTCCGATCCGCTGGAAGAGGCCGAGCGGAGAGACCTTCGCGACCTGATGACCCGTGGATTGTCCAGAGCGGAACGGCTGATCCTGATCCTCTACTACTACGAGCAGATGACCATGAAAGAGATCGGGATGACGCTGGATTTGTCGGAGAGCCGGGTGAGCCAGATGCACTCGGCGATCCTCGATCGCCTCAAAGGCCAACTGCAACTGCGACGGCAGAAGGCCGTCGGGTAGGGCTGCCGGTCGTTGCGGCGCGTATAATCCGACGAGCCCGGACGGGCGGTACGCCGGATCGGCATAGGAGCATGCGAGCCGGCACGGCCGCGACGTCGGAGGCGGCTCGTGAAGCGGGCGCCGCCGAGCCGATAAGCGCTTCAAGATGCAGCGCGGCCGTCGGCGCCGACGCGGAGCAGTTTCGTGGCCGATATTCCACCGAACGTGGCCAGTTCCGCCGCACAGGCCGGGTACGTGCAGTCGGAGGCGTCGCGGACTCGGGATGCGGCGAGGGCGGGTCAGGCCCAGGCGGCGCGGGACAACGTGAAGGCCGTCGATGAGGCCGGCAACACGATCTCGACCGACGAAGAGGACACCCAGGTCTACACTGACAGCGAGGGGACCGGCGGCAAGGGGCGGGAGCACGAAGAGGAGCAGCCCGAGTCGTCGATCGGCGAGGGTCAGACGATCGAAGACGGCATTCGGACGGACGAGGAGGGAAGGCCGCGTCTTGATATTCAAGCGTAGTTGCGCGCTTGTTGCCGACGCTCTGTACGGCGGGCGCCGCGGCGTATATGGGGGAAAGCCGGCAGCCTTCAGCTTCTCAGCCTTCAGCTTCTCAGCCTGCTTGAGGCGGTTGGTGCTCTCACGTCTTGTTTCGTGTCGGGCGGGGTCGGTCATCTTTGTTTTCCTTGCGGTTGCTTTCGGCGTTAGAATCGAGTCATGCGATTCGTCAAGATGCATGGCGCCGGCAACGACTACATTTTTGTTAATATTTTTCACCAATCCTTCACTGATCCGGCGGCGTTGTCGCGGGTTGTCTCCGACCGGCATACGGGCATCGGCGGCGACGGGCTGATCCTGATCGGCCCTTCTCAGGTCGCGGTGGCTCGGATGGAGATGTACAACGCGGACGGTTCGCGGGCGGGGATGTGCGGCAACGGGATCCGGTGCGTGGCCAAGTATCTGTTCGACCGAGGATTCACTTCGGAAAGCACTTTCTTGATCGAGGCCGACGCCGGCGTGAAGCAGGCGGAGTGCATGATTTCGGATGGTAAAGTATTGCGGGTGCGGATCGAGATGGGGGCGCCATCGTTCGCACCGAGTGCCATACCCGTGGCACTTTCGGGCGAGGAGGTGGTTGATGCGCCCATCGAGGTTTCGGGGCGACCGTTGCTGATGACTTGCGTGTCGATGGGCAATCCGCATGCGGTGTTCTTCGTCGACTCGCTGGACGCGGTCGCACTGCCGGTCGACGGGCCGGCGGTGGAGCACCATCCTCTGTTCCCCGAGCGGGTGAACGGCCACTTCGTCGAGGTGGTGGACCGGGAGCGCGTGAAGGTGCTGACCTGGGAGCGGGGCAGCGGGGCCACCCGTGCCTGCGGGACTGGGGCGTGTGCGGTATGCGTGGCCGGAGTGCGGACGGGGCGGACGGAGCGGCGGGTTGTGGCCGAGGTTCCCGGCGGGGAATTGGAGGTCGAGTGGGCCGAGGATGGGCGGGTGTATTTGGCAGGCGAGGCGGTGGAGGTGTTTGAGGGGGAGTGGATGGGGGAAGAAGGCACGGAGGCACGAAGGCACGAAGGCACGAAGGCGGCTGGCCGCAAGGGTAGCGATTTGAGGTGACGGGGCGCGTGCCTGCGGGTCTGGGTTTGGGTTCGTTTGGAGGACAAACGAGGAGACAGGAGACAGAAGCAGGAGACACGAGGGGGAAGGACACTGCTGGGCGGCGTTTGGCTCCGTTTGGAAACTTAATCCGCAGATTACGCAGATTGACGGAGATTTTGGGGGTTCGGTGGGTACGTTTGGAAGGAAGGCAGGCACGAAGGCAAGGAGGCACGTAGGCACGAAGGGGGTGGCCAGGAATGTGGCGATTCGGGTTGGCGGGGCGCTTGGCTTTGTTTGGCGCCGGTTGTCGTGCCAGTTGGGACGCGGCGAGGACCGACGGCCGGCCCGTGGCGGCTGCATGGGCCGGGCGGTATAGGCGGCAGGTCGCTGACCACTGGTAACTGAAGACCGACGACTCTCCGTGAGTTTGGGTTCGTTTGGCGCGGGCGCTTGCGGCCGCGGGCCTTGCTCGGGGACCGGTCGCTGGCGCTGCTGGCTCTGATGGGAGGCGGGCGCGACACGGGCCACGGTGCGGAGGTCTGATAACTGAAGGCCGACAACTGAGAACTCGCGCAGCGTTGGCTTTGTTTGGCGCCCGGGGTGTGGTTGGGTCTTTGCTGGGCTGGCCCATTGGTCCACTGCTCCTTGGGCGCGCAGCTTGGGCGCGCGTTTCTTCCGTAGGTAAAACACGGGGGCTGTTCAAGAAATTGGGGAAAAAGATGGAACACCGCGCTGCAGGTGGTTGGGGGCGACGTTATAGGACGAGGGGTAGTCGGCGGCCGTGTTGCCACGGGCGGGCTGGGGCAACGAGAGCAGGGGAGCAGGTTTACCCCGGGTTCCGCATTCGCTCCACCCGGGGCTATTGGAGCAGCGCCCCTTCGGGGCTGTTGGGACGGCGGCGGTGGCCTGTTTTCAGGTTTGCGACTGTCAGCGGGTGCCGTTCGGACGGTTTGCCAGGGCAGCGGGATGAGGCTGTTTTGATTGGGTTGTGATGGTTCGGCGTCGGGGCAGCAGGTATCTGCGGTTCGAGCGCGAGACGCGGGTGGCGTCTTGGGTGATCTCTCTGGGGTGCGCGGTTTGGGTGGTGTGGGTGGTGGCGACTCGTTGGGGTGGGGTGCCGGCTGCGCCGACTGGGACGGGGAACGCGGCCATGCTTGAGATCGACCCGACGCTCGATCGTACAAAGGAGTTGGTGGCGGCGTTGGAGGCGCTGCCGCCGGAACCGAAGCTCTCCTATCCGCCGGCGCCGGAGGGAATGGAATGGGCGCCGGCGCCGCCGAGTTGGGGCATCACATCAGCATTGAACGGGGAATGGTCGCCGGCGACGCGGCCTGACCAATATACGGCAATACAGCACTTCCAGCAGCCCGAAGTGGCGCGGGCGCTCGACCGGCTGGTTGCGATCAAGCCGGGGTTTTGGCGGGTGGCTGAACCGGGCTTCGCAGGTATGCGGCGTGCGGCGAAGAACTTAGTGGTTCGCGCCCGGTATTACCATGCGGAGCGCGGCGACACCGATGCTGCTTTGGCGGACCTGGTGGGCGTGCTTGGGCTGGGGAGCTTTGGCTATGGGAGCGGGGAGCTTCTGGGGATCCTCCTAGCCGGAGCGACCGAGGGCTTGGCGCTTAGTGAATTGCGTCTTCTATCTCGCGAGCGCCCGCTGACGCGCAAACAGATGCACCGCGTGGTGTCGGCGATGCGGGATTTGCAGCCCGGAAGGGAGGAGCGGTGGGCGCTGGTGATCGAGACGCAGATTCGGCCGATAGGTCAAGCACTCGAGGGCTGCTACACGCTGAGCGGTGACGGCCGCGGGTGGCTTGTGTTGAGCCGTCTGGGCGACGCACTGGCGACGCCTCAACGGCAGGGGTGGCGGTGCGGGGCGTGGAACGGGCTATCGGTGGTTTTCAACGGGCGTGAGGTTGTTTCGGCGAAGATCGAGACAATTCGTGCATTCTATGAGGCTGCATCGGGGTTGCCGTACGCGAAGGCGCTCGAGGCCCTCGAGATGCCCGCCGCGCGGCGGGATTTCAATCTGCTCGACGGACCGTTAAACAGCGCGCAGTCGGTTCGAACCTATGCGCAGTCCACGTATCGAGTGCAGGTCGGCGAGGCGGCGCAACAGAACGCGACGATATTGACTGTCGCTCTCTCGGCCTATTGGAGCGAAGTCGGCGAGTATCCTGCGGCGCTGGCTGTGCTTGTGCCGGAATATCTGGAGTCCATGCCGCTCGATCCTTTTGTCGATGAGCCGTTGCGATATAAGCTGAAAGATGACGGGAGCTATCTGCTGTACTCGGTGTTTCGTAATCAGGTCGATGACGGCGGGCTGCATTACTGGGATATGGGGGACGACCGCGACATGGAGAAATGTGATTCGGTTTACAGTCGGCCTCGGCGGGAGTCGCGGTATGAGTTTGTGGTTGAGAAAGGTGAGGATGGGTAGGAGAAGCACGGAGGCACCCGGCTGAGGCGGGCAGGCTCCGGGACGCAGGCGGCGGGCGGAGTCCGCCCTACGTGGTTGCGATGGGACCTTGTGATTCTGGCGTTGGGTTATGAGCGGGTGTGCTGAAGCCGGCGATTGTGAAGGGGCTTTGGAGGTTCCGGAGCGGTTGGATCCGGTGCGGGTGGATGATCCGCAGGCCGGGTGGCGGGTTGTGGGGCCTTTCGCGCTTCCGGGAATGGTGCTGCTTTGGATTTCGCCGGCGCGGGTGGGGAAGCATCTCGAGCGGGCGGGTTGGGGAGCGGCGATTCTGGCGCATCTGTTCGGGCTGGCCGTCGGGTGGGGGTTCTTCTGGTGGTGTGAAGCGTATACGGAACATCATCCGTTCGGGGCGCGGGCACCGATGTTTCCTGCGGGGTGGGGAATGTCGGAGCCGGATTTTGTTCCGCCTTCGCTTTCGCTTTGGGAGTATGTGCGGGCGCCGTTTGCGGTAATTGCGATCGATCTGCATCGGGCGGATCCGACGGTGGGCAGCCGGTGGCCTTACTACCTAGCCGGGCTGGGGGCGGTCGAGGTCGCGATGCTGGTGCTGGCCGTGGCGCTGATGCCGTACGCGGCGGCGGGGGAGCCTGCGAAACGTCTGTTCGGGCGGTGTCTGCGGCTGACCTGGTGGAGCACGAGTCTGTTTGCGCTGGGGGGTGTGCTGACGCTGCCTTACTTGTGGGCGCGGGGGCATTGGGTGTCCATCAACGAATGGCATGCGGTCGACGCATTGGGCGCGGCGGTTTTCGCGTCGTGGTGGATGTTGATCTGGCTGCGGTCGGGGTACGGATATGCGGGGGTGGCGGAGGGGCCTGCGTGGGCGCCGCGGACGCCGCACTGCGAGGGGTGCGGGTACAACATCGGGCACCTGTCGAAGACGGGGAACTGTCCGGAATGCGGCCGGCCCGTGGCCGAGTCGCTGCCGGAGCGGCGGCAGTTGACGTCATTCGCGACGGCACGGGGGCTGTTGAAGAAGTTCAACGCGTTGCGCTTTACCATGCGGGATGCGGTCTTTGATGCGTCGTTTTTCGATCGGTTGAGCGTGACGGGCGGGCATGCGCGGGCGCGGTCGTTCTTCTTTGCGGTGTGCTGGGTTGTTCCGCTGATCGTAATCACGCTCGTCGTGGCGCTGGTGTTTTTACTGGCGATTTCGCCCGAGGAAGAACTTGCCGAGCTGATACCGGGAGTGATCGCTGCGGTAGCTTTTGGGGTGGCGTGTTTCGTCGGGCAGGTTCTGCTGGTCGGGATCACGTGCGGCGTAGTGGCAGGCTTGGATCGACGAGAGGTGCGAACGGTGGCGACGGTGGCGTTTCATGCGTCCTCGTTTCTGTTGCTGCTTATCATCGGAATCGCACTCGGGTATGCGGCGGGCGGTCTTGGCGTGTTCGCGGTCTTCTTGGATTTGGGTTTGGGGTATGGGGTGGTTCTTCTGCTAGTCGGTGTGGTGTTTGCGGGGATCGGGGTCTGGTGTGTGGTGCGGGCGTTGAAGACGCTACGGCGGGCGCTGGTTCGGACGCGGTGGGCGAATGGGTAGGAAAGGAAGGCACGGAGGCATGGAGGGACGGAGGCACGTAGGCGCAGCGCGGCCTTTGGCCGCAACCAAAGGAAGGGACAGAGGGACGGAGGGGCGAAGGGACGAAGGAACGGGCTCCTCCCGCAATGCAAGCTGCGGGGAACGGTGAACTAATGTGCGCAGCATAAGGGGAATCTTCGCGGGCGGGGAAGAAACCTGTTGTTAGTCGTACGAAGGGGGTTGGCCGGGAACGGGGCGATTCGGACTGATGGGGCTTGCTCCCTCCGGCTTGTTCTTGGGTTCGTTTGATCGGGCGTGGCGCGCAGGGACGAGGCAAGGGCGTAAAGGGGCGGAGGCGGCGGGTGGATCTCGCCCTATGGGCTTGCGCCGGCGGCCGAGTCAGGGTCAGCGTGACCGCTCCATGACAATTGCGTGCGCGTGCATGGTGTCAACGTCGGGCCGCCTACGGCCGCGGGTGGAGCGAAGCTACGTCCTTGCCGTGACGCGCGATTTCATGAAATCGCGATTGAGCCGGGCGATGAAGTCGACGCTGATATCGACCGGACACGCCTCCTGGCACGCCCCATGGTTCGTGCAGTTGCCAAAGCCCTCGGCATCCATGGTCGCGATCATGGCACGCACCCGCGCTTCGCGTTCCGGCAACCCCTGGGGGAGCAATCCAAGGTGAGACACCTTGGCGGCGGTAAACAGCATCGACGACGCATTCGGACAGGCGGCCACGCATGCGCCGCATCCGATACACGCGGCCGCGTCGAGCGACCGCTCGGCGACCTGCTTTCGAACCGGGATCGCGTTCGCCTCCGGCGCACTCCCCGTACGGACCGAGATGTAGCCACCGGCGGCCATGATCCGATCGAGCGCGGTGCGGTCCACCACGAGGTCCTTGATGACCGGAAACGCCCTGGCTCGCCACGGCTCGATCCAGATCGTGTCTCCGTCTTGGAAGCTTCGCATGTGGAGCTGGCAGGTCGCCCCCTTGTCGCGCGAGCCATGCGGAATCCCGTTGATCATCAGGCCGCACGAGCCGCAGATACCCTCCCGGCAGTCGTGGTCAAAGTGAATCGGCTCCTGCCCGCCGGCGACGAGCTGCTCGTTCACGACGTCGAGCATTTCCAGAAACGACATATGTTCGGCGATGTCGTTCGCCTGATAGGTGACAAATCGCCCCTTCTGATCGGGACCCGGTTGCCTCCATACATGCAACGTGAAATTCATTACTTGTAGCTCCGCTGCGTCGGCGGCACGTGCTCGAAGGTGAGCGGTTCCAGATGGCACACGGGCGCGCCCTCTTTTTGATACTCCCAGACCGCAACGTGGGCGAAGTTCTCATCGTCGCGCCGGGCCTCTCCCTCTTCCGTCTGATGTTCCTCGCGAAAGTGCCCGCCGCAGGACTCCTCGCGCGCCAGCGCGTCGCGGCACATCAGCTCGGCCAGCTCGAAGAAGTCGGCCGCCCGGCCCGCCTTCTCCAGCGCCTGATTCAGATTCGCATCGCTGCCCGGCACGTTCACGTCTTTCCAGAATTCTTCGCGCAGCTCAGGAATGATGTTCAGCGCTTTCTCCAGACCCGCCCGGGTGCGGACCATGCCGCATTCATCGAGCATGAGCCGGCCGAGCTTGCGATGCAACGCGTCGACCGGCTGGCTGCCGTTGATCGAAAGCAACCTGGCCACCTGATCGCGTACGGCCTGCTCGACCTCTTTGACGGCCGGATCGTCCGGACCGACGTCCGGCGGCTTGCCCTGGGCGAGATAGTCGCCCACCGTATAGGGCACGATGAAATATCCGTCGGCCAGCCCCTGCATCAGGGCGCTGGCCCCGAGCCGGTTGGCGCCGTGGTCCGAAAAGTTCGCCTCACCGATGACGAACAGCCCCGGAATGGTCGAGGCGAGGTTATAGTCCACCCACAAACCGCCCATGGTGTAATGCGGGGCGGGGTAAATGCGCATGGGGACCTCGTAGGGATCCTCGCCCGTGATGCGCTCGTACATCTCGAAGAGGTTGCCGTAACGCTCGGTGATCACGTTTCGGCCGAGGCGTTGGGTGGCGTCACTGAAATCGAGATAGACGCCGTTCTTGAGCGGCCCGACCCCACGCCCCTCGTCAACGACCTCCTTCGCCCGGCGGGAAGCTATGTCCCGCGGGGTCAGATTCCCGAAGCTCGGATAGAGCCGCTCGAGGTAGTAGTCGCGCTGCTCCTCCGAGATGCGCGACGGCGGCGTCCCGTTGACCGCCTCTTTGGGCACCCAGATCCGGCCGTCGTTCCGGAGCGATTCGCTCATGAGTGTGAGCTTCGACTGCCGCTCGTCACTTTGCGGAATGCAGGTCGGATGAATCTGGGTAAAGCAGGGGTCCGCGAATCCGGCGCCGCGCTTGTAGGCCCGCCAGATCGCCGTGGTGTTGCAGGCCTTCGCGTTGGTCGACCAGTAATAGACGTTGCTGTAACCGCCGGTGCCCAACGCGACGGCGTCGGCCAGATGCGACTGAATCTCCCCGGTCACGAGATCGCGCGTGACGATGCCCCGAGCGCGCCCGTCGACCACGATGACATCGAGCATCTCCGTACGCGGGTAAAGCTCGACCTGCCCCAGCCCGACCTGCCGCATCAATGCCTGATAAGCGCCCAGCAGTAGCTGCTGTCCCGTCTGGCCTCGAGCGTAAAACGTGCGGGCGACCTGGGCGCCACCGAAGGAGCGATTCGCCAGATGGCCAGCGTACTCGCGTGCGAACGGCACGCCCTGGGCCACGCACTGATCGATAATGTTCACCGAGAGCTGGGCAAGCCGGTAGACGTTCGCCTCCCGGGAACGGAAATCGCCACCCTTCACGGTGTCGTAGAACAGCCGGTAGATGCTGTCCCCGTCGTTCTGGTAGTTCTTGGCCGCGTTGATGCCGCCCTGGGCGGCGACGCTGTGCGCTCGCCGGGGCGTATCGTGGTACGTGAAGCACTGTACGCGATAGCCCAGCTCGCCCAGCGTCGCGGCCGCCGACGCCCCGGCCAGCCCCGAGCCGACGACAATGATCTTGTACTTGCGCTTGTTGGCGGGATTCACCAGCTTCATTTGGAACCGGTGGCGGTCCCACTTCTCCTGGATCGGACCGTCCGGAATGCGGGCGTTCAGTTGCATGTTCATGGCTCGAATTACTCGCGCTATTCAACCAGCCCCGTCAGAACCGCGACCGGGACCGTCAGGTAGCCCACGACAATCAGAATCGCGACGACCGCAGCAATCGGCCGGCGCCAGTCGTTGTAGCTCGGGTCGTTCACGCCCAGCGTCTGCATCCCGCTCCAGATACCGTGGTACAGATGCAGGCCCAGCGGAATCATCACCAACATATACAGCAGCGCGACCCACCACACCTGGAAACCGGCCACCACGTTCCGGTACGGAGACGCAACAAAGTTGTGATGGGCCACGCCCCACGTCAGGTGCAGAAGATGGTAGATGACGTACAACGCAACGACCACGCCTCCCCATCGCATCGTGTAGGAGGCATAGCTGAACGCCAGCCGCTGCTCCTTGCGATACTTCACGTCGCGCGCCCGCCAACTTGCCAGCGTGAGCTGAACCGCCGCCAGAATGTGAACCGCGACGGCGGCGAGCAGGACGAACCGCACCAGCCACAACGCCTGCCCGTGCCCGAAAAGCGGGGCCCCCATCTCGCGCAGCCAGTGGGCGTACGCGTCGAACTTCTCCGCCCCGGCGAAGATCTTCAGGTTGCCGAGCATGTGGCCGATGACGAAGAGCAACAAGAAGATCCCCGTCACCGCCATCAGGATCTTTTTGCCCACCGTTGAGCGATAAAGCGTCGCAGCCTGCGGCTGGCGCATGACTTTCAACTCCATCAGCATGACCGGAATGATCCTACTCGCCCTACCCGGGCGCCCTTGCCGGTCAACCGGACTCGGTCGCCCCAACCAGCGGATCCAGGCGTCACCGAATCCGCGGACTCGCACGGCAACAGAAAGCTACACGCATGTGCATGCCACGTCCATCACCGACAACCTGCACAATCGCCTTGAAGCCGGCCCTTGACGGAGACGCAATCGCCCCCAACGTCTACTCCGCTCTCCGACGAATTGTTAGCGTGTTGCTCCTTCCGGGACAACTCTTTTTGTGAAGCTCTCGCGATACGCTCGCCCGCCATCACGCGTCTTCAGAAATCGTTCATTACAGTCGCCAATCATGTTGACCGATGGCCTCGACGATATCCTCGGCAAGCTGGACGGCGGCCGCGCCGTCCTCACCCGTGACGGCGGGCGGCTCGCCGGTCCGGACGGCGTTGAGGAACGAGTCGATTTCCGCCCGCAACGGCTCCACGTCGCGCAGCGTCAGCGGCTCGACCTTGACCATCTTGCCGAAATCCAGACCGCTCATCTGGGACAGATCTTCAAAGTTCCGCTCGCGGGCCATCTGAATCAGGTCCAGGTTGGCGTCCTTCTTGACCGCGAGGCCCGACTTCTTCTGGTAATCCATAGTAAAGTACGCATCCGGCGAGAAAACGCGGAGGCGCCGGTCGGTCTTCAGCGCCAGCCGGGAGGCCGTGAGGTTGACCACGCACCCGTTATCGAAACTCACCCGGGCGTTGGCCACGTCCTCGTGCGGCCCGAGAACGGCCACCCCGACCGCGTGAATCCTGTAATTGCGCGTCTTCACAAGATGCAGCACGACGTCGATGTCGTGGATCATCATGTCGAAAACAACGCCGACGTCGGCGCTGCGGAAGGTAAACGGGCTGACGCGTTGCGTCTCGACGAACTTCGGCTCGACCCCCATCCGATCCATCGCCAGCACGACCGGGTTGAAACGCTCGCTGTGCCCTACACTCAGCACGGCCTTGCCCCGTTGGGCCCATTCCACGATCCGCCGGGCCGTGTCGCGGTCGGGCGCGATCGGCTTCTCGATGAGCGTTGCCACCCCGGCGTCCAGAAAGGGCTGTGCGACCTCTGCATGGTACACCGTCGGCACGGCGATCGTGACGGCGTCCACCTTCCCCAACAGCTCGGACGACCGGGTCACCACCGGAGCCCCGAACTTCCCGGCGATCTCTTTCGCCCGCTTCTCATCGGTATCGCAGACCGCAACCAGCTCAACGCCGTCGGTCTCCGAGTAGATTCTCACATGGTGGCGGCCCATGTGCCCCGCGCCGATGACCGCCGTTCGGATGGTTTCCGGCATGGTTCCGTGCCTCGATCTCCCCTCGGGAAATCTCTGAGTCAGGCCCGTCATTCAATCGGGCATCCACATTTCACTCGCTCGCCCCCCGGCGAGAACTCTCACGAAGGGCGATTAACGTTGATCATCGGCTCGTTGACCGCACACGAGCCGTCCGGGCAACGTCGAGCGCCCGGCTGGCCAGCTCGTCGTCGGGATCGATCTTCAACACCTGACCGAATGCGTCAATAGCCGCGTCATAGTCCCCCCGTTCGAAAAAGGCTCGGCCGAGGGTGCAGTACGCATTGGCATGGCGGGGCGCGAGGTGCACCGCTTCGCGGAGTGCTGCGATTGCCTCCGCGACGCGCTCTATCCGCAGAAGGGTTTGCCCAGATTGACCCGGGCGCTCACGTCGTCCGACCTGATCTTCAACGCCCGGGTTACGGCGTGATGGCCTCCTCGATCAGTCCCGCCTCCATCCGTGCGTTCCCGATCAGCATCGTACGCCGGACCACACCGAATAGTGTCAGGCCGGCCAGGATGTGCACGGCGATGTTGAAAGCCCGGTAGCCCCATGGCGCGCTACCACCGAGCGTGTAGTTGACGGCGAGCGAGAGATTCACCACAGGCCGGCGGCCGTGCTTAAGCACCTCCCCGGGCGGCCAGAGCTGATGGACGTGCTCGTTGTCAACAATGTTTCTGAAGTTGTCGAATATGAACGGAGCGTGGAGACTGTTCGCATACACGAGCACGCCGGCAACGACCACCATTGCCGGCATCCATGTGGTTCGAAACGGCCGAGAAGCCCCGTTTTCCGAACGCTCGTTCCCCGCCTGGCCGGGTTCATGCGCGATCGTTTTTGCCCGAATCGCTGAATCAACGCCAGCAACGCTACCTGCGCCCGTCATGGTCGGTGCGGCGGCGGAACTTGGGATCGTTCCGGAGGGATTCAAGGTATCGGCCGTGACGCCCGTGCTCGTACGCCCGCAGAAGGAACCGGCACAGGTATTCCACGTTGGGATCCAGCGGCCGCTCCTGGAGAATCCGGTTGATCGTCACGAGAATCGGGACGCCGGAGCTGCGCGCCTTGCGCGAGAAGAGCCGCAGGAACGCCTGCTTCAGGGCGAGAATCTCCGCTTCGCTGAATCCGGCTCGCTGCAAACCGACGCCGTTGATCATCCGGATCTCACTTCGAGGCCCGCGGGCGGCGACGCTGATCATGAACGGGGGCACGTCCATCGTGATGCGCGACATGCCGCCGACGAAAGCGTGCTTTCCGATGGTGACGAAGTGATGCACGCCGGTCCCCCCGCCGAAGCTCACGTTCGACTCGACGCGCACGTGCCCGGCGAGCTGAACGCTGTTGGCGAACACGCAACGATCGCCGACGATGCAGTCGTGGGCGATATGCACGGAGGCCAGGAACACGTTGTTATCCCCGATGCGCGTCACGGAACCACCGTTCTCCGTCCCCGGGTGAACGGTGACGCCTTCCCGGAAGATGTTGTGCGCTCCGACCTTGATGCACGTCACTTCGCCCATGTACTTGAGGTCCTGCGGCGGCATCCCGATTACACAGTTTGGATAGAACTCGCACGCCGGCCCTATGGTCGTGTGGCCGTCAAGGGTCACGTGGCTGATCAACCGGCAGCGGTCGCCGAGTTCGACATGCGGTCCGACGAGGCAAAACGGACCGATGTGCGCGCCCCGACCGATCTTGGCATGCGGATCGACGATGGCCGACGGGTGTATGATGGTTTCCTCGGTAGCGGATGTCAGCGCGGGATCTCGTTTCATAAAACTACCCGGGGTTGGCGTCGGTCATCCCGAACCTGATGACGGCCTCGGCAACAACGTCGGACCCGACGGCCGCGTGGCACTTGAGTTGTCCTCCTCGCGAGGTCACACGGATCGACTCGGCAACCAGGCGGAGCTGGTCGCCCGGTTCGACGCTTCTGCGAAACTTGACCTTGTCCAGGCTCAGCAGGACGGCGATCTTCCCCTTGTGCTCCAGCTCCTGTGAGAGCAGCACGCCCCCAAGCTGGGCAAGGGATTCGATGATCAATACGCCCGGCATGATCGGGCGGCCGGGATAATGTCCCTGGAAGTAGGGCTCGTTGATGGATACGTTCTTGATTCCGACTGCCCGCCGCGCACCGTCAAGCTCGACAATGCGGTCGATCATCAAGAACGGATAACGGTGCGGAAGAATCCGTTGAATCCGCTGAATGCCTGTGACCGGTTCGAGCAACAGTGTTTGAGCGTGCTGTTGGCGCACGAGCAGCTCCTGCAGGACTCGAACCAAGTCGTGATTCAGCGCGTGTCCGCTCTTGAGGGCGTGGATCCTTCCGATCAGCCTTCGCCCCAGCAGGGCCAGATCGCCCAGCAAATCCAGGATCTTGTGCCGCACGCATTCATTGGGAAACCGCAGGCTGTTTTCAATCGGCCCGTCCGCACCGAACACCACAACGTCGGCGTATGTCAGGTGCAAGCCGAGCCCGCTTTCGCGCATCTGTTCGGCCTCCTCCTGGAGGACGAACGTTCTCGCGGGCGCGATGTCGCGGATAAACGACTCGGGCGTCATGCGAACGGACAGAATCTGGCGGCCGATCGGCCCCGTGGCGCCGTAGTCCAGATCGTAAAAGATCTCGAGATCTTCCGAATCAGGATCGATGGGAGGAAGAGCGATCAGCTCGGCATCGCCGTCAACAACGCGGACGACCTCCGGAATCCGGAATTCCTCGCGCGGCGCGTCCTGATCGCAGACGCCGGCTTGCTGCAGCAGGTCGACAAACGGAAGGCAGCTTCCATCGCCGGAGGGCAGTTCATCGCCGCTCAGCTCGACCTCGATGTTGTCGATCCCCAGGCCGGAACACGCGCTGAGGCAGTGCTCGATCGTCTCAATGCTGACGGTGCCGTTGCGCAACGATGTGCGCCGGGCGCGCTTGGACACGTGCTCAACGCGGGCAGGAATGCGAATCGGCTTCGGCTGATCAACGCGCACGAAGCTGATGCCGGAATAGGGCGCGGCAGGCCGAAAGCGCAGGGTGCTTTCCACCCCGGTGAAGAGACCTCGTCCGGCAAGCTCGACGGGCTCCTGAATTGTCCGCTGTGGCTTCACGCGACTGGTGCCCAATGTTGCACCTGTCGGCGTCCTCCCGGACGCCGGCTCGGTTCGATCGTCCATCATTGCCTGCTGACGCCGCCTCGCGGCCCTTGTCAATGGGCGGGCCTCGCCCCGCGATCTGAAACCAACTCAGCCCGCGCACTCCGAAGCATTATCGTAGCTCGGCTCCGGGTGATCAATGCGGCTCGGGCTCGATTGCCACCGCCCGGGGGTCTCTCACCCTCGCGGCGGCGACCTCGTACGGGGAGCCTGCCCCCTGTCTTCCGAGATCGGCCGTCTTACACTTACAGCATGACAGGAATAGACCCGGTGGTGACGGCGACCGCGTTACGGCTGATCTGAAGGCGTTTCCGCGCCCAACTGAAGCGAAGCCGCTCCTCCCGCTCTCTGGTACTGGCTGTTGAGCGTGTCGATCACGCGATCGGTCAGGTCGATCCGTTCGTTGGCATATATGACGGTTCGCAGCAGAATCTGCTGTTTGAACGCCACGGAGTCGGGAGCGTCGCGGTCGAGATCGCTGTAAGTCAGAACCAGGTCGAGTCCCCGATCGGCGGCGAGCTTCCCCACGACATCCTGAGTCTGCAGGTAAATCCGTTCCAGCCAGCCCTTGTGCTCGTTCTTTAAGTGCCGTTCCTGTATCTCTAGCCAGACTTCAAACTCCACTTCGGCGCGAACGAGGTTCTCCTCGCGTTGCCGGAAGTCGTCGGTGCCCGGCTTGAACTGCTGAAGGGCGTTTCTCAGCACGCCGATGTCATCTCGCTTCCGCTCCGCCTGCGATTTCAGATCCTGCCGACGCTGGGCGAACATCTGCTCCAGGTCCTGGGTCATCTGATAGCGCTCGAACACCCGGGCGAGATTGATTACGCCAACGTTTGATGCGCCCGTTTGGTGGGGAGCGGACTGGGCCGCTACCAGAAGAACGAGGTTGGTACAGGCAATTGTAATGACGGCAGACATATCTTCCTCCTTAGGGGCAGTCCGGGCCGCACCTACCTACGACCCGGATCACGAGTCATTCGAGGCATTTTCCAGAAAGAGCCGACGACGACAAGGGACCTTCGGTCGGGGCACGCAACCACAGGCTTGGAGCACGAATCGATGCCCGATCAGAACGATCCGCCGATGAAGAAGCTGAAACTGCGCGTCTCGTCGTCATCGTCACTGACGATCGGCGCGGCGATGTCCAGCTCGATCGGCACAGGACCGAACAACTCGATGGTCAGACGCACTCCGAAGCCTACTGCGACGCGCCACTTCGTAAGCTCGATGCTGGACTCCACGGTGCCCATATCAGTGAACACGACGCCGCGCAACAGGTCTCCGGCGAGCGGGAAGGAGTACTCGAAGGACGTGGTGAGCAGGAATTCACCCCCGAGGGGGGCATCCTCGAGACCCCCGCGCGGCCCGACGCCGCGGAAGTCGAAACCGCGAATCGATCCGATGCCGCCGGCGTAGTACCTCTCGAAAACCGGTGCATCCCCGAGAATGACGCCGCTGTCGACCCGGAACGAGAAGACCGACTTACGTTCTTGAACATCCGTGTAAACCGTCTGATGCCGGGCGTACCGCGCCCGCACCTTGCCGAAGTTCCATTCCCCGACAAACTGCTCATAGCTGAGGCTCAGACGGTCGCCCGACGTCGGAATATAGCGGTTGTCGGTGCGGTCGCGCACCACGGTGCCCTTCACGGAAGTGAGAAAGTTGTTTCCCTCGGCCTCGCGTATGTCCTTCGCGTCGAAAATGTCCACGTCGTCCAGATCGACGTTCTCAACGCGAAATGCGATCTCTCCGTACCAGTCCTTGAACCACTGCCGGGGCCCGAGTCCCTCGTCGAGACGCTGGCCGAACGAGACGCTGGCCCCGGTCCGCTGCTCGTCGTACCCCTCGCGATCGCGCGTGAAGTGATACAAGCTGACGTCAAAGCGGAGTGGGCGGTCGAACAGATACGGCTCGGTGAAGTCGATCCGAAAGCGGTTCAGCTCGGTGCCGGGTTGCAGCTCGATCCGAAGGTTCTGGCCGGCGCCACGGAAGGAGCGGAACTTGATGAACTCCGAAAAACTCCGCGGCGTGTCGAAGATGTCGAAATTGCGGTAATTGAGCATGATGTTGCCGACCAGGCCGGCGTCACTGGTCACGCCGAACGAGAACAACAGGTCGCTCGTCCGTTCGCTTTCCTCAACGTCGATGATGACGTCGCGGACGTTGGGTTCCTGGCCCACCGGCGTGATCGTAGCCCGATCGAACAAAGCGGTCTGTCGCAGCGACGTCTCTGCGTTCCGAATCTTGGTCAGATTGAAAATGTCGCCCGGATAAAGATCCAGCGCCCTGCGAACGACCTTGTCCTGCGTATTCCGGTTCCCGCGTACCACCACGCGTCCGACCGACATGCGATCGCGTTCCTCGATCCGGATCGTAATCACCACGAATCCCGGTGTGGCCGAAAAGACGCGGATGGCTCCGACATTCGCATAGATATAGCCCATCTCGCCATAACGCCTGTGAACGGCGCGCACGTCGTCGTCGAGCGCCTGCTGGTTGAAAATGCGGCCTGGGGCCGTGGCCATCATCCTGAGAATCTCGTCCGTGGGAATGACCCTATTGCCTTCAATCCGAACGGATTCCACGGTGTATGGTTCCCCCTCGACGATCGTGAACACAACGTACAGATCGCCCGGCTCCTCGCCCGGCTCGGTACGGTAACTCACGCGGGCGTCGAGGTACCCTCGATCTCGATAGTACTGCTGCACGGCCGCGGCATCCCGCGCCGCGATGTCCGGGTCGAACGCACCCTCACGGAAGATCCACCAGGCCGTCTTGGTCTGGATTGTTTTTGCGAGCTCGTGGGCATCGAACGCGGTGTTGCCTTCGAAGAGAATCTTCCGGACGCGAACCTTCGGCCCCTCCTCGATGCGATAGACGACCTCGCCGGTGTTGCGCACCGCGGACTCATCCACTTCAACGCGGGCATGCCCGTAGCCCTTGCTGCGATAGAAGAACAGGATGTTGTCACGCCCTTCCCGCACCGCGTACAGGTCGACCCGGTCGCCTGACCGAAGCGGAACGTTATCATCGAGCGTGCCGTCATCAAACTCGCTGTTGCCCTCAAAGTCGATGCTTACGACCGTAGGTCGCTCGCGAACGCGGAACGTCACGATCGCCTTGCCGTCTTCGCCGGTGACGTCCACCGTCGCCGTGATGAAGCGCCCCGTCTCGAGCAGGCGCACCACATCCTGATCCACAACCGTCTGATCCAGCGGCACTCCGGGCCTCGACCGTACGACGTTAAGCAGGTACGACTCGCTCACCCGCTGAGCACCCTCGAAACGAACCTCCTCGATCACGTCACCGGCCGATTGCGCGGCGGCGGGCGCGGCTCCGAACAAAACGCCGAAGGCCGCAGCGAGCGCGCAGCCGCGCCCTGGACGAAGCACTCCGCGTACCCGATGGCGTCGTTGCATCACCGTACTGGTCGATCGTGAAATCAGAAACTGCCGCCTGCCTGCATTAACCGCGCGAGCGGAATGGTAGCACCAGGACGTTGCCCCGGCAATCACCAACAGCGCCGTGGAATCGGACCGGCTCAGAACGGCACGTCCGCTGCTTGCTCATATCCCCCGGGCTCCGGCACCAGGCTGAGGTTGTCGAAGCGGGTCAGCCGTTTGTTGAAATGCAGTTTGACAATATCCGTGGGGCCGTTGCGCTGCTTGGCGATGATGACTTCGGCGATTCCCTGAGCGTCGAGGCTCTGAGGCTTGTAGTATTCCTCGCGATGAATGAGCAGAATCACGTCGGCGTCCTGCTCGAGCGCGCCGGATTCCCGGAGGTCGCTCATCCGAGGCCGATGCCCCTCCCGCCCCTCCGACTGCCGATTGAGCTGTGCCAATGCAACAATCGGAATGTTCAGCTCCCGCCCCAGCGCCTTGAGCCCGGCGCTGATCGCCGAGATCTCCTGCTGGCGAGTCTCCGCCCCCGCAACGCGCATGAGCTGAATGTAGTCCACGAACACCGCCTTGATGCCGCGTTGGCGCGCCAGCCGCCGCGCCTTTGCGCGAAGCTCCAGCACGCTCATCCCCGGGGTATCATCCACATAGAACGGGATGTTGGCCAGCTCCTCACACACGTAACCAAGCCGCTCGATCTCGTCCTCCCCGATCATCCCCTTGCGAAACTGGTGAGAGTCGATCTTGCCGCGGCTGCACAAGATGCGCTGCGCCACCTGCTGATTGCTCATCTCCATTGAAAAGAACGCCACGGGCATGTTCTCGTTGGCCGCCAAGTGCTCGCACATCGTCAGACCGAGGGCGGTTTTCCCCATGGAAGGCCGCCCCGCGACGATGATGAAGTCCCCCCGCTGCAAGCCGGTTGTCAGGTCGTCAAGTTCGGTGAACCCGGTCGGCAGACCCGACAAATGACGTTCGCGCCGTTGCTCCACCTGCTCGTAAAGAGCCGCCAGCAACTCGCGGAGCTGCGAGGCTTGGCGGGTGATCCGCCGCTCGGTGACGGCGAAGAACTTCCGCTCGGCCGCGTCAAGAAGGTCTTCCGTGGGATCCTTGTCGTCGTAGGCGGCCTGGCTGATCTCATCGGCGCACCTGATCAGGTCACGAAGGACCCCCTTGTCCCGGACGATCCGGGCGTAATGTTCGGCGTTCGTGATCGACGGCACGCTCTCGGCAAGGTGCACAAGATAAGGCACTCCGCCGACCTGCTCGAGCAGATCGCGCCGCTGCAGCTCGTCCTGAACCGTGACCAGATCGATTTCTTTGTTGGCATCGTACAGATCGACCAGCAGCACAAACAGCCGTTCGTGCTCGGGCCGATAGAAAAAACCCGCATCGTCACGGTTGAGGACCGGGAGGACGTTGCCGATGGCGTCGCGGTCCAGCATCATCGCGCCCAGCAGCGCCATCTCGGCATCGATATCGTGAGGTGGGATGCGCCCGGCCTGGTCCACCTTCGATCTCTGTGGCGGGGTGATGGTGGTCATTTGCACCTGCCTCCCTGCGGGCAATCACGCCTTCGAAAGGGCGCCGGTCCGCCGAATGACGCAGCGCGAACGCGCGAAAACCGATCAGTACTTCTGTTCGCCCGCTCAGCGGCGACTCACGCTTCCCGGTCCTCCTCCTCCGACTCCTCTTCCCACGTTGCCGGTGTCCCGTGGGAGCGCACAACCCACACCTTGACCTCGGTTCGGATGTCCTCCGCAAATCGCACGTTGACGGCCAGGTTGTCCAGTCTGCGGATCGGTTCGCGAAGCTCAACGTGAGAGGCCTCCACGTCGTGCCCCTCATCGCGCAGCGCCGCCGCGATCTCACGCGGGCCGACCGAGCCGTAGAGCACGCCTTCCTCATTGGCCGCCGCCGCGATGGTCACTTCGACGTCGCGCAGCCGCTCGGCGCGCCGTCCGAGCTCGTCGCGCATCTGTTGACGCCGCTCCTCGGCCTTTCTGCGTTCCTCGGCCAGCGCCTTGATGTTCGCCTGCGTCGCTTCCGTCGCCAGGCCCTGAGGAAGCAGGTAATTCCGCCCGTAGCCGGGCGCAACATCAACGACGTCGCCGACAATCCCGAGATGGGAGATGTCCTTCTTGAGCAGGAGTTTCATGATCTTGTTACCGTTCCAAAGGCCGCCTCGCCGTTACGGCGTCATCGGCCAAGCATTCATGTCCGTCATCATATACACGAAATCCGGGATTCGCACGCACCCGCTTTGTTAAACTCGAACGCCGCAACATTCGACACGCAACTCACAAAAGCGGTGTCGAACATAACCTTCGCCGCTGCCACGCCCTGGCGACCCGATCGCACTTGTGAACACCGGCAACGGCGGGCCCACTGAATTTCAGCGGCACCCATTCAGAACGGCGGTTCGTCAGGCCCGGGAGGCGCCGCAGCCTGCGGCTCGGGGGCGTTTTCATCGCGCGAAGAGGGGCCGCCGCCTCCGAGGAACTGAAACGTATCCACTACGACGGTGTGCCGGCTTCGCTTCTGGCCCTCCGGCGTTGTCCACGTGTCGTAGTTCAGCCGTCCCTCGACGAGCAGCGGGCGACCTTTGCGGCAATACTGGTTGATCACTTCCCCGGACCGCGACCAGGCGACGCAGTCGATGAACATCGTTTCCTCACGCCGCTCGTTCGTCTGCCGGTCCGTCCACGTGCGATTGACGGCCAGGCCGAACTTGCAGATCGGCGTGCCGGACGGCGTGTACGAAAGCTCGGGGTCGCGCGTCAGATTGCCGGCGAGAATCACTCTATTGTAGTTGGCCATGGTCCGATCCTCCGACGTTCGTCTCCAACGTCACGCGCTCGCGTGGTTGTCTTCGCCCGAGGAGCCGGCCTCCACTGTCTCCGGCTCCAGCGATTTCTTCTCCCCTTTCTCATCGGAGCCGGAGGCGTCTGGCTCCCGACCTGCCGAGTCGGACGATTCGGTCTCGGCCGATCTCGTGCTGACCTGCCGACGCACCGACTGTTCCATCCACTCCCGCGGGACGTTCTCAGCGGAGAGGATCAGGATCCGCAGAATCGACTCGGAGAGCTGGCAGTCACGCTCGATCCCGCCGATCCGCTCCGGATCGGCTTGAAAATACGCCAGCACGTAGCAGCCTCGCCGCCGTTTCTTGATCTCGTAAGCGAGCTTGCGCTCGTCCCATTTGCCGGCGACGATGAGCTTCGCCCCGGCCCGTTCCATGATGCGCTCCAGCTCCTTCTCAACGTTCGCGTAGTTGTCAGCGAATGTCGGATCGAACAGGAACATGCCCTCGTAGTGTTTCAACAATCATCACCTCCAACAGGTTCACGATGGATCGCCTCGCCGTCGGGTGCACCACGGCCCCCCGCCAATCAGTTCCGATCCAGCTTCTGGTTGAACCGATTCATGGTGGCTACCGGTCCGTTCTCAATCCAGCACGTCACGGCGTCGGCCGCCGTTTCGATCATCTCTTCGACCGCGGGCAACTCGGACTCGCTGAACCGCGACAGCACGTAGCCCGCCGACACCCGCCGCGGTGCATCAATGCCCAGCCGCAGCCGCGGAAACTCCGTGCTGCCGACGCGATCGATCACGCTCTGAAGCCCGTTGTGCCCGCCCCCCGACCCGCGCGATCGCATCCGAAGCTGACCCAGCGGCATCGCCGCATCATCCAGAATCACCAGCAGATCCGCCGGCTGGCAGTCGTAGAACCGAACCGCCGGCCACACCGCCTGCCCGCTCTTGTTCATAAACGTCGTCGGCTTGAGCAACACGACCCGCTCCTCGCCGGACAGCCCGTCGCCGAACCATGCATGAAACTTTTCACGCGACATATCTATCCGCCATCGCCGCGCCAACCGGTCGACCACCGCGAACCCGAGATTGTGTCGAGTCCCCTCGTAGCGCTTGCCCGGGTTGCCCAGACCGACGATCAGCTTCACGGTGGCTCAGGCCTACGATCTCGACTCGCCCTCCGCCTCTTCGGGTTCTCCCTCTCGACCGATGCGCTCCGGCTCCGCCGGTCCTTGTTCACCTTCCTCCTCGCCAGGCACCTCCGGCTCGTGGATGGCCAACAGTTTCACGATAGCAATCTTCTCATCGGGATCGTCCAGCGCGACCACACCTTCCGGCAGCTCCAGATCCCGCACGCTCAAAAACTCGTCGACGCCGAGATCATTCACCGACGGCTGCAGCGTCTCGGGGATCTCGATGGCCAGACACTCCACAGTCACGGAATCCCGCAACTGTTCGAGGATGCCCCCCTCGTGGACGCCCTTGGGCGTTCCGCGAAGCTCGATGCCGACCTCGACGCGAACGCGTTCATCCATCCTCACCCGGGCCAGGTCGAAATGAATCGGGTCCTTCTGGAGGTGGTCGTACTGGACCTCCTTGATCAGGCACTGTTTGCTCTCGCCGTCCACCTGCACGCTCAACATGCGCGCTCCGCGGCTCAGGTGAAGCTGCATGTCGTGTGCGGATACCGAGATCGGTTCCGGCGTTTCTTGGTGACCGTAAATGATGCCCGGCAATCTTCCATTTGCCCGCACGGACTGTGCGTGCCTGGATCCGGTCGAGCCTCTCCTCTCCGCCTGAATGGTCGGTATTTCCATCGCTGGACTACTCCACTGGCCGCCGCACCCGGCGGCGTTGATCAGCTCTTATGGTTGAACTTCTCGAATAAAGCACTTACCGATTCGTGCAGGTGAATGCGCCGAATCGCTTCGCCAATAAGGTCAGAAACCGTGAGAACCGTCAGAGTCTTCAACGACTGGGCCGCCGCCTGCGGCATCGGGATCGTGTCGGTAACGACAATATGCTGAAACTCCGCCTTTTTCAGTCGTTCCAGCGCCGGATCGGCGAATACGGCATGCGTGGCGCCGAGGCAGCAGGCGGCGGCTCCGTGTTCGCGTACGATTCGCGCCGCCTCCGTGGCGGTTCCCGCCGTCGTGATCATGTCATCGAAGATGAGCACCGTTCGCCCAACCACATCGCCGATGATGTGCACGGCCGTCGTCCTCGTGCCGCTGTCCCGCCGCTTGTCGATCACCGCCAGTTCTGCGCCGAGGATCGACGTGAAATCGTTCGCCTTCTTGATGTTTCCCGCGTCCGGCGACACGATCGTCGTGTTCTTGAGATTCAGGCTGGTATAGTAGCTGCACAATACCGGGGCGGCCGTAAGGTGGTCCACCGGAATGTCGAAGAAGCCCTGGATCTGATCCGCGTGCAGGTCCATCGTCAGCACACGATCGACCCCGGCGCTGGCGATCATGTTGGCCACGAGTTTCGCGGTGATGGGCGTGCGTCCCTCGGTCTTTCGATCCTGACGAGCATAACCGAAGTAAGGAATGACCGCGGTGATGCGCTCCGCACTCGCCCGGCGCAGGCAATCGATGAAGATCAGCAGTTGCATCAGATTGTCGTTGACCGGCGGACACGTGGACTGGACGATGAAGCAGTCGGTGCCGCGGACGTCGTCCTCGAGCTTCATGATCTGCTCGCCGTCCGGAAACCGGTCGATCGAAGCCCGGCCCTGCCGTACTCCGATGCTCTCGCAGATCTTCTGCGTCAACTGCGGGTTGCTCGTGCCTGAAAAAACCCGAAGCTGATCGAGATCTTTGTCCAAATCTCGGTGCCGGTTAACCATCATGACATTGTCGCTTTCACCAGGGGCGCATGGCGTACGACAGCGCCGGAGGGCACGGGTTCGTCCTCCGTGACGTGAGCAAACGGACCGATGTGACATCCCTGCCCGATCCGCGATCCGCGACCGACATACGTAAACGGATGGATTACCGTCTCGACGCCGATTTCGCAACCGACTTCGATCCAGGTCTTCGCAGGATCCACGATCGTGATGCCATGATCCATCCACCCCTCCTGGATCCGCTGCTGCATCAGCGCGTTGATCCGGGCCAGATCAGCGCGGGAATTAATCCCCTCGGCATCCTGCGGGTCCACGGCAGACAGAGCGCCCGCCCCGTGACCGTCGGCAATCATGATCCGAACGGCGTCGGTGATGTAATACTCGCCTTTGGCATTATCCGGCCTGATGCGCTGCAGCGCGTCAAGCATCCCCCTGCAATCAAAGCAGTAGTAACTGATGTTGACTTCCCGGATGGCCCGCTGCTCGGGCGTGGCGTCACTTTCCTCGACGATGTCACGAAGCCGACCCGACTGGTCACGGACGATCCTCCCGTACCCCGTCGGGTCATCGAACACCGAGGTGGCCAGCGTGACCCCGTTTCCAGCCCGCGAATGTTCCTCACCGATCATGCCGAGCGTCTCGGCGCGCAGAAGCGGCATGTCGCCGGCGATTACGAATACAGGGCCATCAAAGTCGGACAACATCGGCTCGCACATCAGAGCGGCGTGGCCGGTGCCCTTCTGCTCGGCCTGATCGACCCAGGTAATCCGGGATTCATGCGAAAAAGCGTCTTTCACAGCGTCCTTGCCGTACCCGACCACCACAAGGAGATTGGGAACGCCGGCCTCCCGGCAGGCGGCGAGCACGTGCGCCAGCATCGGGCGGCCGCACACGTCGTGCAGCACCTTCGGCATGTCGCTCTTCATCCGCGTGCTCTTTCCGGCGGCGAGTATGATGGCGGTCGGCGCGCTCATCGCGATGTCGTCAATCTCCGCTGCGTCCCGTTCTCCGGCGGATCTGCGATCGCGCTCTTTCTTGAATCCGCACAACCATTCCCGCTTTGTAGCCGTCCGTCGGAGGGGCGGACCGGCCGCTCCGGGACTACCCGGCCAGGACTCGAACCTGGAATACCAAGACCAAAACCTGGTGTGTTACCGATTACACCACCGGGTAAAAACACCGTTCTCGGACACGGCAAAAGACGCATGATCCGAACTCAAAACTCCAACAGGAAGCGGCTCGCACCGGCACGCCTCAATCACGAAAACAGCGCCTTCGGCCAACGCTTCCACTACGACAACACGAGTCTGATTACCTGAACAAGCCACGTGAAGGGAGTCGCAGGTGTGCCACTGCGAATGAGCAGTGAGGCTGCGACGATGCCCATCCCACTGCTTGAGCGCAGTGGACGCGGCGACCCCGGCCAGCCGGGGCCCGGATCTGAGGCTCGAGCCTTCCGCCGCGATGAGGAAGTCCCGCTGTCACGTCTCGGCCCCCGCACCATCAGCCTTTGACCGCCCTCGCAGCCAAAGCCCGCCGACGATGCACTTACACCTCACGGGCTCCAACGGACCGCCCCGTTTACTCCGGGATTGTTCATACGCCCGTCACATGAATCGATGTCACGGGCGGAATTCAGACACCCTACCGATCTACGAACAATGTGTCAACGTGGTACCCACGAACACCAACTGCCAGCATCAAGGGTAACGCTGCCCCAACCACCGGGCAAGCATATTTTAGGAAAAAGTTCGGTTAATGTGTTGCGTGGGAGGAAGCTGAGTCCACGTCGGCCCGGCCCTGAATACGGGGGCGCGACGCGATGCTACTGTTCGGATCCCGAATGCGCCCTGTGAAAAAGGCCCGGCCAGCCCACCCGTTCGCCCAGCGGACAAACGGCACTTGGCTTGGCCGGCCCAGATCTCGAGTCTGGATCAGTTGCCCCTCGAACGCCCGTCAAAACTCCGACGTCGACGTGCCGATCACGAACGCCTCCAGGGGCGTGATGCCCGATAGGGTTCCGTCGCTGGCGACGGTAAACTCCACGACCCGCCAGATGCCCAGGCCACCGTCACCTGCCGCATCCTCGACCGTGTACTGCGCGAATTGCGCGCCGCCGGCAAAGAGCGTGATTACTCCACCTGACGCGCCGAAACCGGCGTCACCGCTGAAGTTGTGGACCCAGACGTGGTAGTCGCCCGGCACGTAGGTACCGCCCGCGATCGGTGAGATCGTCACCGTTTCAGGGCCGAACGACGAGACGTCATCCAGGTCCAGCGACGCATGAGCCACCGGTCTCAGGTCGTAAAACGCGACATGGAAGCGCCCGCCGCTTCCATCCGGCCCGGACACATGGAGATCGAGATCGCGAGGCGCGCTGTCCCAGCTCAGCACGACTGCGACGCCGTCCCCGCCGCCGCCGATGGCCAATAGGCCGATCGACTTCTCGGTCGTCTCGCCCGCAACGACAGTCACGGGTACGCTGGCCGGAACATAGCCCGCAAGGCTTGCACTGAGCGTCCAGTCTCCCTCAGGCGCTGGATCAATCGTAAATTCGCCGGACGCGTTCGCTGTCGCTCCGGACTGGGTTCCCACAACGATCACCTCGACACCCGACAGCGGCAGCCCCGTCTGAGCGTTGACCACCTCCCCGATGATGGTCCCGGCGGCATAAAGCTCCACCCTGGCGTCGGCGATCGCTCCCACAGCGACCGTCACAGAGTCGGAACCGGGAACGTACCCGTTCAACGACGCCGTCAGCGTGTACGCGCCTGCGGACAACTCGTTGAAGCTGAAGCCGCCCGCGCCGTCCGTGATCGTTCCGGCGCCGGTCTCTGCGACCGTAACCTGGGCATTCGGCAGTGGGTCACCGGTCACTGCGTTCACCACAATGCCCGATACCGAACCAAACTCCTCCGGATCGCCCGTATCCCCGTCCGGGTCGTCGGTCGGGGTTTCACTGAGATCCTCCGGCGATCCTGCCGGCCCGACCAACGTGAGCGCCGGGATGCTCTGCGCCGCCCAATCCGGCGAGTTGATCGCGTCCGGGCGGGCGCCGAGAACGCCGTCTTCCGCCATGGCCAAGTCGATCCGGGTCAGATGGCCGGGCGACTCGAGTTCGACCGACACGCCATAAACGTGCGCCGTATAGACGCCCTCCGAGTCGACAGCGGAATCGAAACTGTAGAGAGCGCTCGGTCGAGTATGACGAACACCGCCAAGCAACGTGTCGTGTTCGGATCGCTCATAGGACCACTCCGCAGTGTTGCCGCCGAGAATCAGCGGCACAACCTGAGCGCTTTGGCCCCCGAAAAAACTGAGCGTCAACTCGGCGACAACGGTGTCGTCCGGCAGATCGGGCACCCAGGCGCTGTAGGTTGCAAAATGGATCTCTTGCACAGCCTGCAGGCCGAGGGTCTCCAGGTTCACAACCAGGCTGTCGTCACCGGCAGGCAGCGGAGCCGCGTCGGTTGCCGCATTGAGCACGCCGACGACACCGTAGTCCACACCGCCATATTCGTTCGTGGGCGTCGCCGGCACGGCGACGCCGTGCACCGAGTTGACGGGGACCTGGATGGTTTCAGAATCCTGGGTGCCGTCGTTCGCTTCGGGCGAGCCTTGCTCGGCAACGCACGTGAACGCCGTGCCGGACCACTCCACGGTGGCCACATAGTTGGTTCCCTCGATGTCCGGACACCCTGCCGTATCCACCATCCCCAGCGAGGTCGTGCCCGCGCGAATCTCGACGGCCGTCCCCGGCACATCGCCGGCGACCGTCACAATTCGCGTCCCGCCTGGAGGAATGAGGTTGGCGGCGTTGAAGAGTTCCCCGGGAGCCAACAGCTCGATGCTCTCAGCGCTGTTGTTCTGCAAGACGAAGGTTGGCCGGCTCTCGCCGCCGTCGAACGTCAGGACGAAGTCCTCGAGCGTCAGCTGCCCGTCAAAATCCGCCGTCACCTTGGCACAGACCGTGACATCGTTTCCTGCGATCGTGGTCAGCGCCGCCTGGCTCAACGGTTGTACTTCGTTCCTCACGCTTGCGATCCCCGTCATCAATCGCAGTTGATACTCGGCGATCGGATCCTGCCCCGCGCATGCCGCGGGTGCGCTGCCTGGCACGATCGAAATGCCCACCGTCGCGCTGCCCGTCAATGGAAGCGCCTGCCCGACGAGCCCCTTTTTGGGGCTACCGGCGGAAGCAATCGCGACGCTTGAACTGAGCAGACCCATCACGCCGGTCTCGGGCGTCTCGGCCGGCACGCCGTCGAACAGCCGCACGCTCGTCGACGCATCCGCAGCCTCTCCGGCGACCACGTCGATCACACCGGCATCGCCGAACGGGATCGTAAAGGTCTTGCCTCGGATGCTCACCAACTCGTCCGAGGAACCCCCGGATGGGCCGCCGGGCGACAGCGTGCCGGCCTGCCCACAGCCGCCGACAAGAGGCATCGATACCAGGCACATCATACCGCACGCGATCGGTCTCAGAGTTGTCCGCATGGCACCCGCTTTCAAATGATCAAGCCCGAAAGGTCCCAGTAACACACTCAGCCGTCCAAGAGGGATTGAACCCAGACCGGTTGCCCGCACCAACGGAGCTTGGTCCGCGGTCGTAGTATCGACCGAAACGGCCGCGCAGAGTGGTTAACTTGACAGGCGGTTCGGAGCCGATCGCACCGGCTCGAAAGGTGTGAATATCGGTCCTTGTCGGGGGTCTGTTCGTGCGCCGCCCCGCGCCAGGACGCGTTGCATTTGAGAAGAGACACCGGTGCCGTGGTCGCGGCCGGCCCGGTCCCCGCAGTCCAGCGACTATCCAATCAGAACGGTCGGCTCACCCTTGATGATCGTGTCGGGCGGACCGGTGCACGTGGCCATATCCCCCATGCGGGCAGCCGGCAGCATATTGATGAGCACCGTCGTGCTCCCCGGCGGCAGAATAGGCCCGCCAACGTGCGGGACCACACCGGTCACCATCGGGCAGGTGTGCATGTCACTGACCCGCGCCGCCGGTTGATTCCCGATAAGCACAGTCGGTTCGCCTTTGACAATGACGCCACCGTGGGCTGTGTTGTCTCCCATGCGTGCGGCCGGTTGCACCTTGAGTCCTTCCTTTCACTTCTTCACTGTGGCCGGGCCAGGCGAAAGCCTCGCCCGTCGCGGGCCGCCGAAAACATGATCACCGGATCGTCGCCCCGCCGGAAAATGATGTCACCTGGCAGTTCGAACGCCGCGACCTCTCCGGTCAACGGCTTCACCTCGCCGGATGGGGCACAGAAATACCACACCGGCTGTTTCTCGTCAGACAGAATCAATGCGAACGGAGAGCCGCTCGCGTTGACCCTCGTCACGGCCTTGTCGATTCCGGCCCCTGGCGGCATCTGAATCGAGACCGTCTCGGTGGCCATGAATCTCCCCGTAGCCAACGTCCATTTACGAAACTCGTAGACCTTGTCGGCCGACTCGATCAGGACCGCGCCGACAATCACATCCTCCGGCGTCAGCAGCAGATCTGCGGCGACGTACTTGCCCGGAAACCGCGCCGCCTCCTCGAACTTGGCCAGCGGCTTCGACGGCGACCAATCGGCCCTGCGCAAAACGACCTCGGCCTTGTCGGGCGCGGCGGTAAACGTGCGCCGGCTACCCTTCGAAAGATACGCCGTCTTTCCCCACGAGAGCGCCGGGCCGTCGTAAGCCGCAGCCTGACCCACTTTCGGCTTCCCAGTTGCGCTGATTTGCGCGACGCAGAATTGCCCGCCGTTACCGCCGGGGTTGCCGCGATGAAGCACCACCGCCGCCCCGGGCACTGCCTCGTCGGCCGACGGCGGACTCTGCAACACGGGCGGAATGATACCGTAGCCCTCCTCATCCAGTCCGCCCGACTCCGCGGCGAACGCCTCCTCCCCCCGGTGCAGCGAATAATACAGCCGCTTGCCATCCACCCACGCGATCCATTGGGCGTACGGCGGCTCATTCGGCGGAACCGACACGACCGGCTCGATTACGGCGCCGACGTCCTCCACGTGCGTCGATTGCGTCAACTGCGGCTTACCGGTCGTGCCGATCGTCGAAAGCCAGACGTCGTACTTGCCCTTCTCGGGGTCGAGATTGTTCAGCCACGCGACCATGTAGAGTGGACCAGAACCGCCCCGAGCGGTGGCCACGTGCACTTTCCGAGGCCTCGCCGGCATCACCTCGATGGTGACGGGGGACGACACGGCCTCCGCCGTTCCCCCGTTCCAGGCGTAATGAGCCTGAACCGTGTAGGTGCCGGGCCCGGGAAACTCGAAGAAGTCCGAGAGGAAGTATGACTTCTTCATCGATTCGCCGTCGGAGAGGTTGATGGGGAATGCCGGCATTAAGTCGTTCGGGTCGCGGTCCTGGAACTTGCGTACCTCACCGGAGGTCGGGTTTGTCACGATCAGGTTGACGCCCCCGTCGTAATTGTCGGGATTGATGTTCGAGATGGTGCGTCCGCTCTGATTCGACAGCTCGGCCTTGAAGGACGTTGACTCCTGAAAAAGCAGCTTGGTCTTGTCGAACTTCAGACTCGCGGTGACAGACATGGTCGGCTCCTCTGCAATCGCTTGGCAGTTAGACCAGAGTAAGACGCCGATTGCGAGCGTCAGAATCCACAGGTGTCGGCTTCCTTTCAGCATCCGGCAACGCCTCCGCATCGCCTCTCTCATTATGCCCCGTCCGCGTTCGTTCCGCTTTTGGTCTTCCAGCCTCGCAGCGCCAAGGCGCAGCGACCGCAAAACTGCCCGTAACATGCACGGTAGCTCATGACGCACAGACAATCGCCCGCCCCCGGCGCCGACTTCAACCCGTACTGCGGCTGGTGCGTGTCCACGTCGCCGTTGTTGGGCACCGGCGGCTGGTGCTGGCGAACGAGCACGTGCCCCCATTCGTGAATCGCGTTGGCCGTCGTGTCATACGGGAAGAAGCCGTCGTTGTAGATGTCATCGGTGTAGAACAGGAACGCACCCCTCGAACTCAAGGCGACGCCGCTGGTGAATATGTGCCGCCATCCCATGACGTCCCACGTGTCCCCCCGCGCAGCCTGGACCAGCGTCAACCCCGGCAACACGCCGCCGCCCGAGAAGTACTCCATTAAAGCATATTTGACGTGCCCCGAGAAGGCCTTGCGGATCTGTGTGACGTGGGCGGCCGCCAGCTTCGGCGGCTTCGGATTGGGCAGCCCGTCGATGATGTTGTTGTAGTGGTTCGGGTCACGGATGTTCAGCATGAACGGCGACGTGGGGTCATCGAACATCAACTGGTGCCAAAGGACGGCCTGATTGACCTCGCCGCTGTCGGCCGCAGCGTCGCACGCATGGTCGATCGCCTTCTTCATCTCATCGGCGCCGATCGTCTCGGGCCACGCCATGCGATCGTTGATCAGTTCGCAGTAGCATTGCCGATACTGCAGGGCGGGACCGATGAACTGGATCTTCGCGGGGCGGTAATGCGAATTGTCGGTCGTCCCGTCGGATCGCTTCGCCGGATTCGGGGGTCGCACCGGCCCGGCCGTGCCCTCGGGACTGAAATCGACCTTCTCGATCCCGGAGGCGAACTGCCCGCGGTTCCAAGCCTTGTCAAACGTGTTGATCGAGTTCTGGGTATTCTGCTGAAAAAGCGTCTTGATGTCGTTGGACGCGCCGGCCTTGGCCGGCACGGGAAACTGCAAGTAGCGCGAGACGCGGATGTTCCGCCAGACGACCATGGTGCCGGTATCCATCACCGGCCCGTCCTCCTTGTCGCCGGCGAATGCAAGCGTCTCCGGACCGACATAGGCGCGCAGCTTATACCGGTCGCCGCCGCATCGCGACGGCATGAAAATGACCCCCGCATTCCCCTTCTTGTTAGTCTTGGCGCACACTGCGAATTCGTGCTGCCTGACTTCGTTCCCCTCATCATCCTGCTCGACGACGGGCTCCACCGCATACGCCGGAATCATCTTGCCGTAATCGATGTGCTTCGGGCTTCGCTTCGAGTGCAAGCCCTTCCGCTTGACGCGAACCTCAAAAACGCCCGGCTTGTAATCGTCCGAACCCGGCTTCCCTTCGCCCTCGACCGGCCGATCCCGCCTGCCACCGAACTTGGCCGGACAGTTGTCCTTCTGCGGGTCCTTGTCGTTGGCACTCTTGTTGTCTTTGAAGACCTTTTTGACAAAGGCCTTCGGCCCGCGGTTGCTCGTCTCGCACTTTGTCGGATCGCTCGCGTCATACGCCTGGCTGAAGTCGAGCTCTTTGTTGCGCAGATCCGGCGCCTTGAACGGTGTCTTGACCTCATCCGGCATGATGAGCTGAAAGTACACCGAGACGCCCTCTGCCGGCTCCTTCTCCCCGTCCGGCCGAATGCGGTGAACCGTCGCCACCAGCGGGATCTTCCCCATGAGATCGTTGTCGTCCCACAGCGCATCCTCGACCTCGTGACGGTCGCAGTTCGTCAGGCCGAAGTCGTATTTCTTGTCGGCGTCGTTGACCGGCGGATGCCTCCAGTTGGCGTCGATTTTCGGCTTGTCCCCCACGCGCGGATAAGTAAAGCAGTACCCGCCGGGAAACCGAATCGCCGCGGCTTCGCCTTTGCCCGGCAGCCTGCCCTTCTCGAGAATCTCGCCTCGCTTCGGAAACCCGCTCGCAACGATGTTGTTCTGAACCTCCTGCTTCAGAATGGCGTCCAGCTCCGCATCGGTCGGCGGCTTGCGCGGTGGCGAGGTGTGCACGCCGCGATAGTACTCCCAGCACTTCTTGAAATGGTCGCCGACCTTCGAATGTCCCAGCGGCGTGTACAGATAGCCCAGCACCTGCAGCCGCTGCATGCGCCCCTCGCGCGTCATGTTCCCGTTCTTGTCCGCGTCGAAGAGCGCGTCCACGTCGCCCAGGGCCAGTGAAACCGAATACACCGGCTTGATGACCAGCGTGTTGATGTGCTTCGGATCCGACGGATCGTCGAGCGCAACGTGCCCCACGTCCTGCCGGCCCGGCGACCGGTACTTGCCCGGTTTGACCTTCTGCTCCGGCTTCGGAACCCAGATGAAGGGGTTGGCATCCTCTTCGGAAAACCGGTAGTTGTGCTTCGGGGCGTCCTCGTACTTGCAGCCGGTGTGCTCGCGAAGGTAGTAGTTGATCTCCGACGGCTTCGACGTGCCCCAGTTGAACTGCGTGAGGTCGTGCCAGGCGATCGCCTCGGCGCCGTTCGAGAGCGACTGCGCGATGGTGGCCAGACTCTCGCCGTTCTTATACATGTACTTGGCGTAGCCGTCGCCGTCCTCGGCTTCCCGAGGCTTGTTCAGCCAATCCGACTTGGGATATGGATCGGCAGGCGTTCTTACGATGGCCACCGGCTGTCTCCTTCAACCCGCATCTGCCAACGACGCGTCCGCTACCCTTAGTAGAAGGCCTGGCTCAGGCTCCCAGAAGGTTTCCCTGTATGCTCAACGTCGAGCAACTCTCCCGCCTTCGCACTCAATCAACTCCAAGCCTCCACCTTCCCCGCGGCTTGATCGACCAACTCCTTGAGCACCGGGTCACTGCTGACGGCGCTCCACTTGTCGCCGTAACGCCGCACGAACAGCTTGCCCTTGGTGTCCTTGGGCAGATGGCTCATGAACTTTCTGTACTCGGCTTCGTCTCCGCCTGTGCGATCGATGTTGAGACATCCCAGGCTGGCCCGGGTATACCGGCCACTGGCGTGGAAATTGATCGCCCCGGCGAAATTCTGCGCCGTCCGATGTGGTGGAAACAGCGCCCCCGCCACGGTCTTCCCGCCCGATTTTCCTCGGAAGTTCTCGTTGTTGTTGTTGGGACCCGCGGTGGGCAGCTTCCAGCCTTGTCCGTTCTGCGTGCAATGCAGCGCGGCGTACCGGCTCTTGTGCCGGTGCGTCTTCCAGTCGTATACGCCGGTCGCCAGACCCCCGCACGTGTAGTAGGACGTCTTGCCGGTCCCCGGACCGATGCTCCCGGTAAACGTCTCGTCGAGCAGCACCTTGTCCTTGTTGAACAGCAGGACTGTCGTGCCGAACCGCTTCCGATTGCCCCTCAGCTTGCCTTTCAGCTTCTTGACGACCGCCTTTTCCGCCTTCTTACGATTCCCGAGCTTCTCCTCCTCGCGGGCCACGCGTTTTTCATAATCCGCGTGTGAGTAGATGTAGTCCGCTTCCTCGTCCGAGACGATGATGTAGGCTGCGATTTCATCCTCGGGAACGTGGCTCTTGTCGATGTGCGTCGCCGGCAGCCCCTTGTCGAACTTCTTGAGGTTGGGTTTCTTCTTGTAGCTCTTATGCTCGTACTCGGGGTGCGGCAGGGTCAGATACTTGCCCTCCCGGTACTGATTCCACTTGTCAAAACCCTCCTTCTTCTTGGCGGGCTTGCTCGGTTCGGTCGGCTTCGCCGGGACCGGCGACTCCTTGGGATCGACGGACGCCGGCGGATCGTCCTTCTTCTTGGGCCCGGCCGTCCCGGGCTGATCGTGGATCTCGTAGAGCTTCTTCTGAAAGGCCGAAGTCGGCTTCCCGTCCACCTTCAAATCGAACTTCCGCTGAAAGCGCCGGATCGCCGCCTTGGTCAACGCACCGAAAACTCCATCCACGCAGCCGGCGTCGAAACCCAGATTGTTCAATCGCTGCTGCACGCCCGAGACACACCTGCGATCCGGCGCCTTCTCCTGAATCGGGTTCAACTGGCCGATCTCCAGGTGAAACACGACCTCGACCGGTTCGGATTTCTTCGCTTCCTTGTTCTCGGGTTGAGGCTTCTCCGCAACGACCGGCGGGGTCGATGTTATCTCCTTTTCAGGTGGTTCCGTCACGTCGAACAGCCGCAAACTGACGATCTCATAACCCTGCTTTCGCCTCGTCGTCTCGACGATGTTGTCGGCCCGCGGATCGGACGCGCCATCGCCGCGTCGCGTCGCGGGGTCGTTCATGATGTAACCGTCCTTTGTCTTCCCGACGATGACGACAAAATGATTGCCTTTTGTATTCGCGTCGCTTCCGTAGTCTACCTGCGCGATGGTGGGCAGGTTCTTCTTGATCCGGTCGTCCAGAACCGAAGCGAAATTCGCCTTGCTCCGCTCGAACTTGCTGAACGTGATCTTGGGCAGCTCCTCCGACTCCCCGCATTTGAAGCTCACGCCCCACTTTACCGAATTCCCGTCATACCCATCGTTGGCATCAAGGTATCTGTCGAGCGTTCCGGGATTCACGTTGCGGCCATAGTACTTCAGAACCATCGCAACGCTGGTGATCGCACATCCTTTGGCGCTGACACTGCTGCTCGAACCGAGCTCCCGAGAACCCCACTTGGAATCCCCCTGCGAAAAGTGCGGGCACTTCGCACCGCCGTAGTAGACCATGTTCGCGTCATCGTCGCCCCCCTTGCCCTCGATGACCTCCGGCTCGGCCTCCTTCTTCGCGCCGTTCGTCGTATCCGGCGTCCACCGAACGACCAACTTGCCCTTCTGAGCCGTCTTCGGAACCTCGACGTCGATCATCCCGCCGGGCTCAAAGTCGGATTCCTCGTATTCCCGCCCGTCAACAAAGAGCTGCCATCTGGCCTTCTTGACCGCCTGAAACTCCTCATCCAGCACACGAAGCCGAAGGTGAACCTTGTCGGTCTCCGTCTTGAACGGATGATGCTGATTCGTCGCCCCGGATTCCGTCTTGGTCTCACGCTCGGGAATCTCGACCTCATCGGCCTTGTCCTTCTTCGCACCGTTGAACAGAAGGAAGGGGTTCTCACGCTTGCTCTTCAGCGCCCCGTTCATTTCCCACAGCGACCTCCAGTCCTTGAAACCGTACTGGGTCGCGATGTGCGGCATATGCTCGCTGGCTTTGACGATATGTTTCTTGGCCATGTCACTTCGCCCCTACGCGCGCTCCCACTCCATCCTCAGCGGGTACGTGATCTTGCAGTCGCCCGGCTGTTCCACCCAGACGCGCGCATATCCGTTCACATCCAACGTACCTTTCGCCACCTTCCCGCCCGGCTTGAGCACTTCGTAGTACTCCCCGGCGCACGGTGTGCCGTCGGCGTTCTTCAGATCGAAAGAGACCCAATGCCCCTCGTAAGGCTTCTCCTCGACCGGAGCCATCTCCGTCGGCGCTCCGTCATATTTGACGTCCTTGCCGGGTTGGACGTCGTCTGCGTCTTCCGGGTCGGCCGGCGAAGCCAGTTGCGCCACCACCGTGCTCGGCAACACGCCGGGCATCCCGTTGATGTGCACAACTGATCCCTTGATGTACACACCGCTGCTGTCGATGCACACGGAGTTCCCGCCACATTTCAGAATGACGCCGGAATCAACCTCGCACACCATCTTCGCGGCCTTCACGTGATATTCGCTGGCCACCTTGTGATCGTGGCTTCCACCGTAATCCTGGTACACGTCCCCCTTGACCTTCACCGAGCGCGTCTCTTTGACCTCCAGCGCGTCCTTGCCCCCGACCGCCGCCGAACGATGCTCGCCGATTTTGGTGCGCTGCTCCTCCTTGATCACGAGAAACCGCGACTCCCCGACGTTGTGCCGCTCCTGATTCTTGACCCGAATGTGCAGATCCTTCTGGGCGTGAAAAAGAAGCTGCTCCTTGTCCTTGAGGTCCTCGAAGCGAATCTCGTTGCATCCCCCGCCGCCGGTGCTCGAGTTGGTCTTGATGCAGCTCTTGGTCTTCTCGTCCGGCAGCTTGTACGGCGGCTTCTGATCGCCGTTGTACACGCAGCCTGTCACCAGTGGCCGGTCCGGGTTCCCCTCGATGAAATCCACCACGACCTCCTGCCCCACCCGCGGCAGAAACATCATTCCGTACTGCCCGCCCGCAAGCTGCTGGCACACCCGAATCCAGCACGAAGACTTGTCGTCGTACTTCCCCTGGCGATCCCAGTGGAACTGAACCTTGATCCGGCCGAACTCGTCGCAGTGAATCTCCTCCCCTTTGGGCCCCACGACCCTCGCCGTCTGTGAACCCCGCATCACCGGCCAGGGCGTGACACGCGCCGGACGATACACCACGTCCGCCGGAATGCACTCGAAGCTGGCGTCATAGATCGGGGCCTCAAAGTCGACACTCGTCACGTCCCCGCGGTCCCCGATCAGATTCGGCGACGTGATCGAATCCAGCGGCCGACCGCCCAGCGCGTGTGCGGCCGTCACCGGGTCGCGCACCACCTGTCCCCCATGGTAAAGCCAGTCCGTCGTGTTCCGCCGGGCCCCGAATGCTGTCCGGTCGGAATCGGAGCGGCCTGCGCCGCCCGTCCCGCTCGTGGTCATCCCGATCGCCTGCTTGCCCTGGTGCGTCACGGAAATGACCATGTATTTGCCGTCGAACGACGGCGCGGCGTGGTCCGCCAGTTCGAACGTCCGTCCCGGCGCCAGCCGCGCCGAGTTTGTCGCCCCCGTCGCGATCACGCGCCGGGCGCCGAACTCCTCGGCGCGAATGCCCGCCAGCGACTTGCCCTGTGCTTGCTCGTCGTACCTGCCCGGGTAATCGCTGAATTCCAGTCCTTTGTCGCGCGTACCACCGCCGTTGGAACGCAGATTGAGTTTGGGCTTCTTAAAATTGTAGTCCGCCAGTGCCACCGCGCCAGGCCGCAGCGTGTGCCCGCGCCGAAACTCGACGATGCATTCCCCCGCCTCGCTCAGACCCGTCGGCGGAACGAACGGCAGCTTCGGGTCACCCTCAATTGCCTTGTACGCCGACTTGGCGTTCGCCATCACCAGCTTGTGCGCCTCTTCGGTCTGGTCGAAGTACCACCAGATTCCCTCCTCCTCCATCAGCCGGCAGATGAAGTTGTAGTCCGTCTCCCTGTACTGCACGCAGTACTCGCGCTTCGTGAACTCGCCCTCGAATTCCTTCCTGAAAGAGTCGCCCGCCATGCCGGCCGACGTCAGCACCTTCTCGATAATCTCCGGCGCGGTCATTTCCTGAAAGATGCGCGAGTCGTATCGATGCGTCAGCAGCCACAGCTTCGGCACCAGTACGATCCGGAAGTATCCCTGATCGATCCCCTGCCCCGTCATCTCGATGCTGGAGACGATGCCGTGGAACCAGCGCGAGCTTGTCTCCACCGCCAGCGTCGCCGACGTCCCGACGATCGCATCCAGGTCGAGGTCCGGCTCGTCACACGCCGCATCGATCTCGAACCGATAGAGCTGACAAAGCCCTTCCGTCCCCCGATACCGGAAGACCCGAAACTGGTCCGGATCTCCGCCCGTTATCTGAAAAGCAATCTGCGACTCGCTGAGATTGCGCGCCAGTGCCATCTGACCTTCCTCAACTTCACAATGTGAGCGTGCATTCGGCTTGCACGCACCTCCCGGAGGCCAAGCAAACCGCAAGATCGACCCGAAATCTTCAGACCCTGCCCGAACCCGGCATTATAGCGGTTCGCCGAAGAATGCAAGACGCCCGTCTTCCAGACGTCTTTTCTCTTCGGACGACGCCGTCCGACTTTGGAGACCGCGTACCGTTCCCGGCCCCGTCAGCCAAGGGGCGCGCTCCGCGACAGGTCTGCGTTCATGCGGAAGCTTTCGAAATGTCTCGCCAGACAAAACGGCCGACCGCGCGGCAAGACATCTCCGCGCGATCGGCCGTGGGTCAACTGCGTACGATCTGAGTCGTTACCGCCGTCCTCTGCTGCGCATCGGGGCCATATCCCGCTTGCCCCCGCGAATGGCCACACAATCAGTCGCCATGATCGGTGCGCCATCGAGCGTGTACCCAGTGAGCACGAGCGGCACCTCGTCGCCCGGCATGAAGTCGTAAAGCTCGAGCATCTCGACCACCATCGTAGTGCTGAACTTCATCGAGATATCCATGATGCCGTCGCCGTACATCTCGTGGCACTCGCAACCCTCGCCGTCAAACGGCGTGCCCACATCCGCCACGACCGTACGGGGACCGCGCGGGCCGTCCAGCGGGGCGACGCTGCCACCCACGCCATCCTCCCGGGCCAGCAGCAGCGTCGTCACGTCGACCATCTCCACGTCGAAATCCATGGCTCCCAGCAACCCGACCGGCAACTTGCCCCGACTGCGAGGATTGAACGCGTTGGGACAGGAACCCGGCTTGATATCGAGCGGCACCATGATCGGAAGTATGGTGACCTCCAGAAAATCGACCGTGCCCTCGTGTCCCGGGGGATCGGGATCCATAAAGACGCCCGTCTCGTCAAGCGTCCCGCTAATGAGAATCCTCACGCCCGCAGCGTTCATCGTGCCGTCGGCGGAGCCGCTGAACGTCCCGCCCAGGTACGCACCCGTCGCCATATCCACGGTGGCCTCGACCGTCACCACCAGATTCGTAAAGGTCATGGCATCACCCCAGAGCGAGGGCACCTCGGCCAGCACGAGTGCCGACATCCCCGGGTCATCCATGTTGCCGTAACCTGTCGTGTAGGTGATCGTGCCGTCACCGTTGTCCTCACCGACCGCCGGTTCGAGAATCTCGATGCCGTTCAACATCCACTGCATTCCGTCGTCGGCCTCTGCCGAAAGTTCCGCCCCAGGCTGACCCGGTCCGGACGGGCCGTATAACTCGACCCAGGTGCCCGTCAACAGATCGCTCGTGTCGGTGTCCCACGTACCGGGCATGATATTCGCGCCCGCTGACGTACTCAGGCCCATAACGAGCACAACCGCGCTCCAAACACACATGACCTTGCTCATGATTTGCTCCTTTCAAGACGGTGTGAACAGTGTTTCCCCCTGTTATCGGGAAGGGAAAAGAGCCGGAAGCAGCCCTCCGCTTGCCCATCAGCGCAGCGTTGAAACGCCGCAAGTGCAACAGTTTAGCTCAATTAGTTTCGAGATTCAACGACGTCCGACGGCACCGTCGGCCACGAGGAAGCGAGATGGATCGCTCTGATGGTCTTATACCCTGATAGTTATAGGACGTTTTCTCATCTTGAGACCTCTGCTGTCATGACAACGAAATCCCCCGACAACCAAACCGCATACTGGGGAGCCGTTGATGCAGCCATCGCTACTCCGACAGCTTTTGCGCGCCACCGGTCTTCCGCGCCCGGATCCCCGCATAATCGATCGGCCGCTTCTCCACGAATGCCTTGATGCCCTCGTGCGTCTCGGGTGCCATGTTGTGGATGCTCAGCCATTCGCGGGCATGCCCGATCGTCTGGTGCCACGACACCTCCCGCCAGTAGTTGAGCTGCTGCTTCGTGTACCGCATGCACTCGGGAAGCTTGTCGATCAGCTTGTCGCACAGAGCGGCCACCGCCCCGTCCAGCTCCGCCCGCGGCACCACCTGATTGACCAGCCCCCACTCCAAAGCCTTGGCCGCCGGAATCTCCTCGCACAACAGAAGGATCTCCCGAGCCCGCCGGTCGCCCACGATCAGCGGCAGCCATTGCGTCGCCCCCGCCGCCGCCACGCTCCCCCGGGCCGCCCCCACCTGCCGAATAAAAATGTCATCCGCCGCAACGGCCAGATCGCAAGACATGTTCATCTCGTTGCCGCCGCCCACCACGATGCCGTTCAGCCGCGCCACCGTTGGCTTGCCGATGTTACGCAGTCTCTCGTGAACCTCGATGAAACACCCCATCCACTTCCAGTAGCCGTCGGGGTCTTCCAGGCAGTATTCCTCCTGCTCCTTCAAATCGGCGCCGGTGCAGAACGCCCGATCGCCCGCCCCCGTCAACACCATCACCCGGATCCGGTCGTCCCACGAAACATCCTCGATCGCGTCACGCAGCTCCCGCAGCATGGTAAAGTCAACCGCGTTCAGCGCTTTGGGCCGGTTCAATGTGATCGTCGCGCGATGCCCGCTCTTTTCATAGATGATCGTCTCGAATTTGAAATCGGATGCGGCTCTTGCCTGTGGAAAGTCCATCTTCGAATGACCTCGCGTGCGTGAACCGAGCCGGCAAACACCGGCCCCGGCTGTTTCAATTCCTCGCTAATCCTCAACATCCGCAAACATCAGATGCACCACATCGCCGGCGAACGAGATGACGTCCTTCGCCGCCGCCTGCCCCTCCTCGCTCTGGAGGGCCGCAAACATCGCGTCCCGATCCTCGAAATACATCTCGGCCATCATGTGATAAAGCGGCTCGCCCATCGGAGCCCCGAACACCCGCGAAACCTCCAGCCGCTTCAGGCCGGGCATCTTACGCACCAGAGGAAGGTGTGTGCTCCGGTAGTACTCGTCGAACTGCTCCTTGTCGGCCGGTGGCTCATAAACGGCTACGCACTTGACCACTTGCGGGCCTCCTTTCGAATAATCGCTTGAGCTTCTCTTTCTTCAGTACCATCTGGACCTGCTCGCCCTCGCCCAGCAGCCGATTGCCGTCCCACGCCGTGACACGGCAGATGACCATATGGTGCCGGACTTCGACCAGCTCCGCCCGCACCGTGACCACGGTCCCCACCGGGGCCGGGCTCTTATGGTCGACGCAAACCCGTGCCCCGATGCCCTCCTCGTCCTCGTCGAGAAAATCAACCAGGACCTTCCGGGCCGCCAGCTCCATGTGGTGCACCATCGACCACGTCGAGTAGACACGGTGCACGATCTCCCCGTCAAACGCAGGACACATCTCCTCCGTAACGGTGACCTGTACCTCGCGCACAATGCCGGGTTCGAATCCGGGTTTCATCCTCACTGACGCCCTCGGCCCGAGTCTGCACAATCGGCGAGCAGTGTAGTCGACCACCCCAAGCTTGCAACGCACCCCGCCGGACACCGGGAAATGGCCGGACGCGAGCCTGCCGCGGCCCCAGGGTGCCACGGCCGCCGGGTGCCCGGGGTCCGCCTCTGGCGAGTCCGCCCGCGTTTTGCCATCGTTTTGCCACCTTCGATTCGGTGCTGGAATAGGTTCTACTGCCCCCACCACGAAAAACATGCGGTGCCCCGAAATATCCGGCGAAATCTATATAACTCCTTATAGATAACTTGTGTTATACTGCCCGCATGAGCCTGGAACGCATTCTCCTCGGATTGTTGCGGGAGCCCGCAAGCGGGTATGACCTCAAGAACCTGTTCGACCGGAGCATCCGCTATTTCTGGGCCGCCGAGCTGAGCCAGATCTACCCGACGCTCCACCGGCTCCTGAAACGCGGGTGGGTGCGGCGGCGGCGGGCCGCGTCGGCCCGCGGCCCGGACCGCAAGGTGTACTCCCTCACGGGCGCCGGGCGCCAGGCGCTCCGTGAATGGGTGGCCGGCGAGCCGAAGTTTGGTGACGAGCGTTTCGCCTATGTGGCCCAGTTGTTCTTTATGTGGGAGTTGGGCGATTTCTATCGCACGCTGTCGTTCGCCAAAACGCTGCGGACTCGATTCGCTGACCGGTTGGGCGAGTTGCATGAGATCAAGCGGTCGCGGTTCGAGAGCGAGGCAGGTTCGGTCGAGCAGTTGTCGGACGACGAGTTCCATCAATACCTGACGCTGGAGCTGGGCCTTCGCACCATCGCTGCGCGGCTGGAGTGGTGCGATTGGGTGATCGCCGCAATCGAGAATCGAATCGCCGCAAAGCCCCATACCGACGGGGCGACAAAAAGGAGAAGGAAGTGATGCAACGCAAAACGAACAGCACGTCGCAATGGGCGCTTATTCTGGGGATGCTGGTGACGCCGTGGTGCGCCGTCGCCGACGAACCGTACACGATACAGACCGACGTCCAGGTTCCCATGTCGGACGGCGTTTCGCTGGCCGGCGATCTATATCTGCCCACCGAAGGCGAGGAGTTCCCGACCGTTCTGGTTCGTACGCCGTACGACAAACGCGGCAAAGGCTGGCTCGGCAAGTCGTTGGCGTCCGACGGCTACGCCGTCTTCATCCAGGACGTGCGCGGGATGAACGCCTCGCAGGGGCAGTTCATTCCTTTTGTTTACGAAAAGAAGGACGGCATCGAAACGCTCGACTGGGTGGCCAAACAGCCCTGGTGCGACTCCAACGTCGGCATGTGGGGCACTTCCTATCTGGCCTACTGCGCCTTGGTCGTCGCCCCGGAACAGCATCCTGCACTCAAGACAATCGTCAACCTCTCCGGGTGGGGAGATACCTACGCGATGACCACGCCGGGCGGCGCCATGCACCTCATGGTCGGCCTCCCATGGACCCTTTCCGGACAGATCCGCGGAAAGGGTTCCTTTCACGACTTCGACTGGCCGGAGGTGTTCAAGCGGGTACCGGTCGTCGACATCCCGACCACGCTCGGCATCGACAGCGCAACGTGGAAAGGAGCCGTCGCCATGTTCGCCGACGAGGAGCTGCTCGACAGCATTTCGGTCGTCGGCGAATACGCCCGAATCAATGTACCCATCCTGCACCTCACCGGCTGGAACGATTTCGTGGGACGCCACACGCTCGACGTCTACGAGGGAATCGAAAACGCCGCTCGCGCCGACTCAGACCCCTTCCAGAAACTCATCGTCGGGCCTTGGCGCCACGACCAGATTTGGCGCGAGGAATCCCGCGTCGGTGACGAGGACTTCGGCGATGCCTCGCGCATGGGCCTCGATAAGGTGCTCGCCCTCTCCACACGCTGGTTCGACCGCTGGTTGAAAGGGGACGAGAATGGGGTCACCCGGGAGAAGCCCGTGCGACTATTCGTGATGGGCAAGAACCAATGGCGCGAATTCGCGCAGTGGCCGCCGCGCCGCGTCGAGTATCAGCGGTGGTACCTCGACAGCGACGGCGCGGCCAACACCGCCTCCGGCGACGGCCGCCTCACGCCCGAAGAGTCGAGCGCCGCCCCCTCCGACACGTTCGTCTTTGATCCAATGAACCCGGTGCCCACGGTCGGCGGGGCCAACTTCCACTTCTTCCTCGACAATCTCGGCATCAAGGACCAGCGGGCCGTCGAACGCCGTAAAGACGTCCTCGTCTATACCTCGCCGCCGCTGCGAAAGGACCTGTCCCTCATCGGCCCGCTTAAGGCCGTCATCTACGCGTCGACCGAGGGCCGCCACACGGATTTCACGGCGAAACTCGTCGAGGTGCGTGAGGACGGCTACGCCCGTATTATCGAGGATGGCATCCGCCGCGGTCCGGATCCGATCGGCGGCGAAGCGGTCGACGCCATGAAGCCGGGAAAAGTCTACCGCTTCACGATCGACCTCGGTGCGACCGGCATTCATATACCAAAGGGACACCGCCTCCGCGTGGAAGTATCCAGCAGTAATTTCCCCAAGTACACCAGAAATCCGAACACGGGCGAGCCGGCCGAGCAGGCAACCGAATTCAAAACAGTCACTCAGACCGTCTACCACAGCCCGGAGTATCCGTCGCACGTGTTGCTGCCCGTAATGGAATGAGCTAACGCCCGGCCGGCCGGCTCAGGCGATCTCGCACTCGACAGCCTCCAGCCGTGCGGCCGCGGGTGCCTTACGTCCGGAGATCGCCACCGAACGAACCCCGATCAGCACCAGCAGCGAGCCGACCACCAGCCACCAGGTGATCGTCTCACCGCGAATCAGCCAGCCCAGAAAAATGGCCAGGATCGGCGTGACAAACGTGACGGTCGCCACCATGGTCCCTTCGATGCGTTTGAGCAACCAGTAGTAACCCAGAAACGCCAGCACGGACCCGAAAACGGCCAGGTAAGCGGTCGCCAGAGCGCTTTGAGCCGTCCACTGCACGCTCAACGGATCCTCCAGGATCACAGCGACTACCGACAGGCCGAGCGCGCCGCCCAGCAACTGCATCGAGGTCAACGCGAACGTGTCCTGATCGTGATACAGCCGCTTGACCCACACGATGCTGACGCCGCAAACGGCCGTGGTGACCAGCAGCGCCCAGACCGCCACGACAGTCTGCGGTCCGTTGGCTGCCACCTCGGCCTCCGCAGCGTGGGCGGCCGGTGCCGGGTTTAGCAGCACGGTCCCCACGCCCAGAACCCCGCACACCAGACCGACAAACTTGCGACTGGTCCAAGGCTCGGATTTCAACAACCACGCACTGAAGCCCGCCACCCAGAACGGAAACGCCGCAAACAGCACCGACGTCATGCCCGACGAGATGTGCTGCTCGGCCCAGTAGACCACCGCGTACGAGACGGTGAACTGCGGAACGCCGAAGATGATCATCCCAAGACGCGTCCGCCAATCCGGAGGGAACCGAAACGGACGGACCAGATAAACGCCCAGAAAGACCAACATCGCCAGGCAGAAACGCACCGCCGCCGAAGTGACCGGCGGCACGTCGTCGACCACGTAGGCGATGGCCAGCCAAGTGGAACCCCAGATAAAACAAAGGATGACGTAGACCGCCACCGTCATGGAACCGCGCTCCGCCGACCCCGTAAAACGGGGCCGATTATACGCCCCGATCCCCAAGACTCGCCACAACACCGCACACGATCCGACAAGGGGCAAATGCGCCGCCAGCCCGCCTTGTCCGAGCCGCCCGCCTTTTCCGAGCCGCGCCCGTAAGGAAGCGGACCACCGCCCGCCAAGTGCCACGGGTCCGCCCGTGCATATTCAGCAAGGATGCCAGTGGCAAGCACAGCCGCCCCCGGCAGCGGAGCTTGCCCGTGTGTACCTCCCACCCGGAGACGCTCGGTTTCAATGCCCACGCTCGCGTGGGCATGTGGCCAAGAAGCTCGCCGACACCCACTTTCGCCACCCGCGCCCGGTTGACGAATCCCCGCCCCGGGCCCAGAATCCCGGATTCTCGCGGATCGCCCCGGCAGGAACGCTTGTGTTCACGGACCTGCTGGCAACCGCATGACTGGCGGGGCGGAAATCCGCTGTCTCACTGGAATGACCAAGACGGAGCCGAATCAGTGTACGCGATCATCGAAGACGGTGCCCACCAATACAAGGTCGGAGAGGGAGACACCTTCGAGGTGCAACGCCGAGATCTGCCCGAAGACCAGACCACCCTTGAATTCGATCATGTGGTGATGGTCGGCCAGGGCGCCGACAGCAGAATCGGCCAACCCTACGTCGAAGGCGCCAAGGTCATCGCCAAAATCGGCGGCGAGGTCAAAGGCGACAAGATCGACGTCATCAAGTTCAAACGCCGCAAGAAATACCGCCGCAAAATCGGCCACCGCCAGAAGTACCTCAGAGTCAAAGTCGAAAAAATCGAGGCCTGACGACCACCGCGAATAACCCGGCCCATTCCCGGAACACACTCCTGGGATAACCAAGAGTCGACCGGACGAAGCGGGGGGAATTCCGGGAGACACCCTACCTATTGGGGATGCTGCTGGGTGCTCCCCTGCTTGGGCTTTCGGCCGGTCCGGCGCGCGCGGAGCCTGCGGCCGAGTCGCTTTTGGAGCTTCGCGACAAATCGGTCAGTGCCCAGCGGGCGTGCGGTTCGCTCATGTCTCCTGAGCCGCTCGACGGCCTCCACGTCAACGGCCTGCCCCGGGAACCTGCGCCAACGCCCCGCCAACGCAAGCAGCGGAGCGACCCGAACCAAGCGGTCATCCCGTTTCTTGATATGCGCGCTCGCGCTGCTCCAGGCATAGTCCTGCGGGCGATCGACCAGCCCCGCCCTGACCGGATTCATCTCGACATAGCGACTGGCCGCCAGGTTGAATCGAACTGACCATTCGGATAGGCTGACTTCTTGGCGTCTGGTATCTGGGAAACGTCGGGTACAATCTCCCCGTTCGGGCCGATCCCAGAAGCGTCCCATCGTCAATCGTAGTCACGTCCGTGACTCATGTATGGAGTGTATGCAGCCATGAGGATTCGACTCACCAGTGTGTCCATCACCGACATCGACAAGGCGCTGGCATTTTACACCGACGTACTGGGCTTTGTGAAGAAAACCGACATCCCCATGGGCCCGACGCGATTCGTCACTGTCGTGTCTCCCGAGGAGCCCGACGGGGCGGAGCTGATGCTCGAACCCAACGGCGAGCACCCAGCAACCAAGGCGTTCAAGGAGGCGATTTACAGTGAGGGAATTCCGCTGGCTGCGTTTCAGGTTGACGACATCGCCAGGGAATACGAGCGGCTGACCGGCCTCGGCGTGAACTTCAAAGGCCCGCCGACCCGCGCCGGCACGGAGACCATGGCCACCTTCGACGACACCAACGGTAATCTGATTATGATCTATCAGTCCGATGCGAAGTGAGGCCAGCGACAGCACTAAACCCGGACCTTGGCGGCACGCAAAAGGTGACACGCAAAAGGTGTCAACACGCAAAAGGTGTCAGGATGATTTTTGGGGATGCTTGCGCGGTCGGCCGCGGGGGCGCAGGGTGAGGTCCAACCTCAGACGGGCGGCGATGCGGGTTCTCCAGCGTTCGGTTCCCAGGGGCGTGCCCCGGGCCACGGCTTGGCGTACCTCTTTGACGGAGTCTTCCGCCAGCGGCTGATTGACCGCTCTCAGCCAGCCTCGCGGTCGCTCTACGGGCCACGGCGCCAGCCGAGACTTGAGCAGCCCGCCGGGGTTGTGCCGCGACCACAGGCTGCACCACCGCCAGTGCTCCGCCCGATCCGCCAGCCCGGCCCGTACGGCATTGGCCTCCACGTAGCGGCAGACGGTCAAGAAGTGCGAGTCTTCCTCAACCGGAAAACTCTTGAATCGACCCTGATAGAGTGGCCCTTCGCCGATGGTGTGGTCATGCGCGTGCCAACGATGGGTGTGGGTCACCGTCACCCACTGCATCCACGTCGACAGATTCGTACGTTCCCTCGCGGCCACCACCAGATGCCAGTGATTCGGCATGAGGCAGTAGGCCAGCAGGTTGGGAGCGTCCGGACGGGCCAGCCCGTCGCACAGCACGCGTTCGAAGGCTTGATAGTCGCCGTCCTTCTCGAACATGGCCAGCCGCATCACCCGCCGGTTCAGCAGGTGATACACCACGTCCGGCTCGGTAATTCGCGGCGCTCGCCCCACGCCGACAAGTTATCACCCCTACTCACGACGTCAAGAAAATCATCCTGACACCTTTTCTTTCCCCTGGTGTACTTCAACCGTATGATACTCGTCGAGCTCCCAGCCGACAGAACCACGGCTAGACCCTGATCAAGCGTGATTGGTTCGCTTGATTTCAAAAAAGTACTCGAAAT
>CAZNPL010000008.1:0-166781 GCA_964574815.1 uncultured Phycisphaeraceae bacterium
CAACACCAGACCCATCATAACACCAAGAAATACCGCGGAAACTGTCACGGACCCGCGCTCGACTGCTCCCAGGAACTGGGGTTGCCCGGACTCACGCCATCTCATATCATCCGAGGTTCGCGGGTGGCGGCGGACGATCCCCGGTGCAAGGGGGCGCCCCGTCGACATCCCGCAGCGGGATCGGGCCTTGGGAGCGTCAACGTGGCTGAGTTGGACAGAAAGCTGCTCGAACTGCTGGTATGCCCGAAGTCGAAGGCGCCCTTGATACAACAGGGAGATTGGCTCTATTCGACCGACCGAGAGACCAGGTTGCGCTACCCCATCCGGGACGGGATCCCGATCATGTTGATTGATGAGGCCGAAACGGTCGCCCCGGAAGAATTCGAGCGCGTCGTGCAAGGCGCCGCCGGTAACCAGGATTGAGGATATCGAACGTGGAGAATCAGCGAAGGAAGAGGAGAAAGAGAGCGTACCATACTGCCCAGCGCTTCCCCGAGCGCGCCAACAGCGACTGGCAGGGACCGCTTGTCGACTACAAGGAGGTCGAACTCCTCCGCAAATTCCTCACGACCAGCAGCAAGCTGATGTCCCGCAAGCGAGCAGGCACCAGCGCACGCGAACAACGAGAGCTCCAACGCGCCGTAAAGCGCGCACGCTTCATGGCCCTGTTGCCCTACACCACCTGATCCCCCGCCGGACGCCATGCTCCGGGTGTCGTGCCCACGCTCGCGCGGACATGCCGCTGGCATCTGCCGTCTCGAAACAGAACTGATCCGTGCGGCCTCCGTCCTCGTGGGTGCCATGCCCACGCTCGCGTGGGCAGGCCGCTCGCTGGGTGCCACTGGCGGCTTGCCCGCCAGTGGTTTGTCGAATGTGCAGGGATGACGCGAAACCACCGGCGCCTAAAATCCAGCACGTTCGGAAAGAGCAGCATCGACGCAAAAGGTAAGACCCACGTGAGCACGTACGATGTCATCGTCATCGGAGGTGGACACGCCGGCGCCGAGGCCGCCTCGGCCGCCGCGCGCCTCGGTGCACGAACCGCCCTGATCACCATGAGCTTCGATGCCATAGGCCGCATGTCCTGCAACCCTGCGATCGGCGGACTCGGCAAGGGCCAGATGGTCCGCGAAATCGACGCCCTCGGTGGGTTGATGGGCCTCGCCATCGACGCGACTGGAATCCAGTTTCGACTGCTTAACAAGAGCAAGGGAGCCGCCGTCTGGGCTCCGCGCGCCCAGGCCGACCGCGAACCCTACGCCGCCGAGGTCCGGCGCCTGCTCGCCGAAACGCCGAACCTCAAGCTGATCGAAGGTACAGTGGATGATCTGCTCACCGAGCCGACGCATGCTGCCAACGGCCCGCAAACTCGCATGAACGGGGTCCGTCTGCAAGACGGCCGCTCGCTCACGGCACCCTGCGCGATCGTCACGACCGGAACATTCATGCGCTCCCTCATGCACTGTGGCCGCACCCGGACTCCGGGCGGACGTGTCGGCGAAGCGTCGTCGATCGGTCTCAGCGCCCGACTGGAAGCCTTGGGTTTCACCCTCGGCCGACTCAAAACCGGTACCCCGCCGCGCGTCCACCGCGACACGGTGAACTACGACATCCTCGATTCACAACCAGGTGATGCACACCCCGTTCCGTTCTCGTTTCTGAGCGGCGACATCCGCCGGCCGCAGATCGACTGCTGGATCACATACACCAACGCCGTCACCCACGAAATCATCCGCGCGCATCTCCACGAGGCACCAATGTACAGCGGGCAGATTCGCTCCACCGGCCCTCGCTACTGCCCCAGCATCGAAGACAAAATCGTGCGATTCGCCGACAAGCCGCGCCATCAGGTGTTCCTCGAGCCCGAGGGACACGACAACGAACGCGTCTACTGCAACGGAATCAGTACCTCCCTGCCCGCCGCCGTCCAGGAAGAACTCGTGCACTCGATCCCCGGACTGGAGCGGGCGAAAATCCTTCAACCCGGCTACGCCGTCGAGTACGACTTCATCCCCACCTACCAGACCAAGGCCTCACTCGAAACCAAGAACATCAGCGGACTCTTCCTCGCCGGGCAGATCAACGGAACCAGCGGCTACGAGGAAGCCGCCGGCCAGGGGCTCCTCGCCGGCGTCAACGCCGTCCGCACGCTACGCGGCCATGATCCCTGCGTGCTGCGCCGCGATGAAGCCTACCTCGGCGTGATGATCGACGACCTCGTCACAAAACCTCCGACCGAGCCCTACCGCATGTTCACCTCCCGGGCCGAGTACCGCCTGCGACTGCGCTCCGACAACGCCGATCGCCGCCTCACCCCGCTTGGCCGAGAGATCGGACTCGTTGACGATCGGCGATGGAGCGCATTCCAGAAAAAAGTTTCGACCATAAATCAAATCCAGGAGACGCTCGAACGACACAATCACAACGGAAAACCCGCCGCCGAATGGCTGCGCCGTACGGACGTCACGCTGGAAGACTTCGAACGCTGGATGAATGCGATCGGACAAAAGCCGTGCGACAACGAAGCGCTCGAACAAGTCCTCATCGATGCGAAGTACGCCGGGTACATCACCCGACAGCAGCGCCACATCGACCGCTTTCAAAAGATGGAGTCTCTGGCCATACCCCGCCACGTCGACTTCCGCCGAATCCGCGAACTCCGACTCGAAGCACGCGAGCAACTGGACCGAATCCGCCCCCAAACCCTAGGACAGGCCGCCAGAATCTCCGGAATTAACCCGTCCGATATCACGGTTTTGTGGGTGGCCCTGTCGCGTTCCAGACAACATGCTCATGCGCCATAACCTCCTTCCAAACCGAGGCCTCTGGCTTTTGGTAACCTGTGATATCAGGGTTGCTAACAGGCTTCACTCGCGTCCACACTTTCAAATTCTTGCGTCCACCTGAGTAACGACGCTTGACACCGGAAGTTACCGGACTGTACCGTGTGGAAAAAGTGGGCGAGATGGGGGGCTGGCGGAATAGCCGGCCATCTGGGGTATTGAGGGGAAACGACAGATGAGCGTCATTCCGCCCGACAAGGCCGTATTCACCACCGGCGAGGCCGCCAGAATCTGTAACATCAGCCAGCAGACCGTCATCCGCAATTTCGATACCGGCCGACTCCGCGGCTTCAGAGTCCCCGGCTCGAAATTCCGCCGAATCCCGCGAACCTGCCTGATCGAATTCATGCGCGAGCACCACATTCCGCTCGGTGACCTCGAGCATGCCACGCAACGGGTCCTCGTCATCGACGACGAACCGGATGTCGTTGACATGCTCCGCGACCTGCTCACCCAAAACGGTCGATTCGAGGTCAAAACGGGATCCAACGGCTTCGAGGCCGGTATGCTCGCCAGACAATTCCAGCCCGACGTCATACTCCTCGACTTCAAGCTGCCCGACATCAACGGGACCGCCGTCTGCCGCACCGTCCGCGCCGAGCCCGAACTCGCCCACACCAAGATTATCATCATCAGCGGCGTGGCCACCCGCGAAGAGGTCGACGAACTTATGAACGCCGGTGCCGATGCGTTTATCAAGAAGCCCTTCACGATCAAACAGGTGCTCGAAAAGATCTCGGAATTGGCAGTCGTATGAAACCAGCCTGAACGCTCGGGGCCGGCGATCGGCCGATACCTGCCGAAGGGAAGGAAGCACGGCAAATGGCCCGGCACGGGAACTCCGCTGAGTCAAAGCCTCCACCCGGGTCGTATACGCGCGAAATCATCCTCACCTGTGTCGAGCAACTTCCCCCGCTGCCGCCCGAAGCGGTCCGCCTGCTCACCAACAACGATGCCGCCCGTTCGGCCATCCGCTACGGCGCCTCGCTTCCCGGATTCCAAAACGTTGATGTAATCGGGTTCGCCGGACGCCTCGGAGGCAACCTGGTTCCTGCCCTCTCTGTGGCCCGCGCCGTAGATGACACACTGTTCGCAGACACGCCGATCACCGACCGGCCCGCCGGCCGAACTGCCGTGTGGCGCCACGGCCTTCAAGTCGCGGCGCTCGCCGACTGCCTGACCGACGAGATCTCCACCGCCTGTAACCGGACCGCTCTGCTCGCCGCTGCTTTACTACATGACGTGGGGCAGCTCCTGTTCCTGCGATTCACGCCCAAAAGCTACGCACGCCTGATGCGACAGAGCCGCCTTAAACAACAGGGCCTCAGGCATGTCGAACGCAACGCTTTCGGCTTCGACCACGCCGCCGCCGGCAGCGCGCTCGCCGAACACTGGCAACTCCCCCAATCCGTGCAACATGCCATCGGCGCCCACCATCGAGGCTCAGTGGCGGCCGCCAACGACGAACCCCAGTCTGCCGAACAGTCGCTCATGCAACTCGCGGAAGCGGCCGCAGACGGGCCCCGAATCGCCCATCACGAACCGCTCGACCGCGACACGCGCTCCTGGCTCTGCGACCAACTCGGAATCTCCGCCGATGCCCTCGACTGGGCAAAAAGCCGAGCTGTTGAAAAGTCCGCAATGTTGATCGATCAGGCCCGCCCCATCCTTTGCCTCTCCAAAGCCGCATCGCAATTCACCCCCGACTCGCGCCCGTCCGCAGGCCTCACCGCTTCGCGCACCAGTTGGCAACCCGACGACATCGCGCGGCGATACCTCGCGGCGATGCATAGGTTCTGGCAGACCGTCGACCTCACCGGCGGGCTCGCCACGCTCTGCCGCGAAATGGTCCGCTGCGTGGCAGAGACCCTCCGAACCGACACAACCGCGGCGTTCGCCGTCGATCCCGACAGCCACACCTGCCACTATGCCGTCTTGCAAGACGACCATGTTCATTGCGATGCGTTCTTGCCAAACGACGTCCCACCGCCGGCTGCCGCTCAAACCCCCGGACCCCCGCCCCTGAGATCCACGCCCGATTCGCTCGATGAATGGGGCGCGGTGCTTACCAAACCACGCGGATTGGCGCAGCGCGTGCGCGACCGCTACCGCCACCATTGGACCTCGCCGAGATTGATGGCCCTGGCCACGACAACGCGAGGCCGACAGATTGGCGGCATCCTGCTCGAGGCAGACTTCACCGCGCGCCTCGATCCGACAATCTGGCGAGAGGTGCTTGAATCACTGCGCGAAGCGTTCGCCGCCGCGATCCGACAGGCAGCGAGAGCCAGACGTCTCGCACGCGACGTGGATCGACTAACCGATCTCAACGACCGGCTCGTAGCCGGCCGGGATGCCCTCATAGAGTCACGAGCCTTTGCCAAGGCCGCCGAAATGGCCGCCGGAGCCGCCCATGAATGGAACACGCCCTTGGCCGTCATCTCGGGACGGGCACAACTGCTCGCCCGCAACGCCACCGACGCCGGCGTGCAAACGGCGGCTGCAACAATCGAGCAGCACGCCCGAAGATGTTCCGACATCGTCTCTGAGACGTTGGCCTTCGCTCGCCCGGAATCCCCCAGACCCCGCCTCTCAACACTGAAACCCCTCCTCGACGACGTCATCGAAAGAACAACTGGAAAGACCGCCGAACGGCCCGCCGACGTCAGCATCAACATGCAAGAGCCGTCAGTCGCCGCGTGGATCGATCCGGAACAATTGACCACCGCCCTCCAGGCAATCATCACGAACGCCCTCCACGCCATGCCCCCGGAAAAAGGACGCCTCGTCATTAACTCCCCCTCGCACCCTTCCGATGATTGGGTCGTTATCGAGGTGGAGGACAACGGCCGTGGCATGCCGCCCGACGTGCTTGAACGCGCTTTCGATCCATTCTTCTCGCAGCGACCGGCTGGCCGCGGCCGTGGCCTGGGCCTGTCCATCGCCCGCCGCCTCATCGAACTCAATCACGGACGAGTCCGGATCGATTCCACACCGGGCCATGGCACAAAGGTCACCCTGTCGCTGCCAACCGCACCCCCAAACAACCCCTGACCACCTGCGAGTGCGGCTGGGCAAACGGGTGCCGACGGGGTGCCATGGGCAACTCGGTTCCCGCCCGGCAGGCGAGAACCGAGTTGCCCGTGCTGAAACGTGGGTGCCATGCCCACGCTCGCGTGGGCATGCTTTGCCCCGCCAGTGTACGTCTGGCGGCTTGCGGGGTGCCACTGGCGGCTTGCCCGCCAGTGCCGCTTTCCCGTGCAGCCCATAACGTGAAATCGTCCATGACCGGCAAAGTTCTCGCAGCTCTACCCGACGCAGCTCTTCTCGAAATCCTCGTCGACGCCGTCGCAACGAGGCTGGGAGCCGGCGTCACCTGCTGCACCCGCGCCGCCGACGCCCTCGACGTCGACTGCATCGACCCACACCACCTCATTGTCACGGGCCTAGAACTGCCCGACATGAGCGGCTTCGACCTCATCGCCCAACTGCTCGAACTCCGCCGCCGCCCCGTCATTCTCTTGGTAAAGAACCCCTCTGTGGACGACGCAATCCGCGCACTGCGCTGCGGCGTCATGGATATCATCACCGCCCCGATCGATGCGGAGTACTTGTTCACCGCGATGGCCAATGGCCTGCACCAGGCCGCCGCCGACCGAAAACACACCCGCCGCGAGCATCGCCGCCGCACATTAATCCGTCGCGTCCTGCGCGACCGCCGTCAGCTCAATCAAAGAATCGACCTGATCTGCAAAGACATGGTCGGAGCCCACCGCCGTCTCTTCCACCGGGTCCTGGCCACCCAATCCAACCCCACAACCCGCCGCTAACGCTTGCCAGCCCCCCGGACGACAGAGCACATCGGCAACCTCATGCCATGCCCACGCAAACGCGGGCACGGCACCCGAGCGCATTCGCAGACTGGGGGGACCACGACAGAGAGTGCGGCGTCCCCAACCCAAATGGTTTGCTCAGCAAGCTGCGCAATCAACGGCCAAACAGGAATCTGCGCAGCTTCCGCAGGTAGCTTACAAGATGCCGGGGCGCATCCTTACCCCTGCCAATGGTCGCCGGAGGATGCTCGAAAACGGGGTGGGATATACGACGCTCGCCGGTGCCCAGAATGGGTGCAATGTAACAACCCCACTGACGCGCGATTCGTAACGCAGCGCGCATACTCATTCCTGGGAAAACGTTCTCGTTCACTGTAATTCTCCACTTTTTAGTACAAACGTCAACGCAGTTCTATAAAATAAATAATCTAAACTACTTCACTCGGTTTTGCTGATCCGCAGCACCTCCTTGAAATCACAGAAAATGGGCCGATATCTGTCAGATCTCAGCGAGCCCTTCCGGTCCTCGTCCGGTCAGGGTTTTTTCGTTTCGCAAGTCAACGCCGAGCAAGGACTCTGCGGAATCGCCCAGATCGATCCACATGATTGGAAAGCTGGCGTCGAACAGCCCCACAGATCCCCAGCGAGGGTCCAAGAACTGCCGAAAGAACGCGATAGCCGCCTTGCCGCCCCGAACCTGAACGAAATCGCTGAGAGGTTTGAATAGTTCAAATGCGCCGCTCACGACGACCACCTCTGGGTCTTTACGCGCCGCAAGGAGACCTATGACGTAGCTTAGCTGAGCCGCTACTGATGAGATTGGGCGGTCAGGTCGGTCACCCAGAAACGCGCGTGGATTTGACACGTAGGCGTGACGGTAATCCACGCTTTGGACGATTATCTTTCGCCGCACCAATGCGTCCGTGAAACGCCTCTGTTGCTCCGAGAGGGGGTCAACGGCTGCCACGGCCAGCGTTGCCTCCGCAGGACGGAAGCCGTGTTTGCGCCGACCCACTTCAAGTGCCGCAAGAGACTCAGAGTAGTCAAAGGTTGATTGCTGCCCGAGGACTTCCTTAATCCAACCGAGAACATCGAACAGGAAAAGCGTGTCAATGATGTTGAGGCTGGAGGGTGCTGACTTCATCTTTAGTTCTCCGTTCAGTACTTTAAGCGGCTGTAACCGCACTGTTAAACCTTCGCACGGCCGGTACCCGGCCATATGACGAAGTTAAGTCTATCACGGAAAACATCGTCCGTCAAGCGGACTCGCGGGCTTATCGCTGACCAGGGCTCCGGAACTCGTGACTCGGCAGGCCGAAAACGCTCGCAACCTATTGTATTACAACATCTTGAGCGTTCTTCTCCGTTAAGGTTTCTATGGGCCTCCCCCCTCCAGGCCGTTCACTGAACATAAGCAAGATCCGGGTGGCAGCGCACTCAGCTCCGCGATACCCTTCAAGCATGATAGCTCGAGCACCCCAAACAACCGACTACGACCGCGTCGCCGAAGCCATCCGTTTCATCCAATCCAACTGGCGATCCCAACCGTCGCTCGAACAGATCGCCAAGGCCGCCCACATGAGCGAGTACCACTTCCAACGCCTGTTCACGCGCTGGGTCGGCATCAGCCCCAAACGCTACTGCCAGTTCCTCACCCTCCACCGCGCCCGCACCATGCTCCGCGAACCATGCTCCTTGCTCGACGCCACGCTAGACCTCGGCCTATCCGCCCCCAGCCGCCTCCACGACCTCTTCGTCACCATCGAGGCCGTCACCCCCGGCCAATACAAACTCGGCGGTGCCGGCCTCCGGATCGACTACGGCCACCACCCGTGCCCTTTCGGCCGATGCTTCATCGGGATGACCGATCGCGGCGTCTGCTGGCTTTGCTTCTTTGACGGCGATGATGACGGAAATGGCGAAACCGAATCCCTGACTGCACTGCAAGAAACCTGGCCAGGTGCGAAGCTCGAGCCCAACCACTCCCGCGCCCGAAGAGTCATCAAAAGCATCTTCGAACCAACGACGCGCACCAACACTAACCCCATCAAGCTCCTGGTCCGAGGCACAAACTTCCAACTCAAGGTCTGGGAAGCCCTGGTCCGTCTTCCAGCAGGCCGAGTCGTATCGTACGAACAACTGGCCGCGGAAATCGGTCTTCAACGCGCCGCCCGCGCCGTAGGCAACGCAGTTGCCGGCAATCACATCGCCTACCTCATCCCCTGCCACCGCGTCATTCGCAGCACAGGCCACACCGGCCATTACCGCTGGGGCCCCGCCCGCAAACAAGCCATCCTGACCTGGGAAATCGCCCGCACCTGAACATCTCGGCCAGCAAACGTAGGGTGCATTTTGATGCACCAGCTCAGCCTGCGCCCCGTAGGGTGCCTCTTGATGCACCAGCTTACTTCTTCACCAAATATCGGCCCAGAGGGCCGAAGACGCCTCCCCGCCGCCCCAGACCGATAATCATAGCCCCAAACGCGCGCACGCACGTGTTCCACTTTTTCCGAAAAACCGCGAACAGCCCCCGTGTTCTATAGGGTGGAAAGGAGAAGCGCACCCGAACTGCGCACCGACACGGATGCTCAGGAATGAACGAACAAGGCCCACCCAACCAAACGAACCACGCAAGCGCGCCACGACCCCCTCAGACTATGCAAGGCTCCCAAATCTCCGGATCCGACTCCCAATACCTGAGGCGCCAAACGAACCCAAGCGATACCCAAGGTGCCGGTCATCAGTCGTCTTTTATCAGGCCTCCGGTCGTGCCGCTCGATGGATCGACAGCCGCAAGCTTCGGTGCGAAACGAACCCAAGCTCGCGGATGACCGTCGTCCGGCATCATCCTCCGAGCCTCGCCCCTCAGACGCCCCCCGATCAGAGCCGGGAGTGTCGGCGACCGGTCCCCAATCCCCGCCGAATCCCAAGCGCCGGCGCCAAACGAAGCCACCAAGCCGCGAAATCTGCTGGTCAGCTTTCCAAACGAAGCCAAGCTTCGCAAGAGTTGCCAGTCACAAGACGTGGAACGCCGCTGTCCCAATCGCGCAGCGACCCGCCGCGCCAACACCCCAATCGCAAGCGCCAAACGAAGCCAAACTCACCGAAAGATCAAAGCCTATCCGTGCAAGCCGCGACCCGGCCCCGCCGCGTTCCAAATGGCGCAACCACCAGCGCCAAACGAAGCCACCGCGCCCCGAGCCGGCCCGCCTCACCGGCAAGCCTTCGTTCCCAGGTCCCTTCGTCCCTATTCCCCGCCGACGTGCCGTCGTGCCTCTATTCTCCAAACGAACCCACCGGCACACCGCCCGCCGCCGCCACACGACGACCCGCCCAACGCCGGACGATCCGCACCCGCAACCCGTTCAACAACAGCAGCCCCAGCACCACGCCGCAAATCAAGTTCAACGTCGTCACGCCGTGCTCGTGCATCGCACTCTCCGCCGCCACCGCCCCCGGCAACTCCCCGGCCACGACATTCACAACCAGTCCCAGCGCGATCGACACCACCGCGATGCTGCCCAGATACATCGCCAATGCCCAACGCCCCAGATCCCGGGCCACCACCACCATCGTCGCCATGTTTGTGGCCGGCCCCACCAGCAGAAACACCAGCGCCGCGCCGGGACTCAGCCCCTTGGCGATCAGCGCCGCCGCCACCGGCGTGGCCGAGGTCGCGCAAACATACAGCGGCAAACCGGCCAACAGCATCGCCAGCATCGCGATCAGCCCGGTCCCGATCGACGCCTCCAGAAAATCGTCGGGCAGAATCGCTGCCACCAGTCCGGCCAGCACGAACCCGAGCACAAGCCAATGAGCCAGATCCGAAAACATCTCCACGCACCCGTACCGCAGCGCCTGAGTGATCTTCGATCCGAACGACGCGCGCACCGGCTGGCTCTGACTGCAGCAGCACGAGCAATCCGCCTTTTCTTCCGCAGGCGGCCGCGCGACCGCGGCAGTCTCAGCCGACCGCCGCTCGTGGCCCGCGATCAGTGTCCCCGCCAATGCCGCCGAAATAAACGCCGCGATCGGCCGCACGACGGCCAGCAGCGGACCGAGCAGCGCATACGAAATCGCAATCGAATCAACGCCGCTCTCGGGCGTACTGATCAAAAAGCTGGCCGTTGCACCGCGAGTGGCCCCGCGCCGACGGATCGAAGAGGCTACCGGAATCACACTGCACGAGCAGAGCGGCAGCGGCACGCCGATCAACGCCGCCTTGAGCACGCTCCCCAGCCCCGGCCTGCCGAGATGCTTGACCACCTTTTCCGTCGGAAGCAGGACATAAACCACCCCGGCCAGCACAAAGCCGAACAGCAGCCAAGGCGCCGCCTCGAGCGTCATGCTCCAGGTCGCCTTTACCCACGCGTTCAGAAAGTCCATAAAGGTCTCGCACCCGGCCCGCAAAGTCCGTGTTCGAATGTCCCCGCCTACCGCCGACCCGCGTTACAACGGATCGTAATTGCCGGCGAGCCGGATTCAACTGCAACACTCCCCCGCGAACGGTCGACAGTCTTTTGTGTACTTCGGTACAGCGAGCGTATTCGCGCGCAATCCAGGCGCCCCCCCGTCTCAGCCGCGACACAATCTGCCGACACCTCTAAGCTACCCCCGAGTTCTAAAATCGGAGCTTATAATAATGAATGAACACGTTAATTGCGGGGCGATCCTCTCCCCTGTTCGCCCCAGGCGATACAAACTACCTAGAATAACTTTTCCGATCGCGGAGTTGCTGATGCCAAAACTGACCAAACGTGCTGTTCGAGCCCACGCGCCGGCATTCTCGTGATGCCGACAGGTAGGGGGTGCCAGACGCGTTCGTGATGGCTCGAGTCGAAGATCGCAGTTACTCGCGGAGCGCCGTTTCACGTGAAACGCGTATCGCAAGAACCCAGTTCGCGAACACAACGATTTTCCGCGAGCCAGCCTCTCATTGTTTAGTCACAATCGCCGCCGGTTTCACGTGAAACAGGTTTGCAGAGCACGGCCATTTCGCGTTACACTGGCGACGACAGCGGGAAGCGCATGGCGCGGACTGTGTTTCCCTGGCCCGGCCAAGCCAAATACCAAACGAAGCCAAACTCCGCGCCGGGGAGCAACCATGGCCGTCAAACGTAGCCGACTAGGAAGGGGACTCGACTCCCTCGTAGGTAGCTCTCGCCATGATGACGCCACGACCGAGAGCACCCCCGCCGAAAACAAACCCAGACAAACGCGCGAGGCCCCGGGCCCTGGTGATGCCACCCAACCAACTCGCGAACCCGCCAGCCAACGGCCCCAAAATGTGCGTGAAGCAGTTACCACCCCCACGCTGCCTATCGAGGAACTGAGGCCCAATCCGTACCAGCCGCGCGACACCATAGATCCGCAAAGCGTCTCAGATCTTGCCCGCTCGATAAGCGCCTCCGGTATGATCCAGCCGATCGTCGTTCGCCAGACGCCTCGCGGCCACGAGATCGTCGCCGGTGAACGCCGCTGGCGAGCAGCCAGAGCCGCTGGCCTGAACACCGTCCCGGTGATCATCCGCCAAGTCGACGACAGGCAAATGCTCGAATGGGCCCTCATCGAGAACATCCATCGCGAAGATCTCAACGCCATCGAACGCGCCCAGGCCTATAAACGCTACCTAAACGAGTTTTCGCTCACGACAGACGACCTCGCCCAACGACTCGGCGAGGACCGCTCGACAGTCACGAACTACGTACGCTTGCTCGAACTGCCGGATGCAGTCAGAAGCCTGCTCGCAGCCGGCCGCATATCAATGGGCCACGCCCGCGCCCTGCTCGGCGTGCCCGACAACCAACGCCGAACGGAACTGGCTAATGAGGCCGCATCGAAATCGCTCTCCGTCCGCGCCCTCGAAAACATGGTCCGCAAAGAACGCCAGCCGAAACGAAAAGATCGAACCAGCTTGGGCCGAATCGGTCCACCGCAAGCTCATGTCCGCGACCTGGAATGCAGACTCGAAGAAACACTAAGAACAAAAGTTAGGATAATGTTAGGTAAAGCAAAAGGCTCGGGCCGCATCGTCATCGACTTCTACAACATGGACGACTTCGACCGAATCTGCGCCCAGGTCGGCCTCAAGGGTGAGGATGCCCTCTAAGTTTCACCGCTCGCGAGGCCGCCGCGGTATTTCTTCCCGACGTGCTCGATCGTCCAGGAAACGCCACGCAACGCCCGTCCGCCGCCTAATCAGCCCGTCGACACGGCCGTAGACATCCACGAATGCCCATTACTCGTAGCTCGCAGCCGCGCCGCCGGCCCAACTCGTCTCCGTGACCACAAAATGTAGCCCAACGACGTTTTCGTCCGATATCGCCGTGGAAGCGGGCCGGTCGAAACAGCAGCCCTCGACCGCAAGGCCCGGCCCCATGGACGACGAACGGGGCCCGTTCCCGGCGATCGGACGGGAGGCCCACGGCGCGCGCTCGGGAAGGGAGGTGTAGGAGCAATGAGGTCAAAAGGAAGGCAGTTCATCCGCACAGCGTTGATCGGGCTCTGCTTCGCCGGAGCCTGGATCAGTGGCCAACTGGTTCGCGAACAGGCCGGGCCTTGGCCCTCGACAGCGGAGACGCCGTCGCTGTTCAGCCAATGGTGCGGCGGCAACGCCGGAACGGCGTCCGGCTGCGACACCGTCCTGTCCAGCCAATGGAGCGCCGTGGACTTCAGCTTTCCGGTGTTCGATCGCTCGCTCTCGATTCGCTGGCAGCGCGTGGTCGTTCCGGTGGCCTTCGTCGGGCTGGCGTACTTCGTGTTCCTGGGGATCTGGCTCGTCCTGGGCGCGCCGCCTCGCCCCTGGGGCCAAGGCTGGTATCTGATACCGCTCCTGACAGCCGGCTGCGGGGCCGTCGGCTCCATCCTCCTTTTATGGTTTATGACCTTCATGATCGACACCTGGTGCTTCTGGTGCGCAGTAACGCATGCAATCAACGGCGCGATCGTGATCGGCACGTGGTGGCTCCGGCCGCGACGCGACGCCGTATTAAGAGAAAGGGGCCGGGTCGCGGCGGCAGGCGGCGCGGCGGCGTTCGCCCGCGCAACATTCCGCGCGCCGGACGCTCTGCGCACCTGCGTGATCGCCGCCGTTCTCGTCGCCGGGTTATGGGTTTACCGTGACGCCAAGTTGGAGACGCGCGAGCAGGTGGCGAACTTGCTCCCCTTCAAGAAGTTCGTCGACGAGCGAATGAACGATAGTGAATTCCTCGTCCGCGAGTATCTGGCGCAGCCTCGCCTGTGGGATCCGAAGGAAACGGAAGACTTCCACGGTCCGACCCTTCTCGTGTTCAGTGATTTCGAATGCCCCCACTGTGCTTGCTTCGCGAATAAGTGGCGGACGGAGTACCGGCGACGATGGTCCGGGCCTCTACGGGTTGAGTTTAGACACGTCCCTCTTGATAAGGCACGCAGAGATTCGCTGGCGAAGGGCGTCGACCTGGCCGCTTGTGAAGCAAGCTTCGCCGCAGAGGCAGCCAGATTGCAAGGGGGCGAAGCGGCGTTCCAGCGCATGCACGACGGATTGTTTCAAGTCAGCAACGGATTAGGAATAGAGACATATAGAGCTTTGGCGAAGCGGTTCGGCCTCGACGAGGAGCGACTGGTCGCGGACATGGCCCGCCCGGCGGTCCGGGAGGCCGTCGCGCGCGACGTCGCCCTCGCCGACGAGCTCGGCGTTACAGGCACGCCCTCATTGATCCTCAATGGCCGACCGGTCCCCGATTTCTGCGCATATAACCCTGTCTTCTGGCAGGCCGTATCAAACGAGTTTGCCCGGCGCGCTGCCGACGAAAACCGTACGCCCGTTCCAACCAACGTCCACGCGGACACGGGCGCATCGTAGGAAAGTGAGGCGTACTGAGGGGAAAAGACGTCCACCGGATCGACTTACTGTCTCCGTCGGCGTGAGCGCGTTAGCATACGGCTATGACGATCACGCGAAAGCTCATCGCCGCCATTCTGCAAGAATACGAGCTGCCGATCGACGGCTTTCACGGGCCGGTTCACTGGGCGCGCGTTCTGGAAACCGGTTTGCGCCTGGCCGAGGCGACGGGCGCGAATCGAGACGTCGTTCAACTCTTTGCGGTCTTTCATGACGCCAAGAGGTTCAGCGAAGGGACGGACTACGACCACGGGCAGCGCGGGGCCGATCACGCGGCGGAACTTCTCGGGACCGCCTTCGAACTGCCCGATCCCGAGTTCGATCTGCTGTATCAGGCGTGCGCCGAGCACGAACTGGGCTTTACCGACGCGGATATCACCGTGCAGGTATGCTGGGATGCCGATCGGCTCGATCTCGGACGCGTTGGCATTGACCCTTCTCCCGCCGCACTGTGCACCCACGCGGCCCGGTCGCACCAGATGCTCGCCTGGGCGAACCGGCGAGCACGGAGTGATCACATACCGAGCTTCGTTGCGGACGAGTGGGGAATCTATGTTTGATATTCGCCGTCAGCCGGGGTGGCCCACCTCCTCTGGAGGTGGGCTCGCGATTCGAATGAAAACTACCGCCCAACGCGAGTCGTGTGCCTCTTTCATTGTACCCGTCCCAGCGGCTGAACACGGCCGGCGGCTTACCTGCCACTGCACTGCCGCCGACGCGCGTGTCCGAGAACGGGATTACTGTCTATTGTTCGTTGGAGGGCGTTCGCGCCTGCGCGCGCCGCGACGACACGAGCGCGCGGCGAGAGGCGTGCAGTTCTTGCCATCGTGCCGTGTACCGAAATTTAGCACACGCTCGCGCGAGTTGGCGTTTGGCCCGACGAATCGTGGCCCCCGCGCGGGGGCCCCTGACAGCGGACCACCGCTGCAGGACAATTTCAGCGTCTCCATCCGCCTCATGGCCTCGCCAATCCCGCCTCGCACGCGCCGAGGCGTATCGACCTGCCTACCCGCTGGCCCTGACGAATCCGACCACCTATCATCCTGTCGGGCCGTTTGATCCAAGGCATCAGCCGCCCGTGGCGCGGCGTGCTGAGGCGGTTCGCCGGTAGCCAGCGCCAGAAGACCAATGCCGTGTGCGGCGAACGGGCGTCGGCGACGGTGCCAACGCGTGCGATCCGCCTCTTCGAAAGGTCTCGCGACGAGGCTGCATTGGCTCAAAAGTGAGGTTGATCATGGGAACAAAACTCTCGGTGGCCATGGGTGTGGCCGTTGGCGTCCTGGCTTTGATGGGATTCGCGAACATGGACAAGAATCAAGAGAAGAGGTCAAAAGCGGACAGTGGGCAGACGAAGGACCAGGTTGCGACGGCAGAGAAATCCGGCCAAGGCCGGGTCGTCTCGAAGAGCGGCTTCGATATCACGCCGTTGTCGTCCGGCCGAATCGAAGAGCTGGCCAAGGACCTGACGGCCGAAGAGCGGGAGATCCTTCTCGACAAGGGGACGGAGCGCGCCTTCTGCGGCGGACTGCTCGACAACAAGGAGGAAGGCACTTACGCCTGCCGGCTTTGCGGCCTGCCGCTGTTTGCCTCGGGCGCGAAGTTCAAGTCCGGAACCGGCTGGCCCAGCTTCTATCAGCCGATCGATTCGCAGCATATCCACGAGGAGCGTGACACCAGCCACGGCATGGTTCGCACGGAGATTCAATGCGCCCGGTGCCGCTCGCATCTGGGCCACGTCTTTGACGACGGCCCGAAGCCGACCGGGCTGCGCTATTGCCTGAACTCGGCGGCCCTGCAGTTTCACGCCGGAGAGGTGCAACCGCCCGAGGCCTCTCAATCGTCCAAGACCGAGACGGCCTACTTCGCCGGCGGCTGCTTCTGGGGCATCGAAGACCGCTTCCAGCAGGTGCCCGGCGTGACGGAGGCGATCTCGGGTTACATGGGTGGCGAGACGGCCGAGACGACCTACAAGGAAGTCTGTTCAGGGACGACCGGACATGCCGAAACGGTCAAGGTTGTATTCGACCCTGGCAAGGTGAGCTACGAGAAGCTGCTGGAGTGGTTCTTCAAATTCCACGACCCGACGCAGCTCAACCGGCAGGGTCCCGACGTTGGCTCGCAATATCGTTCGGCCATCTTCGCGGCAGGCGACCAGCAGTTGACCCAGGCCAAAGAGTACATCGACCAGCTACAGGAAATGGACCGCTTCAGCGGCCGCAAAATGGTCACCCAGGTAGAGCCGGCCGGCCCGTTCTGCAAAGCCGAGGAGTACCACCAGGACTACCACGCCAAGCACGGAGGCTCATGCTCGCTACCAACAGAGTGAGCCCACGGTAAGCGAAGGGGTGCATCACGATGCCCCCGACCATACTGCCGAGGGAGTGACGGGGCAGGCGCGGCCGATTGGCGGATGCAATCGTCACTCCTGCTGCCCGCCGCCGGTGAAAGTCACCTGAAATACAGCAAAGTCGGGCAGGTCGACCAGCCCGCTCCCGTCGAGATCGAAGCACTGACACAACTCCGGCGGCTGAACGTCCGCCGCGACGACGCACAAGCCGAACCCGGCATAATCAGCGAGGTTCAACGCCCCATCGCGCGCCATGCCACCCTCGCCACCGCAATCCCCGGGAAGTCGTTCATAGGCTCCCATATCGACGATGGGGGGCGCTCCGGCGCCGGTGTCCGGCGCGTTGGGGTCATCCACGAAGCGCAGCGAGCCGGCCAGATCGATCGGCACCGACTCGTCAGTCTCGCCGTCGCCGTCAAGGTCGGCAGCATCGGCGGGCACGGCAGCATTATCACCGGTATCGACACAAGGCGACCCGGCCAGCAGTTGCAGGTCCCCAACATCATCGTCGCCCGTCCCCCACTCGCCGTCTAGCCCAGGGTCGGGCAACCGTGCAAACATCGGGTCGGCGGAGATGTTCCCCGCGATCCCGGCAGGGTCGGCGATCCCAGAGTAGTCGTACTGGGTGTTGCCGAAGACGCAATCGTATTGCAGTGCCGGAGGATTGCCGTACGCGAGGAACGCCCCGGATGAGTTAAACGCCACGATCGTGTTCGCAATGGTCGCCCCGGAGCCCGCCAGATACAGAGCTCCGCCGGTTCCGGCAGTGTTGTCCGTCATTGTGCTGTTTCTTATCGTTGCCGCGGCAGATGTCAGGCACAGTCCTCCGCCCGCGTTGGCCGCGCCGTTACTTGCGATCGCGCAGTTGGAAATCGTTGCCGATGAGGCGGCCAGGTACAGCCCGCCGCCGTAGTCCGCGGCATTGTTCCTGATGGTATTGTTCGCAACCGTCGGAGAGCAGGCCTCCACATACAGGCCACCGCCGTTGTAGTCAGCGGCGTTATCCGTGATGATGTTGTTGGCGATCGTAGGGGAGGGATTCCGCAGGAGCAGGCCTCCGCCGTCGGGCGCGAGTCCGCCGGTCATGATGAAGCCGTCGACCCTGCCCAGGACCCCGTGACCCGCCCGCGCGGTCACAACGCTACCTTGCTGCCGCGCGTCCAGGATGGTGACGTTTACAAGGTGGTCCCGCTCTTGCCGCGCTGTTTCGAAGCCGCCGAAACCGCCATAAACGTATGCGTAAGGACGCAGGGCGATGCATTCCTCGTACGTGCCGCCCGCAACCCAGACCTCGCCGCCCATCGCTGACGCTGCGTCGATGCCCCCCTGTACGGTTCGCTTGGCCAACGGCCACGAAGAACCATCGTTGTAGTCGTCCCCTGTGTTGCTCACACGCACGATTGTATACGGCCCTTTTGCGGGCACCGTCCCATCCGACTCGTCGGCGCCGATGTCGACCGTTCCGCCAAGCGGCTGAATGCGAGGCTCGCCGTCGATGTCTCGCGCGCCCCAGGCGTCCGCGTTGCTCCCTGCGGCCACGCAGGGCGAGTCCGGATGAATACGCACGTTGCCGTGTCGGGGGTCGCCTAGCCGGGGGTCGGCGGAGATGTTGCCGTCGGTCCCGGTGGGGTCCGCGATCCCCAAGTAGTCGTAAGCGCCGTTGCCGTAGACGCAGTTTGATCGAAGTGCTGCCGTGCCGCCGACCCGGTAGACACCGGACGAATTGAACGCGACGATCGTGTTCACGACCGTCGGAGAACCCGCCAGGTAGAGGCCGCCGGCGCCGCGACCGGCTGCGTTGCCCGTGACGGTGTTGTTCGTGACGGTCGGAGAGGAGTTTTCCAGGCACACGCCACCGCCATACCAGTCAGCACCGTTGCCGGTGATGGTGTTGTTTGCAATCGTCGGGGCCGAGGAGGCCAGGTAGAGGCCGCCACCGCGGTGGTAGGTGAAGTTGCCGCTGATGATGTTGTTGACGATTGTCGGGGAAGAGCTCAACAGGACCATTCCGCCGCCGTTGCCGAGAATGACGGTGTTTCCAATGATCGTGTTTCTGACAATTGCCGGTGAGGAGTTATCGAGGTAAAGCCCGCCGCCGTCGTCGGACGCGCCGTTGACCGCGATGAGGTTGTTTGTGATTGTCGGCGAGGAGCTCACCAGGAGCATCCCCCCGCCTTCGGACGTCCACCCGTTGGTGATGGTGAAGCCGTCGATCCTCGTCGTCGCGGTCGCTCCGGGAGGCGCGGTGACGACGCTGCCGCTGGCGTTGCCATCGAGGATGGTCCGGTTGGCTGTCCAGTCGCGTTGCGTGAGTTCGGTTTCGGTGCCGTCGAAGCCGCCGTAGAGTTCGACGCTGAGGGTCAGCGTGAAGTTGCCGACGTAGGTGCCGGCGGCCGTCCAGATCTGGTCGCCGGGTTGGGCCGTGGCCAGGGCGGTCGAGAGCGAGTTGTACGCTGTGGCCCAGGTGGCGCCGTCGCCGCCGGGTGATGCGTCGTCGTCGACGTGGATAACGGCCTGAGCAACGGCGAAACCTGACGGCAGCACCAGGGCTGTTGCAACGATGAAGGCCATTGTCCGTTGCGTCAGCATGAGTTGTTCCCCTTGTCGGTAGGCACGGTTCCACGCTAGTCTTTCGTAAACGTCACCTGAAATACGGCAAAGTCGGGCAGGTCGACCAGCCCGCTGGCGTCGAGATCGAAGCACTGACACAGCTCCGGCGGCTGAACGTCCGCCGCGACGACGCACAAGACAAAACCGGCATAATCTGCGAGGTCCACCCGCCCATCACGCGCCATGCCACCCTCGCCACCGCAATCGCCGGGTAGGCGCTCGTAGGCTCCCATGTCCACGATGGGTGGCGTTCCGGCGCCGGTGTCGGGCGCGTTGGGGTCATCCACGAAACGTCGGAAGCCGGCCAGGTCGATCGGCAGCGGTTCGGTTGTGTCGGCGTCATCGTCGAGGTCGATCGTGTCGGCCGGTACGGCGGCGTTGTCGGCGGCGTCGATGCAGGGCGAGGCGGCTAGGAGTTGCAGGTCGCCGAGGTCATCGTCGGGCGTGCCCCATTCGTCGTCCGGGCCGGGGTCGGGCAGCCGTGCGAACATCGGGTCGGCGGAGATGTTTCCGTCGATCCCGGTGGGGTCGGTGAGGCCGTCGTAGTCGTACCAGGTATTTGCGTGGACGCAGTTGTGCCACAACGCTGGGGCGCCGCTGTATCGACGAATCCCGGATGAGTTGAAAGCAATGATGGTGTTCGCGATCGTCGGCGAGGAGCCGGTCAAGTATAACCCGCCGCCCACATCGGCGTCGTTATCGGTGATGGAGTTGTTTGCGATCGTCGGAGAGGAGTTGATCAAATACAATCCACCGCCCGTGTAGGCCGACGTGTTGCCCATGATCGCGTTGTTTGCGATCGTCGGAGAGGAGTTGGACACGAGGTAGAATCCGCCGCCGGCGTTGGCGGTGTTGCCCGTAATGGCGTTGTTTGCGATCGTCGGAGAGGAGTCGGACACGACGTAGAGCCCGCCGCCGGCGTAGGCGGTGTTGCCCGTGATGGTGTTGTTTGTGACTGTCAGGAAGGAGCGCTGCAAGTACAGCCCTCCGCCGAAGGAGCTACTGCCGTTCGTGATGGTGAAGCCATCTATGGTGCTGTCTGCTTTGTATCCCCCCCGCGCGGTCACCACTGGACCTTGCTGCTGGCCGTCAAGAGTTGTGGTGTTGGCGCTCCAGTCACGCTGTTCCCGAACCGTCTCGTGGCCAGCAAAACCGCCAAACAAATGGGCATAGAGAAGTAGTGTGATTCGCTCCTCATATACGCCAGCTTGGACCCACGCGTCGCCGCCGAGCCGGGCCGCGGCGTCGATGCCCGCCTGGACCGTCCGTTTGGCCAGCGGCCACGACGAGCCATCGTTGGAGTCGTCTCCTGCGGGGCTGACGCGTACGATTGTGGACGGGCCCGCCGCCCACACCGTGCCGTCCGATTCGTCCGCGCCGATGTCGACCGTTCCGAACATGGGCTGGATGCGGGGCTGGCCGTCCACATCGAACTCAGTGAGCGCGTCGGCGTTACTTCCGGCGTCCGCGCAGTGCGAGTCCGGCTGAATATGCACGTTGCCATAGCGCAAGTCGGCCAGTAGCGGGTCGGCGGAGATGTTGCCGTCGATCCCGGTCGGGTCGGTGAGCCCTGAATAGTCGTACTCGGTGTTACCGTAGACGCAGTTGTGCCGCAACGTCGGTGTGCCGCCGCTGGATCGATAAATGCCAGACGAGTTGAAGGCGACGATGGTATTTGCAATGGTGGGCGCGGAGTCATACAGGCGCAACCCTCCACCGGTGCCGTCAGCGCCATTGCTGATGACCGTGTTGTTCGCAATTGTCGGGTTGGACTGATAGAGATACATTCCGCCACCGGCAAGGGCGTTATTGCCGCTGATCATGTTGTTCGCCATCGTCGGGTCGGACTCATCGAGGTATAAGCCACCTCCGTCCTGGTCGGTGAAATTGCCGGTGATCGAGTTGTTCGCGATTATTGGGTCGGACCGGTAGAGGTACAGCCCGCCACCAGTTCGCGAGGCGTCATTTCCGGTGATGGCATTGTTCGCGATGGTCGGGGCGGCATATTCCAGATAGAGCCCGCCGCCAACGGTGTAGTGGCCATTGGTGATCGTGAAGCCGTCGATGGCGGTGACGACTCCATAGCCTCCTCTTGCGGTCACCACCGAGTGCTTTGCCTGCCCGTCGAGGATTGATATGTTGGTGGTCCAATTCCGCTCCTCGCGCAGCACTTCAATACCAGCAAAGCCGCCATACACATACGCGAAGGGATGCAGGTTGATGCGCTCCTCGTACCTGCCGGCGCGCACCCAGACCTCGCCGCCGAGCGTCGCGGCCGCGTCTATCCCGGCCTGGACGGTGCGCTTGGCCAGTGGCCAGGAAGAGCCGTCGTTGGTGTCGTCGCCCAGGGGGCTGACCCGCACGATCACGGGCGGTCCTTTCGGCCATTGCGTGCCATCTGATTCGTCGGCGCCGATGTCGACGGTTCCGCCCGGGGGCAGGATGCGGGGCTGGCCGTCGATGTCCCAGTCGCCCCACGCATCGGCATTGTTACCGGCGTCGATGCAGGGGGAGTCCGGCTGAATGTGTGCGATGCCGTAAGTTAAATCCACCAGTTGTGGGTCTTCGGAGATGTTGCCGTCGGTTCCGGTGGGGTCGGTCAGGTAGGCGTAGTCGTACAGTTTGTTGCCGTAGACGCAGTTGAACCGCAACGTCGGATCGCCACCGGACCCGTGAATACCGGACGAGTTATACGCGACGATCGTGTTCGTGATTGTCGGGTTGGAGGGGGAGGAAGAGGGATAGAGGTAGATTCCGCCGCCGGTAGTTGCGCGGTTGCTCGCGATCGTGTTGTTTGTCATCGCCGGAGAGGAGTTGGACAGTTTCACCCCGCCGCCGCCGGAATCGGCGGTGTTGCCGATGATGTTGTTGTTCGCGATCACCAGCGAAGAGGAGTATACGGCCATCCCGCCGCCGAAGGCGGCGGTGTTGCCTTTGATCGTGTTGTTCACGATTGTCGCGGACGAGCTGGAGACGTACAGCCCGCCGCCGAAGCTATCGGTGTGATTGCCGAGGATCGTGTTGTTCGCGATCGTTGCGGAGGAAGATTCTAAGGAGATGCCGCTGCCCGCGTTGGTCATGATAATGTTGTTTGAGATGGTTGCGCTAGAACTGTCCAAACGAATCCCGCCGATAAGTATGTTCCTGGTGATGGTATTGTTCGTGATGATCAGTGACGAGGTTTCCACGTGGATCCCGAATCCGTTGGTGATGGTGAAGCCGTCAATCCTCGTCGTTTCGGTCGCTCCGGGAGGCGCGGTGACGACGCTGCCGCTGGCGTTTCCGTCAAGGATGGTGGGGTTTGCGGCCCAGTCACGCTGGGTGAGTTCGGTTTCGGTGCCGTCGAAGCCGCCGTAGAGTTCGACGCCGAGCGTGAGCGTGAAGTTGCCGACGTAGGTGCCGGCGGCCGTCCAGATCTGGTCGCCGGGTTGGGCCGTGGCCAGGGCGGTTGAGAGCGAGTCGTAGGCCGTGGCCCAGGTGGCGCCGTCGCCGCTGGGTGATGCGTCATCGTCGACGTAGATGACAGTCTGGGCGTGAGCGGCGGCTGCAACCAGCGTGAGGGTGGCCGTCAAGATGAGGGCTCGGGTTTTCGGGGTGAGCGTTGTCATGAGAGAGGCTCCTGTTCGGCAGGTGATGGAAGCTGACATTGGGAGCAGGCCCGCGCGAGCGTCGGGCCGGCGCTTGAAATGGGCGGCGGGGCAGTTCCGATGGATTCGCGCTGCTGAGTGGCGCGGCATTTCGTTGGTTGGTGGCAAGGATGACGTTGATGGCGCTCGACCGACTCTGCGCGATGAATGGAGGGATAGCCGCAATGTACCACCGTTCGCCCCCCTCCTCATTCCGCCTTGACAGGCAGTGTACCGCGCGAGCGCGATCGGTTCAATGGAAGAGCCATTAGCGATCAGCCGTCAGCCATTAGCTATCAGAAGTCAGGCGCGGCATCGCGAGACCAGCCTTGGGTTTTGAGCGGCGAAACGCCGATACTCGGCCACTGGCGTGAGTCGGGTCGGTTGCGCGGGGGTTTTCGGGCCTGGAGAGCTGCGGTGCCGGCCCCTTGGGCCCGGTCGCTTGCGCTTTCGGCTCTGATGTGTGTGTCGATGGCGAGCGGACCCGGCGGATAACGTTGCGCGGGGTACTTTGGCACGCGGCGCTTCGGGATGGCGGCGCCGTCGGCCAGGCCACGCGGGTGTGGGCATGGCAACCGAGGCGCGGGTCGTACACGTGAGTCTCTCACCGGCTCGAGTGGTGGCCTTGCTGCGGTTATGGGAAGCCGCCCGCGGCTCGTGGTAATTGTACGATTCACTGGACGCGCCGTGATGTGAGTCGTGTTATAAGACGATGTGTGTCTGAGGGTGGGTGTGACTCGGTCGCGTGCATGCGCGCTGGTCGGCGATGCTATGCCCTGTATCAAGCTTGGAGCATGAACGAATATGTGGTGGACACGCAATCGTGCGTTGCTCGTGATGATCCCGATTCTTGGGTTGTGCGTTCCTATGATGCTGTCCGCAGGGGGATGCGGCTGGCAGCTTGACGTCACGACCGGGCCAAACGCGAATGACGGCGACGGCGACGACGCCGGCAGCCACGCCCAGGATCCGCTCGATGACGGAGCGACCGGGGATGATTTGGCCGACGAAATGCCCGAGAACGACTATTGCGCGCAAGTCGCCGGATGGAACGCAGGATGGGCCGCGCTGGAGGCCGAGGTGCTCGATCTGGTCAACCAGCGCCGAGCGGCCGGGGCCGATTGCGGCAGCGCGGGCACGTTTGAGCCCGCGGGGCCGCTCACCATGAACGCCGCCCTTCGCTGTGCGGCGCGGAACCACTCCATGGACATGGGCGTTCGGGACTATTTCGATCACTACTCGCCCGAAGGCGACGGGCCGAGCCAGCGGTTCGACCAGGCCGGCTATGAGGGGTCTTTGTGGGCCGAGAACATCGCCTGGGGCTATGCGACGCCGGAGTCCGTCGTCGCTGGCTGGATGGACAGCCCCGGCCACTGCGCGAACATCATGCGGGCCAACGCCACCGAGACGGGCGTCGGGTATTACGAGGGAAGCTTCTGGACGCAGACCTTCGGGCGGCCTTAGCGGGAACGCCGCGTGACCTTACCGCCTGAATTCCACGGTGGCCGTTTTCAGGGCAATCCGGCCACAAGCCGGGGGCCGAGCTACCGGCCCTCAATCCGGAATCCATACCATCGGCCGGCCGGCTCGGGCTCTCCGACCCTTTGCCTGGCACGCCACGACCCCGGCCCAACTGAGCGCGGCTCGGGAACGAGACAGGCGGGCCAGAATCCGGTAGGCTTTCGCGGGTGGGGCGTATACTTGTGACCCCTGCGCCGGAGTCGGGCCGGGCCCATGCCTGCATGCCGCACGCCCGCGGCAGGGCGGACATGGCTCCCGACATACCCACACAAAAGTGGACATCGCACGGCAGTGGCCGGCGACGCGGTATATCACTACCATATACGGCCGGAGCACCTGCAACGATATCAGGCGTCCCGGCGGCGGACCGAATTGCTACGGTAACTGACTGGATCGACTTGAGGAGAGGTACTGAACGATGATGATCTCGGACAAGATGAACAAGAAGCTCAATGAGCAGATCACCAACGAGCTGTTCGCGGCGCACACCTACCTGGACATGTCGTGTGCGTTCAAGGACATGGGGCTGGACGTGTTCGCCGCCTGGTTCCGACACCATGCGGACGAGGAACGCGTGCACGCCATGAAGATCTTCGATTATGTCCACGAGGTCGGCGGGAATGTGCGCTTGCAGCAGATCGATCAGCCGGCGGAACGCCCCGGGTCGGTGCAGGACATCGTTCAGGCGGCGCTCGACCACGAACTGAAGGTGACCAAGCAGATCAACGACCTGATGGAATTGGCGGAGGAGAAGAAAGACTACGCGACTCGAAGCTTCCTGCAGTGGTTCGTCGACGAGCAGGTGGAAGAGGTCGCAGTGGTGACCGACCTGCTCAATCTGATCAAGCTCGCGGAAGGGAAGCACATGCTCCAGGTGGAGGCGCGGCTGGCGCGCACGATGGAGAAATAGTGTTATATCGGCCGGCGCGACGGGGCGCCCTGGTGAACTGCAGGGTGTCTCCCCGCCCGCGCGGCCCCGTGTGAAGATTCAGGTCTGCCGCACGCCTAATATGGGGTTTCTCGAGCCCTGTACTCACGCATACGTGGGCACGGCGGTCGACGCGGAGCCTTACGTACGCGTCGCATTCCCCCACAAGGTTAATCGCCTTCGGGCGCCGGCGCTATCTTGGCCGGAACGATCCCCGGGCGGGCGAACGAGATGCCGTGCCGGCCAGGCTCCACCCCGACCATCACCGCCTCGATGATGGGTTCGCTCACTTCGGTGTCGGAGTTCCACTGGACGATGAAGTTGGCGCCCGAACCGCCGGAGATGTCCTCCTGCTCCACCAGAAACTCGCGCGTGGCAAGGCGGGGCAGCGTCACCGGCCGGGGCAGGTAGTTCCGCACCAATCCCCCGTCCGTATCGTAGTAACGCACGGCCGTGAGTGTGATCGGGTGTTGGAGATCCGTGTTGCGGATGCTGAGGGTCGTCTCCAGCAGATGAGCCCTGCCCCCCTGAGAGTAAATGTGCGAGTAGACCGGCACATAAACCGTGTGGCCGACGGCCGCATCTGAGACGTCGTCCGCCGAAAACTCGGCGACGAGATCGGGCGGGCGATAGCTCAGCTTCTGTTCGATGGTCTCCAGGCGGCGATTCGCATAGGCCAGGATAATCATCAGCAGGACGAACACCGCGAAGCCTCCAACCACGGCGAGGGCGATTCGCCAGCGAGGGTCGGCGAAAGACCGGGAGGCGTCGTCATGCATGCGTCGGTTGTCCTGAACCTTCATGCCCTCTTGTCAATCGGCGTAACCTCCCGCGTCGCCGGTCCGACGTAGCGGCTTAACGGGCGAATGAGCTTGTTGTCCAGTTGCTGCTCGATGATGTGGGCGCACCAGCCGGTGAGGCGGCTGCAAACGAACAACGGCGTATACATATCAATCGGCAAGCCGAGCAGAAAGTACGTCAACCCGCAAGGGTAATCGACATTGGGAAAGATCTTCTTCTCGTTGACCATCGGCTCCTTGATGGCGTCATAGATTTCAATCCATTTCGTCTCGCCCTTCTGCTCGGCCAGCTTGCGCATTTCCGCTTCGAGGATGTGGGCGCGGTGATCGCCGTGCTTGTAGACGCGGTGACCGAAGCCCATGACCTTCTCCTTCTTGGCGAATCGCTCGCGAAGCCACGTGCTCGCCTGCTCGGCGGATTCAAATTGCTTGAGCATCTCCATGGCCGCTTCGTTGGCCCCGCCGTGCAGCGGCCCCTTCAAGGCGCCGATGGCGGCGGATACGCCCGACACCATGTCCGAGAGGGTCGAGGCGACGATGCGAGCCGTGAAGGTAGAGGCGTTGAATTCATGCTCGGCGTAAAGGATCAGTGTGAGGTCGAGAAGTCGGCTTGAGGTCTCGTCGGGGTCGTCCCCGAGGCACTGGTAGAGGATTTGGGCGGCGTGGGAGAGGCCCGGTTTCAGGTCGAGGGGCTCGCGACCGTTTATCAGCCGGTAGCGCGCCGCGACGATCGCGCTGCACTGGGCGGTAAGCCAGACGGCTCGGCGGCGCAGGCTGTCAGGGTCGGTGCCTTTGAGCGGATCGAAGTGGCCGGCAAAGGAGACCATGCTGCGGAGGATGTCCATCATGGGCACGTCGTCGGGAATGAGTTTCAGTGTTTGCACGACGGCGGGCGCGAGCGGACGGTACTCCTGCAACAGCGATCTGAAAACGTCGAGCTCTTCGGCCGTGGGCAACTCTCCGTAGATCAGCAGATGGGCGACCTCCTCGAAGGTGGTCTTCTCGGCGAGGTCACCGATGGCATACCCGCGATATTGCAGCGTGGTCTGCTCGACGGCGGCGATGTCGGTTTCACCTGCGATGACGCCTTCCAATCCGGGCCGGAAGAGTTGCTCAGTCATGTCTGCTCTCCGTGCGACGGATCGAACTCGGTCGGTGCGCTCATGTCGTACTCAAGGAGATCGTAGAGCTCCCGACGGGACTGCATGTCGTCCAGCAGCGCCTTCTGGGTCCGGTCGCGTTTGAGGACTTGCAGGGCCCGTTCGATCGCCTTCATGGCGGCCCGTTGCAGCGTGACCGGAAAGATGATCAGGCGGTAGCCCATGCGACCGAACTCGTCTACGGTCAGATAGGGCGTCTTGCCGAATTCGGTCATGTTGGCCAGGAGGACGGCGTCGACGTCGGCGGCGAAGCGTTCGAACTCGTCGCGGCCGGTGAGGGCTTCGGGAAAGATGGCGTCCGCGCCGGCTTTCAAATAGGCATTCGCCCGTTGGACGGCATCGTCGTAGCCGGTGACGCCGCGGGCGTCAGTGCGGGCGATCAATAGAAAATCGGTGCTGTTTTTGGCCGCGGTGGCCGCGGCGACCTTCTCGCACATCTCGTTCATCGGCACGAGCTGTTTCCCGCTCAGGTGTCCGCAACGCTTGGGGAACTCCTGATCTTCGAGGTGTATGCCGCTGACGCCGGCCGATTCGAGTTCCCGCACCGTTCGCGCGGCGTTGTCCGGGCCGCCGTAGCCCGTGTCCGCGTCGGCGATGATCGGGAGCGTGGTGACGTTGGCGACGGCGGCGGCATGCGCTCGGGCCTCGGTGAGGGTCATGAGACCAACATCGGGAACGCCGCCGACACTGTTGGCCAGCACGGCCCCTGAAAGATAGATCGCCTCGAAACCCTCGCGTTCGATCATCCGGGCGCTGAGCGCATTGATGGCCCCCGGAAGCATGACCGGCCCCTTTTCGATGAGGGAGCGGAGTCGCCGGGAACGCTCGTGCGACGGAACCGAAGCGCCGGGGGTCATGGCCGGATGACCTCAAATGACAGCATCCTGGTCAGATCGGTAGTCTGGTCGAGTTTCCAGGCGGAATCCAGGATGTGCTCCGCGGTCTTGGTGGAGATGACCGGCCGCGACAGGCGCTGGAACTTCGCGATGACCTCCTCATCCGTCATCGGGTTGAGAGCGTGCCCCCGGGGAGAGTCGATGCGTTTCTCGAGCGTCTCACCGTCGGCAAGCCTGACAAAGAGGTGGTTTGGAATGCCCTTCGGATAGCCTGCGTTCAAATCGGGGTCCTCTGTGATTCGGGTTTTGTCCATGAGGCCCAGAATTGTCGGATCGGTCAGGCGGTCCTCGTTGAACGAGCTGAGCGTGACGTCGCCGTCGACCAAGGCAATGGCAACGCAGTAAGGCATCGAATGATCGGCGGTCTCGCGTGACGTGGGACGCCATTTCTCCGGCTCGCTGCCAATGATGCTGACGGCGGCCTCGAAGCTCTTGATGTCGATCGACTGCACCTCCCGCCGGCCGATCTCCGGCCGCAAAGCGAGGATGGCCTCGATGGCGGACTGGGAGTGATACTCCGCGGGCCAGAACTTGATATAAGTCTTGTTGATCATGAAGTCGCCGGTTGTCCCGAGAGTGACCTCAAAGGGCCCCGTAAGCTGCTTAAAGATACCTTTCGGGCCTTCGAAGATCTCATAGGGACCGGTGAGGCCTCTTCGGGCGAGGTCGGCCGCGCACACGCCGTTTCGTGCGGCGTTGGCGAAGGCGCAGGCTTTCCACATTGACATCTGTCCGGTACGGGTCTGCCGCGTGGCGATGTTGCAGACGCCGGCGAGTCCAAGGGCGTGTTCGAGCTGATCCTCGGTAAGGTTCCAGAGTTTTCCGGCGGCCATCGCCGTGCTGAGGGCGCCGTAGAAGACATGGTCCCAACCATGGGCGCGGAGGCTGGCCGCGTCGCAGAGACGGCACTGAATTTCATATCCAATCACGGCAGCGAGAATCAGGTCGCGCCCGGTTCGGCTGGCCGCCTGAGCGACCGCGATGGCGGCGGAGAGGTTGTCGGAGGGATGGGCTGGTTCGAGGGAGAGGTAGGTGTCGTTGCAGTCGAGATAGCGAATCATGGTGCCGTTGGCGAAGGCGGCTCGATCGGGGCTCGAGCTGTGGTTGGTCCCGAGGACGATGCCGGCATGGGTGTCGTTCTCGGCGAGGGCGTAGGCCCGGGTGATCTTGGCGGGCGGCGAGAAATAGCCACCCAGGGCACAGCCGATGCTGTCGATGATGCGGCGTTTGACTTCGTGAATGGTCTGGTCGTCGAGTTGATCGTAGGTCAGGTCCGCGACCCATTTCGCGATTTGTCTGCCGATTGTAGCCATGGGTAGTTCGTCCCTTCGTGCGGTGTTCCGTGAACGATTGCACCTGCCAAAAGCGTGCTCTCGCCTCGACCGAAAGAGCTTCTATCAGACTTGCGGGAGTTCGACAAGGACGGCGGCCCCGTCAGGTCGCACTGGTGGTTTCTTGCTGAGAAGTCGGGGTGCCGACTGATTCGAGGAGTATCTCGGCGATGTCGAGCTGCTTGACTTCCTCACGATCACGGTCGGCCAGCCCGTCGGTGAGCATCCGCATGCAGAACGGGCAGGCGCTGGCAACCGCGCCGGGGTCGGTCTTGAGCAGTTGGTCGGTACGACGGCGGTTGACGCGTTCGTCCCCGGGCTCCTCCTCCTTGAACATCTGGGCGCCGCCGGCACCGCAGCACATGCCGCGGTCGCGGGTCTCGGCCGGCTCGACAAGCTGGATGCCCGGGATTGATTTGAGGACGTCCCGCGGCGGGTCGTAGATGTCGTTGTAGCGTCCGAGATAGCACGAGTCGTGAAAGGCGACGCGCGTGTCGATGGCTTTCTGTGGACGGAGCTTCCCGTCACGAACGAGGGATGCCAGCAGTTCGGTGTGATGGATGACCTCGTAGTTCCCGCCGAAGTCCGGATACTCGTTCCGGATGATGTTATAGCAGTGGGGGCACGTGGTGATGATCTTCTTGACGTTGTAGCCGTTCATGACTTCGCAGTTGGCGTCTGCGAACATCTGAAAGAGGAACTCGTTGCCGGCGCGCCGGGCGGGATCGCCGGTGCACTGTTCCTCGTTGCCGAGGATGGCGAAACTGACGCCGGCCTGAATGAGCAGTTGGGCTGTGGCGCGAGCGGTCCTTTTCGCGCGTTCGTCGAAGGAGGGAGCGCATCCGACCCAGAACAGATACTCGGCGTCGGGTTTTTCGGAGATCAGGGGCACGTCGAGCCCTTCAGCCCAGGCGGCTCGCTGGTCGGGCTGGAAGCCCCATGGGTTCATGCTGGTTTCAAGCGAGCGGAAGGCCGTCTGCAGCTCGTTCGGAAATTCGCCGCGCTCCTGCACGAGGTAGCGGCGCATATCGACGATCTTGTCGACATAGGTGATGAAAACGGGGCATTCCGTTTCGCAGGCGCGGCAGGAGGTGCAGGCCCAGAGCACTTCGGGGTGAATGACCCCGTCCACCAGATCTTTGTGGTACTCGGGGGGCTCCTCGCCGTCGCCGTCGCCCGAGGCCTTGGCGGCGATGAGATCGTTCTGGTGCTGATACAGGAAATCGCGCAAGTCGATGGCGAAATGCTTGGGCGAGAGCTTCTTGCCGGTGTTCGTCGCAGGGCACTGGTCGCTGCATCGCCCGCACTCCGTGCACGTGTAGAGGTCCAGAATGCTCTTCCACGAGAACTGATCAATGCGTTTGACCCCGAGCGTCTCCTCGCGTTCAGCCTTGCCCTCGATGTCTTCGATCTTGGCGAGCCTACCAACGGGGCCGAGGTTCTGCAGGAAGACATTGGGGATCGCGGTGATGACGTGAAAGTGCTTCGAGTACGGCAGGATATTGAGGAAGATGAGGACCAGGGACGCATGCGTCCAGAAACCTAAATGCTCCAGCACTTTGAGCGTTCCGTCTCCGGCACCCTGAAAAGTGAGTGCGGCGACCGACCCGACCGGCTCGAAAGCATAGAAGGAGACTTGCTCGCCGCTTTCCAGGGCGGAGAGGTTGATCCGGGCGCCGTCGTAGAGCACGTCGCCGATCATCATCACAAAGATGATGCCGAGGATGAGGACGCCCTCGAATCCTTTGCTGAGCCGGGCTGGACGGGCGATCAGGCGGTAATAGAAGAACACCAGCGTGCCGACGATCACCAGTACGACGAAGAGGTCTTTCAGAAGCGCGTAGATCGCCCCGATCGGCTGATACGGATCGAAGAGCCAGAGGCTGTGATCCGGCACATAGCCGCGGGTGAAGAGGATCAACGATCGCAGGAGCAGGACGAGAAAGCCGAAGAAGATCAGGATGTGGGCGATGCCGGCCCATCGGTATCGCGGCATCCGGGCCTGCCCGAATGCGAAGCGCAGCGCCAGCCGGATGCGTTCGCCGATGCGGTCGATCCGACCCGCCGGCGCCCCGATCCTCATGAGCTTCCAGCGCCGATTGGCGGAATAGGCAAAGGCGCCCAGCGTCACGACCAGCAATAGCGTCATTGCGATGGGGCTCATTAGCGATCGCTCCCTGCGTCAGAGTTTTGCTAGCGTAAAACTAGTTGAGTCGATAGATCCACGCATCGTCGATGTACACGCCGTCCACGGTATTGCGCGAGAAACGAATCCCGGAAACTCCAGGGGCCGTTCCGAGCGCCTTTCCAATAGCTACAACTGTCCGTTCCTTTGGGCTAACGACATTAATGTCCGCCAGTGCCGGCCGTTGATCCTTCGGAGCGTTCTCAAGTGCCCGCTGCACTTCCCCGTAAGCATCCAGTGGTCCTTGTCGGCCGTACACCGATGTAGCTAGATACAGGCGATACGTTTCCGAGTCGGGTTCATCGAGCCAAAACGCCGCTGTAACGGGAACGCCCGTATCGTCCAGTGCTTGGAGGACGAGTCGTCCTGCCTCAATGTCCCGGTCTACCAGTGCCTTTGTAACCACTGTAGCACTCCATGATCTGAATCCGTCACCGCGTGCAGCAGATCTTTTGCTTCCTTCTCGGACTTATCTTCATAACGGCAATCCTCTGACCATCGGTTGCTTACGAGCGACCAGTGCTTTTCGAGAACCGGATCGCCGCCAAAGTCGCGCTGATCCGGGATCTGTGTCAGCCCCAGGAGCTGTGGGAGTTTGTGGGTCCAGTTGCTATTGACGCGGTTCTTGTCCGGGAATTCATGCTCACGGGTCTGCCGCGCGATGCACGCCTTCAGGGCACACTCCACAACGTACCCAGACAGATAATACGCGGCGGCAAAACGCTGATTCTGAATGAGCACCGTCGCGTCTTCCCTTCGGGCTAACGCAAGATCTTTGAGAATCTGCCGATCCAGAGATGCCATGGGCCGTCACTTCTCCAGCAGCTTTTTGAACTCCTTATTGAGCAGCGGAACCATGGTGAACAGGTCCTCGACGCAGCCGTAGTTGGCGACTTTGAAGATCGGGGCCTCCTCCTTGGTGTTGACCGCAACGATGACCTTGCTGCCGCGCATGCCGGCAAGGTGCTGGATCGCACCGTCGATGCCGCACGCGATGTACAATGCCGGGGTAACGACCTTGCCGGTGAGACCCACCTGGCGCGTGTGCGGCTGATACCCGGCGTCGCACGCCGCGCGAGAAGCTCCCACCGCGCCGTCAAGCGTCTCGGCAAGTTCGTAGAGTATCTTGAAATTCTCCTCTGATTTCAGGGAGCGGCCGCCGGAGACGACGATGTCGGCCTCCGTAACGTCCTTGACGCCCGTAGACGTCCGGACGAGTTCCTTAAAAGACAGCCGCGTGTCCTCGGGGCGAAGCGAAACAGTGACGTTTTCCGTCTCGGCGCCGGCGCCATCCTTCGCTTCGGCCGCCGGAAAGACGTTCGATCGAACGGTGGCAATCTGCAGACGGCCGGGCTCCATCTCGAACGTGGACATCACCTTGCCACAGTACATCGGCGTGACGGCCTCCAGCTTGTCGGCTTCGAGTTTCACGTCGGTGCAGTCGATCACCAATGAACCGTCCTTGCGGGCCGCGACCCGCGGGGCCAAGTCTTTGCCCAACGCGGTCGTCGGAAACAGCGCGATCCGAGGATCTGACGCATCAATCACCGCGCTGACCGCGGCGGTGTACGGCATGGCCCGGTAGAACTCGAATTCGGCGTCGTCGCACAAGTACACCTTGGCCGCGCCCCGCGCAGCAAGTTGCTCGGCCAGCCCCGCAATGTCCTTTCCGACAATACATGCCTCGACCTGCCCGCCGGTCTTGGCGGCCAGTTCGCCGGCGAGGTGCATCAACTGATAGGTGGCGGGAAGAATGGCACCGCCTCGCTGCTCGACGTATACGAGTATGTTGTTCGTCATGATCAGACCACCTTTGCCTCTTCACGCAGCAGGCGCACCAGCTCGCGCGCCATCTCCTCGGGCTCACCCTGAACCAGCTTGCACTCCGGCCGCGGCGGCGGCGGAGCGATGGATTTGAGCCGGGCGCCGTCGGCTGCCTCCCCGACTCCCGGAAGGTCGGCGGATGTCAGGAACTGGACCGGCTTCTTCTTGGCTTTCATGAGGTTCGGCAGGGAGGGGTAGCGGGGTTCGACCAGTCCCTTCTCGATGGTCAGTAAGGCCGGCAATTCGCAGGTGACCACCTCCTCCGCGCCCTCGACGCGCCGGCGAGCGGTAAGGCTTTTGCCGTCGTCGGCGACCTCGAGACCCTGAATGGCCCCTACGTGCGGCAGATCGAGGTACTCCGCGAGCGCCGGGCCGATTGCGCCCGCGTCAAGGTCGATGTTGTACTTGCCGAGGAGCACCAGATCGAAGCCGGCCTCGTCCTTCTTGATCGCCTCGGCCAGCACGTTGGCAAGAAACAGCTCATTCATGGACTCGAACTTCGGATCGTTGACGTGAATGGCGCGATCCGCCCCCATCGCCAGCGCGGTCCGTATGGCGTCAGAGGCCTTGTCCGGTCCCACGCACAGGACCGGAATGTCCTCGACATCGCCGCGTTTCTCACGAAGTTGAATCGCCAGCTCGACACCGAACTCGTCGAAGGGGTCGCACACCAGCTTGAGTCCTGCGGACTCGATGCCGGAGCCGTCGTCCTTGACCTTGATGACGGCGTTGGAGTCGGGCACCTGTTTGATGATGGTCAGAATCCTCACCTGCAGGTTCTCCCTAAGTTGTCAGACCGGAATCCCGGCCGCCACGCACGGCCGGGTCCGGCATCATAGCGGTTTTTGGCGGGTCTGTTGAGGGTCGCCGGCGGGGACTATGACCACGGGTGCGCCGCACCCATCGCCCGCGAGGGCCGGCGTCAGGGCCGGTTCGGCGCCGCCTGATCGGGGGCATCCGAGGCCTCACAGCCGCATGTCGAAGCCGGCGAACTCCCCTCGGGCTTCCGACTCGGAGGTTTCCTTGTCGGACACGCAGTTGTCCATCGCCTCTTCAACGGCGCCGACAAACGCGTCGAGTTCGCCTTCCTCGCCCTCGGCGACCAGTTCGACGCGCCCGTCGGGCAGATTGCGGACGTACCCGGTCACATCGAACCGATTGGCGACGCTGCAAGTGGTGTACCGAAATCCGACGCCTTGAACGCGTCCCGAGAAGAGCACCTGACGCCTCTTTTGTGTGGCCATGATGCCATAATCTAGGGCTCACTCAGGGGGGCGGCAAGTTTTCTGACCCTGGGGGCCGCACCAGCACGCGAATCCCAAGGGGTGGCAGGCCAAGCAGAATTGTGCGATCCTGTTCCGGCTGGAACGCAGGGCACAGTGGTAGGACAGAGGAGGCTCGGGACATGCGATTCGCAAACCTATTAACAGTGACCATGTTCATGACGGCCTGCCCACTGACACAGGCTCAGACGGCGTGGGACGTGCTGGAGGATTCTCAGTCGGACTCACTGTGCGGAGTGGTTAACGCCGTGAGCGCGGACACGGGGCTTCCACTGGAGCTGGTCATCCTGTCGGACAAGGCGGAGTTGATGATCGTATCGCGGGCCGACGTCATTCTTGACGGCACGTTCGTCGATCTCGACAACAACGTCTTCGACTCTTTCGGCGACCCGCGTGGCTTCATCGATTTTGCCGTAGACGGAGACGGATTCCGCACGGTCTGGTGGTTGTCGCTGGACGGCTCGGTCGTGGAGGTGGACCCGTTCACTGCGGAGATCTTTGCGGGTACGACTTTTCCGGAGGAGTGGATCGACGTCCCGTGCGACGCGTGCAATTTCGTGGACTTTCCGCCAGCCGGTGTTTGCGAGGACGTCTCGCCGCCACCGGTGATCAATATCTGCGGCAACGGTGTGGGCAGCATGGGGATGCTGACCATGATGTTCTGCGGGCTTGTCGGCCTGCGACTGATGCGCTGGCGGTGACGTCGCGCGTCTGCCCTGATGTAGACATCTCTGCAAAGTGCGGCGGACAGGACTTGCCCAGGCATGGGCGAGCAGAGCGCTCGGCGTTGCGGATTAACGCTGCCCGTCGATCGGCTCCAGCCGGGTTACGTGCATCGGATCGCAGAAGATCGCACGCTCCGGTGTCTTCTGATCGGGGTGTTCGTAGATCGCAATGACGATAACCGTGCGCGTGACCATCGCCATCTCGGGATGCCGGATGTCATGGTGTGAGCCATCCGAAAAGTGCATGCGAAGCGGCACGAAGGGCCGCGACTTCAACTGAGTCTCGATCTCGCTCACTCGTATCGCAATCTCCTTGCCAAGCGGCGGTTGGCGACATGCCCGCACGGGCGTAGGCACGGAACCCACGCGTTTCGAAACCAGCATCCACTATAACTATACTACTCCGTCACGGCTCAGGCGACGAACTCCATGACTCGGGCGACCTCGCCTTCGCTGCCGATAAGCAGCGGCGTTCGCTGGTGAAGCGTCTTGGGCTCCTTGTCCAGGATGCGCTGGCTGAAGTCGGTGGCCGCGCCGCCGGCCTGCTCGGCGATCCAGGCCAGCGGATTGGCCTCGTATAGCAGGCGAAGCTTCCCATCAGGGTTCTTGGCCGTGGGGGGATACAGGAAGACCCCGCCTTTGAGCAGTGTGCGATGGAAATCGGCGACGAGCGAGCCGATGTAGCGCAGGCCGTAGCCGCCGGCCTCATCGCTCTTGGTCCACGAGAGATACCTACGTACGCCGGCGGGGAAGGAGCCGAGGTAGGCCTCGTTGATGCTGTAGGTCTTGCCGGTCTTGGGCATCTTGATGTCCTCGGTGTGAAGCACGAAGGCGCCGTGAGAGGGGTCCAGCGTGAACATGTGGACGCCGCTGCCGGTGGTGTAGGTCATGACGGTGCTGCTGCCGTAAACCACGTACCCGGCGGCCACCTGCTCGGCGCCGCATTGCAGGATGTGCGGCAGATAGCCCTCGCTGTCCGGCAGGCCGTCGCGGCATCGAAGCACGGAGAAGATCGTCCCGATCGAGACGTTGACATCGATGTTGCTCGACCCGTCCAGCGGATCGAAGAGAACGGTGTATTTGCCTCCCGATCCCGGCGGTTTCACGACGATCGGTTCGTCGTCCTCTTCAGACAACATGATCCCGACGATGTCGCGATAACCCAGGCAGCGGGTGATTGTCTCGTTGGCGATTGCGTCAAGCCGCTGAACGATCTCGCCCTGAACGTTGATGTTGTCGAGCTCGCCAAGCACGTCGCTGATGCCGGCGCGGCGTACGTAGCTCTGAATGATGCGGGTGGCCAGCGCAATGCCGGAGAGTACCCAGCTAAGGTCGCCGGTCGCAGCCGGATGGCGGCGCTGTTGCTCCTGGATGTGCTGAACGATCGTCATGATTGGTTTAGTGAGTTGTTCGGTTGTCATCAGCGACACTCCCTCTCTGATTCCCCAGTTGCATCGGTGAAGGCGGGTGCTGCGTATAAGCGGAGTCTATCGAGGGTTGCGGACGATTGCAAGACTGGCACGCCGCGGCAAGGATCGAAGGAGCTCAAAGCGTTGGTTCACAATGCAGGGGCCATAAGCCGAAGGCAGACATCCCTAACTGACCCTCCGGCAGCGCCCGCGCAAGCGTCTCGGATTGTCTGACCCAACAGCCATCGCGTTGTGGAGCAGGCTTACATAGAATACTGGGTATGCTGCAGGTTTTTCCGGGCGGACTCCGGTTGAGGAGCGTGTCATGGGTTAAGCCGTCGGCCACAGGTGAAAGCCGCGGTCCACGAAGGCGGTATCTGCCGGAAACCCCTGCCCCGTTGGGGGGCGCCGGGTGCGACTCTTTAGTTCACGGCGAATAGGGACGCCCGGCGTGGGCACGGCAAACGGATCGGACGGCGGTTGCGGCCATCATGAACAAAGAGAATTTCGAAGCAGTTGCAGAATGCCTTGACGCGTCGATCGAGGCCAACCCTGAGATGACGGAGAGGATATACCGTCAGCTCCTGGTGGGGCTTCATACGCGCGGCATTCTGACCATCGACCGTATTCTGGAGGAGGCCCGCGAATCATCGGGCCAGGCTCACCCTCCAGGAGCCAGCGCGAACGAACCGGCGGATCAACGACTTGATGCGGAGGATCGCGAGGTCATCCAGCGGCTCATTCGCACGTACGCGTGCCGCAATCTCACCTGCGCGGAGATTCAAGACCAGGTGAACCTCGTTGTGAAGCGGGAGGAGGCCCAGAGCCTGGGAGATGTGGCCCGCCTGCCGGGTGTGTCCTTCCGGACACTCACCGAGCGCCTCCAGCGATTCTGCGCCCTTCCGCTTGGAGAAACCCAACTTGACGCCTCCGAGATGCACGGCGTTCGCGTCGCCCTGGCACGACACTTCATCAGCGACGAACTGAAGTTCATCGGCGTGGCCAAGAAGCACCTGCGGGTGCGCGACTACGGCGAGCTGGTTGGGCGAATCATCGGCAGCGAGAGCCGCATGGGCAAGATCGGTGGCAAGGCCGGCGGCATGATGCTGGCGCATCGGATCGTGGAGGCGGCGGGCATCGACGCGGGACCGGACCTTCCCATGACGATGCCGGAATCTTATTACCTGCGGGCGGACGTGATCGACCAGTTTCTGGAGCTGAACCGCCTGACGTCGTATCACGACCAGAAATACAAGGACATCGAGGATATTCGCAACGAATACCCTCTGATCAGCGGGGTGTTTCGCAACTCGGACTTCCCCGTGGAGATTGTTCAGCAACTGCGTTCGCTGGTGAACAACCTTGGCCACCACCCGCTCATCGTGCGATCCAGCAGCCTGCTGGAGGATCGATTCTCTTCGGCCTTCAGCGGCAAGTACGCCAGCATCTTTCTCCCAAACCAGGGCGATCTCGAACTCCGGTTACGGGCCCTGCTCGGAGCGATCGGCGAGGTTTATGCGAGCGTGCTGGCCCCCGACCCGATCCTTTACCGAAGGAAACACAACCTGATCGACTACGAAGAGGACATGGCCGTCCTGATCCAGCGGGTCGTCGGGCGGCAGTTCGGCCCTTATTTTCTGCCGGCGTTCGCAGGCGTGGCGTTCGGACGCAACGAATACCGCTGGTCGCCCCGGATCCGTCGCGAAGACGGTTTCATGCGGATCGTCATGGGGCTGGGAACGCGGGCCGTCGATCGCGTTGGAGGAGACTACGCCCGAATGGTGGCGCTGGGAGCACCGACTCTGCGGCCGGAAGCAACCGCCGAAGCCATCATCAGCCACAGTCAGCGCACCATCGACGTGATCAATCTCGAGCGCAACCGGTTCTCTTCGATCCCGTTGGAGGAGCTTCTGCAGCACGCTCGGGGTTTCCCGATGCTCGACCGCATCGTCTCGATCCGGCGGGACGGGGAACTCTACGCGCCCACCGGAACGCGGGTGGACGTCGATCCGGGACAGGCCTGCATCACGTTCGACAAGCTCTTGAAGGACACGCCCTTCGCCGATCGAATCCGGAACATGTTGCAGCTCCTGGAGCGAGAGTTCGGTTGCCCGGTCGACGTCGAGTTCGTGTGCGACGGAGAAAAGTTCTACATGCTGCAATGCCGTCCGCAGCACCAGGCCACACAAATCGGGCGCGTAAACGTGCCGCATGATATCCCCCGAGAGCGCCTGGTCTTTACGGCCAACCGGTTCGTCCGCACAGGGTGGATTGAAGGCGTGGAATATGTGGTGTACGTGCCGTCGGGCGCGTACCACGCCATCTCATCAACCGAGAGGAGGCTGGCCGTTGCCCGCGTGGTCGGTCGCGTGAATCATGCGTTGGCCGGCAAGCGGTTCATCCTGGTCGGCCCGGGTCGGTGGGGCAGCAACGACATTCAGTTGGGCGTAAAGGTAAGCTACGCGGACATCAGCAACACGCGGATGCTGATCGAGGTGGCTCGTGAAAAGGACGGCTACGTGCCGGAACTTTCCTTCGGTACGCACTTCTTCCAGGATCTGGTCGAGAACGGAATCGCATACCTGCCGCTTTACCCCGACGAGCCTACCACGCTTTTCAATGAGGGCTTCATGCTGGGCTCCGAGAATGCCCTCTCAGAGGTAACACCCAAAGACGCACTGTTTGCCGACGAAGTGCGCGTCATCCACGTTCCGTCGGCGGCCAAGGGCGCCAAACTCGACATCGCCATGGACGCCGACGCTGATCAGGCCGCAGCTTATCTTTCCAACTCGACCTGCTGAAAACCCACCGCATACTCGTGCCGGTCGTCGAACGTGGGAAAGGCCGACAGCGAGGCTGTGCCGCCGCGATGCTTTCGGAGCGTTGCCCGTATAGCTCATCACGGTCACCCCCCGCTGGAGATGTGTTTGATACGCCGTGCACGCGTAGCGGAGCGCGCAAAAGAAAGCGGCGGGTGATGTCGCCCGCCGCCGATGGCTTCATTGGCGATGTTCTGTCGATCTCGTCCTTATACCCAACCGCGGAGCTTGCAGGCTTCGGCCACCCGAGACACTGAAACCAGGTAGGCCGCCGTCCGCATGTGGACCTTCTCCTTGTTGGACATATCGTACACGTCGTGGAAGGCCTTGGTCATCTTGCGGTCAAGCTGCTGGTGAACGTCGTCCAGCTCCCAGTAGTAATTGTACGTGTTCTGAACCTGCTCGAAGTACGACACCGTCACGCCGCCGGCGTTGGCCAGGAAGTCCGGAATCACGAACACACCTCGGTCGAAGAGAATCTTGTCGGCCTCCGGAGTCGTCGGCCCGTTGGCCAGTTCGCAGACGATCTTGGCGTTGATCCGCTCGGCGTTGTCGCCGGAGATTACGCTCTCCAGAGCCGACGGGTAAAGCACGTCGCACTGCAACTCGAGCAGCTTCTCGTTCGAGATCGGCTCGGTGCCGGGGAAGCCGGCGACGCGCCCCGTCTCGAGCTTGTGATGGACGAGCTTCTCAGGATCGATGCCGTTCTTGCTGATCACTCCGCCGCTGGAATCGCTGGCCGCCAGCAGCGTGCCGCCGCCGAGAACCTCGCGGTGCAGCGTCGCAGCAAACTGGCCGGCGTTGCCGAAGCCCTGGATGGCATAAGTGGTCTTGGCCGCGTCGATGTTGTGCGCCTTGGTGGCCTCCCGAACAGTGTAGACGCCACCGCGCGCGGTGGCGTCGCCGCGCCCCTGGCTGCCGCCGAGTGGGATCGGCTTGCCGGTAATCATGCCGGGATGCTTGTGCTGGGCAATCGTCTCGTACTCGTCCATCATCCAGGCCATGATCTGCGGTGTCGTGTAGACGTCCGGGGCGGGGACGTCCTTATCGACGGCCAGGTGCGGCGCTGCGGCCCGGATGTACGCCCGGGCCAGACGCTCCTTCTCGGTTTCCGACATCTCCTTGGGGTTGCAGGTCACGCCGCCCTTGCCGCCGCCGAGCGGAATGTCCACCACGGCCGTCTTCCAGGTCATCCAGGCGGCCAAGGCTCGGACAGTGTCGATGGTCTCGTCGGGGTGCCAGCGAAGCCCGCCCTTCGTCGGGCCTCGGGCGGCGTTGTACTGGACGCGGTAGGCGTGGTAGACGCGAGTGTCGCCGTTGTCCATTCTGACCGGAAGCAGAAAACGATGTTCGCGCATGGGCCATCGCAGCAGGTCGTGCGTGGCCTTGTCCAGGCCGAGGATCGATGCCGCCTCGTCAAGCTGTGCCTGAGCAATCTTGAAGGGGTTTAGTTCAGTCATAGCAATGTCTTCTCCTAGTGTTCCTGTTACGGGGACCGACACCGACCGATCCTGCAGTTACTCCGGCGCACCCAAACGGCTTCAGACAGCCAAAGCCCGCTATACTAGCCTTTAGGACTGAACTGCCAACATGCTCAGTCCGACGGTTGCGAAAAGAGACACTCCCCCTGAGTGCCTCTACGGCGTTTTTCGAGTGGCAAGTGATATGCCAGATCCGGCGAAATCGGCCTGCGTAGACTGCCGCGGTGACCCAACCGGGCGAGAACCGCGTTGATATCAGCTCCCGACGTCGTTGTCCCAAACGCCGGTCTCTCCGCGAGGGCGGTCAGGGCAGCCGTCTCCTCAATCAGCGTATCACGGACCTGAGGCGCGGCATCAGGGAAGCGTCTCGCCAGCCCATGCCTTCGTAGCGGGACCGGTGCCGGCCTGAAGCTGTCGGAAGCGGAGCAGGTCGAGAGGGACGATGGTTCCATCTCGATTGATGTCGAGGTAAAGACCGACGGTGCCGTGGGAAGGCTCCTCAACGCCGCTCAGAAACAGACGGTATTGAATCAGGTCCAACGGGGAGACCTGCCCGTCCTGGTTAATGTCGGCCGGCAGAAACCCGTAAGTGACCGAGCAGGTGGCAGTGTTGCCGGACAGGTCTTCGACCTCGGCTTCGATGGTAGTCAGTTGTTGTACGGGTATTGGCTGGCGCAGAAGAATCTCGACGGTCGGATTAGCGGACGTGCTCACCCCGCGGATCCGTGGGTTGATCCCGCCCGTGACCGAGACGGCGAACGCCGAGGCGTCGAGAGGTGCTCCCCCCGGCGCCACCACGCGTTCAGAGAATGTAAGGGTAAGCCGGTCGATGCCCATATCCAAGGCGATTCCGTCAGAACTCTCGGCCCGCGGATCGATGTATCCGTCAAACGGGTCGGCTGCGACGATCTCCGGCGGTTCCGTGTCCGCATGGCTGAATGTCCCCACCCATGTTCGCCAGTTGCTTGTGCGGAATTCGTGATGATACCAGAACGTGACATCGTCGGCGGGGTCAACCACAATGCCGCCGTAGTCTCCCCATCGGTTGCTGGTTTGGGCTTGTGTGCTGGCCATGACGGTGACAATCGGGCGAGTTGTTCCGGGCGGATCCGACGCCAGTCGCCCGGTGCGGCCGATCGCGATGTAGTCGGTGGGGCTGGACTGGGAGAACACCATGCCCATGTTGTCGTTCTCGTCCACGTTGATGGCCCCGAAGAAGGTGCGAGTAGTGCCGCCGGGGTCGATCTCGCCCCATTGCGCGACTTCAGGGACAGCTCCCGGGGCGATCGGCCAATCGTTGAGGTCGAACTGATACCACCGCTGGATAACGCGGTCGTCGGGACTGCCGCCTGCACGGGTAATGTGATGCGTCGCCCAGAGGGAACCGTTGCGAAAGACGCAGCTCCAGAAGCGGGTATCGAATACGAAGAGCCGCGTAGTCGTTCCCCTTTGGGGTGGCTGCTCGGGGCGTCGGTACGGTGCCGTTGCGACATCGATCGTCTCGATCGCTGGCTTGTTCAAAGGGTCACTTAACGCATGGATCCTTACCTTCCTGGCTTCGCTCGAGTATTTGATGGCCTCGATCATGTAGTACACGGGGGCGTCATCGTGCATCACCGGCAGCCCAAAGGACTGCAAGTTTGGCTGCTCCTCTGACAGCGGAACAACGAGTTCGCTCGGCGTGACGACCCCACCGCCGAGGATCTCGGCCTTGTTGAGCATGAGAAAGACGTGCCCCGACGCCGCCACGTCCGCAGAGAGGTAGACGATGTCGGCGTCGACCCCAATATTGGGAGAATCAATCCCGCCCGCGCGCTCAGGGGCTACCAGGGGACTTACGGCGAAGCGATACTTGTGCCACAAACCGTTCGGATCGGAGTCGTCGGAGACGGCAAACAGCAACATAGAATCGCCATTTGTTCCGCCGGTTGGGTCGGTTCGCTCGTTGGCCATGGCCATGAATCGCTCGGAGTGGGGGTCATAAATCACCTCAGGGTCGAACACGAACCCGGTCGTCCCCAACTCGCCCCAGAAACCAAAGGAGTCTTCGAGCTGATCCTGGAAAGTGAGTGTGCCGTCCTTGGTGAGGAAGGCGATCTTGCCGTTCACGATCAGGACGATGTGGTCGGGGCCGACCGCTAGGTGTGGGTCGGGCGGTTCCCACCCCGTTGCCGTCAGGCCGAGGAATCCAAACTCGACGCTCTCGCTCGCCACAGCAGCCATTGCGGTGGCCCGGTCCTCCGCAATCCGATCGGGATCGTAGGTTGGCGGAATGTAGGGCGCCGCGGCCTCGTCAATCGGTTGCAACAGACGGTCTGCTGCGACAACAGGACTTCTCGAGACAAGTTGTTCTCGATCGTTCCAATGACACCACAGTGTGATGTTTGCAGCGCGCCTGTCGTCTCCGCCGGAAAAACCTGACCAGGCGAAAGCCATCCGGCCGTCGTCAAGGTAGGCGACGCGCTTGGCACCGGCGGCCTGGTTCAGATGCTGACTGCCCTCGACCGTACGGGTGGCCTGAAAAGCCTCGCCGTCCGGCTGGCCGTCAGGATCGAACCGTTGGGCGAACAGGTCCGTGCCATTGGCGCCGGAACCGTACACGCTCCACGCCGCGAGGTAGTGTCCGTCCGCGCGGAGCGCGACGTTCAGGCCGGTGGCAGGCCTGCGGTCGCCTCCGTAAATCCGGCGAACGGGGCCCGCTGGTCCGCCCTCGGCGTCGAGCGGGCGGACGTGCATGACATAGTGAGCTTCGTCGTTGAGATACGTCATCCAGCCCACAAGGAACTGCCCCGCCCCGTTCCCGGCCAGCGTTGGTTCGATGTGCGCGTTTCCGTCCGGCTGACTGATCGTGACGGGACCGCCAATTGGGGACCCCTCAGAATCGAAGCCTCGCCCCATGATAGCGACCGGATCGCCCTCAAGGGTGGAACGGGCCCAGACCACAACGAAGCCCCCTCCGCCAGTCAGGGCAACGGCAGGCACGCGATCGTGCTCCTCGTCCCCCGTGTCGACACGGACTGGGGGACCGAGCGGTTGGGCGTCCGGCGCCAATCGCCGGGCGAAGATACGAGTGGGTTCGCCGTCACGCGTTGACGACCAGGCCACGATTGCGCCACCGTCGGGCGTCGCGACCAGTGTCGGCTCGGACTGGTGGCCGGCCATCACAGCATTGACGAGTGTCTCGCCGGTTGCGGTCTGGAGATCCGCTGCGAAATTCCGAGCGATGATGGCGCCTTGATCGCCGTCCTGCCCGAATGACTCCCATGCAAACCAGACTTCACCGCCCGGGCCAAGCGCGACCACTGGCCGCATTTGCATGCCGCGCGTGAAGGCATTGACGTGCACTTCTTGGCTCAGCGGGCGACCTGCTGCGTCGAATCGCCGGGCGAAAACGCCGTACGTGCCGGATTCCTGGCGGCGGCTCTGCCAGGTCACCACGAATTCGCCGGCCAAGTCGTGGTCGAACGCCACCGCGTCCTGGCTGCTGTTCGTGCACGTGTTGGCCTGAACGTCGATTCCGTGGAGCGTGCGCCTGCCGACGAGAACCGTGTCGCGATCCGGCGCCGTCGTCCCTTGGCGCTGGATCTGCGTGTCAGGCGATGGTTTGGCATCTGGCGCGCAGGCCGTCGCGACTACCAGAAGGCAGGCGACCAAGCACTGGAAATGGCGGCACCGCCTGTCCAGCATCCGATAAGCTCTCAACGTCACTAACTCAAGTGCCTCAACTCGACCGGCCTCGATTGACCAGCCAACCGCCCGGATGACTCGTCCCCCGGAATCATAATGATCGGCGTTCAAGCGGGACAACGCGCACGCGGTTTCTGCTGTTCTTGTGCCACCGGTCGGCAAGGCCGCTTATCAATGCCCGGGAGAATCCCGAGATCCCCAAGCGGCGATTTCACCCCAAGTTTGCCGCCTGTAATATTAGTATATCATCCCCCGGTGGGGCCGATCGAGACGCACGGCGACGTACGCTCACTTTAGGTTCCCGGTATATGGGTAAGATGCCGCGTTCATGACTCAGCCAGAGCAGAATCAAGGGCAGCCTGGACGCCGAGACGTGCCGTGGTTGATGTGTATTGGCGGACTGGCGCTTCTGCTCCGATTATTCCACCTGACCCAAATCGAGGGGTTAGTCTCCTTTTACCACCTCATGGGCGATGCAAATGCGTACGACGCCTGGGGACAGCGGATCGCCGGAGGCCAATGGTGGGGGCCGGAAACATTTTATCAGGCTCCGCTGTATCCGTACTTCCTCGGCCTTGTCTACAGCCTCTTCGGGCACGACGTGTGGCTGGTAGGCGTGATCCAGTGCGTACTGGGCGCTACAAGCTGTGTTGTGCTGGCTGTGGCCGGGGCCAAGTTTTTCAGCCGACGAGCGGGTCTGCTCGCCGGATTCCTCGTTGCCATCTACCCTCCGGCCATCTTCTTCGACGGGATCATTCAGAAGACTTCCTTCGGGCTTTTCCTTTTCGCCGTATTCCTGCTCCTGCTGGCGTTCGCCATACGAGGCAGCAGCCGGCTCTGGTTCCCTGTGGGGCTGGCGCTCGGTCTGACGGCCCTGACACGGGAGAACGCACTGGCACTCGCGCCGGTTATGGCGCTCTGGTTGCTGTTAAGGGGACGATTTCGGTCGGCGGTGGCTGCAGAGCCCGGAAGCCAGGCGACGAGCAGCACGGTCTTGAAACCGCATATCCGGGGGCTTTCAGTGCTGCTGTTCGGATGTGGCCTGCTGGTCGCGTTGTCGCCGGCCATGATTCACAACTACGTTGTCGGCGGCGAGCTCACATTCACGACGTTTCAAATGGGCCCCAATTTCTACATGGGCAACCAGAAGGACGCGGTGGGATTGATCTGCCCGTTGATCCCCGGGCGGGAGACACCGGAGTACGAGCGGGCTGATGCGACGGCGTTGGCCGAGGCGGCGGTCGGGCGCGAATTGACGCCCCAGGAGGTTTCGAACTTCTGGCTGGGGCAGGCATTGGAGTACATCACTTCGCAGCCGCTCGACTGGCTGCAACTCCTGGGACGCAAGTGGTGGATGACCTGGAACCGATACGAGATTCCCGACACCGAGAGCTACTACATCCACCGGGAGCGCTCCTGGGTGCTGGGGGTGCTGGGACGAGTACTTCATTTCGGTGTGCTGTGTCCGCTGGCGGCGGCCGGCGTCGTTCTGACATGGACGAAACGGCGATCGCTCATGCCGCTTTACTTGGTTGCGCTAACGGTGGCAGCGGGCGTGACGCTTTTTTATGTTTCGGCCCGATATCGCTTTCCGCTCGTCGCGGTGGCCGCGCCGTTTGCGGCGGCCGGAATCGTCGAATGGGTGTGGCGGTTTCGTGCAGGAGATCGGAGGCGAGTCGCACTGCCGACGGTTGTGGCGGTGGTCTCCGCCGTTTGGGTGAACTGGCCGATCAGTCGCGAAAAGGAACTCAACGCCGCGCAATGGGGAAACCTCGGGGCGGCGTGGGCCGCGACCGGCGAGATTGACCGGGCGCTGCCCTGCTTCCAACGCGCGGTAGGTATGCACCCGGACGCGCCTCGCCTCCGGCAGTTTATGGCCGACGCGTTGTCGTTCGCGGGGCGATACGAAGAGGCTATCGGGCATTACCGTGCCTTGCTCGCCCTGGATCCGACTTGGCCGAACGCACACTTCAACCTCGGTTTCGCCCTCGAGCGCGTCGGCCGTTACGACGAAGCGTTGCGCAGCTACCGCCTCGCGCTGTTGCTCGACCCGCACGACGTTCCAGCCGCACGCGCCATCGAACGCCTGAGTGGCCATAAGTGATCGCCACAGGTCGCCGGGCTTTACGATACTTTCTGGTCCTGCTTAGTTTCCTGGACGATGACACGCAAGGTGTAGCGGGTTGATCGGCACCTTGGCGGCCGCGAAGAGATAGTCTGGCCAATCGGGCGTCCGGATAAATAGCGCCGGCCCTGACTTTCACGTGCGGTGCCGGGGATCGAGCGACTCGGGTTTCGGATTCAGCGAATCGTATCTTTCGGCTGGAGGTGAAGTATGAATGGCAGAACGGTTCTGATGTTGGCAGTAGCTGCCGGCGTGGTGGTTCTGACGGCGGGGTGCCCCTTTGCTCCGCCTGTACCGAGCGGAACGTTCGATAACCTGGAATCGCTCGAGGATGCGGATCAAGACGGATTCAAAGACCTCGCCGGACCGGAGGGAACCGAAGAGGGCGAAACCATCGCCGTATCGGTGGTGAACGAAATCACCAGGGCCGAGGCTGAAGCGGTTGCCGAGGAGTACTACGGCTCCGACATTCCCGATGCGTTGGCGGCCATGGCCGACGTCAAAGTGGACTTTTCGATCACGAGGATTTACGAAGACGGTTCCGAGTTCACCGACACCGGCTCCCGCGGACTCGAGACGTTCGAGGTCAAGGTGGAGGCCCCCTGCCCCGAGACCGTGATTGCTGAGGTTGAAGTGGTGGCCTCGTTCCCGCTGTTGCCTGAGATCGTCGTTCTGCCGCCCCAGGAGTACGTGCTGGCAACCGACGGGGCGGGCGACCTGACCTTTGCATGCGGTAAGGTAATTGCGGTGACGGCCTCGCTCGACGAGGAGAGCACTTTTCCGGAAATCGACGTCACGATCGAGGACCAGTAGTCTCCCCCGACTGAAAGACAAGCTGGCGACACGCGATACGCCCGCCGCTCGAATGCTCACGCCGCCGAAGGCGTTTTCCGTTCTCGGCAGTGGTCCGGCCTCACCGAAGGCTGGCCACGATGTTGCCGAAAAGCCACAGCATACTGCCGACGAAGATCACGAGGATGGCCCAGGCAAGGATCCTGGCCACCTTGCCTTTGCGCGGACGGAACGTAGCCGAAAAGACGTTCATCAGGTCGGCCCCGCAGTGCGGACACTTGTCACCGCAGTCGGAAAGTTCGCCCTCGCACGCAGGGCACTCGAACCGGAATCGCTGAAGATCAGGCCCCTGCTCCTCCTGCCCGGCGTGCTCTTGTGGTTCCTCGGTCATCTCAAATGCCGAACAAGGGCTCTACTCGGTCGAAGGGCGGCTCGTCAAAGCCGCGCGCGAAGTGAGAGATACGTCGGCGCGCGGGGCAGAGCAGAGTTCTCGGCTCATGGTGCTCGACGCTACGCGTAACTTGAGAGAAATGGGCTTCCATGTGCAAGTCTGCAATCAGCAGTTCTCATCGCGTTGCCGGCCGATTTGAGCGTAAGATGGCTACACCATCGCCGCCGAGAGCTTCTCGTGCAGGTAGCGCCCGAGTCCTTCCTTGGAAATTCGAATCTGGCTGGCATCGTTGCGGTCGCGGACAGTGACCGTGCTGTCATCTTTGGTCTGCCCGTCGATGGTGATGCAGAACGGCGTGCCGGCCTCGTCCATCCGGGCGTAACGCTTGCCGATTGACTGCTTGGCGTCGTACTGGCAGGGGAAAGCCCTTTTGATCTCGCGGTAAATCGGCTCGGCGATCTCAGGCATGCCGTCTTTGGCCACCAGGGGGAAGACGGCCGCCTTGATCGGCGCCAGCCGCGGGTGAAACTTCATGAACTCCGGACTGGCGCGATCCTCGTCGAAAGAATATGCTTCGGTGATGGCCGCCAGGGCGAAGCGGTCCACGCCCGCGGAGGGTTCGATGACGTGCGGCACGAAGCGCTCGCGCGTTTCGTCGTCGATGACAGCGTAGGCGTCCTCCTTTCCTTTGGAAAACTTGCCGTGCTGGGCGAGGTCGTAGCAGCCGCGATGTGCGACGCCCTCAAGCTCTTGAGGCTCGTCAGAAAACGGGAAAAGGTACTCGATGTCGGTGCAGGAGTCGCTGTAGTGGGCCAGTTCGTTTTCGTCCTGCTCGCGCGGGCGCAGCTTGTCGCTCTTGATCCCCAGCGACTCGTACCATCGCAGGCGCACGTCGCGCCAGAACTCGTACCACATACGGGCGGCGTTGGGCTTGCAGAAGAACTCGATCTCCATCTGCTCGAACTCTCGTGAGCGGAAGGTGTAGTTGCGCGGATTGATCTCGTTGCGGAACGCCTTCCCGATCTGGGCGATGCCGAACGGCACTTTGACGCGGGAAGTGTCCAGAACGTTCTTGAAATTGGCGAAAATGCCCTGGGCGGTCTCGGGTCGAAGGTACGCGATGCTGCTGGAGTCCTCGAGGGCGCCCACATGGGTCTTGAACATGAGGTTGAAAGCCCGCGGCTCGGTCAGTTGAGCGGCCGCGTCGCACTCGGGGCATTTGAGCCGGTCGAGGTTGTCAACCATCGCCTCCTGGAAGGGGATGGCCTTGGCGATGAAGTCGCCGCCACCATGCTTCTTAGCGAGCTTCTTGGCCTTGGATTGGGCGGCCTCGATGGCCTCTCCGGGCGCGTCGGCCTCCACCGAGAGATAATCGAACGGCGGTTCGCCCTCGCTCCTCCGCAGCGTGACGTGGTAGATCTGGTCAGCGCGGAATCGAGCCTTGCACTTCTTGCAGTCGACCATCGGGTCGCTGAACCCGCTGAGGTGACCGCTGGCCTCCCACACGCGCGGGTTCATGATGATGGCGCAGTCAACACCGACCATCTGGTATTCCACGCCGCCCGGGCCGGGAGGCGGCGTTCGGACCATGTCGTTCCACCAGGCGTCCTTGATGTTGCGCTTGAGTTCGGTGCCGAGGGGACCGTAGTCCCAAAACCCCCCGATGCCGCCGTAGATCTCGCTTGACTGGAAAATGAAACCGCGTCGCTTGCACAGCGCGACGATCCGCTCCATGTCCTTTCTGCTTTGCGTCATAGGTCGCCTCGTTGATTCCGATAATCGAGCCGCGCATGACCGTCCCGATCCGCAATCGCAACCGGGGCCTGCGGCTCATTTTCAGGCAGAACGCCGCTTTCTACCACAATCGTCGGCACGCGACAAAGCAGGCTGTTGAGGAGGCTGCGATCGCGGTAAGTCCCCAATCCCGGCTTCGTATCGGCCGCGGCGCGCTGTGAGGCGGCGCAACGAGCGGTATGTTGTGGCGGCACGGCAGCGACCCGTTACGACCGGCGCAAATGGATCGAGCATCAATGTCTCCGGGCAGCGCTGTAAGCCTTTTGCTCGGCTTGACTTACAAACGGTGGCGTCGGCCGACGACCAACTGCCGGCCCCGGCCCGACGGTTGCCGGTCATCTGACAGCTTGGGAGTTCGCACGGTCTTTCCGGACGAGGGGAAAGAAGGCGATGTGGCGTCATCGGATCTATTGGTTTTTCCGCCGTAAGCTCAAGATCGCTCTCTTTACGCTGGTCACATACGCGGCGCTGTGCTGACTCGCGACGCCGTTGCGAGAATGTCATCGTTGTCCGACCGCGTGACCTTCAGCTCTTTGCACACCTCAGGTACTCGCCGTACTCGGGCTTAGGCCCGCTTCGCGCCGACGCGTCCGCCAGCTGCGGACTTGCTGAATGCGCAAGCATTGCTCGTCGTGAACATCTGTCCTCTCGTCATGTAACCCGCGCACATCACCATTAAACGTGCGGGCCCAACGCCCGGATACCACTCGCTTGCGAATCCCTCAAGCCGGCCGCACAATCCTCCGCACGTAACGCGCCACGAACTGGAAGCAAAGGCCAGCGCCCCAGGAGAATCATCGCCAGCCCGGAATCGCAGGAGGTGTGAAATGAGCCGACATCAGATTCCCATCGAACGCTACCATGACAATCCCATCCTCGAACCCGAAGACGTTCCCTACCCGGTTGCGACGGTCTACAACGCTGGTATGGCCAAACACGACGGCAGGTACGTCATGCTCTTTCGATCCAACCGCCTCAACGGAAGATCCATCATCGGAATCGCCGAAAGCAAAGACGGCTACGACTTCACGCCCCGGCCTGAGCCGTTCATGGCGCCCGCTACCGACGGTGTCTTCGCCGAATACGAAGAATGGGGCGTCGAGGATCCGCGCATCTGTTTTCTCGAAGGCCAATACATCATCACCTACAGCGCCTACTCTCGACACGGCGTTCGCATCGCCCTGGCCAAGACGCCCGACTTCCGATCCCTCGAACGCGTCGCCCTCATCACTCAGGCCGATATGCGCAACGTCGTCATCTTCCCGCAGAAGTTCGACGGCCGATACGTCCGCCTCGATCGCCCCCACAGCGAGATCAATCCCTGGTCCCTCTGGATCAGCTACTCCCCCGACCTCATCCACTGGGGCGACTCGCGCCTGCTCATCCGCCCGATGCACTACCACTGGGACGAGATGAAGGTCGGCCCCGGGGCCACGCCGATCCGCACCGACCGCGGATGGCTCAACATTTTCCACGGGGTGTACCCCACCATGGACGGCTCGGTCTATCGCCTCGGCGTCGCCCTGCACGACCTCGCAGACCCGTCCAAGCTTATTGCCGTCGGTGATCGCTGGATTCTTCAGCCAGAGGACCCGTGGGAGCTGACCGGCTACGTCCACAACGTCGTGTTCACCTGCGGGGCGATCCCCGAGGAGGACGGTACCGTCAAGATCTACTGGGGCGGCGCCGACACGGTCATGTGCGTCGGAACGGCCCGTATCGACGATTTAGTGGACTACTGCCTCGTCGAAACGCGGCCGCCGTTCTGAACAAGCATTCTCGTCCGATGCCCGGGGCCTGAAAAAGGGCAAGCGAGGCGGTGCGAGAATGTTTTTGACAAATATGCGGGCAACGGCGATAATCCTGTTGAAACAAGCGCTTGTTTGGGGCCGGAAATGTCGCCGACGATCGATTCACGGAAAACGCAGATCCAGCGCGCCGCACAGCGTCTCTTTCGCGAACGCGGCTTTCACGCGACCAGCGTGCGCGATATCGCCGAAGCCGTCGGCATACAGGGCGGCAGTCTCTACGCCCACGTCACCAGCAAGGATGATTTACTCTGGGAGATCGTCAACCATTCGGCCGACCGATTCTGCGCGGCGCTGGAACCGATTGCCGGCTCCGACAAAAGGATTATGCACAAGCTGCGCGAGGCGATCGTGGCCCACGTCCGCGTGATCACCGACGATCTTGACGCCGCGGCGGTTTACTCGAATGAGTGGCGCCATCTGTCAAAACCGCGGCGCGAGGCTTTTGCGGCGCGAAGAGACGAATACGAAGTCCTGTTCCGGGAAATGATCCGCCGGGGAATCCACCAACGTTATCTTGATTCCTCCGACGAGGCCTTCGCGACCCTCTTTGTGCTGTCCGCACTGAACTGGGTTTATCAATGGTATCGGCCCGACGGCAGACTCACGCCCGAGGACCTCGGCCGGCGGATGGCGGAATACATCTTCAACGGACTCAAACGACGAGCCACCTGAAGAACAAGAGGTCCGCATGATTCAAGCTGTCCAGCGAATGAACGACAAACCCGGCGATCCGGGATACGACGAACGACTGGCGGCCTTCGAAGCCCGCATCGCCCGCGGCGACAAGGTCGAACCGGGCGACTGGATGCCCCACGACTACCGCCGCCAGTTGATCCGACTGATCCAAAACCACGCCAACAGCGAGATCTGCGGCGCACTGCCCGAGGGCGGCTGGATCCCCCACGCCCCTTCCTTCAAGCGAAAGCTCGCGCTCGTTGCCAAGGTTCAGGACGAGGTCGGCCACGCCCAACTGCTCTACCGCGCGGCCGAAACGCTCGGCAAGTCGCGCGAGCAAATGATCAATGAACTCCTCTCCGGAAAAGCCAAGTTCTCCAACGTCTTCCACTACCACGCCGAAACGTGGGCCGACGTCGCCATCATCGCGTGGCTGATCGACGCAGCCGCCATCATTAATCAAACGATGATGGCCGAGGGATCCTACGGCCCGTACGCCCGAGCATTGAAACGCATCTGCTACGAGGAGGCTTTCCACCTGACCCACGGCTACGACATGTGCATCACGCTCGCCCGTGGCAGCAAGCTACAGCGAGATATGCTCCAGGACGCACTGACGCGCTGGTGGAAGCCGATCATGATGTTCCACGGCCCGTCGGACACGGTCTCGCAGCACACCGAACAGCTCATGCGCTGGGGCATCAAACTGAAAACCAATGACCAGCAGCGGCAGCAGTTCCTCAAACAATACGTGCCCAGGATTCTCGAACTCGAGCTGAAACCGCCCGACGAAAACCTCCGCTTCGACGAACAGGCCAAGGAATGGCGGTATACCGAACCCGACTGGCAGGAATTCATGGACGTCGTCCGCGGAAACGGCCCGGCCAGCGCCGAACGCCTGGCGACCCGCCGCCTCGCTCACGATGAGGGCGCCTGGGTCCGAAGTGCACTCGAGGCTGCGGCTGAAGGACGGCCCGCCCCGATACGGCCCGCGGCGTGCACGAACTGACGGACTTATGACCGATACCCAATGGAAAGTCTTCGAGGTGTTTCATCAGCAGGCCCGCGGAGAGCCGCATATCCACGTCGGCTCGATTCACGCGCCCGACGCGGATGTTGCCCTGGTGATGGCCAAGGAGCAGTACGGCCGCCGCCAGGCCAGCGTGAGCTTCTGGGTGGTGCCGGCCGACGCTATCACCGCCACCGCGTATGACGACGCAGACATGTTCGACCACGGCACCGACAAGAGCTACCGCGAAGCCTATGGCTACAAAACGACCAAGCGTCGCATCAAGTCGCAAACGACCAAGCGACCTAAACACCTGCGCGAAACCGGCGACTAGAACACGATGGGGATGATTTACGAAACGCCTGACGACATCCGTGGTGATGCAAAGGAGGCGCTCATCGACTTGCTCTACCGCCTGGCGGATGACGACCTGATCGTAGGCCACCGAAACTCCGAGTGGACCGGCTTGGCCCCCATCCTCGAAGCTGACATCGCCTTCTCGTCGATTGCCCAGGATCAGATGGGTCAGGCGGCCGCCTACTACCGCCTGCTCCACGAACTCGGCGAGCCCGACCCGGACACCAACGCGTTCCTTCGCGGTCCGGCCGACTTCCGCTGCGCGTCGATTGCGGCCCTGGAACGTGGCAACTGGGCCTTCAGCACCGTTCGACTCTATTCCTACGAGGTGGCCAAGAGCATCCGCATTGCGGCGCTGAGTGACAGCACCTACAGGCCCCTCGCCAACCTGGCGCGGAAGATGCGCGGCGAGCAGAAGTATCACCTGATGCACGCCGAGATGTGGATCAAGAAGCTCGGCAACGCGACCGACGACAGCAATCGCCTGATGCAGCGAGCCCTCGACGAGCTGTACCCCCACGCGCTGGGCATCTTCGAGCCGACACAGAAGGACGACGCCATCTCTTCAGCGGGGATAGCGTCCCGCGAGGCCGACCTGTGTCGGGACTGGACGGAGAAGACCCGACCTCTTCTGACCGACGCGGGCCTCGTTGTGCCCGATGATGCGGAACCGATCTACGGAGGGCGGCAGGGACGGCACCCGCCCGAGCTGGCCGTTCTTCTGGAAGCGATGCAGAAGGTCTACAGACTCGATCCGACGGCATCCTGGTAAACAGAACCATGAACCAAGCCGGTAACGATCAATCGAAACTCAATCGCGTCTGGGAAGTGCTCGCCCGCATCCCCGACCCGGAGATCCCGCTCGTCTCGGTCGTCGAGCTTGGAATGATCGACGACGCTCGCTTGGAGGAGGACGGCGTCCGCGTCAGGATGACCCCGACCTTCGCCGCCTGCCCCGCCATCCAGCACATACGAAACCACATTCGAAACGCGCTCTCCGAGGCCGGCTTCAGGTGCGTCGAGGTGGACGTCGTCTTCGATCCGCCGTGGAGCACCGACCGCATCACGCCTGAGGGACTCCAGAAGCTCAAGCAATCGGGGTTCGCCGTCCCCGAACGCATGGAAGGCCGCCCGGTTGAGCTCGCGGACCTGCAAAGCGTCCCCTGCCCAAACTGCAATTCAACCGACACGACGATGGAGTCGTCCTTCGGACCGACGCTGTGCAGATCCATCCACTACTGCAACAAATGCCTGCAGTCGTTCGAGCACTTCAAGCCCCTCTCGTCCTGAACGCCTCTATGATCGAGCCTTCATTGCCATGGTCCTGCCTGTCATGTTCGGGTTGGATATGTCCCAGGAGTGCACCGTGAGACCTGATACGTTCTCCAAAACATGCGCGACCACTCAGCAGGCTGCGCGATGTCGTGGTTGTCGCCGAATGCCGTCGCCTGGTTCCGCGTTCTTTCGGATCGTGCTGCTCGCGATTCCCTTTCTGTCTCCGGGCTTGGCCGGATGTCCCCGTCCGCAGGCAGAGCGTTCGTTCGCAGGTGAGCCGAGCGCAAGACCCGGCATCAACGACGCCTACAGGAACGCCGACGTTGACAAGTGGCTCGATCGCTTCGAATCAGAGTCGCGCGAGATCTACGTTAACCGCGAACAGCTTCTCGACTTACTGAACCTCCGGCCCGGTATGGACGTGGCCGATGTAGGCGCCGGCACCGGTTTCATGGCCATGATGATGGCCGAGAGCGTCGGCCCCGCCGGTACGGTCTACGCGGTCGACATCTCTGCGGAGTTCATCAGCTACATCCAACGGCGCGCCGAGACAGCCGCCCTTGAAAACGTGCAGACCGTCCATTGCACTCAGAGATCCACCGAGTTGCCACCGCAGTCGATCGACCTGGCCTTCATCTGCGACACCTACCACCACTTCGAACACCCGGCCAGCACGATGAAGTCCCTCCTCCAGGCGTTGAGGCCGGGCGGTGAAGTCGTGGTAGTCGATTTCAAACGTATCCCCGGCGTAAGCCGCGAGTGGGTTCTCAACCACGTCCGCGCCGGACGGGAGGTGGTCATCCACGAGATCGTCGAGGCTGGCTTCGAGCTGATTCCCGATGAAATCGAAGCGCCCTTTCTGGAAGAGAACTACCTGGTACGTTTTCGAAAACGCGGGCGAATTGGGAATTCGCCGAACAGGTCCGGGTAGTCCCGGAAGAAACCGCGATCCGGCCTGCGCAGGCAAGGGGGATGACAGGGCGTCACGCTGCCGTCATCTCCGTCATGGCCCTGTTCTGGCCTGATTGCCGTGACGTCGAAGCAAGCTTGATCCGCTCCGGTTCGCCAATCAGGCCAGACACGTATTTCCTCCAGAGGCGTACGCCTGAAAGTCCGATTACCGTAGCGGCGCTTCACAACGTCCGAAGCTACCGCCGCACGTGCGATAAACCGAACCGAAACACGGAGTCATGCGGCTATCACAAATAGCCGTTTGTCACTGGGGGAAACGTATTTTAGATTGCCTTTGTGGCGGCGGGCAGCAAGAAGGGGCACGGTATATTCACCTCGGGAACAAAACCCATGACACCTGATCCATCATCTTACAGAGCCAGGGGAACCGTCCTCGTGCAGGTGGCCGTCGTCCTGACCGTGCTCCTGGGCTTTGTCGCCCTGACCATCGATACCGGACGCATGTACAACACGCGGGCCGATCTGGTCAATGCAGCCGATGCCGGCGCCATGGCAGCAGCGCAGTTTTATACCAGCGATACGGGGCGGGCGATCAGGAACGGCACCTACCTCGGTGACTCGGCCGGTGCCACCAGAGCCGAAACGAGGCGTCTGGCCGGGGAAATCGTCTACGAGAACTATGCCTTGGGTGGCGTCAGGCTTCGAGTCAACAACGACGACATCGTCCCGGGCTGGTTCGATATGGAGAACCCGCAGAACCCGCTCCGGACCGACGTGCCGGTTGATCAGTTTAACGCTGTGGAGGTCACGGTATGGCGGTCGGACGCGTCGGCCAACGGCGCCGTCGAACTCCTGTTCGCCCGGATCTTCGGCAAGGAAACGGTTGATGTCGGCGCCAGGGCGATCGCGGGCTTCGACGATCGATTCGCCGGCTACCGCCCGTCAGGACCGACCAGCCCTCTGACGCCCTTTGTGGTTCAGGAGGATGTGTTCGAGCAACTGTTAATAGACGGTCCCGATGAACTCAGCTACGACAGCGACCTGGAGACAGTATATCGAGTCGGCGACGACTTGCCGGAAGTCCACCTGTTTCCACTCGAAATCGAAACCGCAGATAACAGAAGCGCCGGAGCGGGGAATTTCGGGACCCTCAACGTCGGCATTGTCAATCAGGGCACGAGCGCCCTCGGCGCCCAGATCGAAAGCGGCATCTCGTTGGAAGACCTCGAAACCGAGATTGGCACGAGCGATCTCTCCTTCGTTTCAGATGCCGGCGACCCGATCACCTACAACGTCACCGGCAATCCCGGCTTGTCAGCCGGTGTCGAGCCTTACATCCAGGCCCGCGTCGGCGATATCATCGGGTTCTTCCTCTACTCCAACGTCTCCGGCGGCGGCGCCGATGCAACGTACACGATCACCGGACTGCGATTTGGACGCCTGCTGGAGGTTGATCTCACGACCTCAAACGAAGCCCGCAGGGTCGTCGTTCAACCGATCGCCTACACGGATCCGAATGTCGTGGTGAGCGAGTTGGCGCCGAGCACCAACGGGCTTATCGGAAGATTGATGCTGCTCCGCTGAGCTGCGCCCGCTGTAACGAAAGCTAGCCACGTCTCTGACGAAATCGAGATAGCACCGGCCCGCAGCCACCGGCGTCGTTGCAGACGAACTGCTTGAAAGGCAGACCAATTCCTTATCGGGCCGAGGTCTCTTTGCTGCTGCACCTCCCGAATCGTACTTTTCATAATGCGGGTTAGGAGGGAAATGCCATGAATCGCCAAATCCGGAGAGAGTGTGTGTACCGTCCGTCTATTTCGCAACGGTCGGTTGGAAGGACGTGCCGGCGTGGCGCCGTCATCGTCCAGGTCGTGGTTGCGCTGGCCATGGTCATCGGGTTCGCTGCCCTGACGATCGACGTGGGGGTCATGTACAACACGCGATCCGACCTTCAACACGCGGCCGATGCGGCCGCTCTGGCCGGTGCTGCGTTCTACACAACCGATACGGCCATGGGGATCCGCCGGGGCGCCTACGAGAACCCCCTGGCCTTGGCAACCAGTGAAGTCCGATCCCGGGCGCAGCCGATTTCATCCGAACACACCGCGTTCGGACAGGTCACCATCAATCTCGAGGCTGCCGATGTCGTCCCGGGCTGGTTCGATTTTGACAACCCAAACGCCCCGTTGAACACCGGCGTGCCACCGAGTCAGTTCAACGCGGTCCAGGTCCTCGAGCGACGTACGGCCGGGAGCCAGAACGGGTCGCTCAGCCTGATGTTCGCCAACATCTTCGGAAACGGGGAGGCCAACATCACGGCGGGGGCGATCGCCGGGTTCGACGATCGCTTCGCGGGCTTTACGCCGAACGGTCCCGATACGTCGCTCACACCCTTTGTCATCCACGATGACGTTTTCGAGTGGCTGACCGTGAACGGCCCCGACGACTACGGCTACGACCCGGACCTGGACCAGATCAACAACTTCGGCGACGGGATCCCGGAGGTGCAGCTCTATCCCTACAAGGAGTCGAGCGACGGTGACGGCGTGGGGGCGGGCAACTTCGGACTGCTCAACGTGGGCGTTCCCAACCAGGGCCTGACGGGCGTCTCGGATCAGATTCTCAATGGCATCAGCTCCGAGGACCTGGAGGCCGAGGTCGGGACCAGCGAGGTGACGTTCTACGACGACTACAGCAGCCCAGTCACGTACGACATCACCGGCAACCCGGGGATCAAGACTGGTGTCGAACCGGACGTCGAGGCCAAGGTCGGCGATGTCATCGGCTTTTTCCTTTACGACATTCTGGACGATAACGGGTCCAACGCCGTGTACCGGATTACCGGTATGCGCTGGGGGCGGGTTGTGGGCGTGGTGCTCACCGGAAACCCGGACACGCGGCACATCGCGATTCAGCCGGTGACGTACTCGGGAACCGATATCATCATCGACGAGGACGCTCCCAGTTCGGGCGGACTCGTCGGGGTGTTGATGCTATTTCGTTAACGTTCGCCGGCGCGCCGCGCGCGGTTCTGACTTGCGGTACCGCGAACATCTGCAATGGAGGGTAAAGTCGTGTATACCAAAGGGACTAATGCAAGCAGGCGGCCCCGAGCCGCCGTCATAGTTCAAGTTGCTGTCGCTTTGACTGTCTTATTCGGTTTCGCTGCGTTAACCGTCGACGTCGGCATGATGTACAACACACGGGCGGACCTCCAGGTGGCCGCCGACGCTGCCGCACTTGCCGGTACCATGCACTTCATCAGTGACACCGGACAGATCATTCGCATGGGCAACTACGACGGCGATCCGGCCACCACGACGTACAGCGAGGTGGCCACCGCCGCCTCCGGTATCGCCAACGAGAATTACGCCTACGGCGGCGTGCGCCTTTCGCTCGAAGGCGCCGACATCGTCCCCGGCTGGTTCGATTTCAACAACCCGACCGCGCCGCTGCAAACCGGAGTTCCCGTCTCGCAATACAACGCTGCCCGGGTGACGGTGCGCCGTAGCGAGGGAACCGACAACGGCCCGCTGGACCTCCTGTTCGCCCACGTATTTGGAAACGACACCGCGAACATTGCGGCCTCGGCGATCGCCGCCTACGACGACCGCTTCGCGGCGTTCGTCCCGCAAGGCGACCGCACGCCACTGACGCCGTTTGTCATCCAGGAGGACATCTTCGAACATCTGGTCGTCAACGGGCCCGACAATTACGGCTACGACGACGATCTCGGTGAGATCGAGTACAACGGCGACGGGTTGAGTGAAATCAGCATCTACCCGTATAAGCAGTCCGGGGATGGCGACGGCGTGGGTGCGGGTAACTTCGGCCTGCTCAACGTTGGATCAGGCAATCATGGCACCACGGAAGTGGCGGACCAGATTCTCAACGGCATCACGCCCGAGGATCTCGAACTGGAAACGGGATCGAGCGAGCTGACGTTCTACGAAGACGATGGGTCGCCCGTGACTTACGAGATTACCGGGAATCCGGGAATGAGAACATCGCTCGAGAACGAAGTCGAGGAACGAATCGGGGACATCATCGGATTCTTCCTTTTCTCCTCGCTCGCCGGCAACGGCTCGAACACGACGTACACGATCACCGGACTGCGTTTCGGCCGTGTCCTCGATGTGGAACTGAACGGAAACCCGGACAATCGGATGATCGTCGTTCAACCGGCCACCTACGCCAGCCCCGAGATCGCCACGCACGGAAACGCGCCCGGCTCCGGTGGCCTGGTCGGCAACCTGCAACTCGTGCGATAGGAGAGCGCATGAGCCGGCTGGGACCGGCGGATTGAGTACGTGACGCCGACCATTCATCCGGGCGTCCAGGGTAAGATCGGTGCCCTGGACGCCTTTGCGTTTCGGCCGGAGGCCAGCCACGACCCCGCCGACCACCAACACCCTTGAACCATTGAGCCCGTCGCTGGAACCGGGCCGCCTCTGTCGCTACACTTCCGCCCAACTGCTTACGGAGGTGTTAAGTGTCCGATGCGTCCCCCCCAAAACCCAAAGGTGTCGTCAGCCGTGTCCTCGGCTTCATCGAATACGCCGGTAACAAGCTCCCCGACCCGGCCGTCCTGTTTCTCCTGCTGCTCCTGATCACCTGGGTCGTTTCGTTTTTCCTCGCACCACTCGAGTTCACCGAAATCGATCCCAGATCCGAAACCGATGAGCCGATACGCGTGGTCAATCAGCTCGCCGGCAGCGAACTGGCCGCGTTCATGGCCAACATGGTCGATACCTTCACGAGCTTTCACCCGCTCGGCGTCGTGCTGGTCGCCCTGCTCGGAGTCGGCGTGGCCGAGCACACCGGTTTCATCAACGCCGTGCTGAAGTTCATGCTAAGCTTCACGCCGCGGAAACTGCTCACCCCCATGCTCATTTTGGTGGCCATCGTCAGCCACACGGCCGCCGACGCCGGATACGTTCTGGTGATCCCCCTGGGCGGCGTGATCTTTTACGCGGCCGGCCGGCACCCGCTGGCCGGCATCGCCGCCGCGTTCGCAGGCGTCTCGGGCGGATTCTCGGCTAACTTCATCCCCTCCGGCATCGACCCGCTGCTGCAGGGATTGACCAAGGTCGGCGTTGATATCGTCGACCCCTCCCGCGACGTGAACCCGCTGTGCAACCTCTATTTCACCGGGATTTCGAGCATCCTGATCGTCGGGCTCGGCTGGTTCATTACCGATCGGCTGATCGAGCCGCGCCTGCGGGACACAGAAGTGGACGGCGACCCCGACGAAATGCCCAAGATGGAAGAACTCACGCCGCGCGAACGCCGCGGCATGTGGGCCGGCCTGGCCAGCGTCGTGCTCGGCCTGATCCTCCTCGTCCTGCTGACCCTGCCGGAGGACTCGCCCCTGCGGTACGAGGGTGAGGTCACTGCGTTCCAGGCACCGCTGATGCAGATGATCGTGCCGTTGATCTTCCTGCTGTTCGTGATTCCCGGCGTCGTCCACGGCTACGTGGCCGGCACCGTCGAAAGCCACCGCGACATCATCAAGGGCATGAGCAAGGCCATGAGCACGATGGGCTATTATCTGGTGATGGCCTTCTTCGCGGCCCTGTTCATCGATGCGTTCAACAAGTCCAACGTCGGCGTGCTGATCGCGATCAAGGGAGCCAACTTTCTCAAGAACATGGGGGCTGCAAAGGAGGTCACGATCGTGGGCATCATCCTGTTGTCGGCCTTCGTAAATCTGATGGTTGGCTCGGCCTCGGCCAAGTGGGCCCTGCTCAGCCCCATCTTCGTGCCGATGCTGATGCAACTGAACATCTCGCCGGAGCTCACTCAAGCCGCTTACCGAGTAGGCGACTCCACCACGAACATCATCACGCCGCTAATGCCCTATTTCCCGCTCGTCGTCGTGTTCTGCCAGCGCTACGTCAAGCAGACTGGGATCGGCACCGTCGCTGCCCTGATGCTGCCCTTCTCGGTGACGTTCCTGATCACGTGGTCGGCCTTCCTGATCCTCTACTGGAAGATCGGCATCCCCCTGGGCCTGCAAGCTACGTACGTTTATCCATGATTTTCGGGATAAGCGTACAGGTGTCTAATTACCCGCCACGTGCGAGACTATCTTTCAATCGTGAGCGCATCGCCCGAAATCTCTGCGGCGGCGAGGGTCTCTTCGGCCTCTGCGGCCAACCCGTCGACCGCGTTCTGCGCTTCAGCGAGAATTTCTGCAGCCTCTCGTAGCGGTGGCACCGCTTGCTCGGGTTTGCCGTGTCGCAGAAGCGTCTGTCCAAGCCGCACGAGGGATTCGGCGATATCGGCGTGCCCCGCCTCGAAATAAGCCCGCCGCCGCATCAGCGTGTCGCGGTACACTTCTTCCGCCTCATCGGCCTTTGCCAGGCTTTCGAGGCAGCGAACCAGGGCGGCCTCGTAGTTCATACGGTCAACGGAAACTTCGATGGGCGTGTTGCTTAAAGCCCGGCGGAGCATTTCGACAGCAGACTCGACATCACCATTAACCTCAAGCGCCAGGGCCAGCGTGTATCGATTGTAATGGTAATCATCCGTGCATAGTCCATACGCCTTGCGAGCGACCCGAAGCGCCTCCTGCACATCACGCAGATCGGGCGGCATCACCGTCAACAGAATCCACGCGTACGCGTTCAGTTGATAGGCGTCGGTATCAGCATGTGCGGCCATCGCTCGCCGATTCTCCAATAGCTCCAGTCCAATCGCCCGCGCCTCCTCCGCGCTGCCCTGTGCCGCCAGTGATCGATTCAATTGTCGCATCGACCAAAGCACCATCGCGTTGTGCGGAGGATAGTGGTCTCCAAAAGTCTCAAGGAAAAGGCGCAGACCGCTCTCCGCCCTGGCCCAATGGCCCAATAACACATGACAGTACGAGACGCCTGCCCACTCCGACGTCGTCGCAATGTGTCCTTCTCCATGCACACGCTGCTCAATCGCAAGCGATTGGGAGTATAGTTGTAAGGCTTCAGAGTACCTGCCCTGCCCCATCACCGAGTGGGCCAACCGATCTCGAAGCTCCATGACGACCACGTTGCCCTCCTCAAAAGCCGTGGATGCCTTCGGCAAGAGCTCACGCATCACCGATTCCGTCGAATCCAGGCGGCCGTCGTTCGCCCAGATCATCGATAACGTGATGGCGATCCTGATCGTTGTTTCGTGGTCCTCACCAAAGACAGTTTTTGATGCCGCCAGCGCGCCGGTCAACAGCTCTTCCGCCTTTGCGACCCGGCGCTTGATATGGAGAATACGCCCGAGCGCCTCTTGCAACCTGATCGAAAACGGATGATCGTGCCCGTATTGAGACTCACAAGCGGACAGCGTACTTTCCAGTTGTTCCTCAACTTCTGCGTTTCGCTCGAAGTTGCGACCTGGAGCCCGAGCCCTGCCCCACTCGACGACCGACTCAACCGTGTCCCGGTGAACATTCCCCAGAACGCGTTGCCGACGGCGGAGTGTGTCAGCATGCAGCGCCTCCGCGTCGGCGAACCGTCCGTTGCGATTCAGGGCGACGGCTAATCGAAACGACGCCCTGAGTGTTTCCTGATGATCCGGCCCGAGCTCTTGCCGGCACGAACGCAGCGTTCGCTCGCCCAGCGCGACAGCGTTCTCCAACTTGCCCTGGTGGGTTAACGCCTCGACGAGCAGTGTCCGAACGCGCAGCGTTTCCGGGCGCTCTTCACCAAGTTGCGTTTCGTACAGTAGCTCCGCGCGGCGCAAATGGCGCTCGGCCTGCTCGGACAAACTGATGCTCAAATAGGCTCGCCCGATGGCCGAGCGGAGCCCCGCCTCGATATCCGGCTGAGTTTGGAAGACCACCTCTATCCGACTTGCTGCATTGTCCAACGCTTCCCGAACGGAAAGATCGGGGCGTTCGGACACAAGCGGATCCGTCGCGGCCAACATGTCCTCAACCAGGAACTCACTGATGGCACGAACGGTCTCGGCTTCCCGTTCGGCTTCCTTCTGTTGAAAGCTCGCCTGCGCATACATTAACGTCATGCCGACGGCCGTGCACACCAGGACGACCAGCAACGCCGACGAAAGTGCGAACGCCACACGATGTCGGCCCACTTGCTTGCGAAGCAGGTACAGCGTGCTGTCGCGCCTCGCGTCGATCGGCTCGCGGGCTTGGTAGTGACGGATGTCACGCGCCAGCTCGATCGCGCTCTGATACCGCCGCTCAGGCTCTTTGGCCAGGCATTTGAGCACGATCGTCTCGAGCTCGCCGTCGATGCGGCGGTTCAGCGCCCTTGGTTTTTCCGGAGCGGCATCGAGAATGTTGTCGAACACGTCGCGCATGGCCCCCTGAACGACGTAAGGGAATCGGCCCGTCAGCGTCTGATAGAAGACAACGCCTAGTGAATAAACGTCCGTACGCAGGTCGATGCGCTCCCGAGCGCCGCCGACCTGTTCGGGACTCGCCCACGGCACCGAGCCGACGAAGTGGCCCGTTTCCGTCATGGCCTGCCAGTATGACTCGCCCTCGATCTCCTCGGACGCAAACCTCGCCAATCCGAAGTCGAGAATGTGCGGCTCGCCCTGACGGTCAATCATGATGTTCGCAGGCTTGAGGTCGCGGTGAATGACGCCGCGCAGATGAGCGGCCGCAACAGCCTCACTGATTTTGGCGAAAAGGGCCACCTTTTCACGAAGCGATATCCGGGCGCGTTCCAGGTGCACATCGAGCGGCTGCCCGACGATGTAATCCATCACGAAGTAGTCCGTACCGGCGGCCACGCCGCTGTCATAGATCGTGACGATGTTCGGGTGCTTGAGCTGCGCCAAAAGGCGGACTTCACGCTCGAACCGAGCCTTGTCCCGCGGACCGAGAAGCGGCCCGTCGCGAGTGACTTTGACGGCCACTTCCCTCCCCGTGCTCAACTGGACGGCCCGATAGACGACACCCTGTCCCCCGCGGTGAATTCCCTCCCTGATCTCCAATCCGGGGATGGCCCCGGCCGGGAGGTGACTCCACGATGCGTCCTTCGGATTGGCGCCGTCGGCTTGGTCCACAGTTCCCGCGCGTTCAGCCCGGCCAACGACTCGTTCGGCGCCGCGGACCCAGTGCAGGTCGCGCAAGCGGTGCTTCAAGTCCGGCAGCAGGTGCGGATGCTGCTGGACGATCTGCTCATCCGGCAGGGCCTCGCCTCGGGATCGCCGGCCGATCACATCCTCGATGACCTCCGCGATCTGATCGTCGATGTCCGCCTCTCTGCTGGAGCGACCCGGCCGGGCCGGCAGCTCTTGATCATTCTCGGTCATGGGAAACTCGGTTCGCGCACGCACCTATAGTGTCTCTAACGCATATCAGGCGTAGCGCGCCCTCGAAAATCACTGCTTAGCCGGCGCTGAGGAACCTGCTCCCACTCTTGAGGTGTTTACGCATGCGTTCCAATCCGCGCCGGAGAAGTGCATGCACTGCTCGCTCGGTTCGCCCCATCCTCAGGGCGACTTCGCGCACCGCTTTTTCCTCAATGTGCACGAGTTGAACCGCTTGGCGGTATTGCTCGGGCAGTGCGGCGATGGCGGATTGAACCGCGTCCGCGGCCTCGTTGCGAGCGACCGACCGGCTGGGCGTCCGGCCCGGATCGGCAAGGATATCGAGCAATGCGATCGAGGAGTCCTCGATTCTCTTGCGCCTCGCATCCTCGCCGTCTCCACCGCGCTTGGCGGCCCGATGGCGCCTCAACGCGTCGCGAATGCGATTGACGGCGATGGTACACAACCAGCGGTCGAATCCGTCATCCCCGCGCGCATCAAAGGAACCGATCCGTCGAAAAACCTCGACGTGCGTGTCCTGCACGATGTCATCCGGAGCGTAGTGGGGCCGGAGGCATGCAGGCAGCCTGCGCGACACGTACTCCCGCACCCGCGGCCGGGACATGGTCAGCAGTGTCTTCAGCGCCGCCTCGTCCCCGGCGACGGCGCGCGCCAACAATTCGCGATACCGGCTACGGCTCAACATGTGTACATCAGCCCAGACGAGAGAAGGGCGGCCCAAGAACGACGTAAGTCATTGTATCCGGGAACCTAAAGCGACACAACTGCCCCGGCGAGACAGGGACCCTCCCGAAAATCGTGAATCTCCGCTGAATTCCCGAGGGCGCGCCGCCTCCCGATCACGCTCCATATCCTGGGCGGTCGGAACATTCTCTTGCGGGCCAGGCATCGGGCAGGGCACGCAGCGTCGAACCGGCACACCACGCCGGCAATCACCCGAATCGGAGATGCGAGGATGGGATCTTGGTGTTCTTGCGCCTGGGCAGTGATATTGGGCGGCGGTCGGGAAGCAAGTCGCCCACTGAACTGGATGTTCGCCAGGCCCGACCTCGCCAACCACTCAGCGAATACGGTGCGCACGTATCAAGGCCTTCACAGGAATAGGTAGGAAACTGTAAACCACTTTCGGAGGACAAACATGCAGACCAAGGCAGTTAAAACCGGTGTACTCAGTACGTGGATGATGTTGGGCATCAGCTGCTGGGCCGTTCCTCACGCCCACGCCGTCGCTCTCTCGACCACCATCACTTATCAGGGCGAACTCCAGGACAGCGGCGCGGCAGCTTCTGGCATGCACACCTTCCAGTTCAAGCTCTACGACGCCGACTCCGGCGGCACCGAGCTTGCCGACAGCGGGTCGATGATGCTCAACGTCGAAAACGGTCGTTTCACCGCGCCCATCGACTTCGGCGCCGGGAAGTTCCCCGGCGACGCCCGATTCATCGAAATCACTGTCAACGGTGAGGTCCTCTCCCCGCGGCTGGAACTGACCGCCGCCGCCCACGCGCTCGCCCTGCCGGGCCTTTTCACGAAGCAGGAGGCCACCGAAACCAGCGTCAACGTCGAATCCGGCGACCTGGTGTTCAAGACCTTTGACAGTGGTATGGGCGCGCTGGTGCCCAGGATGAGCATCGATGAGGCCACCGGGAAGGTCGCCGTCGGCTCTGCCGCCCCGGACCCTGCGGGCGGTGAGCTGCAGGTCACCGGCAACCTCGATCTGTACGACGTAACCGCCGCCGCCGGGGCTCGTGAAACCGCGGCCACCAAGGGCATCCGCTTCAATGCTGCGACCCAGAGCATCGAGCCCATCGACGAGGCCGCCGGACTGGCCGTCAATACCGGCACTGCGCCGATGGCGGTCAGCGGTCCGTTGGATGTGGCCAGTGATCTCGACGTCGCTGGCGACGCTGTGGTAAACGGCGACCTCAGCGTCGGCACCGTAGCCGCGTTTACGGCGCGGTCGTCGGGCGTCCTGGGGCCCTTCGTGTACGTGCATGGCGATGACACGGCGGATGCAGGAATGGCCATCTGCAACACTGGAGGTCCGTGCACATGGATCTTTGACGACGATGACGACGGACACACCCTCAAGCTTGAGGCGCCTGAGTTCGCCGTGAACATCGGCGGGCCTTCGGGCGAAGCCATGCGCATCGACTCCAGCCGCAAAGTCGGCATCGGAACGAGCGCCCCCGCCGGAGACCTCCATGTCTTGGACGATGGCGGCGGTACTCAGATCTTTGTGGACTCCTACAGAGACAACCCGGCTGGACCCGTTGTTAGACTACGTCATGCGCGCGGCACCGTAGGTTTTGAATCTGAACTGCTGGTCGACGATGAGCTGGGCCAGCTCACCTTCGGCGGGCACGACGGCGACGCGCTCGACAGCGTATCGGCCGCGATCATATCGAATGCTACAGAGAACTGGGCTGTTGGTGCACACGGCACTGACCTGGAGTTCCGCACAACGCCGAACGGAAGCACAGTCGCAACACGCGTGATGACCATCGCGCACGACGGCAACGTCGCGATCGGGGGCGGCGACCCCGGGACCCGCCGCCTGCAGGTGCAGGACGGCTCACCCGGTCCGGAAATGGTCCGGTTCAGCACGTCCGCGAATTTGAGCTCAGGCGACCAAGTTTTGGAGTTGCAGGTCGGCGGCAGTTCCAGCGACTCCATGCAGTTTATCAACTGCGAACGCGGCGGCGGCAATACGGTCTTCATGGTGGAAGGAGACGGCCGAGCCACCGCCAACGGCCACACCTGCGTTGGCGATAATTGCATCATCTTCTCGGCGATGATGCACGTTGGCTCCGGACCCGATTCCGTTGATCCCGGCGACGTCATGGTCATCGACGTCGAGAATCCTGAATCAACGGTTAAATCGTCCGGCGCCCGTTCGACACTTGTCGCCGGTATTTGCACCGAATCCGCCGGCTTCCTTGCCTCGAACCGTGGCTACGACGAGCTCCGCCGCGCCGCATCGGCCGCCGATCCATCACTGGCCGCTTACGGCAGAGACCGCGCCAACGCTGATCCGGATACCGAGCTTTCCGTCATCGAAATGGCGCGAATGATCGGCGAGGTCCCGATGGCCACCATGGGCATCGTGGACTGCAACGTCTCAGCCGAAAACGGCGCGATTCGCCCGGGCGACCTGCTGGTCACTTCGTCCACGCCGGGCCACGCGATGCGCGACGACGCCCCCAAGCCGGGCACCATCCTGGGCAAGGCGCTGGGGTCACTCGATAGCGGGACCGGCACGATCCGCATCCTGGTCACGTTGCAGTAATCCGTGGACCTTGCTGAAAGGAGGACTGCAATGAACACCATAAGGCAATTCCGAGAATACAGACAAACGCGGACATCTACGGCGCGAGCCCTTACCGCCGTCCTGTTGACCATGGGTACGGTGGCCGTCGCGACGTCGCCGGCGCGTGCTCAGTCCGGCGGGCCGTACGATCTCTCCTGGTCCACCGTGGACAGTGGCGGCGGCAAGAGCAGCAGCGCGACGTACGACGTCCACGGCACCGTCGGCCAGGGCGACGCCGGTGACCTGAGCGGCGATACCTTCAGCATCCGCGGTGGCTTCTGGCAGGCCGCCGGCGGTGGCGGAGCGAGCTGTACGGACGCTCCCGATTGCAACGACGCGAACGCTTGCACGTATGATGGTTGCGAGGCCGGGACATGTTCCAACACGCCAAGGCCTTACGGCGACATCGACGGCAACGGCACGCTCAACCTGTTCGACATTTTCTGCATACTGGATCTGGTCGGCGGTGAGCCGGTTGATTCGGAGTGCAACGCGGTAAACGCTGATATTGAACCGTGCGAACCCAACGGCACGCTCAACCTGTTCGATATCTTCTCGGTCCTGGACGCGATCGGCGGCGAAGATCCGTGCTGCAGCGCTGCGGCCGCGGCGCCCGCGACGCGTGAACGCGAACTGTCCAATCGGCGCCGCGACGCCGTTGCCAGGCCTGCGATCGAACTCGAGCCGTCTGCGCGATCGATCTCGCCGGGCGAGACGATCGCCGTCGAGGTCCTGGTAAGCGATGCGGCGGACCTTCGTGGGTACGAGGTGGCACTGGACGCCGTCGGCCGCCGCCGCGGCAGGCTGGAACTCGAGTCCATCACGGTCGATCGCGGCCGACGGGACTACGTCTTTGCCGATCGTGAGGTGTTCGACGTCGGCGACCTGAGCGGCGCGCGTGTGGTTGCGGCGATGGCCCGCGGCGGCGTGACGCCGCGTGATGCGGGCTACCTGGCCACGTTCGTCTTCCGGGCATCGGAGGACGCCCACGGCAGCTTCAAGATCGCGGTGCGAGAAGCGGGTGACACAATCCTGCTCGACTCGGTTGGCTCGATCCTCCGCACCCGATCGATCACCAACGCGTCGGTCAGTGTTCGTTAATGACCGCTTTGCAATTCCGCGTTTCCGGGAAACCGGCTGTCCGACCCTTCGGGCGGCCGGTTTCTCTTTGTCTTGGCTGTGTCCCAACCGCTCGAAGTCGAGTCACCGGAGCTTGCTTCGCTGAAACCGGATTGCAGGACGGCGATAGTTACTCTTGGAGCCTGCCCCGAAACCATCGATGGGTGCCACTGGCGGCTTGTCCGCCAGTGCTTTGCCGCCTTTAACTGTGTGTCGAGATGTTCTACTTTTTCCCGCGGCCGTCCGCCTTGTCCTTCTCCTCCAGGACCTGATCCAGGGCCCGCAGCAAGTCCACGGCCGACAACATTCCCACCAGTGCCTCGGTCTTGTCCAGCACGGGCGCGGCCCCGATGTGGTTCTGGAGCAGCAGTTTGAGCGCCTTGCGCAGCGAATCGTACGTGTGAATCACGTGCACGTTGCGGATCATCAGGTCGCCCACGGTGATCTCGTCGTCGAGACGATAGACGTGGGCGATGTCGTGAGATTCATCCACCCAGTCGGGCCGGCGCAGCTCCCGGTCGCTCACGATTCCGATAAGCTTGTTTTCCTCGTCGACCACCGGCAGGTGCCGAATGTTGTGCTTCTTCATTTCGAAGAATGCCTCGCGTACCCCGGTCTTGGGCGGGACGGAGACGACTTTCCGAGTCATATACCCGGCCACCTTGCGGTTCATGCACGCTGCTCCCTTGACGGCGAATGGCTTCAGTTTCAGCTCTCTGGTCAGTTCAAACTGCGACACTTTAACCAACCTGATGCACCATTCTACCCGTGGCCGCCGTTCGGGTTCAAGCAGCCGCTCGCCTTCCTGCCGACCTTGTCGCCCATCGGGCTCGTAGATTCGAACATCCTAACGACCTCAACATGTCATGCTCGCCGCTCGCGGCTTTGTGTTCTTATCAGACGGTGGCAAGTCCGACCGTGCCGGCAGGCGACTCTTGCAATACTTCATGACAACTTCGCGGCCGGCGCGGCTTGCGAACTGGATCTCGGCGCACGCCGGACGCGTTGACCCGTCGATTCCGGCATGCAGGCGCGGCCTGCGAGTGGCAGAAGCGGCGGATCGCAAGCGACCGGTGCTTCGCGGGAGGGCGAGGCTCCTGCCGAGCCGCAGAGAAAAAGCGATTCCGGCACAATCGGAACACGCTCACGAACGATCCTCCCACAGCGACGCCCACGATCCGAGGTTGGTGGGCCGGCCACGGGGTTGACATCGCACCGGGCACGGATTTGAATGGGTCCCGCACTTGGGCTGTAGTTCAATTGGTAGAACGCCTGACTCTGGATCAGGAAGTTCCAGGTTCGAGTCCTGGCAGCCCAGTTCTCATGCCGTGACCCGCATTCACCAGTTGCCCGGGACATGGAGGCAAGCGCGCCAATGCGTCGAGACTTCGTAACTGTCTACCATGCCGCCAACATCGGGCAGGCCGACATCATCGCCGCCTGGCTGGAGCGGCACGGAATCCGTGCCTTCGTGAAGGATCGCTTCGCGGCCGGTACGCTTCACTTTCCGCAGATCATCAGTCCCCGAGGCATAGAGGTATGTGTGACCGATCGCGCCGACGTCGAGCGGGCGCAAACCCTCCTGCAGAGCCATCTCGACGAAATCCTCCGCGAGCGGCGCCAAACGCCGTCGGGAAGGCAAATCGAAGTAGTCTGCGAAGAGTGCGGCCGAACGGTGTGCTTTCCCTACGAATTGCGCGGTCGGGTCGAAGATTGCCCCAAGTGCGGGGAAATGGTCGATGTGCCCGAGGCGTAATGCGGCCGGGGCACGTACGGGCAGCTTCAGGTGCCGCGTCAGTCCCGGAACCTGGCCGGCACTTCCTCACACGGCATCTCGGTTACTTCGAGCAGGCGCATCACGGGGAAGTCCGCGTTCTCTTCGAGCACGTCATCGAAGAAGTTCCAGGTGCATAGCCCGTCCTGGGATTCCGGTTCCAGAAGGTAGATGACCAGGGCGCCGAGCTTTTGCCCGGTGCGGACAACGACGGTCCCCGCCTCGAAACGTCTGCGATCGACACGCGAGCTGACTTCGACCCTGACGGTGCGATGGCCCTGAAACTCGCGTTCGGCCCGCTTGATGCTACTGATCGTATACACCTCGACCGGCAGCTCCACAGCGTCGGTCAATCGCGCCACCTTGATACCGTGCCGCCGGAGGTTTTCCACGACGTGAGTCAGCGACCCGGGGAGCAGGTACGCGTACGGCCGGCGGACCGACTGGGTCGATTGCGAGTCGGCGACGCGATCAACCTCATAGATCTTGGGCTCGTCGGTCGGGACGCGACGGCCGTCCACGTCGCGTTCGACAAATCCCGGAATGTCAACCTTCTCAGGAAACGGTTTTAGGTCGTAACGGATGCCGACGCAGTCGTCCTTCTGCGGACGGTTCCCTGCCTCGATCGTGCGCCTGTCGGCGTCGGCGAGCAGACGGCGAACCTTGTTCTTATGGCCGGCTAGGTAACGCAGGCATTGCTCGACAAAGGCCTTGGTAACCAGAACGCGGTCGCGGAACTCGGCATAGGCATGCGCCTCGGAGAGGATGGCAATGCGATTGCGCAGGCCGCGGTAAGGTGTTCCGTAGCGCGGCAGCGGCGGGTAGGTCACCCACGCCGTGCGCTCGCGGTTGAAGTTGCCGTAATAGAAAGTCTTGTAGCCCGTTTCGCGTTCAATCACGCGGCTGACGTCCGGAAGCATCTCGTCCCGGACGAACTCGATGATGTGTCGATCCCCCGCTGGGATGCGCGGGCCGGCGTACGTGAGCGTGTATTGATGGTGGGAGCCGTTCGTCGTGTGCGTATCGATGATCAGCGCCGGGTCCCACTCGTTCAGGAATCGGACCAACGCGCGCACCTCCGGAGACTCGAGCTTGATGTAGTCGCGGTTCAGATCGAGGTTCTGCGCGTTGCGCCGCTGCCCCATCCCCTCCGCAGGACCTTTCTGATTCGGCCGGTTGTCCTTCGAGACACGTTCGTTGCCGTCGGGATTGAAGATGGGGGCAAAAACGATCGCGAGGTCCCGCAGCAACGGATGTTCGGGTGTCGTGGCAATCTCGCGGGCCAGCATGAGGAGGGCCTCCTTGCCGCAGATTTCGCCGGCGTGGATCGAGGCAAACGCGAAGGCCACTATCTTGCCGCCGCCGGCCGCCTCCTCTGGAGTGGAGAGCGGGGGATCGGCCAGAACAATCAGCGGAATGTCACGCCCTTCGAACGACCCCCCCATGTTCGCCACACGCACGACGGGCGAGCGCTGCGACAATTGCTTGATGAATTCGTTCACCTCGGCGTAGCGGGCCGTCGCACGATACTCCGTCTTTTCGGCTACGGTGAGCAGCCCGCCGGTCTCCGCGGATGCACCCAGAAGCCAGCAAAACAGCAGCGTGACGTGCGATGGGATCATTCGTTGTATCTCCGTCGGCAAACGTGCCTGAGTCGAGGATCGCCACTATAATGCGCCACTGGCGGTGATGAAACCGCGAGCGCACCCGGGCCGGTGGCATCCACGGAGCGGTTTCACGCTCCGTTCATCCAAAGGAGATGGTGCAGAGTATGAGTAACCGAGAAGGCGTTGTGGACGAGATCCGTACGCGGCGGGTGAGCGCAATCATACGCACGCACGATGAGAAGCTGGCAAGGGATGCGATGAAGGCGGCCGTGGCGGGCGGCATCCGGATGGTCGAGTTCACCCTGACCACCCCGGGAGCCCTGAATCTGATCACCGCGTTCCGTGAAAACCGCGAACTGCTCGTCGGGGCGGGAACCGTTTTGACGCGCGAACAGGCGCAGGATGCGGTCAAGGCCGGGGCACAGTTCCTTGTGTCACCGGTGTGCGACCCGTCGGTGATCGCCGAAGCGCGGGCGCTCGACGTGGCCAGTATTCCCGGCACGTTTACACCAACCGAAATGCTGACGGCCCATCGTGCGGGCGCCGACTTCGTGAAACTGTTCCCGGCTCCAGCCGACGTTGTGGACTTTGTGCATTCCGTTCTCGGTCCTCTGCCGGAGCTGCGCATCTTTCCCACGGCGGGCGTCTTTCTCGACAACTTCATTGAAATTCTCGAGGCCGGCGCTGCAGGCGTCGGCTTTGTCAGGTCGCTGTTCGAACCCGACTGGCTCGACGCGAAGGATTTCTCCGCGATCGAAAAACGGGCACGAGATATCATGCTTCGATATACGGAGGAACGCGCGCGATGACACCCGGCTTGAATTCCCCGCTGAATGGCAAGACGGTCGCGGTGCTCGGCGCATCCCAGGACCGGAACAAATACGGAAACAAATCGGTCAGAGCGTACCTCCGCGCCGGCTGGGATGTTTACCCCGTCAATGCCAAGGGCGGAACCGTTGAAGGGCTGAAGGCCTACAGGTCGTTGGAAGACATCCCTGTTCCCATCAGGCGTGTCTCGCTCTATCTCCCGCCTGCGGTCGGGATTGCCGTCCTGCCGTCGGTCGCCAAGCTGCAACCGAATGAGATGTTTATTAACCCGGGAGCGGAGAGCGAGGAGCTGGTGGCCGAGGCGCGCCGGCTCGGACTCGAACCGAGACTGGCGTGCAGCATTGTCGATCTGGGCGCGTCGCCGGCGGAGTTCCCGCCTTAACCGGATTCTATGCAGGCGGGGACCCGACCATGCGAGAGACAGGCGAAAAGCGGCCGTTCCCCGCCGCATCGGCAGGATGACAGTGCGAATCGGCTTCCTACAATTCACTTGTAGATTCGACGATCCCCCCGAGAGGAGGCAGCGCCATGAGCGAAGCACCCGCAAGGCCCGCCCGAATCGACCATCAAACTTCCGGATCACTGGCACAGGCGTACGACCAGGTCCGATCCTTCTCCGAGCAGCTTTGTGAGCCGCTTGCCACCGAAGATTACGTCGTTCAGTCGATGGATGACGTCAGCCCCACGCGATGGCACCTCGCCCATACAACTTGGTTCTTCGAGACGTTCGTGCTTGCCAGAGCGCGGCCAAGTTACCGTGGATTTCACCCCGAGTTCTCCTACCTGTTCAATTCCTACTACAACATGGTGGGCGACCAGTTTCCCCGCCCCCAACGGGGTGTGTTGTCGCGACCGACCGTCGAGGAGATCTTTGAATACCGAGCGCATGTGGACAAGCACATGAGCGACGTGCTGAGTGCCTTCGATCCGCCGGCCGACCCGGAAATGGCGGAAATCGTCGAGGTCGGCCTCAACCACGAGCAGCAGCACCAGGAGCTCATGCTCACCGACCTCAAGCACGTGTTCTCGTGCAATCCGCTGTATCCGGTATACGGCCGCCCATCCGGCGAGCCGCAGCCGTCGTCGCCCCGGCCGCTGAAATGGAAGGCGTTCGAGGAGGGGCTGCGCTGGATCGGGAACGACGGCGAGGGGTACAGCTACGACAACGAGCGCCCGAGGCACCGCGTGTTTATCGAAGGCTTCGAGATCACCGACCGCCTGATCACCAACGGCGAGTATCTCGCGTTCATTGAGGACGGCGGCTACGAACGGCCGGAGCTGTGGCTGTCCGAAGGATGGGCCGTCGTCCAGGAGCGGGACTGGCGCGCCCCGCTCTACTGGATGAAACAGGAGGGCTGGTGGCGCCTGTTCACCCTTTCAGGCTTGAAGGACCTCGATCTTGCCGAACCGGTATGTCACGTGAGCTATTACGAAGCGGATGCATTCGCCCGATGGTCGAATGCCTGGCTGCCGACCGAGATGGCATGGGAGCACGCGGCGGGCTTAGTGGACATCGACGGAAACTTCGCCGAAGCAAAACGCTTCCACCCGCAGCCGGCCGACCCTGACGGCGGCGGACAAGACATCGCTCAGATGTTCGGCGACGTTTGGGAATGGACCTGCAGTCCCTACGTCGGATACCCCGGCTATCGCCCGCCCGAGGGCGCCCTCGGTGAATACAACGGCAAATTCATGTGCAACCAGATGGTGCTGCGCGGCGGCTCCTGCGCGACGCCGCGAACGCACATCCGCGCCACCTACCGCAACTTCTTCCCACCGGATGCACGATGGCAGTTCACCGGGATTCGCCTCACGCGGGAGCGAAAAGGCGACTGATAACGCAGGGGGATGAAGTACCGCTCCCGCACTCGTCCGTCACGGTCTGAGTATCGACCCGGGCGCTAACGCGGCTCGGGTGCCACGGCCGGCTTGCCCGCCAGTGTTGAATCAACAGGAACACAAACCGCCACACCGGGCTTGGCACCGGAAGCATATTAAAGAGCAATCCGTGACAGCCCTCTACGCGTTCATGTCGGACCACCGCTTGGCCAGCCGCCCGAAGATGTAAAGCGCGATGGCGGCGATCACGCCGATGCTGGCGAACGGGATCCATACCTTGTACTGCGGATGGTATTGCTTCCACAACAATTGCGTGGTCGTTACCGCGGCGTTATTCATCTCCGCCGCCGCGAGCGCGCGCGCCTCGAACGGGTTGAGCCGCAGCAGCCGGGCCGCCTGCTCGGGGTCATCGGTCCAGTTCTTTTCGGCGAGCGCCGCGCGAATGTACTCGGGGTTCCTTGCGAGCTCATCGATCAGTGCATCGCCACGAACCTTCTCACGAGCAACGGCCGTTGCGTCCGGATCTGAGAGCACCAGCTCACGTAGAAACGACTTGTCGTGACTCCAGTTCCTCCGTGCAACCGCCAGAAAGCGTTGATGCGGCAGGCTTGCCAGGTAGGCGAACGATCGCGCGTGACGCATGTCCCCCGGCACGTCGAGGCGATTGAGAAACTGCTCGGCCTTCTCCGGATCGGCCCCGCGGGCGCGGCTGAGGGCCGCGAACGATTTGGTGCGCCCGATCCCGAGACGTTTGGGCAGCTCTTCGACGGGGTCCTCGAATTCCATGCCGGCCACGACGCGCGCCACAAGATCAGTGCTTTGAGCCAGGTATTCCAGCGCCAAGTTGTTCAGAACCTCAGAATCGTTGCCGAAGCGATCCCAGAGCATGGCGATGATCAGGGAATCGTCCCTGCGCTGTTCGGACGGCACACTCTCGTTCACCTCTTCGCGCAGTATCTCCAGCACAGCGGCGCGCTTGACGTCCAATGCGTCCGGCAAGTGGTGGACGTAACGTGCCAGGCCGATCTCCACCAGAGATTGTTCACCCGAGGCAAGCTTCTCGGCAGCATCCACCGCCTGCAGATCCTCTTTTTCTTCTTGGAGCGTCTCGGCGATGCGTCGGGCGGCGTCAGGGCGGAAGTCGGCCTCTTGGGCAAGGTATAGTAGACCAAGATTCACGATTTGCCCTTCGTCGTACCTGAAATAACCGCGCAACGTCTCAGCCGGGTCGTCGTCAGGGAGGCGTTCGCGGGCCAGGTTGAAAGCGTCTTCGCGATCGATGTCGCTCAGCTCTGGAATTCGGTGAAGCGCGTCGCTCCAGTCGGCCGATCGGGCCGCGCGTGCGAGCAATTGGGTGTTGTTGCCGAGGTGCTCGAGGGCGAGCGTGGCCTTCTCGCCGTAGTTGTCGTAGACGACGCCGGCGATATACGAACCGATTCCGACTCCGACGCCGATTGGGATATTCACGTACCCGAGGTACAGGCCCTTCTTGCCGGGCGGTGCGATGAGCCCGAGGTACTCGTTCTTCTTGGGCCCCGTGAGCATCTCACCCAGCGAGAAGCAGACGATGCCGAGCAGCAGGATCCAGCCGCTGCCGGTCAATCCGGCGACCAGTACGCCGATGGTGGCGATGAGCATGCCGAAGAACATGCTCGAGAGCGTCCGCATCTTGCGCACGGCCCACGACACGGGGACCATGAACAGGACGATCAGCAGCGCATTGAGCGAGATGAGAACCTGCTGTGGCACGCGCACCAGGCCGCGGTCCCCGTATTCGCTCCAGGCCTCGATCGGCATGTAAGCCGCGACGCCCGAGCTGTCGATCCAGTCCTCGATGAAGTTGGGCTGCAGATCCCAGAGCTGGTACATCATCATCCAGAAGCAGGACATGATCAGCAGCCAGGTCAGCAGTCTCGGCTCGACCACGTAGCGGATCGTGTGAGCGAGGACCTGCAAAGGGTTTTGTGTCTTCGACGCACCGGAGGGCACGTCCGGAATCGTGAACAGCATCAAGTAGTTCATCGCGGTGAAACCGGCACAAGCCAGAAACAGAAGTCGCCAGCCCTCGGTGCTGTGCGGGTCACCAAGCAGAAGCGGAGAGATGTAGTGTCCGATCAATGAGCCCACGTTGACCACCCAGTAGAATATGCCCCAGCCCAGCGAAGACGTGAACTTGTCCAGGTTGTGTGCGATCGTGGCCTGCAGGCTCGGTTTGAAAAACGCGGTGCCCGTCGCGAGTACGATGATGCCGGCGAAGAACCCGTAGTAACTGTGGAGGAACGCCATCATCAGATAGCCGATGATGTTCAGCGTGATCGAGAAGAAGAGCGTTTTCTTGTAACCGTATCGATCGGCGTAGCCGCCGGTCACCATCGGGAGGAACGACTGGAATATGGCCCACCAGGCGTAGATCCACCCTTTGTGCTCGGCGGTGAGCCGCAGACCGCCCGGCTCGGTCGCCTGCATGATGTAGATCGGGGCGACGGGCCTTAGCGTGTAGTAGGCCAGCCGCTCCCACATCTCGATTACATTGCACAGCCAGTACGTCCCGCTCAGCCGCTTGGAGGGCGGTACGTCCTCCGGCGGCGGTGTGGTTTCGCCCGTCGATACGCTGGTCATCGTCTTGCTTCTCGTGGGTCTCTCAATCGGTCCGCGCTTCCGTGAGGCAGAGAGTGTGGCGGGACGAACGCAGGGCGTCAATGTCACGCGGCGGCGATCGCTTCACTGCACCGGCACGGACCACGCCCCGAGTGCCGCACCCTGGTCTTCAAGAGTGCGATCGAGGAGTACCTTGGCCATTCCGATATGAACCGGCTGATGCGAGCATGGGCGGACGCGCCGCGGTTTTGCGGTCGTTCCAAGACACGATTGCGTGATTCGGAAGGTGGCGTGGACATCTCGAACAGCCCGCCCTAACATTGAACAAAGATGGGAGGGTTCAAAGTGCAAAGCCCGGCATTACTACGAAAAGAGCCTGAAAAACGTGTTTTCAGCCTTGACGAAGCCCGCCGGACGCTGCCGCTGGTCCGGCGCATTGCTGCTGACGTCATCGCGACTTTCGAGCACATGTCCGATCTCGAAGACCGGCGTGTGAACTTGTCCCAGTCCGGAAACGCCGAAGAAGTCGAGTCGATCCGTGTCGAACTGCAAAAGCAGGCCGTGCGGTTCAAAGACTTGATCCGCGAACTCGAGCCAATCGGCTGCCAATTGAAGGATCCTCGGATCGGACTTGTCGACTTCCCCGCCATGCACCAGGGCCGCGAGGTGCTGCTGTGTTGGAAATACGGCGAAGAAACGATCACACACTGGCACGAGCTGGACGGGGGCTTCGCCGGGCGGCGACCGGTGACCGAACTCGAACCGTAATCGACCAAGCCGCGCCACACGTGCACGCGGCCCTCGTGCCCGTGCTGCCCCAAGTTCCCCAAGGTTTTCGTCACCGTGCGCAGGCTCCCTCAGTCTGCTCAGGACCTCGGCTTGTGTTTAACTCTCACCGATTTCTATAAAGCTTCAGGCATTCACCCCGGCGATTTGGCTGCGATGGCGCGCGTCTTGCCGGTGGGTTCGGTGGGTTGACGTTCGGTTCGTGGTCGGAGTCTTGCCTGACGGGGAGCGGCCACGAATCGACAACGGCATTCAATTCCGCCACCGGGGCGGATCTTACCAAGGAAAACGTTATGTTTCGGATACGAGAAGCGGTTTGGCTGGCTCCACAGGTTCGTCGCATCGTGGTCGAGGCGCCGCGCGTTGCAAGGCGACATCTGCCAGGCCATTTCGTCATTGTTCGAGTCCGCGAGCACGGCGAGAGGATCCCCCTGACGATCGCGAAATCCGATCGCAACGCCGGCGTGATCACGCTGGTCGTCCAGGTCGTCGGCGCCACCACCGAACATCTTTGCTCTTTGCAGGCCGGGGAGTCGATCGCTAACGTGGCCGGCCCGCTCGGCAAGCCGACGCACATCGAGCAGTTCGGCCATGCGGTGCTGGTCGGCGGCGGCGTCGGGACAGCCGTGATCTACCCGCAGGCGGTCGGTCTCAAGCGGGCGGGCAACAAGGTCTCATCGATTATCGGCGGTCGGTCGGCAGACTACGTGATCTTCGAGGAGGATCTCGCGGAGGTTTGCGACGCGGTTTACCCCTGCACGGACAACGGCAGCTACGGCTATCATGGTTTCGTAACCGGCAAGCTCCAGGAGATGCTGGGCGATCTCGATTGCCGAATCGATGCGGTGCTGATGGCCGGACCGGTGCCGATGATGAGCGCGGTGGCCGAGGTTACCCGCCCTTACGGCGTGCACACCATCGCCTCGCTCAATCCGATTATGGTCGACGGAACGGGCATGTGTGGTGGCTGCCGCGTGTCAGTCGGCGGCGAAATGAAATTCGCTTGCGTGGACGGCCCCGAGTTCGACGCTCATCAGGTCGATTTCAAGGAGCTGGCTGACCGGCTGACCACCTACAGGGAGCAGGAAACCGTTGCCTGGGAACGCTACCGCAAGCAACACCAATGCGCATCCGAGGGCACTTGCGGCCTCGAATCAATGAAAAACGATGCTGAGACATCGCGAGCATAGGACTTGGCGACACGATGAAAGCAAAAGAGAGAATGAAGATCGCCCGCCAGGCGATGCCCGAACAGGGCCCGGCCGAGCGAGCTCGTAACTTCCAAGAGGTCAACCTGGGCCTGGAGCTGGAATCCGCCCGCATAGAGGCGACTCGGTGCCTGCAATGCAAGACCAGGAACTGCATCGAAGGCTGTCCGGTCGGTGTCGACATTCCGGCCTTCCTCGAAGCCGTCTCAAACGACCGGCTCGATGAGGCCGCGGAAATCCTTCTCAAAGACAACGTCCTGCCCGGTATCACGGGACGCGTCTGCCCGCAGGAAACGCAGTGTGAACAGGTATGCCTCCGCGGCAAGAAGGGAGAACCCGTGGCCGTGGGCTACCTCGAACGATTCGTCGCCGACTGGGCCCGCGTCAATCGCAAGGATCTGTTCGAGCCGCCGCCCTGGACTAGCAAGCGAGTGGCCATCGTAGGCTCCGGACCGGCCGGCTTGACCTGCGCCGGTGAGCTGGCCAAACGCGGGCACCGGGTCACCATTTTCGAAGCCCTGCATCAACCCGGCGGTGTCTTGATATACGGCATCCCGGAATTCCGCCTGCCCAACGAGATCGTCGAGAACGAAGTTCAACTGCTGCGCGATCGCGGCGTCGAGATCATCACCGACTGCGTCATCGGCCAGACGTACACCATCGACGAGCTGATGGGCGAAGAGGGATTTGATGCGGTCTTCATCGCAAACGGTGCGGGGCTGCCGGTTTTCCAGGGCGTGCCGGGGGAGAATCTCAAGGGTGTGTACTCCGCCAACGAGTTCCTCACACGCGTCAACCTGATGGGGGCTTACGATTTTGAGCACAACGAGACGCCGGTGATGAAGTTCACACAGGCGGTTGTTGTGGGCGGGGGCAACACGGCGATGGACGCTGTCCGCACGGCCAGGCGGCTGGGGGCGGACCCGGCCACGCTCGTGTACCGCCGGTCAAGGGCCGAAATGCCCGCCCGCGTCGAAGAGGTCAAGCACGCCGAAGAGGAGGGCGTGCAGTTGCGCCTGCTATGCAACCCGATCGAGATCCTCGGCGACGAGAACGGTTGGGTGCGCGCCCTTCGCTGTGTTCAGATGGAGCTGGGCGAACCGGACGATTCCGGCCGGCGCCGCCCCGTCCCGATCGAAGGGAGCGAGTTCGAATTACCCTGCCAGGTGTTTATCGAAGCGATTGGCACCCGTGCCAATCCGTTGCTGACCCAGACCACGTTGGACCTGAAGGTCAATAAGTGGGGCTACATCGAGATCGACGACAACAACATGACCAGCAAGCCCGGCGTATTCGCCGGCGGCGACATCGTCCGAGGCGCGGCCACCGTGATTTTGGCCATGGGTGACGGCAAGACAACGGCGGATTCAATACACAAGTACTTGATGAACGAGAGTAGCGAACAGCCGCAGGACGAAACTAAAGAAGCGGTCGGTAGCGCGTAGGGGAGAAGACAGGAGTCACGCTATTACCTGATCCTGGCGCGGGACTTGTGATACGCCGAAACGGACACCCTCCTGGAGTATCTTGATGAGGTGGGCAGGATTCTCGACTCGTACACGCGCTCGATCCTGACTCCTCTCTTCTCATTCGTGCCGCAGCGCGTCGATGGGATGCAGAATCGCCGCCTTGAATGCCGGGATGATGCCAAAGACGATGCCGACGCCGGCTGAGAAGCCGATGGCGATGGCCACGGCCCAGAAAGGCACGTCGATCTGCACCATCTTCGGGTGAAGCGAGGCGATGTGGCAGATCGTATACCCAAATGTGATTCCTATGACGCCGCCGACGGTGGCTAACACCACTGCCTCGGTAAGAAACTGAAACAGGATGTCCCGGCGTCTGCCGCCGACGCTCTTGCGCAGTCCGATCTCGCGGGTCCGCTCGGTCACGGACACGAGCATCACATTCATGATGCCGATCCCGCCCACGATCAGCGAAATGCCCACGATGCCGGCCAGCACGCTGGTGGCCACCATCTTGACGCGTTCGAAGTCGCGCAGGAATTCGTCCTGGCGAAAGATGCGAAAATCGTTCGGCTCACCCGGTCTGATGTTGTGCCGCTCGCGCAGCACGCTCGTGATCTGCAGTGACGCCTCCTCCACGACGTCCTCCCCTTCAGCCTCGACGAGAAACGGCAGCCACCGGCGGAAGAACGGGTTCATCTTCAACGCGGTGGTGTAGGGTACGATGACCAGATCATCGAGGGTCTCGCCCATCATGTCGCCCTTGGCCTCAAGCAGGCCAAGCACCTGAAACCGCAGGCCGTCCAGATAGATGTAGTCGCCGACGATCTTCTCGTCGCATTCGAGCTGCCGGAGGATGTCGCGCCCGAGGACGCACACGTGATTGGAGTGCTCCACGTCGATCGGCCCGAAGAAGCGTCCCTTGTCGACGAAGTATTTGCGGATGGTCTGGAACTGCTCGGTGGCGCCGCGCATCTCGGCGCCGTCGAACTTCTCGCGCCCGTACTCGATGGTCGGACTGTAAAAGACCAGCGGCGAGATGCGGCGAATCTTGTCGCACTGGGCGGTGACTGCCCGCACGTCCTCGACGTCCATCACGACGCGGCCCCACATGCGGCCGTGCGGACCCGATGGAAACTGCGGAAACACCACCAGCATGTTCGTCCCGAAGCCCCGCAGCATCTCCGTCATGTAATTGCCGAAACCCTGCACGAACGAGACCACCGTGATGGTCGACGTCACGCCGATCACAATCCCCAACGTGGTTAATACCGAGCGAGCCTTGTTCGCCCAGATCTGCACCAGCGCCGTCAGGACGTTCTGAACATGCCGGTCGGCAGCCGCGCCCAGTTCGAGCACCAAACGCCCCGGCGCCGTCAGAACGCGAAGCGTCCGTCGCGCGGCTCGCGAGTCGACTCCCGGTCTGACAGCCGCTTGCAAGGACATCGCTCGTTCACTCGTGCCTCAACGCGTCGATCGGACTCAATATGGCGGCCTTGAAGGCCGGAATCATGCCGAAGACGATGCCCGTACCGGTGGAGCACAACAGCGCAATCGCCACCGCCCACCACGGCACAGTGACCTGAACCATCTGTGGATGCAGCGATGCGACGTGCGCAATCCCGTAGCCCAGTGCGATCCCCACCATGCCGCCCAGCGTGCACAGCACGATCGCTTCGGTCAAAAACTGCAGCATGATGTCGCGCCGCCGCCCCCCGACACTCTTACGCAGCCCGATCTCGTGAGTCCGTTCCGTCACCGACACTAGCATCATGTTCATGATGCCGATCCCGCCCACCAGCAGCGAAATGCTGACGATCCCCGCCAGTATGCTGGATGCGATGTTGCGCACCTGTTCGAACTCGCGCAGTGCCTGATCCTGCCGCTGGATGCGGAAGTCGTCCGGCTGACCCTCCTGCAGCCCGTGGCGCCGGCGCAGCACACGCGTCATCTGGGCATACGCGCTGTCCACATGCTCCTCATCGATCGCCTCAGCCAGGAAGGACGTCCTCGTCCGCAACTCGGGGTATAGCTTCAAGGCGGTTGTGTAAGGAATCATGATGGTCTTGTCCTGATCATCGCCGTGAAAGCTGCCCTTCGTCTCGAGCAGCCCGATGACCAGGAAGCGGGCGTCGTCGATGTGCACGTACTCGCCGATGATGGTCTGATCGCACCCCAGGAGCCGCAGCAGCGTACGCCCGAGAACGGCCACGTAGGCTCCGTTCTCGATGTCGACCGGTCCGAAAAAGCGCCCCGCGTCGGCGTGGAAGTTGCGAATGACCTGGTAGTCCTCCGAGACGCCGCGGATGGGAATCTCGTCGGCTGTGTCGTGCCCGTAAGACACTTTCGCGTCGCCGGTGAAAATGAACGGACTGATGCGCCCGACATGCGAGCACCCGGCTCGAACTGCTTCGATATCCTCCATTTCGAGCGTGACGCGGCGCAACCCGTGTTGGTGCCAACCCCGAGGCCAGTAGGGATGGACCACCATGTACTGGGTGCCGTAACCGCGCACCATCTCGGTCATGTATTCGCCGAACCCCTGCACGATCGCGACAACGGTGATGATGGAGGTCACCGCGATAATGATGCCGAGGGTCGTAAGAACGGACCGCCCCTTGTTCGCCCAGATCTGCACGAGAGCGGTCACCACGTTCTGAACGTTGCGCGCCAGGCTCGCCAGAACCCAGTGCCGGAGACGAACGGGAATGCGCGCGATCGATCGAATCATGTGAGCGCCGAAGCAAAACTGCTCTCTTTGGACGCCACGCGCTGGTGGCCGTTGGTACGCTCGTCGGACATCACGAGACCGTCGCGAAGCGTGATGACGCGGCTGCACCGTGCGGCGATGTGCGACTCATGAGTGACGATGATGATCGTCTGACCCTCTCGGTGCAGCGAGTCGAAGATGTTCATGATCTCCTCGCCCGTCTGGGAGTCCAGATTGCCTGTAGGCTCGTCGGCCAGGATAATGTCCGGCTCCTGAGCCAGCGCGCGGGCGATCGCCACGCGCTGCTTCTGACCGCCGGAGAGCTGGTTGGGGTGATGGTGTGCCCGATCGGTCAGCCCGACCCGGTCGAGCGCCGCAATGGCCCGCCGCTTCTTGCGCGTCACCTGAGCATACATCAGCGGCAACTGCACGTTCTTGAGCGCCGTCGTCCGCGGCAACAGCTCGAAGGACTGAAAGACGAATCCTATCTGGCCCCCTCGGATGCGCGCCAGGCGTGACTGCGACAGCCTCGATACGTCCTTGCCGTGCAGGTGGTACTTGCCGCCCGTGGGAATGTCGAGGCAGCCGAGGATATTCATCAAGGTGCTCTTGCCCGACCCGCTGGCACCCATGATCGCCACGTATTCGTTTTCAGCGATGTCCAAAGTGAGGCCGCGAAGAGCGCGGACCAACTCCGTTCCGACCCGGTACGTCTTTTCGAGATCAACCAACCGAATCAGTGGGTCGCCGTTCGCACTCACGGTGTTCCCCCCGAGGCGACGGTCCGACCGCCGTCCTCTGAATTCGTGGATTCATCGCCGGACTCGGTGTCGCCGTCCTCGTCGACGAGTTGCTGGTCCTCGCCCTCAGCCGCCTCCGATTCTTCGGCCCCCTCTTTCTTTTCCTCCTCGGCGAGAGCGACCTTGCGACCGTCCTTGAGCTGGTCCAGACTGCGATACGGGCCGACGATGACGTTGTCCCCCATCGTGATCCCATCGACGATCTCCACGCGCCGGGTGTCGGCGATGCCCGGCTCGATCAGGCGGATACGAGCCGCTTCGTCCTCCATCACGTAAACGACCTTGATGTACTGCGCCTGCCGCGCCCGCTCGGATAACTTCAACTCGCCCTGCCGGCGGTCGTACTCCACAACGATCGAGTCGGCCAGCTCCTTGCGAAGACGGTGGACAACGGCCTCGACCGGAATCGTGATCGCCTCCTCGCTTCGAGCAACTTCAATCTCCACATTGGCGGTCATCCCCGGCTTGATGCGCCGATCGTCAGATAAAACATCCAGAAGCGTTTCAAACGTAACGACATCCCGTCCGACTTGTTTCGTGCCTGCCGCCGCTACACGAACGACCTCCGCCGGAACCGGGCGATCCTGGTCGGCTTGCAGATACACGCGGGCGGGTTGACCGGGGTTTACGTGGGGAACGTCCACTTCATCGACCCGAGCCCGCACGCGCATCTTCGACAGGTCGCTGATTGTCATGATGACCGTCCCGGGGTTGTTCATCGTCCCGGTGACGACCACCTCGCCCTGCTTGGCGTTGAGCTTGGAGATCACGCCGTCGATAGGCGATTCGATCACGGTCCGCTTGAGGTCCTCCCGCATACGTTTGAGCTGGGCCGCCGCCTCCACCAGCTCCTGTTGCCGCATCTCCAGCGTGGCACGTGCCTTCTTCCGAATCGTCATGTAGTCGGCCATCTCGATCGGGTTCGTCGCATTACGCTCCGAAAGCTCCATCTGACGCTCGCAGTCGCGCTCTGCTTTATCGATGTCGGCTTGGGCCACCTTGATGGCCGCCTTGAGTTGCCCGATCCGGGCCTCGGCGGACTCAATCGCCGCCACGAGGTCAGCATCGTCGAGGCGGCAGAGCAAGTCGCCCTCTTTAACGAAGTCGCCCTCCTCCACCGGCATATGCTCGATCTTCGCGACTACCTCCGAACTGATGTCCACTTCCAGCACGGACTCGACATCACCCGGCGCCTGCACCAGCCGGATAATCGGGGACCGCTCCGGCTCGGCCACTTTGACCGTCAAGGCCACCTCCTCGGCCACGTGCAGCAGCGGCTTGTCGTCCTCGTCGCGACGCAGCCGCCCGAGCGTAAAGACCGCTCCACTGATCAAGACCAATCCGAGTAGCGTCAATATGCCTCTCATGCGAAACGCTCCCGGGCCGGGCCTGCCCTGCCGGCCCAACGTGTCAGCTGCTCCCCGCGAATTGCAAAGCCGCTCGGCCGCCCATCGTTACCAGCAGCAGAAGCGTGCACGTGATCACCGCCGCCCACCGGCTGAGCTGACGAGTCACAACCAGCCCGACCGTCACCAGAATCCAGAACCAGATGCGAAATGGGTCCACGGCCGCCAGCACACTCGGTCCATCGCCGGACGACAGACCACGCAAAGTCGTATCCACTGCGAGTGTTCGATAATGCACCATCATGCCGAACTGAATCAGGTGTGCGACCAGAAGAATGAAGGCCGAGTAGGTGCAGATCGACATCAGCGTATGGAACTCCGGCTTGCGGCCGGTCAGTGCCACCACCGCGTAAAGCAGCGAGGAGATCAATAGCAGTGACGCCAACAGCGAGATCGGCTTCCATGCCACCGCCTGCAGCCGGGTAATGGTCTTCATGAACTCGCCCGCCTTGCGGACCTCCTCCATGGAGTCCTTTAGATCGACCCGGTCGACCAGGTCCGTACGGCTCTTTTCAAGATCCGCCAGTTGAATCTCGGTTTGTTCGTCGACAATCCGGTCGATCAGGCCCGTTTGCACTTGCAGGTAGCCGATCAACATGACCAGCACCAGAAGAATCACCAGGGCCCAGCCGTATGCGCCCGTGTCTTCGATAAGGCCGAACACCCGCCTCGGCTTCGTATACATCAACAAGGTGTGGCGAAGCCCGAGCCCCGCACGGTTTGGTTGCACGCCCGAGGCTTGCACGGCAGCCCCCAATCAAACGGGTTTGCGCACGACGGATCGCGACCACTCGGCGACCCGCCGTCGGCCATTATATTAATATTCGTAAACGGCACGTGGATATTGGCCGGCCTTCCACCGTTTTGTGCGCGGCGCGACAACAATTGACAGAAGCCCGCTCAGCGGACCGCGTTCCCGTCCTCTTCGAGAAGGTCGAAAAACTTGCCCGTAGCGGCACAAAGCTCGGCTACGTTGGCCCCCACGAGGAAAAGCAGCCGCGATATCTCCAGTTCCTGACTTGCGATGTTCTCCCGCCGTTTTAGAAGATCGTCGATGTTCAGGTTTCCCCGCAGGTACTCCTCGATGCCGGTTTCGTAATCGCGCACGTATTTGGGAAGAGTCTCGATCAACTGGTCGCGGCTCTCCCCAAGGGTGTCGATCCGAACCAGCGGCTCGAGCGTGTCGGTATAAATGGCGTTCTCGCGGGCCACGATCGCCTGCCTGAACCGGTTGATCCTCGCCTGGGCTTGACGCGCCAGGCTGTCCGTCACACGCGAATCGACATGACTGATCGCGACGCCGGCTGACACCGACCAATTCGAGTCGCCTTCACTCCGTCCCCGCCCCTCCAACGTGGACTGCCCGTCCAGCAGCAACGCCAGGTCCCATCGGCCTCGCCGCGCAAGATCCAGTTGCACTTCTGAGTTGACCACCTCGTTTCGCAGTGTGGCCAGCTCCGGGTCCGTCTCGATACTGAGCAGCAGCCACTGTTCGTGAGTCCCGCGTGTGAACGGGTTGAACGGATCGTCTACCAGATCGACCTCCGCGTGAAATGGGATGCCCGCGGCCGCCTTCAGCCGCGCGAGGTCGATCTGGAATCGCCCCCCGACGTTTCGAGCATTTGAGCTGACGCTGGCGATCTCAGCCTCGACGCGCTGTCGGTCGGCGGTTACATCCCGACCGTCGATGGCATTTACGCGTTCGAGCAGGCGCTCCAGGTCGGCGGCCCAGCGCGTTTGAATGTCCACCTGATGCCGAAGGTTCACCACCTCGTGAAACCGGAACAGGACGTTTTGAAGTCGGTTGCGGACCGTCTGAATGTAATTCAACTGCGCGTCGTTCAGTTCATTCCGCCGAAAAATGTCCTCGCTGGTCCTGGCGAGTTTCTGGCGCGATACCCACAACGGGTATCGCAACGCCGCGGCCACGAACGGGCGGTTGCCGATGTCGTCACCCTCCTCATCAGTCAAATAGCCCAACGAGACGTCCAGCTCGGTCGTGTCGAAGAAACGCTTCTCGATGCCCAGCTCCACGGCGTGGCTGCGTGTGCGAACCACATCCTCGGCCTCGGCCCGCGCCTCGCCCGCCGTGTTCGTGAAGCTTAGCTGCGGCGTGAGTGCGTCGCGCGACGTATAGAAGAAGTCGTAACGGGCCTCCTCCGACTTGAAACGCTGATAGCTCGACTTGATGTCGGGCTGCAGATCGAAGGCCACGGATATGAGCGAACGCGGCGTCAGGACGTACTTGTCACCGTCCGGTTTCCGCGTCAGTCGCGCGCGGTCCGGTACGACGTCCGATGCCGCAGGCACAGGAAGTTGAACCTCACGCGTCATCACCTGCGAGGGGACCTTCCCTGCGCAGCCCCACGTCAGCAACTGGGTGATGGCAAACGCCAGGGAGTACCATCCGATATGGTTCCGACTGACGGCTATTCGGCAATCGTCTGCTGGGCGCATTAACCGTTACGATCGACCTCCATGTCAGCAGCTCATGCGTTCCCCAAAGCAATCCGGCATGTTGACCCGAAATGTAGATCACCGACGCCGTGACCGCAACGTCCGCCGCGCACTTCCGGATCCCCATTCCGACCTACGCTACCAACTGCACGAGGCAAGGCCACCCCCCCGGAGACCTGATGAAGACCTCCGGTCACTGGCGGTTTCCCGGCCATTCCTTCCCTGGAATCCCAATCGTCGTCCTCCATCCCGCCGATACACCTGATAGGAGCGTTACCTTGCCCCAACCTTTTCGGACGCCCTGTGCGCCGACCGCTGAGCCATCAAAGATGATTTTGAAAACCGCCCAGCCTCGTTATGCTGTGCTTGATGACTCGAGGGCGGTCTCGATGCAGCCGACAATCACCATCCGAGGCCTGACAAAACTGTTCGGCGACAAGGAGGTGCTCCGGGGCCTCGATCTGGACGTATTTCCCGGTCAAATCCTTGGATATATCGGACCGAACGGCGCTGGTAAGACGACGACGGTCCGCATCCTGACAGGTACGCTGGATAAGTTCCAGGGCCAGGTGAAGGTCTGTGGGCATGACGTCTCCGCCGCCCCGATCGAGGTGAAACGTCGCATCGGCTACGTCCCGGAGTCCGCCGCCCTCTACGATTCACTGACGCCCCTGGAGTTCCTCCGATTCGTCGGGCGGCTGCACGCGATTGACAACGACGAGATCGAGCGGCGTTCGCGGCGAATGCTCGGGCTGCTCGGGCTCGAGGATGAGATCGAGCGGCGAGTCTCCACCTTCTCCAAGGGGATGCGTCAGAAGCTCCTGATCGTCGCCGCGTTTATCCACAATCCGGACGTGATCGTGCTCGATGAACCTCTTACCGGACTCGACGCCAACTCTGCTGTTACCGTCAAGGAAATCATCTCACAGTCGGCCGCCGCAGGCAAAACCGTATTCTATTGTTCCCACGTCATGGACGTCGTCGAACGAATCTGCCACCGCATCGTGATCATCAACGAAGGGCGGTTCGTTGCTGACGGAACGTTCGAGCAATTGCAGTCCATGAACAAGGCCGCCTCACTCGAGCGCATCTTCACTCAGCTCACCGGCGAGGGTGGACACGAACAGGCCGCCCGAAGCTTCATCGCCACGTACGCCGACGGCCAGTCTCATGCTGGTTAACCTCATCCTGACACTCTACGATCTGTTCGCATGGCTGTTTCGCCTGCTCGGTGCCGATTACGAACAGCTTCGCGCTATTCTGGAGGCGAAGCTGCGTATGGACGGTCGGCGCCAGAACGTCGCCGGACGCGCCCATGCCCGCACGGATCCCAAGAATACCTTCACCCTTACCATGATGATTCATGCGTGTATCGGGGCATTCCTTGCGATCGTATGCCTGCAAATCGAGTCTCCGCTCGTCGCGATGACATTCGTCCACGGTGCCGTCATCATGATGGTGGCCATGTCCCTGATCTCCGATTTCTCCAGCGTCCTGCTGGACACTTCCGACGCTGCCGTGCTCGGTCCGCGTCCGGTCAGCGGACGCACCCTGCTGGTGTCGCGAATCGTTCATATCGCAAGCTACCTGGGCTTGCTCGCCCTCAGCCTCTCGGCCGTGACTTTCGTCATCGGAACCGTGCGATACCACTTGCTATTCCCACTGGTCTTCGCTGCCACCCTGGCCGGCTCCTTGTGCTTCGTCGTGTGCATCGTGCACTTGTTCTATGTGGTGGCATTCCGGTTCACCGACAGCGAACGACTCCGAGATATGATCCTCTACAGCCAGATCGCCATGAGCATCCTCTTCTTCGGCGGGTACCAGTTGCTCCCGCGGCTCTTGGACACCACCCGGCTTCACGAAGTGAGGATCGACGAAGAGTGGTGGATCTACCTCGTCCCGCCCGCTTGGCTGGCCGCTCCAATCGACCTCTTGTCTGGGAACGCCGGTCTCCCGCAGTACATCTTGTCCGTCCTCGCCGTCGCCGTGCCTGTCGTCGGCCTTTACTTCGTCGTATCACACCTGGGTCCGCGGTTCAGCGCCGTGCTCGCCAGGTTGGATGCACCCTCGACTGGTGCCCGGCCGCGCCCCGCGGGCACGACTGACTGCCGCACGTTCGTGCAACGGGTCGCCGCTGCCGTCTCGCGAAATGCCACGGAGGCCGCCGCCTTCGAGTTCATCTGGCGGCTCTGCTCGCGCGACCGGCAGTTCAAGCTTCGGACCTACCCCTCCATCGCCATGCTTCTCGTCGTCGCCGTGATTATGCTGCCTCGCGGTCAGAGCCTTGCCGAGACGATCAACCAACTGCCCGACACCAGATGCTACATCCTGCTGCTATACTTCGCCTGCATGTTCGTACCGATGGCCCTGACAGTGATCCGCTTCAGCGATCGCTATGAGGCCGCGTGGGTCTACTACACCACGCCGCTCGAGCGACCGGGCGACGTGCTGTCCGCTATGCTCAAGGTCCTGCTTGTTCGTTTTGCCGTGCCACTATTCCTGTTCATGGCGCTGGTCGTGCTGGCGATCTGGGGGCCGCGCACTCTCCCGGACGTCGCCTTGGCCTTGTGTGGAACACTGGCGGCTGGAGCCCTGCAGGCAATGGCCGCTGGTCGCCGATTCCCCTTTGCCGAGGAGTTCAAGCCATCGGAGAACTCGGGGCGCCTGATCCGGTCCCTGCTGCACGTAATCTTCCCCCTCGCGCTGGGAGGATCCCACTACCTTTTGACCTTTGTGCCATTGGGCGTTCCCCTCGCGATCCCGATCGTGATCGTGCTGCTGGTTCTGCCCTTGCGCGTATACGCCGGGACGACGTGGCCCGCATTCCAAAAAACCTACGCCTGAAGCCCCGATCCCACAGAATTACACGCGGTCTCACTCAACGGCTTGATCGGGACTCCAGATTGTGAGTATAGTCCTCCTGCCGACCCCGATACCGGGGAATCCGCCAGCAGGCGACCAAGCCGGTCTACACCCGGTCGCGGGCAGGACGTCGATGGCCGACGAGAGAAACGAGTCGCAAAGGACTTTAGTATGAACCCACAGGCACAAGTGGAAGCCACCGCCATGAGTGGCGCAGAACACATCGAACTGGTTGAGCACTTCGGGGCTCACAACTACCACCCCCTGCCCGTTGTGATCGCCAGCGCGGAAGGCGTCTGGGTCACCGACGTGGAGGGCAACCGTTACCTCGATATGCTCGCCGCCTACTCGGCCGTCAACTTTGGACACGGCCACCCCGATCTGATCGCCGCCGCCAAGGCCGAGCTCGACCGCGTCACACTGACCTCCCGGGCCTTCCACAACGACCAGCTAGGCCCGCTTTGCAGAGAGCTGGCCGAACTGTGCGCGATGGAGATGGTCCTGCCGATGAACACCGGCGCCGAAGGCGTCGAGACGGCAATCAAGACCGCCCGCAAATGGGGCTACACGAAAAAGGGCGTCCCGAACGACCAGGCAAAAATCATCTGTTGCTCGAACAATTTCCACGGCCGCACGACCACGATCGTCAGCTTCAGCACCGAGCCTCAGTGCCGCGAAGGATTCGGCCCTTTCACGCCCGGCTTCGAGATCATCAATTACGGCGACATCAACGCCCTGCGCGAGGCAATCGACGACAACACCGTTGCTTTCCTGGTCGAGCCGATCCAGGGAGAGGCCGGCATCATCGTCCCGCCCGACGGCTACCTTCCGCAGGTTCGCGAGCTGTGCACCGAAAAGAACGTCCTCTTCATTGCCGACGAAATCCAGTCCGGTCTGGGCCGCACCGGCTACACCTTCGCCTGCGAATACGAGGGTGTGAAGCCCGACCTGTACATCCTCGGCAAGGCCCTCGGCGGTGGCATCCTGCCGGTCTCGGCCGTCGTTTCGACGCGCGATATCCTGGCTGTCTTCAACCCCGGCGATCACGGCAGCACATTCGGCGGCAACCCGCTCGCCTGTGCCGTCGCCCGAAAGGTCGTCGAGATCCTCAAAACCGACCACTATCAGAGCCGGGCCCGCGAATTGGGCGAGTACCTCTTCAAGCAATTGGAGCCGCTGAAATCGTCGCCCAAGATCAAAGAGATTCGCGGCCGGGGGCTGTGGGCCGGCATCGAGTTCCACACCGAAGCCGGCAAAGCCAAGGACTACTGCATGAAGCTGATGGACGAGGGCATGCTTTGCAAGGATACCCACGCCCAGACCATGCGCCTCGCTCCGCCGCTGTGCATCACCAAAGAAGAGATCGACTGGGCCGCAGAAAAACTGAAAAAGGTCATCCTGTAGGGCGGGCTTCGCCAGCCGCAAACACTGAACATGACAACAAACCTCAAAGGCCGCCATTTTCTCTCAATGCTCGACCTCTCCGCCGAAGAGATCCTCGGCGTCCTCAAAACCGCCGCCGACCTCAAGGCCGAGGGTACGCAGATCGAACGCGCCCCCATGCGCGGCAAGACCCTCGCCATGATCTTCCAGAAACCCTCACTCCGCACGCGAGTGTCCTTCGAAACCGGCATGACCCAGCTCGCCGGACACGCCATCTACTTGGCCCCCACCGACATCAGCCTCGGCAAACGCGAAACGACCGAAGACATCGCCCTCGTTCTCTCGCGCTACGTCGACATCATCATGGCCCGTGTCTTCGGCCATAACATCGTCGAAGACCTTGCCAAATACGCCACCGTCCCGGTCATCAACGGTCTGAGCGATTTCGAACACCCGTGCCAGATCATGGCCGACTTCCAGACCATCATCGAACGCAAGGGCAGGCTCGAAGGTATCAAATCCTGCTACATCGGCGACGGCAATAACGTGGCTCATTCCCTGATGTACGGGGCCGCCCGCTGCGGCATGCATATGACCGTCATCACTCCACCCGGATACGAGCCCAAGGATGAGGTCAGAGCCGAATCATCGAAGATCGGAAGCGGCACCGGCTCGAAGATATCGATCAGCAACGACATCAGCGCCGCCGAGGGGGCCGACGTGCTCTACACAGACGTGTGGGCCTCGATGGGCCAGGAAAGCGAGGCCGACCAGCGCAAGAAGATCTTCACCAAGTACACCATAGACGCCCAGACAATGAAGCTGGCCGATTCGGATGCCATCATCCTGCACTGCCTGCCGGCCCACTACGGCGACGAGATCGATTACGAAACGTCTCGTCTGCCCAACAGCGCCATCTTCGACCAGGCCGAAAACCGCCTGCACGCCCAAAAAGCCCTCATGCTCCACCTGACCGGCATGGCGTGATCGGCCGAGGATTAGGACGGTCCCCGGAGCCCCGCCTCGGTGTCGGCTTCGCCAACTCGTTTTCGCCCGAGATCCGCCAGCACCGCGGCCCCATCGTTTTTTCGAGATTCGCCGGTATAGTTTTACAGAGCAATCAGGCACCAGAAAGACCACCCGTACTCGATCGAAACCCGCAAGACCGTAGCGAGCCAGACAGGCGGTCCGCGGGGTCGTTCGAGAGCCGGCGACGCCCGGCGCGTGCGACGACGGCCTACAGCATGGGCTGAGAATGGACGGCCTGGACGAATTGGATCACACTCGACGTAACGGCAAAACGGCGGCGGATGCCCCACCCCCGACTCCGTTAAGCAGACCACATCCATTGGGGCCGCTCGTCCGCTACCGGAGATCCGCGCGCGGCTTCGCCTCCAGACTGACCGCCGGGGGAGCGCTGGCCCTTTTTCTGACACCGCTGGTCTTTGCCGCGTTCCTGACGCCGAACGCTCGCGGCTACGGGACCCACCGACAACTCGGACAACCGCCCTGTGACATGCTCGCCCGCACCGGCTACCCGTGTCCCACGTGCGGCATGACGACGGCATTCGCCTACGCCGTCCGCGGACAACTGCGCTCGGCGTTCACCGCCCATCCAATGGGCCTGCTCCTGGCGATGGGCATGATGGCCGGATCGGGCTTGGCCCTGTATTCGCTGATCGTGCCGGGCAGATGGCAGATCAACTGGTACCGCGCCTCGCCCGCCCGTCTTGTCATCGCCCTGCTGCTCTTGTGGCTGGCGGCCTGGGCCTTCAAAATTGTGACGGTTCGAAACGCTCTTGGCGAGTAGCCGCACGGTTCTCAAGCCGTCCGGACGCGAATTTGGGGTAGAACGCGATGAATCGCATCAAATACTGGATCACCGCTGCCGGTCTCTGTACCCTCGGCGCCGCCGCCGGCTGCAACTGGTTTCTGCCGATCATCTTTCTTGGCGAGCATAAACGGACAATGCCCGCCGAGTTCGACCGATTGGTGGACAAACGAGTCGCCGTTCTGGTTTGGGCCGGTCAGGATACCTTGTTCGATTACCCGCATGTCCGCCTCGAAATAGGGGCATACACCGCCGACAAAATCCGCGCTCGTGTTGAGGGATGTGACGTTGTGGACCAGATGCGGGTCGAGGAATTCCTGGAGCGAAACCCGGAGGCGGCGGTGGACCCGGTCGTCGTGGGCGAGCAGTTCGAGGTGGACATGGTGGTCTACATCGAGCTGCGCCGGTTCCAGATGCGCGACCCGTCAGCACCGGACCTGCTGCGCGCCCACGTTGACGGCTCCGTCACCGTCTACGACTTGGCCGCCGAGGCGGACGAAATCAGCCGCTTTCCACTCAATCCGGTTTCGGTGGTCTATCCGGAGAACCAGCCCCTGTTGATGAGCACGCGAGCGGCCCAACAGGTGCGCCGTTCCGTCTATGAACTCTTCTCTGAAAGAGTGGCATGGAAATTCCACGAACATCAGGTCGATGTCTAGCATGAGCCCAACGACAAAAGGCAGACGAACTGCGTTCTTCAGTGCAAGACCGCGACCGTGGATGCGCTGCTTCATAATGGCTGCCTTGGCCGCGGTGCTCGCGGGATCCGCCGGATGCCTTGAATTCCTCGTCGCATCCGGGTTGTTCCCTGGCCCGAAGGTCGAGGCCGCCTTCGAGTTTGGTGAGGGCCCCGTCGCCGTCCTTGTGGACGACTACCACGAGGTCTTCTACTGGCCCGACACGAAGAACACACTCGCAGAGAGCATCGTAGAGGAGCTGATTGACCGTGGAGCCGCCGAGACGGTGATCCCCACTGCCGCAGTCAATCGGCTGCGCCAGACGGACCCGAAGTTCGATGAGCGGGCGTGTACGGAGATCGGGCGGATGCTCAAAGCGGACCAGGTTCTCGTCGTGGAGGCGCGGTCCTTCTACGCGATCGAGGACCCCGCTGAGCAGGAGGCCGAGGCGCGCATGAGTGTCAGCATCAAAGTCATCAACGCTCTGGAAAAAGAGGACCGGCGAAAGGTGCGCTTGTGGCCCCGAGCTCGCGAAGGCTACATTCTCGAGGCGGAACTCATACGCGGCGAATTGATCGAGGCGAAAACACGTTCAAGAATCCTGCGCAGGCTCACCGATCGCCTGGCGGAAAAGATCGTTCGCAAGTTCTACGACCGCAGGATGGATACCTTCGAGAAGGAGGAATGAGGCGGGTCCTTCATCTCCTCGACGGTGAAGCCGACTGGGAGCAGCGGCTCGCTGTCTCGCAATTGCTCACTCGGCTGCCCCCCGGGCGATGCCGGCAAATGGTCGCGTCGCTGGACCGGTGCCTCGCACGCTCCCGTTGGTTTGGCAAACAACCCGTTCGACTGCTGCCCTCCGACGGGGCCACCGGTTTGATCTCCGGGCCTGTCCTGCGCCGAATCATCGATGTCCACCGCATTGACGTGGTGCATGCATGGGGCACGCTCGCCGCAAAAGTCGCGGCCACGGGCACGGTGCGCGGAACAGCATGTCGCCTCGTCATCAGCCGCTTCGAGCCACACCTGACCAGCCGCCTCGCGAGATTGTTTCGGACCCTCTCCGATACTTCTAAGCCGGCGTTCTCGTGCGCCAGCGAAACCCTCCGCAGAAGGCTGCTGGAAAACGGAGTCGATCCCCGACAATGCGTCGTGATCCGCCCGGGAGTCGACTTCGCAACCATCAACGCGGCCAAACGCGATCGTGACCTGCGCTCGCGCCTGGGCGTGTCGCGCGAAGACCGGCTCCTGATCGTCGCCCCCACCGTGACGTGCACTGAAGGAGAAGAACGCGCCGTCTGGGCGGCCCATCTGGCGCGATACGTCGGGGCACCCTATCGGACCATTCTCTGCGGCCGAATCCCAACAGACAGCCGATTAAGGCGACTGTGCGACAGAATGCCGCCGCCGGACACGATCATCCGGGCGCCCGCTGGCTGCCAATACGAAAAACTCATCGCCATTGCCGATGCCCTCGTCGTTACGCCTCAGCACGATGCGTCCACAACGTGCATCTCATGGGCGATGGCGGCCTCGACGGCCGTGGTAGGCACCGCCGTGTACGCCGTGGCCGAGTTGATCGCTCACCGTCAAAGCGGGCTGCTCATCAAGCCCGAGCCGGGCCCCGGAATGGCAGTGCGGATCGCCCAGTCAATCCAGCAGATCGACTCCCTTGCCAAGGAAAAGGAATTCGCCCGCGGAAGCGCGTACGAGGCTTTTGGCGTGCGCCGTTTCGTGGATCAACACCTTCAGCTCTACGAGAACGTACTCGCCGGCGTAGCGCCCGGACAAAGCATCCGAGATTCCGCCATCGCGTGATCCGCCGTGAAGCCGTACCCGCCCCATGCCCTTTGTCCTTATGGACCCGTCTCCCCCATCCGAACGCCCTCAGCCCCCGACCGAAAACGTCTCAATCGCTGGTGGGCGCGAGACGGCAAGTACCATACAATCTCGCCGGAAGGTCCGACGCCGCAGCTCGGGCAAGGTCGTTTGGACTTTGTCGGATAGCGCGATGATCGAACTGATGCGGAGGGTTGCCCCGAACCTCGGTGTTCGGAACAGAAGCCTGCGTGTTTGCCCCGCCAACAGACGGCACAGGCATACCGCCGTCGTTTGTTCGAAACAGGTTTGCAAATGACCGCGATGACAGAAACGTCGCAGCCGATTGCAAAGCAGCGATCAATCCTCGTGATTGAGGACGAATCCGACTTGGCGGATCTGCTGCGCTACAACTTCGAGCGCGAGGGCTACACCTGCCGTGTGGCCGCCGATGGACACTCGGCGCTCAACGCCGTTCAAAGAGTTCGACCCGACCTGGTAATTCTCGATCGTATGTTGCCCGGCATGTCCGGCGACAAGGTGATCACCCAACTCCGCCGGGATCAGAGATTATCGTCGGTCCCCGTGATCATGCTCACGGCCAAGGCCGAAGAGTCGGACGAATTGGTTGGACTTGCCCTCGGCGCAGACGATTACGTCACCAAGCCGTTCTCGATGAAACTCCTGCTGGCCCGCGTGGCTGCGATGTTCCGACGCGTTGACGCTGAAGGGACTCAGTCCGACCTGCTCGAGGCCGGACCGATCCGCCTGGACGCGAGCCGCTATGAGCTGAAAGTTGACGGCGAACCCGTGGCACTGACGGCGACCGAGTTTGGCTTGCTCAGAACGCTCATGGCCGCGCACGGGCGAGTACTTAGTCGCAGCCGCCTGATCGAATCGGTCATGGGCACCGGCGTCGCAGTCACCGATCGCACCATCGATGTCCACATCACGGCGCTCCGAAAGAAGCTGGGCGGAACCTCAGGCTGGATTCAGACCGTCCGCGGAGTCGGTTACACGTTTCGGGAGCCCACATGAGGCTAGCCGGAGCTCGGACCATGCTCAGGCCGGGCACGCTCTTTTGGAAACTTTTCCTCGGAACCACCCTGCTTATCGTGCTCGTCCTCGGTACGTGTGCCTGGATAATCGTCAGGCACGTCGATCGTTTCTACGACCAGGAAGTCGCCGAGCATCTCCGGGCCGAGGCGGCGGTGATCCGGCACGTAGCCAGACCGCTGTTCGACCGCGCCCATCAGCAGGAACTGGATCGCTTCGCCAAAGCACTGAACCGCGCCCGCGACGGCGGACTGCGGATCACCATGATCCTCGCCGACGGAGCGGTGCTGGCCGATTCCGAGGCCGATCCGCATCAGATGGAATCGCACGCCAACCGCCCCGAAGTGCGGGCCGCGCTGGCTCGCGGCTGGGGCGAGCACACGAGGCATTCACGCACCGTTGATCGCGTGATGAAATACGTCGCGCTGCGCGTCGGACCGGAAGTGGACCCCGTCGGCGTCGTGCGGGTGTCGATAACCCATCGTGCAATCATCGCCCGGGCGGAGGCGATCCAGCATCTCATCTGGACCATCACCTTGCTTGGCCTGCTCGCCGCCGTGGTGTTCGCCCTGGGACTCGCGTCCATTTGGAGCAATCCCATCCGGAGAATAACCGCCATCGCGAGAAGTCTGTCCGACGGCGATCTCTCCGCGCGGGCCGACGTGCGGGGCAGCGACGAAATGAGCATGCTCGCCAAGAGCCTCAACCAGATGCGCGACCATCTCGCCAATCAGTTGGCCACGATCGACCGCCAGCGCCGAAGCCTCGAGTCCCTGCTGACCCAGGTGCATGAAGGCGTCGTCGTTGCCGGACCCGATGGCCGGATTGCGCTGATCAACCCGGCCGCGGCCTGGATGCTGCGTTTCCCGGATTCCGAAAACATCCCCTCGCGCGCGATGGTCGGCCGAGCCGTCCGGGAATGCGTCACCCATCCCGAGCTGCGCGATATGCTGCTCGGCGAAACCAACCGAAAAGCACAGGATTATGCATTGAACAAGTCCGGCATGGCCGAGCCCGTCGCACGCGAGATTCGCATCCAGCGCGGCAATGGTGAAGAGGAACTCTCGTTGTTGGCACGGGCCGCCGATATTGTTCTGCCCGGCTTCGAGCGGGATCAGCAAACGTCCGGATTGGGAAAACGCAGGCCGGCGGGAAGGCTGCTTGTACTTACCGACATCACCGAACTCACGCGGACTGTGCGCGTCAAGATGGACTTTGCCTCCAACGCCTCTCATGAGCTCCGCACGCCTCTGTCCACGATCCGTGCTGCAATCGAAACCTTGGTGAACCTCGACCTCACCGCGGATCCCCGCTCGGCCCGAGGTTTCCTTGACGTCATCGATCGGCAGACCGCGCGGATGGAACAGATGGTCGCGGATCTCTTGAGCGTCTCGCGCATCGAATCCTCGCCAACTCAATTCAAGCCGCAGCCGCTGAGTCTGCCACACTTCTTCGAAGAGTTGAAAAAACGATTCCTCGAACGCCTTCATGCAAAAGAGCTGCAGTGGACGCTCTCCGTGCCACCGGACCTCACTACGATGCACGCGAACTCCTACTTGCTCGGCATCACGCTCGACAACCTCGTCGACAACGCCATCAAATTCACGGACACCGGGGGACGAATCTCCCTTTATTGTGAGTGGGATGGCACAAGCGGCGGTCCCGGTCGGGCGGTGTCGATCGCCGTGGCCGACGACGGCTGCGGCATCCCGGAAAACGAGCGGGGTCGTGTCTTCGAGAGGTTCTACCAGGTGGAAAAGGCTCGCTCCGGGGCCGATCGCGGCACCGGCCTCGGCCTCTCGATCGTACGGCATGCAGTCACCGCAATGAATGGTACAGTCAGGCTGGATAGCCAGCCCGGCCAGGGCACAAGTGTAACCATAACCATCCCCCAGCCTGAGTAACGCACCGGGCGCGGGGGCGGCCACACCAGGGTTTCCTGCGAGGGTGCATATTGGACAGCACAATCGAGCACGAAAACTTGGCGGATTTTAGCAAAAACAGGGTTGCATAAAAGCCGCGAAAACGGTTAGACTGAATCCGTGTCGTCAGGAGATGGGAAATCCCTGCCTTAGGAGGGGCGGTTCCCAAGCCAGTTGAGTTGATTGGTCCAAACGACGCGACCGGCTCGACCATGAGGGTACCAGCAGAAAACAAGACCCGTGAGCAACTCGCGCTCGGAGGCGTGTTCTCGGCCTCTTTGCTGATCAGCGCGTACTTGATGTCGCGCTCCATGGCCGGTGTCGCAGCTCCATGGGTCGGCTGGATCTCCCTCGCACCGCTGCTCCTGACGATTCGCTGCTTGACGCCCTTCTGGGCGGCTGCCGCCGGGGCGCTATGGGGTACGGCACTCGTTGTGTCTTCGGCGTTGAGCGCCACTAGCGCCTTCCCGGTTACCTTCACATCGACATCATTACTGGTCTCGGTCCCCGCGCTTTACACGCTGGCAGGGGCCCTCTTAACCCGCAGCCGGGTCGGCTTCAGCCCACTGATTCTGGGTGCTGCTTGGGTCGGCGTGGAGTACGCCTTGGCGCCGCTCGCGCTGCGATACGGCCTGCTGAGCGGCGGAGTTTCCGATATCGGAATTCTTCAGGCCGCCGGGGGCGTGCTCGGGTACGGATTCATCGCGTTCGTCGTCGCCTACGCCAATGGCCTCTTGCTCGGCCTGCTGGCGAAAGTCCGTATCAAAGTTCCAGGCCCGCTCTTCGTCCCGGGCGCAGTCGATCCCGGGGCGCGAATTCTTCCTGAAGTAGTTCCCTGTCTTCCATTTCGCGGCGCTCGTGCCGCGCGTCCGAGAGCACCACCGATCCGGTGACGTGACGGACATCGTCCGTTGTGGTCTTGGATTACGGGCGGATTGGCAAGTCCGTCCGGCGTGAACACCAATCCCGCTCGTGCGGTGCTTCACGACATGAATTGCCGTTTGCGTCGAATTAGCTGTAGTAGTTGTGATCGTAGCATCAGCAACGTCGCTGATGCAGGTGAGTTACGAATTCCTCGACAAAAGGAGGAATGGAGCATGTTGAAGAGCAAATGGTGCCTGGTTCTGGGCATCTTGGCAGTGGGTATGTTCGTGACGTCGGTGTCGGCGAAAGACATTAAGAACGTCACCCCCATAGACGAAGGAGCGACCGAAGCCGGCACCCTTACGGGTGGCACCGGCGTGACGCCGCCGGAGGGCGACGTGGTTTATAACAGCGCCAACATTTCGGGCTACTTCTTCCGCCCGTTTCCCGGCTACGCGGACTACGATGACATTCACCTCGAGCCGGGCACGAACGGTGATCTGGTCAAGTACTCCTTCTCAGTCTTCGGTTCGACGACGACCGGAGCCGATGCGGGCAGCGCGTTTGACGTGACCTCGTCGCTGTACACCGACGTCGCCGGCGACCCGTCGGTCGGTCAGCCGGATGCGATGATTCCGGGGACGGATTGCACGTTCGTCGGCGTCCCGGCGGGCGGTCTTTTAACGCTCGAGTGCGTCGTGCCGGCGGGGATTTCAATTCCCCAAGGTCTGTGGATGAGGCTGGAGTTCAGCACGGACAACGCCGGCTGGCTCATCGCCGACTTTAACGACTGCCCGACGACCGGGCCTCCGGGCTTCTCGGAAGACTTCTGGGCCGAAGAGGACTTGGCGTTCCCAGGCTTGTTCAACTTCTTCTTCTTCGGTGGTTGCCCGGCCAACCCGCAGTCCAGCTTCGGCGCGGCTCAGATCGTGACCGAAGGACTGCCCTGGGCGTGCTGCGATCTGTCCACGTTCGATTGTGTGAACGTGCAGGAAACGGCCTGCAACGATCTCGGCGGTTCGTTCACCGAGGGCACACTGTGCAACAATCTGGAGCAGCCCTGCTCCGAGGCGGGCGCCTGCTGCGACACGGCCACCGGCCAGTGCGAGGACACCTTCGCGGTCAATTGCGATGGTTACCTGCAGGCGTTCTTCCCCGGCGAGCTGTGCGCGGACATCACGTGCGAGGTTCCGCCGAACGTTCCCACGCTGACGCAGTGGGGAATGATCGCCCTGACCGTTCTGCTTCTGACCGGTCTGACGATCAAGTTCGGTCGTCGTCGCACCGTGACGGCGTAAGCTGACCGTCTCATCCTGGCGTAACTTGAACGCTCCGGCGTGCTCGCTGATCCCGGCGAGACACGCCGGAGCTTCTTTATGTCCTGGGTATATACCCCATCCCCTTTCCGAACGATCGGACAATACACCTTCAGGCCGAGATGGAGGATCGGTTTCCCTACGCGACCGCGGGATTGCTTTTGCGTGTCTTCACGGAAGTTGCCGATAAGGACGACCGGTCTTGTACAGCTCCAGGCGCGTCCGGATGCCTGAAGCCAGAGCCTGTTCTCCTGCGGCATCGGCCAGCTCCACCGCACGACGGGCGGCTTGGACCGCGTCAAAGAACTGCCCCGCTTCCGCGTACGCTGCCGCGAGGGTATCAAGGCATGCCGGATCCGTGTCTTCCTCGGCTTCGCAGGCTCGCTGGGCCAGTTTGACAGCCTCAGGACCATCGCGCACTTCCGGCTGCCAGGCGGTTGCCAACAGCCATGCAAGGCTTCTGAGAATCTCCGCCGAATCTACCGAAGCCACCGCCAGACCGTTTCGAAGGGTCTCAACCGCGGCGTCCACTTCACCCGCTTCGACCAGTGTCTCGGCCAGCCGCACGCGCACCTCGGCCGAGTCCGGGTCCGCCTCCAACTTCGCGCGAAAAGAAGCGATCAGCCTCTGCTGGGTCGCGAGGTCGGTCGTGGCGGCCTCCAGGATGGCTTTCGCCCTCCGGCGACCAGGCTCGATGCTGAGCGCCCGCCGGCAGGCTTCGATGGCTTCCGTGAACCGTCTGCGTCGTGCCAGCGTCGCTGCCAGCTCAGTGTGAGCATGGGCCGACGATGGATACAGCGACAAAGCGTGCATCAGGAGTCGCTGTGCCTCCTCCAGCCGTCCCACGGACGCGTACGCTTCGCCAAGTAGCTCGATCAGGGCGTAGGACTCCGGGCTGCGATCAATCGCCGCCTCGAGCAGTTCGATGGCCTGTTGCGATCTTGATGAGCCGACCATGGCCTCGGCCCAACGGTAATCGTGCGTGATGTCCGCCATGTCCACAGGATTCTTCAGGTCGCTGGTGTCGGTCGGGGTCGGCGTTCCTGCGTCGACGTAGCCCAGGCTCTTCAGGGCGGTCATGATCCCCTCCTCGACCTCGACCGGCGCGCTTTCACGACGACGCATCGCCGACTCCAAGGCGGCCAGCTTTTGCTCCATTTCCTTGACTACGTCAGGCCGCTCGTCTGCCACGTTGCGTAATTCCGCCCGGTCGCTGCTTAAGTCGTACAACTCTTTGACCGGCGCCCGAATGTATTTCCAGTCGCCATCCACAAGGCAACGCAGCTTGCTCCATCCGAAGCTGGTGTAAGGGTAGTCCGTCTCCCCGTAGCAGGGTCGGTCAAACGCCGCCCCGCCGGCGAACGCCGCAGCGAAGCTCCGCCCGCTCACTGTCGGAGGCACATCCCAGCCCATTAACTCCAGCACCGTCGGCATGACGTCCACGATCCCGACGACGCCCTCGGACACCCGGTTTTCAGGAAGAGCGCCCGGGAGAGAGAAGATGAGCGGGATACGCACGATCGAGTCATACAGCAACAAAGAGTGCCACTTGTATCCGTGCTCACCAAGGGACTCCCCGTGGTCACCGACGACCACCACCAACGTTCTGGATCGCAGGTCTCGCGACTCCAGCCAGTCCAGCAGTCGACCGATCTGGGCGTCCATGAACGCCACCTCACCATCGTACGGATGCCGCCCGTCGCGGCGGTACGCGGCTGGGGGAGCGTAGGGCTCGTGCGGATCGTAGAAATGTACCCAGCACATGAATGGCTGTGCCCTGACCTGTTCAAGCCACCCCAATGCCCTGTCGCAAACCAGATCGCCCGGTATCTGAAAGCGCCACTGCTCGCCACGCTCCGGGGCCATGCGGTCGTCGTAGGTATCGAACCCCCGATTGAGGCCATAGCGAGCGTCCAGGACGAACGAAGCCAGAAACGCCGCAGTCCGATAACCCTTGCGCTGAAACACCTCAGCTAGTGTGGTCGGCTCAGGCCCGAGGCTTTGGCGGGCATTCACTCGAACCCCCGTTTCGACCGGGTATGCCCCGGTCACGAGCACCGTGTGGGAAGGCAGTGTGATGGGCACCTGGGCGAACGCCCGATCGCAACGCACGCCGGTTCGCGCTAACGCATCCAGCTCCGGCGTTAAGCTCCCCCCGGGACCGTAGCTTCCTAATCGGTCGGCGCGGGTCGTGTCGAGCGTGATGAGAAGGAGATTGGCTCCGTCGGCACTACCCCTGAACGCTCCGGAGCGGTCGGCCGCCGGGACCTCACCTTCCCGTCGGCAGCCGGGCGCAAGTCCAATCAGGACAACCACTAAGGTCGCAACCGTACGCCATGTTCGCTTCTTCATGGCCGCCTACCCTAGCTTCGCATCGCTGCTCAGGCAAATGCCCGACGTGGTCATGCGGAAGCGCGTTGCTCGCCGCCCCCAACGCGCAGTCTCATCACTTGCCCCAGACCGCGGTCGCCACCTCGACATCCGAGTCTCCAGCCCGCCGCAAGTGAAAGAACCGGACGCTTCTTTGGACCGGCGTTCGGCTCGTCGTGCAGGGATACTTTAACGCAGTCTACGAGGTTTAGATACAGTATTGTGTTTAAACTTGGTGTTTTTTTTGAACAAAAATAGCTTGTTTCACTTGATAACATTCTGGTATACTCCCCTTCGTACTGGAGGCGGAAAGCCGAACACCCGCAGGTGGCGAGCCCAACTCATAAAGCCTATCCCAACGGGTGGAGCATTGCCTGCCAGTAAAGCGCCAGTTCCTGGTTAGTCGATGGCCGCCGACGTCACGTCGACGGTGTGGCCATGAAAAAGTTGAGCCTGAATAACCTGACCCGGCGATGGGTGGTGCGCGGGATGCTCTGCGCTTCCATCGTACTCAGCGCCTGGCTGATGTGGCTGTCGATGACGAGCCATGTCGGCCCCTGGGCCGGCTGGATCTCGCTTGCCCCGTTGCTGGTGACCATCCGGTTCGCCAGGCCCGTGCCCGCAGGCTGCTGCGGTGTCCTCTGGGGCCTTTCGCTTTATCTCGTTTCGTTGACCTATGGCTCTCCGGTTACGCCCCTGACGCCGCAGGCGCTGGGACTGCTGATTTGCGTCCCGGCAGCCTACGCTTTGCTCGGCTCCGCAGTCACGCGCACTCGGCTGGGGTTCAGCCCCTTGTTGCTTGCGACCGGCTGGGTCGCCGTTGAGTACGCCCTGGCGCCCGTCACGCCCGGCTTTGGTTTGTTGGCGGGGGGGCTCATCAAGGGCAGCTTCCTGCATGCGATCGCAGGTGTCCTCGGCTACGGGTCGATCGCGTTCGCGGTCGCCTATATCACGAGCTTTCTGCTGCACCTGCTCGCTGAGATTCACGTATTCGTCCCAGGCCCGCTCTTCGTCCCGGGCGTAACGGATCCCGGGGCGCGAATCCTTCCCGAAGTAGTTCCTTGCATCTCGTATCGCGGCTTGTGGGCCGCACGTCCAAGAGCACCGCCGATACGCTGAGATAATCGACGGACAAGTTCCGTCGCGCTCTTGGATGACAAGGATGGATGAAACCATCCGTCCCGCGTGAAGCACCGATCCCGCTCTGCCCGGTGTCTTCGCGACACGATTTGCCGTTTGCGTCAAATTGGCCGTACTTGTGATAGTGGCGTCAGCAACGTCGCTGATGCAGGTGAGTTACGAATTCCTCGACAAAAGGAGGAATGGAGCATGTTGAAGAGCAAATGGTGCCTGGTTCTGGGCATCTTGGCAGTGGGTATGTTCGTGACGTCGGTGTCGGCGAAAGACATTAAGAACGTCACCCCCATAGACGAAGGAGCGACCGAAGCCGGCACCCTTACGGGTGGCACCGGCGTGACGCCGCCGGAGGGCGACGTGGTTTATAACAGCGCCAACATTTCGGGCTACTTCTTCCGCCCGTTTCCCGGCTACGCGGACTACGATGACATTCACCTCGAGCCGGGCACGAACGGTGATCTGGTCAAGTACTCCTTCTCAGTCTTCGGTTCGACGACGACCGGAGCCGATGCGGGCAGCGCGTTTGACGTGACCTCGTCGCTGTACACCGACGTCGCCGGCGACCCGTCGGTCGGTCAGCCGGATGCGATGATTCCGGGGACGGATTGCACGTTCGTCGGCGTCCCGGCGGGCGGTCTTTTAACGCTCGAGTGCGTCGTGCCGGCGGGGATTTCAATTCCCCAAGGTCTGTGGATGAGGCTGGAGTTCAGCACGGACAACGCCGGCTGGCTCATCGCCGACTTTAACGACTGCCCGACGACCGGGCCTCCGGGCTTCTCGGAAGACTTCTGGGCCGAAGAGGACTTGGCGTTCCCAGGCTTGTTCAACTTCTTCTTCTTCGGTGGTTGCCCGGCCAACCCGCAGTCCAGCTTCGGCGCGGCTCAGATCGTGACCGAAGGACTGCCCTGGGCGTGCTGCGATCTGTCCACGTTCGATTGTGTGAACGTGCAGGAAACGGCCTGCAACGATCTCGGCGGTTCGTTCACCGAGGGCACACTGTGCAACAATCTGGAGCAGCCCTGCTCCGAGGCGGGCGCCTGCTGCGACACGGCCACCGGCCAGTGCGAGGACACCTTCGCGGTCAATTGCGATGGTTACCTGCAGGCGTTCTTCCCCGGCGAGCTGTGCGCGGACATCACGTGCGAGGTTCCGCCGAACGTTCCCACGCTGACGCAGTGGGGAATGATCGCCCTGACCGTTCTGCTTCTGACCGGTCTGACGATCAAGTTCGGTCGTCGTCGCACCGTGACGGCGTAAGCTGACCGTCTCATCCTGGCGTAACTTGAACGCTCCGGCGTGCTCGCTGATCCCGGCGAGACACGCCGGAGCTTCTTTATGAATGGAGCCTCAGTCTTGCGGGTCCCACGAGGGCTCGTTAAGGCTGCGGTCGACGTAAGCCCGGCCCCGCTCATATACCGCCAGCCTCTCGCGAATCGCGCCCGACAACTCGGTGTTTCCGCCGGCACCGGCCGACTCGAGCGCTCGACGAGCGGTCGTCGCCGCCAATTCGAAATCACCCGCCGCGGCGTACGCCGCCGCCAGAGTGTCCAGAACCGGTGCCGAACGGTGCCCGGTGAGTTCCGACGCCGTCTTGGCGAGGCGGACGGCCTCGACGGGGTCACGCATACCTGCGTCCGGATCGGTGGCGAGTATCCAGGCGGCCCGCCGGAGAGGCGCGGGCCAACGGGGTCTTAGTCGCGCCGCGGTGCGAAAGGCTTCCACGGCTTCAGCCGACCGCCCTGACACGCTCAACGCCATGCCCAGTCCGTAAGCCGCTCGTGCCGAACTGGGGTCCGAATCCAGTGCCTCATTGAAGTGTCTCACCGCGGCATCCCAAAGATGAAGCGCGAGCATGGCCTCGCCCATTGCCCGCTGAGCGTCCGCAAAATCGGCTCCTTGCCCAACGGCCGCCTCCAGGTGTGCGACGGCCTCGTCCGCTCGACCGCAACTCAGCAGCGCTGTTCCCATCAGGAAACGCAGCTCCGCCGAGTCGAATCCCACCCCGAGCGCTTCTCTGTAGTGTTCGATCGCCTCCTCATGGCGGCCTTGCATCTGCAGCATAATGCCTGTGTTGTGAAGGGCAGCGGGGTCGGACGGATGGGCACGCAATGCGCGCTGGCAATACTCCAGCGCCTCGTCCACCTGGTTCTTGGCTCCCAGTGCGACGCACATGTTGACGTTGGCGTCGAAGAAGTCCGGATTGAGCTTGATCGCCTCGCGGTAGTGCTCGATGGCCTCATCGATTCTGCCCGCCGATTCCAGCAGGGCGCCGTAAGTGCTGTGTGCTCGATAGACGCCGGGTGCGGCCTGGAGCGAACTCTGCCAGATCGACAGCTCGGACTGGTAGTCCCGGTTTCGGCGGATCGTCCCCCAACTCGCGAGCGCGATAAGCCCGATGCTTGTCACCGCAGCGCACCACTGAAAGGCGAGCGACCGCCGCCCGGACCGCGATCGGCCGATTCTGGCGGCTCGCCGCCGAGCCATGCGAACCATCAAAAGATAGCCCAGCGCGACCATGAGCGTGATCACCCCCGCCGAGGGTAGGTACATCCGACGCTCCGCTGCTACCTCCGAGACGATCGGGATGAAACTTGAAGTGGGTGACAAGATCACGAAGAACCAGGCCCCGACGAATCCGAGCGCCGGCCGATACGCCAAAGCGACCAGCGTGGCCACCAGCAGGAGGAGCACAATCGCCCCAAAGGGCGCGGCCTGTGCCAGCGAAAGGGGCTCCGGATAGCCGTAATCAAGCACCAGAGGATGGGGCCAGAAAACGAGCCGCACGTAGTGCACCAGAGCCACCGCTTGCGTTTTGAGATAGCCCCAGGAACTCACCAGTCCGCTGGCGCCAACTGATTCCGTCCGAGGACCGGTCCACATCAACGCCACCAGAACGAGCCATGTCGCCGTCAGGCCGGCATAAAGGCGCCACCGCGCACGAACCGCTGATCTGAAGGAGCCGAAACCAAAAGTACGATCGTACAACAGGACCATGAAGGGCGCCGTGACCATCGACTCCTTGCTGCCCATGCCCAGCGCGCACGCCACCACCGCCAGCATCGCCCAAACCCGCCGACGGTCCGAGACCCGCGCCCGAATCGCACAATAAAGTGTGAGCAGATAGAACAACGCCATGATCGACTCGGTGCGCTGGGTCGTGTAGTTCACACATTCGGTTTGCAGTGGGTGAACCAGCCAGATGAGGACCGCTACCAGAGCGAGGCTGTCTCCGGCCTCACCAAACCGATGGCGCAGCGCGTCGCTCCTGAGGGTCCGGCGGATAACTCCAAACAGCACCAGGGCGCAAGAGATGTGAACCGCAATGTTGATGGCGTGGTAGCCCGGAACCGCGAGACCGCCGAGTGCGTAGTTGATGGCAAGCGTGAGGCAAATCACCGGCCTTCCCGCCACCGGCGACTGCGGAGGGGCACTCAGAACCCGTTCCGGCGGCCAAAGTTGCCGAATGTGCTCGTTTTCCTTGATCGACAGGTAGTCGTCGTAAACGAATGGACCGGAGAGGCTGTTGGCATAGACTGCGATTCCCACGATGGGAATGAGCCACGGGGCCAGCGCCGTGGCTGCGGAGCGGGCTGAATCATCGATGGTCTGGCGGCTCATCTGATCGAGAATCTCGGACCCCGAAACGACAAGGCCCCCGAACACGCCCTGTCCGGCCGAACCGGCGAAACTGCCTCGATCCGTTTATCGGACTGGCCGGCACGCGCCGCAAACCAGTGCCACGCCAGTGTACGCGCGGACCCCGTGCATGAATACCATCGCGGAGATACAATGATAGCATGGTCCGTCCGTGACAGGATCGGGGCGTGCGAATCCCATGCCGAGCCCGCGGTTAGGCCTCGGTCTTGTGCTTCGCCCACCGCCCCCCTTCCTGAAGAACGGGGACAGGTTTGTGGGGTGGGAACTGTGCACGCCGCAATGGACCCCGGATGATGCTTGGGCGAGAACCCGACAGACTGTCATGCGTAAACGCGCCAACACAAACGTGCGATGGCGGCCCGACAAGCCCAGAAGTCTAATGGCCCGTCAAGATCAAGGCTCGGCACCAATGGGAATGGGCCCTCCAGGTGTCCGCTGCGCCCTGGCGGCCGTCTTGGTCCTCGCAATCGCGCCGTCCGCCCAGGCGTACATCGGCCCCGGAGCCGGGTTCGCGGTTCTCTCCTCATTCTTCGTCGTTCTGGCCGCATCCCTCTCGGCGTTCGCGGCGCTGCTGACTTGGCCGGTGCGATGGACATTCCGCGCGATCCGCGGCCGGCGGGCGATGGCTCGATCCCGCGTGAGGCGCTGTGTCATCCTGGGGCTTGACGGGATGGACCCCGAACTGGTCGACTCGTTTTTCGCCAAGGGAATGCTGCCGAACCTCCAGAAGCTTGCCAAGAGTGGCTGCTACGATCGGTTGGGCACAACGGCACCGCCGCTGTCGCCGGTGGCCTGGTCCACGTTCTTGACGGGATCGAATCCGGGCAAACACAACATCTTCGACTTCTTGACTTACGATCGGCGAACCTACCTGCCCCAGTTGTCCAGCGTCCGGATCGGAGAGCCGCGTCGGCACCTGAAGATCGGCCGTTACCGGCTCCCCATCGGACGACCCGAAATCCGAATGCTTCGCAAAAGCAAGCCTTTCTGGACGATTCTGGGCGAGCATGGAGTATTCAGTTCGGTCATTCGCGTACCCATCACGTTTCCACCGGAGAAGTTCCACGGCGTGCTTCTCAGCGCAATGTGCGTGCCGGACCTGCGCGGCAGCCAGGGAACGTTCTCGTATTACACGACGCACAGTAACGGGCAGTCGCTCGAAGCGGAGGAAATGGCAGAGCACACCGGTGGTGAGCAGATCCGTGTCGAGCGTCGGGGCGACCGGATCGAGTCGCACCTGGTCGGCCCGCCAAATACCATCGCAGGGGGCGGAGAACCGGCGACGGCGCCCTTTACGGTGACCTTGAACGGTTGCAATGGTCAAGCGCAATTGCGCGTCGATGGCAAATCGCTCAGGCTCAACGTCGGCCAGTACTCCGATTGGATCACCGTGACTTTTCGGTTGGGCCTTGGCGTAAAAGTCTCGGGAATCTGCCGCTTCCTCCTCACGGCGACGGAGCCGGAATTCGGTCTCTACGTGACGCCGATCCAGATCGACCCGGAGCGACCGGCGATGCCAATCGCTCACCCTACCGCGTACAGCATCTACCTGTCGAAGCGGCAGGGGCGGTTCGCGACGCTTGGACTGGCCGAGGACACCTGGGCGCTCAACGAGAGAATCCTGGAAGACGACTCGTTCCTCCAGCAGTGCATCGACGCCGACGCGGAACGCGAGGAGATGTTCCTCGATTCGCTGGACAAGGTGAAACGGGGCCTCTGTGCGGCCGTGTTCGACGGCACAGATCGGATTCAACACATGTTCTGGAGGTACATCGACCCCGACCACCCGGCCCGGGACGGGTTTGGAACTCATCAGGAACGGACCGCCATCGAAGACCACTACCGCCGTTGTGACGACCTCGTGGGCAAGGTCCTGGCCAAGTGCGACAACCAGGATACCTGGCTGCTGGTGATCAGCGACCACGGGTTCAAACCGTTTCGACGCGGAATCGATCTGAATCGCTGGCTGATCGACAACGGCTATATGGCGCTGAAGCCGGACGCCAACGGATCAAAGTACTTGGCCGACGTGGATTGGAGCCGGACCCGAGCGTTCGCCATCGGGCTGGCGGGCATCTACCTCAACGTCGAAGGCCGCGAGGCGCAGGGAGTTGTCAAGCCCGGCCGGGAAGAAGCAGAGTTACGCCGCGAGCTGTGCGAGAAACTGACCGGCTTGCGGGACGAAGATCGCAACGACTTGGCAATCAGCCGCGCACTCAACGCCCACAAGGTGTACAGCGGTCCCTATCGCCCGGAAGGCCCCGACGTCATCGTCGGTTACAACGTGGGCTACCGCGTCTCGTGGGACGCCGCAGTCGGGCGGGTGACCGGCTCGGTCTTCAACGACAACACCAAAGCGTGGAGTGGAGATCATTGCATCGATCCGAAACTGGTGCCGGGTGTGATGTTCTCGAACAGAAAAATCCATGCCGAGGGACCACGCTTGATGGATATTGGCCCGACGGTTTTGGATATGTTCGGCGTGCCGGTGCCCAAGCAAATGGACGGTCGACCGTTCACGGTTGCCGGCGGACGGCGCGAGACGTCCAAGGGGAAAGCGAAGGCTCGGTGAATGTCATCGCCGTGCCTGGGGGAGCGTTGAGATGTTCTTTAATAGCGCAGCGGGATGGCGTTCATTCTCGGTGGTCTTTCTTGGGACGTTTCTGGCCGGATGGATCGGTGTGGGAGGTTGCGGGAAGGAGGACGTTGCGTACGACAAGCAGGTGATCGTTCTCGGCCTCGACGGCGTCGATCATGGATTGTGCAAATCGCTGCTGGTCGAGGGCCGACTGCCGAATCTTGCGCGGCTCGCACAAGAGGGCACCTTCTCGCGGCTCGAAACAAGCACGCCGCCACAGAGCCCGGTTGCGTGGTCGAACATGATGACCGGGGCGGACCCGGGCCGGCACGGCGTCTTTGACTTTATTCATCGGCACCCGCGCGAAGGCTGGCTGTTGTCATCGGCGGCCGAAACCGTCCCGCCCGAACCGCTGCCCATCCTGGGCAACCATGTCGATGAAATACCGGTATTCGGCTATCGCTTGCCGGTACGCCCCACGCGAATCAAGGCCAACCGTCACGTGCCGGCGTTCTGGGAGTATCTCACGGAAGCGGGCGTGCCCACGTTCATTTACCGCATGCCCGCCAATTACCCGCCGACACCGGCCGGCGGTGCGCCGTTCAGGTGCCTGTCGGACATGGGCACCGTGGATTTGCTGGATACGTTGGGCTCATTCTCCTACTACACCGAGGATCCGGCTGACCGTGGTCGGCGCATCAGCCGGGGCGGAGGCGAACTTTATAACATCGAGCTCGTAGAGCACCGAGCCGAGGCGACGTTTGTCGGCCCGTTGAACGAGTACGAGGTCGTCAAAGCGCAAGGGCAGCCTTCCGCTGGCGAGGCGCCAAAGCGTCAAAAGGTGCAGGTGCCCTTTGAGATTGCACGCGATCCGTTGTCGGAAGTCGCCGTGATTCGGTTCCAGGGGCGCGAGATCGTTCTCGAAAAAGGCGAATGGAGCGGCTGGGAGCCGATCGAATTCGAAATGATCCCGCAGGTGCTGACTCTCAAGGGCATTTGCCGATTCTACATGCAGCAGGTCCATCCCTATCTGAAGCTCTACGTTTCGCCCTTCAATTTCGACCCGCAGGAGGAATCGTGGGAGATCGACCAGCCCTCGGGTTTCAGCGTCACCGTGTCGGACGCCGTCGGGCGCTATTACACCCAGGGCCTGCCGGAGGACACCAAGGCGCTGTCGAACCACGTGCTGTCCCGCGAGGAATTCCTGCAACAGGCTGAAATCGTGTTGCAGGAACGCTTGCGGCTGCTCGAGTTTGCGATGGACCGTTACAAGGGCGGGATGATGTTCTTCTACTTCGGATCCCCCGATCAGATCGGGCACATGTTCTGGGGTTTAAGGTGGCAGGGACACCCGGCGGCGACCGTTGAGGAACACCATCGCTATCGCAATCTGATGGAGGAGCTGTACGTTCGAATGGACGACGTCGTCGGTCGCGTGATGGAGCGTTTCCCCGACGCGACGATTATCGTGATGAGTGACCACGGCTTCTGCGATTACCGCAGACGGTTCAGCTTGAACACCTGGTTGATGGTCAACGGCTACGCGGCAATGAGAGACCCCTCGGATCCAAAGCTGGCCGCAAACATCGATGGGCCGCGCAGCCGCGCGTACGCCATCGGTTTCAACGGTCTCTATATCAACCTTCGCGGACGAGAGAGATTCGGGATCGTAGACCCTGCTCGCAAGCAGGCGCTGATGGACGAGATTACGAGCAAACTCAAAGCCTATCGCGATCCCGCTACGGGGCAGCAGGTCGTGCTCGATGTATACCAATGCGATAAGATATTCTCCGGCCCGATGCTTGCCGCCGGACCCGATATGATCGTCGGCTACGCGCCGGGTTATCGCGGTGGCGGGGCCTCCGCCATTGCCGCCTTCCCGGAGGCAGTGGTTGAGGATAACGATGATCCGTGGATGTCCGATCACTGCGTTGCCCCTGATGTCGTACCCGGAATTCTAGTCACGAATCGCGATGTCACGGCGCAGGAACCGAGCCTCCTCGACTTGGCCCCGACCATCCTGCATGCATTCGACGTAACGCCGCCGGATCACATGAAGGGACGCGATCTGTTCGCATCGTCGCCGGATATGGTGACGCAGGCGAATCGCTCCTGGCCGGCCGACCAATGATGGAACGGAAGGTTTTTTCGTACAGGGAGACCGTAGGATGACGAGAGGACAAGAGTTCGTCAGCGCGATCCAACGCATACGCTTGGCCCACCGGGCAGGCGTTCTGGCAGTAGTACTGTGTGCCCTGGCAACCGGACATCCGCCCGTCTTGGCGCAGAATCCGTTGCCGACAGCGGAGCAGATTCTGGACCGGTTCATCGAGGTGACGGGCGGCAAGGAGGCCTATCTCAAGATCGAGAACCGTGTGCGGCAGGGCACCATGGAGATTCCTCGGGGCATGAACAACAAGTTGGTCATGGACGTGACCATGTACGAGGCGGAACCGGCCGAGACATACTACATCCGATCGACCAGTGCGGATTCCAGGTTCGAAACCGGAACGCATGACGGAATGGCGTGGTCGATCGGCCCAGGGGGGCGAGCCCGCGTCATCGAAGGCGACGCCCTGAAGCGGGCTCTGCATGAGGCCGCCTTTCATTCGCCGGTCAAGTGGCGGGATGTCTATCAGCAGGCCAAGTGCGAGGAGGAAATCGAGTTCGAAGGTGAGCTCTGCTACAAGGTAAAGATGGTCTGGGATCTGGGCGAAGAGGAGTGGTATTTTTCGAAGGAGACAGGCCTCTGGCGCGGCAGGGACTGGCATATGGAAACGCGGCGCGGGAACATCCGACTGCGCATGATCTTCAAGGATTACCGTGAGATCGACGGGATCTCCCTGCCGTACCGCATCGAGAGGGTCCGGCGCAGCCAGCCCCTTGGAGCCGTCGTTTATTCGTCCATCGAGCATAATGTGGAGCTGCCGCCCGACCGCTTCGAACCTCCGCAGGCGGTTCAAGAGTTGTTGCAGGAGCAGGAACCCTCCGCCTCCGACGGCGAGCAGATGAAAGAAACCCCAAAGTCAAAGGAAACGGTTCCGCCGGCAAGTGACCCATCGAGTGACGACGGATCGTAATCCCGGGTCCGCGGCGCAGCGCGTGTTGATCGGGTGTCGGGCGACGGCCGAGCAGCGAAATCTACGCCCTTGGGACGCACCTCGAAGGATGCGCCCCCGCTCCGCACACGACTCTAGGACAGCAGTTGGAGTACCGCCTGTGGTTGCTGGTTGGCGATCTGCAGTGTCAACTGGGTGCTCTGGACCAGAATCTGCGCTCGCGTCAGCTTCGAAACCTCCTCGGCGATGTCGGCGTCGCGGATGCTCGACTCTGACGCCGCCACGTTCTCGAACTGCACCTGCTGGCTGTTGATGTTCTTCTGAATCTGGTTCTTTTGAAGGCTCCCCAGGCGTCCCCGCAGACTGGCGACTTGGTTGATGGCCTCGGAAACGATGCGCTGGGCGGCCAGAAAGTTCCCACTGGAACGTACGTCGTTGGTGCCGCCCGAACGCAACGAACTGAGGAAGCCGATGACGGCATTACCCAGATTGCCCGTGGAAACGGAGTTGAAGCCCATGCTTAACTGCCCGTTGGTGTTCACCTCGGGCGTGATCTGAAAACGAGCACCGCCTCCAGTGATACTGTAGGTCGTGGACGAAAGCTGCGCGGCAAACTCGGGCGTCAAGAAGAGCGCCGTGTCCAGATTGGCCGATCGGAGAACGACACGTAGTCCGTCAGCGTTGGCCTGCTGCCCGTTCACCAACGCGAGAACATCTTCTCCGTTGTCGGTAACGGTCTCTCCGACGGTGCCGGCGATGAAGGCCGTGCCCGACAGCGATTTGACACTGACGAACTGCTTCGAGCCGTATTCGACCGAGTTGATCACTACGGCACTGGTGCCCGCTGCTGCACCGGCGGAAATGGTCGCGGATACGCCGACCATGGCCGTTGCTGTATTGATGCCCGTCACGACGTCCGCAATCGAAGTTCCGCTGGCGAAGCTTCGAACTTCGACGCCGAGCGATCCCGCGATCTCGAAGGTCACCGCCGAATTCAAGCGGGTGGCGCCGTTGTAGTACGAGCCCCCGGTGAAGGTCAGGTGAGCCGTTTCGGCTGAACCGAGCACCTGGACGACTACCGGGGCGATGCCGTTGTCGGGGACGCGGGCCGAAAACGTCTCCACCGACGCGATGGCGCCCTGCTCCACGCCGGAAATCGTGTAGCCGAGCTGCCCGTTGAGAAGTTTCTTGCCGCCAAAAGATGTTGTGTTGGCCACCCGGTCAATACTCTGAAGCAGCGAGTCGATTTCCAACTGGTTGGCGACGAGCTCGTCCTCCGTCATCGCCCCCTCGTTCGAGCTGCTCAACAACAGCGCGCGCAGGTCCAGCATCAGCGCAGACACCTCGTTCAGCGCCCCCTCGGCCGTCGAGATCACGTTCAACGCGCGCTCCGAGTTGCTGATCGATTGGGAGATCGCGCGAAGCTCGCTACGCAGCGTTTCCGACGCAATCAGGCCGGCGGGGTCATCCTTGCCCCGGTTGATACGCAATCCTGTGCTCAGCCGCTCCAGACGCGTATTCAGATCAAGGTTGTTCTGACGCAGTCTGCCTTGCGCCGTTAGCGATGGGATGTTCGTGTTGATGCGAGCCATGCCATCCTCCGTGATGACCGAGGGCCGAGTGTCAGACCCCACCAGTTTCCGCACGGCCGTGTGCGGCTATTGCGTTTGGACCGCCCCTTGCGGCGTTGCTCCTTCGAAGGCTGGGACAACCTTCGCGGGTGCCCGTGACGCTCGCGGCGGGCCGACCATCTCGGGCGACACTTTATCGCCCGTGGAACATAAAGCGATTTCGTCCGCGGTTGCCACTTGCTTTAGATAATTGCGTCCGAGAACGATCGATCCATTTATAGGACCTCCGCGGCATGCATGGCTCCGACTCAACCGGTTCCGATAAACGGAGCGAAATAGCAAGAAATGACCCGCGCCGGACATCAAGCCCGGCGCGGGCCGGTGTTATCGGAACGGTTGAGCGACCGCGCTTACCCCAGCAATGCCAGCACGTTCTGAGGCGCCGCGTTTGCGAGCTGCAGAATCGATGTCGCCGAGTTCACGAGAATCTGCGACCGCGTCAACTCACTTGTCTCGCTCGCGAAGTTAGTGTCCCGAATGGCACTCTCGGCCGCCGCGGTGTTTTCGAAGGCCACCAGCATGGAGTTGATGGCCGGCCCCAGCGTGTTCTTTTGGAATGAGCCGATCCGCCCGCGAACCGTAGACACCTGATCAATGGCCTCCCGCACGATGCGCTGCGCGTTGGCAAGGTTGCCGCTGGTCAGCTCATTGGCCTGCCCCTTGCCCAGCGACGAAAGAAATCCTACGGCGGCGTTGCCCAGCGAGGCGGTTGAGATGCTCTGAATGCCGAGCGTCTCCTGAGCTTGAAGACTCACGTCCTGGGCGATGTTGAACTTCGCTCCTCCGCCGGTGATCTGGAACGAGTCTGAACCCGCCACTGTGGCGAAAGCCTCCGACAACACCAGGTCGACCGACAAGGAGCCGGCTCGCACGGAAGCGTTCAGTCCGTCGACCGTCGCGGCCTGGCCGTTGATGTTCATCGCTCCGTCGACGCCCTCGTCTTCCAGAACTCCGCCGAAATCGAATCCGGTTGTGCCGTTAGTGAGCACGTCGACGGACACGAACCCCTTGGACCCGTAGGTGGTGCTCGCAAAGACCACCGCGTTCGTCCCGCCGGCTGAAATGCTCGCTGAGATTCCGGTCAGTTGCGTGCTGGCATTGACCGCATCCACGATGTCGGCCTGCGTGGCACCGGAGGCGAAGCTGATTGCCTCCGTCCCGAAGTTCCCGGTGAGCTCGAGCGTGACGGCTGTCGACAGCGATCCGTCGGCTGCGCCTCCGTAGCCGCTGACGAAGGCAAACTCTGAAGGGGTCACGACCTCGACCACCACGTTTCTCGACGCGTTATCGGGGATCTTCGCCCCGTTGATCCGAACGGAGTCGAAGTTGGCGGTCGACACGCCGGAAGTTGTGAAGTCGAAACCGCCGTTGAGAAGCTTCTTCTCACCGAAGACGGTCGTGTTGGCGAGCCGGTTGAGGGATGACAGAATCCCGTCAATCTGCATCTGGTTCGCGGCCATCTCCTCTTCAGTCAGGGCGCCAACGTTGGCCGACCGGTCAACCAGATCCTCGAGATCCAACAACAGCGCGTTGGCCTCCTGCAGAGCGCCCTCGGCGATGGCCATGATCGTGTCGGCCCGACGTGCGTTCTCCGTCGCCGCCGTCAGGTCAACCTTCGATGCCCGCAGAACTTCGGAGCCGATCAGACCGGCGGGATCGTCCTTGCCGCTGTTGATCCGCAAGCCGGTGCTGAGCCGTTCCAGCGAACGGTTCAGGGCCGCGTTGTTGCTCCCCAGAACCCGCCTCGCGATGAGCGATTCGATATTCGTGTTAATCCGAGCCATGTTCGTCAAACCTCCCAATGCAACGCTTTAGCGTCCGAGCGTGGCCTCCGCGATTGCCTTGATCGCGATGATGCTCTCGACTCGACCCTTGACACCGTTTCTTTTGACCGGCCCGCGACGACCTCACACGCCGGGAATGACGTCCGAATTCGCCGACCAACGTCACGGGTCCCACCGCCCCCGTCCACTCACCCGGCCCGGCCCGAATAGCCGCCGCCGGTACAGTCGCCACAGACCATTGATGCGCAACATTCCGGACAACGGGCCTGCGTGCGACAGAGGTCGAATCGTCACCCCGATAAACGGCCTTTAAATTGATTTGGACCCTGTATCATGACGTTGAAAAAGCCTCGCGGGCTATGGGACCTCGGCGAATTCCCATAAAAAAACGATGCCCCGAAACGTGTTCCGGCCAGCGTCTTTACCGGACATCCGCACCGTAACGTCCCAATACCGATGCTGAAGTTTTTTTGTACTCAGAGCAAACCGGACCCGAAGCCGTCCATTCCGACGCCGCGTTTCTGAAACGCAGCGCCTGACGAAGCTACCTTTGGGCACGGGCATCGTCGCAACGGGTACAGCTTATCAATGCGAATCAGTCGCGTCCGCAAAATTGGAGTCGCTTGAACGCCGCCCCGGCGATCGCAATGCGCCAGGGGAACCACGCTCTACCTCAGCAGGCGCCAGAGTGTCCCCTCACGCGTCCACGCCTCCCGCGCCCAGCCGCCGCCCTGACGCACCGCAAAGACGGGCCGGTTTCGCAATGGCACGACAAGGCGTTGCCACGCACGAGGCCGGGCGTTGATGATTGTTATCTCTTCCCGGTTGAACAGGACATGCTTTGCATAACGCAAAGGGGCCGAATGATCCCACGTCGTGCAGATCACCGAGTCGCAAGGCAGCCCCGCGACGTTCGCCCCGTCGACAAAGTGCGTTGCGTCGGCGTTGCTCGCCCGCCGGCCTGGAGTGTCCAGAATCGTCCAGCCGGCAACGAGCACGAACAGGACTCCGCCGAGGATGGTTCGATTGTTGGATCCGTCACGTGGAAACAAGGGACTCAGCATGACGCCGATGAGCACAGCTGTCGAGTAAAGCAGAGGCAGAAAGTCGCCGGCGGCGCCGTATACCCGATAAGCACATACGAACGCGATGCTTGAGACAGCCATGCCGGTGAGCAGGACACACCCCGTCCTGGACCTTTGCGACGTCAGCGCCGCTCCGCCGAGCGCCAGCAAGGTGACGATCGCCAGCGAAATCGGACGGAGCGGGTTTTGATTTCGCAGCCATTGCAACCGCGACCGTATCCCCGACCAGCTCACCCCCACGTTCGAGCGAAACTGCTCCGCGCTCATGTGCCAGACGACGCGCTCAAACTTGGCCCCCGCGTTCCTGCCGATCCCCGGCAGACACGCGTACTCGATGTTGTAGTCTCTGATGTAGTTGTAAGCCGTTGCAGGTTGATCTCGGACCCACAGGTATCCGAACGAATACGCGGTGGGCGCAACGCCTAACAGAATGACAATAGCCGCCGACCGAACCGCTTGCGACTTCGACATCCCCCGCCGGCGAGCTGCCAACCACCAGCCCGCAACAAAAAAGGGCAGCGCCAGCACCACGGGAGGACGGTTGGCCAGCGCGAACCCCAACAGCAGCCCCGCTGAAAAGAGATACCGGCACAGCCCGCGCCGAGCGTAGAGGATCAACAGATAGGCCGCGCCGGCCACCAGCGCAAGCGTCGGCATGTACACCTCGGGCGCGATCAGGCCTGACCAGATACGCGGATGAACCGTCAACAGGAGACTCACCGCCGCGGCCGCCCAGGCGTTCATGCCGAGCTCGGTCTGCGTCATCGCGCAGAGCGCGATCACACAAAGGCCGCTCAAGAAGCACGCCAGCGTAACGCCGGACGCCGGTTCGAGCCCCGGCAGATATGTGAACAAGTGGCCAACGCTCACGTAACCGGGATAGCCCGGCGGATGCGTGATCCCCAGCGTCGCCGCGGCCAACTGCAAGCCCCCGGAATCGCCGAAGCAGATCCCCGGCGGCAGACGAGGCCATACCAGGACCCCGACGATGCAAACCGCCGCCAGTGCCGGTAGCAACTCGAGTACGCGCCGGCGCACCGGTTGAGCCTCAGGCACGCCGTCCGCAGCAGGTGTTGCCGTCGATTTCATCTCTGTGGATTGTCCGCGTAGCCACCCTCTGACGCGCTATGCACGACCGCATCACCGCCCGTCATTTCGGGCCTGCTTTAAGGATGTCCCGGATTTCGTGAGTGTCAACGCTCCGCTGAGTTCGGCGAGCCCAACGTCTTTCCCGGAGCCGGCGATGGCGCGGGGGCTTGCGTACCGTCTGCTGCAGACTGACTCAACGTCCCGCGTCGCCCTCACCCCAGTGGCCACCTCTGGGGATCACCGCGATGTGTGAACCGGCCTGGTTCCAGCCGCCATGCTCACGGCGATAAACGTCCACCGACCTCAGGGGAATCGACCCCTCGCTTCCGTCGGGACCGCGATAGTCGTAGCGCGCCACGTAATAAACCAGGGCGATGTCGCCGTAGATCTGCCCTTCCGTGTCGAGTAGCTCGTACCCGACACCCCGGAGGTTCTGCAGCGACTTCTCTGCGTTAGCCATGTACGCATCGATGCCCCGCTCGATCTTGACGCTTGGCCCCTGAAAGCCGACCCAGTCGGGCGTGTGCATGCGGCGAAGCGCATCCCGATCCTGACGCAGGTACGCCCGGAAAATACCGTCAATATGTTCGAGAATCTCCAGGCGATGCTTTTCGGTGCTCGTGTTCACGTTCGTTTTCTCCAATGTGCACTTCGGCGCCGCAGCGCAGGTGACGGCCAACAAAACGAGGATTATCCGTACCATAAGGAGTACGCTCCCTGCCGTTCATTTGAACAACGGGGAGTCTACGTCCTGCAGTGAGGATCACGCTTTCAGATTCTTGCTCGTTTCGAAATCGCCGGCCTCCGTCAGTTCACTGCGAACGGAGCTCGGGGAGTGACCGAATTCGCGGCGAAACGCGTCGCTGAAATGGCTGTGGCTGGAAAACCCCACCGAGAACGCGAGCCGAGTCAGGTCGGACTCGCCGTCGAACAACTGCTGTAGGGCAGCGCGGAGGCGCAACCGCGCGAGGTACTTGTGTATCGGTAGCCCGACCCATCGACGGAACAACCTCGCGAGATGAAACGGAGAGCTGTGGACCCGCCGGGCGATATCCGGCAGTGTGAGCGGTGCCGAGATGTCCTCCGAGAGCACGGCACGCGTGTCTTCCGCCAGCGCCCGGTGTGCCCTGCGCGTGTCAGGCCGCTCGCGACGCTCCGCTCGTTTGCCGAGGCGGGCGGCGTCGCGCGCCACCGCATCGAGAAGCCGCAGAGCGGATTCGTCGAGAACCAGCCCTCGCAACGCAGGATCCGTCCCCCTTACACTGCGAACCGCGGCACGAAATCGATACAGCAGCAGAGCCGTCGGAGATTGCAACGGGGCCCACGACGCCCGAAACGGTTCCTCAGGGTGATCGAGCACCGACGGATCATACGCCGCAAACGCATCGGCCAGCACCGCCGGCGCGAACGACAACGACGTGCAGTCGTCACCGCCATCGATCGGATGGCTTACGCGGTACGGCTCGAACCGGCGGAAGAAGAGCGCTCCGCCGGCATCCGCGGCCGTCGTCTCCCGCCCCACGTGCCGCACGAAAAAGCCGGCTCTCGGAAAGACGATCTCATGGCTCGAAGTACATTCTTCCGAGCCGGGGCAGGAATCGTGCGGCCGGCAGCGCGCATCGACGGCGCACACGACTTCGCTTCGATACAACCGCTCCGTACGCAACGCCTCTGACATACCTGCGGTGGCCTCTCGAGCCGATCAGGCGGACCAAACTGTTCAGTCCCACAACTCGCCTTGGAATCCTGCCGACCCGTTGATTGTGTATTATACGCGATTAGGTGCAGGCGAGCCGCTACGCCAGGACAAGTTTCGCGAGGTAGTCGCCGGTCTCCTCCCGCCGGATGATCTCGCAGCGCCACCCTGAGACCTCCGCCCGCTCGGTCAGGGTTTCAGGGTCAGCGTGCAGCCAGTCATAGTAGGGCCCGGCCAGACCCCGAAACTCGCACTGCGTGCGGATCTCCCCGAAGTAGCGGCCGGCATTCCGATTGGCGTCGAGATACGCCACGTTGCGCGGGTTGTTCGATACGCGAGCGTCCAGCGAGTCCAGCAAAATACAGCCGTCGTCGGCGAGCAGATCCCGGGCGCGGGACAGGAAACGATCAAGCCCGGCGATCGTCTCGGCAATGCCGACGCCGTGACACATCATCAGAACTGTATCGAACGGTCCACCTGTGAAGTCGAAAACATCCGCACAACGAGCCTCGCCGACACCCCGTTTACGCATGATCTCGACGGCCTGCGGGCTGACGTCGATCGCCGTGACGGGCAAGCCCCGCTCCTGAAGCACCAGGCTGTGCAGCCCGCTGCCCGCGCCGACGTCCAGCACATGCCCGCTGCAGCTCTCGAGGGCGGTCCGGTCGATGGGCGATTCCGCGCGGGGGTCGCGGAAAAAATACGCAACCGGAATCGGCATTTCGTGGCCATCGTCCCGGCGAATGATCAATTGAGCATTCGCGTCGCCATCGACAAACGCCTGCATGGCCAGGCCATACGGATCCATCGCCTTTGGGTCCATGTAGGTCTCCGATCAAAGGGCTGGAGCGACCGGCTGCAGTGTAGCACTCCGCGCGGGCGGTGACGACAGTTCAGAGTGCAGCGAGATATGTCGTGCCAGCCTCTTTCTCCGGCTGTGTTTCAAGAAGTCAAGACCTTTTCCTTTCCTGGGCATGAGCGGCTGTGTATACTTACCTGTGAGACTGCATATCTACGAATGATCGGGCTCAAGCCATGGCCCTGGCGAGGTCCCACCGCCGGAAGTCGCGGGATTCGGGGGTACCGACTTGGGCAAGGAGCTTGGCGATGCGCGTGACAACAATCGTACTGGGTGGGCTGCTGTTGCCGGCTCTCTCTGCATTCGGCCAATCGTTCAACATCGACTTGGGGACGGCCGCGGGTGTCCCGTCGGACGACTATCCAGGTGCCGGACTGCCCGGTTTCTGGAATGCGGTGTCTGGAACCGAGCCCGACGCCATTGCTTTGATGGACTTGCATGGCGAAGCGACCGACGCCGTCTTCAGAGGTTACCGATCGCTGACGGGTTGCAGCGAGGCGGATCATCAGGAGACCGAGGCACAGGTCGCGTTCTTGCTCGATGATTTCGCCTTTCCGGCCGCATGCGCGGTCAACGCTTTCATGATTGAAGAGCTCCGAGACGGACCATACGAGGTCGTCACGTACGGATGGTTACCGTTCAACGGCGAGTCCTACGTCGGCGTCACTCTTGGGACGGCTCACGATATATGCGGGAGTACTTCGAAGGGCCTGGGCGCTCGGTGGCGGGGCGGCTTGGTCGAGGGTGCGACACACGTCTGGCATACGGTAGAAGTTGTCGGCGGCGTGCTGAGTATTTGCTACGGTGGGGGCATTGCATGGACCGGCACAATCAACGGCGTGCAGCTCATAGAGGGGGCGCCGCCCCGAATCGTCCATGGCGTACTCGAGTCGTTTGAGGAGCACGCTTTCTCCGGCTACATCGATCCGCGAATGGAGAGTGATGACGGCGCAGACCTCAATCTGGGGCTTGACGAATTCACACTTGTCTTCAGTGAGGAGGTCCGCGACCTCGGGTCGGGCAATGGAGGCCGGCTCACCGCAGGCGCCTTCAGCGTTACTCAGACCGGTCTGGGGGCACCGCCCAACATCAAAGGCATCGAAGAGTTTATCGAGACAGACGGCCGTCACCATGTCACGATCCTGCTCGACCGTATCATTGCGTTACAGGAGTGGACGACGATCCGCGCAGAGGTTGAGGATCTCGACGGTGTGCCCATTCCGAACCTTGGCGACCTGGGGCCAGGCCTGGACGAGCCGGATCGCATCGACGTGGGCTTGCTGCCCGGCGACGTCGATCAGAATGGCCAAGTGACGCCCCGCGATCTGATCTGGCTCCGCCAGATGCTGTCGGAAATTCGCGAGCCCGACAAAGGAATCGCCGGCGACTACATCGACATCGATCGCGACGGGGTCTGGCCGGAACCGCAAGACGTCCTTCGTTTCCGCCAGTTGATCTTGGGGACAACTCCGTGCTTTCCGCCTGGGGTGTGCGGTTGGGCAGGGGAGCAGATGAATTCCCCCCGGCCTTGATCAGTCCGAATATACGGGCGGGTCCGGCCGCGCCACGCTGGTCGGGAATGGGCCGCCTGGTTATCCGTCGGAGACATGTCTTGGCGCGACAGGAGGGACGCTCATGGTGCGCTCTGCGATCTCCATTGCGCGGCCTTGTCGGGATTGCCCATGGCATCGTAGAGTTCGACGAGCAGACTCGCGACTTTCTCGCACCGATGATGCCGCGGGCCAAGAGCGGATGCGAGCAAGGTATGCGCCCGAAGAAGCGAGGCCTCACCGTCAGCGTGGCGACCAACTGCGCGGAAGCACTCACCCCTCTTCTGTTCAATGGTTCCTCGCAGCCAGTGATCGGCAGGCAGCGCCGATTCCGCGTGACGCTCGGCGTCGTCCAGTAGTTGTTGGGCCCGCGCATACTGGCCGGTCGCGACATAGAGACCGGCCAGATTCACCCGTGATGTAATCGTACTGGCGTGCGATTCGCCCAGTCTTCTTGCCCGACGCTCGAGCGTATCGACGAAAAGCGTCTCGGCCTCCTCAAGACGCTCGAGATCCTGGTAAACGAGGCCAAGGTTGTTGGCACACGTCAGCGTGCTTTCGTGGTCATCGCCGAATCGATCGCGGGCGGCTTGCAGAGATTGCTCTTGGAGGCGCTCCGCTTCGAGATAGCGCCCCTGTCGCCGGTAGACGACGGCGAGCGTCGTGGTCGTGCCGATCGTGTCCGGGTGCGCGTCGCCGAGCGTCCGGCGCCGTGCATCCAGCACCTGACGGCACAGCCCTTCCGCCTCGGCGTATTCGCCCAGAAGCGAGTGAAGCGCGGCACGGCTGTCCAACGTCGCGAGCGTGTCGGGGTGGTCGGCCCCCAGAGTTCTCGTTCGAGCCTCGATCACGACATCGTACAAAGCAGCGGATTCGCCGTAACGACCCTGCTTAAAAAGCACGACAGCAAGATTGTGCGCCGCCGTCAGAGTGTTCGGATGATCCTCACCCGACACCCGCTCGTGTGTCGCCTGCAGCTCTTCGAACAGTGCCCTGGCCTCCTCGTGCCTTCCGCGCGAAGCATACAGATAGGCGAGGTTGTTCACCGATGATAGGGTCGATGGATGCTTGCTGCCCTGGCGCTCGCGCCGAAGTTTGACCGTTTGCTTGAGCAGGCTCTCAGCGCGCTCGAACTCGTTCAGCCGCGCGCACAGCAGTCCGAGGTTGTTCATCGCGGTCAAGGTGATCGAGTCGTCGGGATCCTGCGCGTGTCGCATCGTGTCGAGCGTGGCTTCGTAGAGGACACGGGCGTCCTCATACCTTCCCAGCGAGGACAACACACTGGCAAGGTTGTTCCTCGTCTTGAGAACGTCCGGGTGGTCCTCTCCGAAAACGCGCCGCTTCACCTCGAGCGTTTCTTCGTAAAGCGCCCGCGCCTCGGTGTACCGCCCCTGGTATTGATGAAGGGCGGCGAGATTGGACCGGGCGCTGAGCGTGCTCGGGTGTTCGGGGCCGAGTTCCGACCTCCACGTCTCCAGCGCCTTTTCAAGTTGGATCCGCGAGTTCTCGTAGTCGCCGAGATTCTTGAAGGTCGTCGCAAGCGTGTGCCGGAGACGGGTGGCCACCAGAGGCTGCTGCGAAAGCTCCTCTTCGATGATCTTCGGCGCCCTGGCGAGGACATCTCGCAAAAGCACGTCTCGGCCGAGCTCTTCGGGACTCGCCGACGAGAGAATGTTCGAGAGCAGGGCCGCGACGGCTTCAGATTCATCCCTCGCCGCCTGCACGTCGATCAACCGCTGCTCCGCAACCGAGCGCTGATGTTCCGCCTCCCGCCGCGCCGTCTCCGCCTCGCGCTGTTGAGCCTCGGCACGCTCGCGCTCTTGGACGGCGTTGACCAGGCCGTAACCGGTACCGACGGCTCCCAGCACAAGCAACACCAGCGCCGCCACGGCGCCCCAGAACCAGCCCCTGTTCCGTTTGGCGAATTTGCTCAACTGGTACGCAACGCTCGGAGGCCGGGCGCTCACCGGCTCGTCGCGAAGGAATCGCCGCAGGTCCGTAGCCAGATCCGCTGCCGATTGATATCGGTGGTCTCTCTGCTTCTCGAGCGCCTTTGCGAAGATGGTTTCGAGATCACCGCGGCAAGTCCGCACGACTTCGCCGAGCCGACGGGGTTCGCACTGCGCGATGATGCGCGCCACCTCGAGCATGGGCTTGCCCGCCAGATCGTATGGAAGCGTGCCTGACAACAGCTCGAATCCGATCACGCCCAGGGCATAGATGTCGCAGCGCGTGTCAATGTCGCCCGGGCTTCCGGCCGCCTGCTCCGGACTCATGTAATGCAGCGTCCCGACCAGTTGTCCGGTGGCGGTCTGCTCGCCGAGGGTCGTCCGGTCGTTGTGAACGGCCCGCGCGACCCCGAAATCGACAATACGCGGGAGCCCCGACTCGTCGACGATGATGTTGCCGGGCTTCAGATCACGATGAATCACGCCTCGCGTGTGTGCGTGATGCACGGCCTCACAGGTCTTCGCGAGGATTTCGAGGCGACGGCGAATGGAAAGCCGTTGCTCGCTTGCAAATCGGGTCAGCGAAGTGCCGCGCACGAGCTCCATGGCGAAATAAGGCTGCGGCCCGTATCGAGTCTCCGTAGTACCGGCGCCGTAGAAGCGCGCGACGCACGGGTGATCCAGACGCCGCAGCGTGTCCACCTCAAACTGGAATCGCCGCAACACAGATTCGGTTGAAACGCCGGGGCGTAAGACTTTGACGGCGACGGACTCGGGCGATGAATCGATCTGCCCCTCGAAAACGGTGCCCATGCTGCCGCTTCCGATCTCCCGGACGACGCGATAAGGGCCGATGAGCTCCGGCAATTGCTCGGGAAACGCTTCCAACGGCGGCGCCGTCAACACAGCACGCTCCATGTCGCCGACAAGAGGTTCGTCAAGCGGTCCGCCCCTTCGCCGGTCGCAGGCCAAGAGTGCTTCCAGACGTCTTCGTAATTCGGGTTCGCCGCGGCAGCGCTGATCGAGAAACGCGCTACGCTGCCGTATCCCCAGTTTGCAGGCGTCGTCGAACAACCGCCGAAGCCGTATCTCCTGATCCGTGTTCATGAGACCGTACCGTTCAGCTCGGAATGTAGCCATGCACGGGCGAAACGCCAGTCCTGCTTGACGGTGCCTGGCGAAAGGCCCAGAAGTTCACTCACCTCTGCAATCGTAAGACCGCCGAAGAAGCGTAGTTCAACAACCCGCGCGCAACGCCCGTGATGCCGGAAGAGCCGTGCCAGGGCTTCATCCAGCGCGACCATATCCTCCGGCCTGGCGGGCACGGCACCGATGTCCTCGTCGAGACCGATTCTGCCCCAACCGCCACCACGCTTGGCCGCCGTCTTTCGCCGGGCGTGATCCACCAGCACCTCGCGAAGGGCGCGGGCGGCAGTGGCGAGGACGTGAGTCCGGTCAGACCAGTTCACATGGTGGGATTCTCGCAGCGTCACGTACGCGTCGTGAACCAGCGCCGTCGCTTGAAGCGTGTGGCCTGGTGCCTCCTCGTGCATGCGCCGCCGGGCAATATCCCGCAGGCAATCGTAGATCGAGGGGAACCAGGAGTCCACGGCGACCTTGGAACATTCCGCTTCGTCGATCACCGCCCGCGCGCGACGTGAGGCCGCCGATGTGGAGGCTTTGCGCACCGAAATACCCTCCATACCACAGAATCGTGAAGCCACGTGCGATTGGATGAAAGAGGCTTCCCGACCGCGAAATTGGCGCGTCCCCGATTTGCTTGTCGGATGCCGCGCCAGACCACAAACCATTGTGGCATACCCGCGCCGCCCCGGCAAGCGCGAAACGAGCCGTCCGGTTGGATTCCGACGAAAACGTGCCTCTCGCCGGGTTCGATTATTTCTCCAAGTCCGCTGTCCAAATGGCGACGCGTTAACGCTTACCCTCAGGACGACGTTGGACAACGGCCGCGGTCGACTTGTGCGCTGACGGGTGTGTTTCACCTGACGTGATGCATAACCGGGGCGCATTGAAACTCACGCTTCTCTCAACGGGCGGAGCGCGGGCAAAGGGGAAGGATTGCGCCGAGACAACCGGCGTGACAGGAATCTTCAGAATCCAAGGGAGGAGTTCAAACATGAACGGACATTGCATGAAAACAGGTGGTAAAGGAAGAATTCGTCCGAAAGCTCTGATGGCAGCAGCCGTTGTGGCGGCAATTGCGGTCCAGGTTCCAATTGCCGTGGCCGGCGACGGCTCCGATCCACCGCCTAAACCCGTTGCCTATTGCTATGGGCAGGGGGCCTGCTGCGAAGGCACCGACTCGCCGTATTCCATACCCTGCTGCCCGATCGACCCCGATAGAGACGTGATGAGCAAGAGTACTGGATCAGGCGGCGGTGGGACGGCTACGGCATCGACGGAGGATCTGGGGTGTATTTCGCAGGGTGTTAATACCACCTGCCTTGGCTCCGAGGCATGTTGCATGCCGGACGGCACGTGCACCAATGCCGACGCCCGCTGCTGCGACGATCTAGGCGGGGTCGCCGGGGGCGCGGGCTCCGACTGCACGATCGTCGAGGCCTGCTGCTTGCCGGACGCGACGTGCACGGAGATTGCTCCCGAGTGCTGCCTCGTGCTGGGCGGGACCCCAGGCGGAGCAGGCTCGGCGTGCACCGGAAACATCGGTGTTTGCTGCGAGGGAACCGACAGCCGGGAGACCGACGAGAGTTGCTGTGATTCCGGATATTGGCTGGGTGCCGGCACCGTCTGCGACGCGGACGGCGACGGCGATGGCGACAACGACGGGGATGGAGTTTGCGACGCGTGTGACAATTGCCCCGAAGAACTCAATATCGGCCAGGATGACTCGGACGGGGACGGGGTTGGTGACGTATGCGATAATTGTCCCGATGTCGTTAATCCGGCGTGCGATGATCCCGAGGGCTGTGACTGTACCGGAGACGGTGACACGACCGACTGGGAAGACGCCTGGTTGGGCGAGCAGTGCGATCGCGACTTCGACGGCCGGGGAGATGCCTGCGACAACTGCCCCGACGACGCCAACTACTCCCAGACCGACACGGACGAAGACGGCGTCGGCGATGCGTGCGACAACTGCCCGAACGATCCGAATCCGGATCAGGCGGATGCGGACGGTGATGGCGTCGGTGATGTCTGCGACAACTGCCCGAACGATCCGAACCCGGACCAATTGGACACAGATGGGGACGGCCTTGGCGATGTCTGTGACCCGTGTCCTGATGATCCGAACAACGACGTTGATGGTGACGGCTTCTGCGAGCCGGAGGACAACTGCCCGGACGTCGCGAACCCGGACCAGCAAAACTGCGACGAGTGGGACGGCGATACTGCCGGGGACGCCTGCGACGAGGACATTGACGCGGACGGTATTCCTAACCTCGATGACGTTTGTGATTTTACGACACAGGGAATAGTCGAGTTCGACCGCATCGCGCCGGGATCCGGGCTGATAATCAAAATCCCCGGTCACCCGCTGCTGGGAACGGCGCGGTACGACGTTGACGGAGACTGCGACATCGACCAGCAGGACCTGAATTTCGTGAGCGGCTGGCAGACCGGCTCCGGCTGCAAGAGGGGCGTTGAGAACATCGAGTGGTGCAGTTGTCCTTAGGCGAGTTGTCGAAAAAGTCAAGCGGTTAACGTGGCATAGGTAGCCTGTCCGGAGGAGTGCATGGCCGCGCGTCGTTAGCAGCGCGGCCATGTTCCTGCGCGTGGCAACACCCCTACGTACGTGTACTGCAGGTCTCAACGCGCCAGGATTCGCCAATGATCCGGGGAAGCTCTTCCGAACGACGAAGCGCCACGCGCGCGTGCCTGTCACGCGTCACTACAGCTCGTGGACCCCGTCGTCTGGCCAGCTCTAGTCAATTGCTAACGTTCGCAAGACTTCGCCTTCGACCGGCGAGATCAAGCAGACCCGGGCCAACAAGGGCCGGTGTTCCAGGTTCGGGCAGAGTCACGAAGCTCAGCGAGAACGGCTCGCCGGCGCTGGGCGAGGGTAACATCCTCTGCGAGGGATGGGTGGCCGGGAAATGCAAATCCCCCGCCAGTCCGTGACGCCGATCGCGGTTGGAGCCTGAAGGCGGAAATTCCACGGCACGCGTGTCAATCGGAAGCAACGGAAAGCTCGTCAAGAGCGGCACGTGCTCCAACGGATTCTGGTCTCACATCAACAAGAATCTTGAGTAAATGGCGCGCGGTCTCTCGGTTGGCTGGCGCCGTCTCCCGGGCGATCTGGACGCAACGATCATACCCCGGATCGAAGTACGAGCTCACACGTGTACTTTGAACGTACGCTGCTATCGCTTCGCTCTTGCGGCCTTCAACTTCGGCGATGCGGCCGCGAAGATACGCGTTGCGTGCCGCTACGTACTCGGTCAGGCGACGGGCATATGTTGCGTTCCTGGGCGCGACATGGTCAAACACATACCGTGCCGGATCGGACGTGAAGCCGTCAAGTAACGCCTTGAGCCTGCCGTGGCGGCTTTGGCGTACAGTGTGCACGTGAAACGGGACGCGAAACATGACGATCGGGTGGTCGTCAGTGTTGACTGACGCGCCCCGAACGTACGCCGCGAGTTCCCGGGACCCGGCGACAAACCGCCCATCAAGCTTGACGTCGCTGTTCAGTCCGACCTGCGCAAGCTCGCCTCGAATCCGGTCGTCGTCAAGAGTGGCGGAGCTCCCCTCGCGTTGACGCGCGGTGGGGTGCAATGTGGCGATCAGGCCCAGCGCTGGCGCTTCCATGGAATCGGACACGAGAAACGCCAAGGCACCTGGAAAGACTTCCATGAACGTGCGAACAATGACGCGCAACGAGCCTTCGTCCAGCTGGTGCAATGGCAGCCATTGACAGAATAGCCCTCCGTCATCCAGTCGACGCCGCACCGCCTTGAAATGTTCGACGGTGTACAGCGTTCCAGCCCCGTCTCGCGCCGGATGAAACAGATCCGCCACGATGACGTCGTATTGGTCCGAGCTGCTCCGCACGAACCTTCGCGCGTCCGCGGCGAACAAGTGCGCCCGCTCGTGTTGATGTGGTGAATTGTTTTCCGGCGCGAAAGCGTCCAAGAGGTCGAGGACTTCCGGCAGCAGTTCGACTGCGTCCACGCGCAGGGTGGGCAGGATCAGCGCTGCGCCGCTGGTGATCCCCGTGCCAACGCCAAGGAACAGCGCGCGCTCAGGCGCACCATGAAGCAACAACGGTATAAGCGCCTGCCTCTTCTCATACACCGCCGCACCTGTGTCGCCCATGTGGAATCGGTTGTTGACGGCCAGACCTCGCGACCCGTCCGCATCCTCGCCAACGGTGATTGTCGCCATCACGCCTTCGCGATGGTCGATAACGCGCCCGCCATCGCGCGAGATAACCGGATAAAAGCGCGCCGGTGAGAACAGGACCAGCAGCACTGGTATTGCCACGGCGGGCGCCAAACGGAGGCTCAATCTGGGAACAAAGCCCAAATAGGCGACCGCGAGTGCGACAAGTGCCCATTTTGATCCGACCGTCGGCAGCAGCCACACGCCGAGTATCGGGGGAGCCAGTGCTCCGCCAAGTGTGTTCAGTGCCGCGGCAGTGCCGATCCCGCCCTCCTTGCGTTTGGCTGCTTGTACCAGGTGCGCATAGGTGGCGCCCATGAACGTGGTGGGCAGGGCGAAAAGGGACAGGGCGAGAGCGAGTTCACGCGCCACAATGCCAATTGTGCGCGCTCCGAAATGGTCGCGCAAGAACAAGTAGCCGTCAATCGCAGTATCGAAGAACGTAGCCGAGGCGAGACAGCTCGCACCGATGCCGCACAAGAGAAGTGTCAAGAGAGACTTGAAAGGCGCGCTCCGGCCGATTCGCTGATAGAGTCCGGCTCCCAACGCCGTACCGGCGAGATAGACAATCAGCGCCGCGGCGAAGCTGTACACCGTGTTTTCGGCCACCTGCGACATGAGTCGCACTCCCAGCACCTCGTAGCCAATGCCGAGCAGGCCGGTGAAAAAGACGGCGACGCCGAGCCGCCTCTGCGACAGCGGCGCCACGACTGCTTTGTGCAAAGTGGATGACGGTAGCGCGGTTTGCCTGGCAAACGGTATCATGCTCACCGCGCACACGAAGTTCACCACAGCGAGCGTGACCAGCGTCAACCGATATCCGAACGCGGGAATGATCAGGAATGCCGCGCTGAGCGTGCCGAACAGAGCCCCGGCGGTATTCGCGGCGTATAGCCCGCCGACGCAACGACCGTCGCGTGTTCTTGGGGCTACGCATCGTTCCATAACCGGTAACGTCGCACCCATGGCAACGGTTGCGGGAAGTAGAACCACGAATGGACACAGGAAGGCTACCAGCCAGTGTCGCCCCGGCGGAGCCTCAATGCCGATGGCCCGCAAGGCGAAATCGTTGGCCATCGGAATCAACGCCAACGAAACAAACCCCCAGACGCCGATCAGCAACTCGAGTCCGACGTACCATCCACCCGGACGCGGACTCCGCGCGATTCGTCGGTCCAAAACCCACGCCCCCAAGGCCAGGCCACCGAAGAAAGCTGACACCACTGCGAGTACGCTCGGCATCTCGTGGCCCAGGGCGACGGCGAACATGCGCGTCCAGACCATCTGGTAGCCGAGACCCGCAACGCCCGACAGAAAGTAGATCAGATATAAACCGCCGGTACGTTGAGCCACTTGCACCAGTTTCTCGCCGCCCAACCCGTGGATCGACCCGTTACAGCTCTTCAGTCGCGGCCGTCTTCACAAACCGCTTACGAAAGACTATGGGGCCGAGCAGCAGCACTCCGGATCGCCCGAGCCCTGACAGTTAACGCCATTCAAAATCGCAAACACGTCAAAGATATTCAACGTCCCGTTTCCGCCGCACGGCTCCAGATCGGTGAGTTCGCAACCGGCATCATCGCAACTGCTCGAAGGACTACCCTCGATGCAGCTCAGCACACAGAATATGTCGAAAATGTTCACCACGGAATTGGCGTTGACGTCTCCGCATAACTCCAGGGCTCCGCACTCCTCCTCCGCCAGGAGCGTCACCGCAAACAAGGCTATCCGACCAGTGTCCGTGTAATCATCAATCTCGATCGACTCGAGCATGCGCGTCTGGTCGAGCGGAAAAGTCACGCGCTGTAGGTAGAACGAATCGAACGGTGGAAGCGTCATATCGATGCCGCTCCCGTCGCTGCGTTCAAATCCACCTCCTTCACGACTTCCACTTGGGCCGACCGAAAGGCGCGGGATCGTGGCCCCACTCACCCGCCAATTGTTCACCGGCACGTAGACCGGATCAAAACCGGCGGGCAGCGGCAATCGCCGGATGTTCACCACCTGCTCGCTGCCGGTGTCGTAAACCATACGCACGACGAGCGTCTCGCAGGTCTCGCCGGTTAGACACTCGAAATCACCGGAGGCGCCGATCAACAGCTCCGCGCTCAGGTAGGAACCCTCAATGCCTTGGCCGACCAGATCGATCGTTGCCGCTGACGTCAACGATCCGTCATCGAACAGACAATTCAGGTTCGACCCGGTCAGCCCTTGGAGCTGGAAGAGGTCGAGGGTTCCGTCCGCCGGGATGCCGCGATCCGTCCCGTAGAGGCCATCGAGCAGCCAGTAATGACCGGCCCCATCGAATGACGAAGGTGAGTCACTCAGGTCACTGTCGACGACGTCGGCGTTGAACACGCCGGTCAGGTCGACAGGCGTCGCGGCGAAGCACTCCGGGCTTGTCTTGAAAGACAGCGTGAATTCCTCGCTGGGCGTGAACACGATGGAGGCTGTCATCTGAAACTCGGCCAGATACGCGCCGGGCCGATGCGCGAGAAAGAACGGGTGAATGTGACCACCGTTGGCGCTGTCTCCGACCTTCCAGTTCGTGCCGTCCTCGTTGAGTATCGGCGTCACGGCTTGGGTCATGGCGAAGTTGACGCCGTCGACGAACTGGATTCGCTCCATGAACGTCTCGAAGAACTGCCCGCCGGTAAAGTCGGTACTCATACCGTGGCAGGGATCGGAGGTGTCAATGTAGTTCAGCCCCGGGTCGTTGAGTCCGAAGACGAACCCGCCGCGGGCCGGGGCGGCCAGGTTATCACCGAAGGCGATGTGCGCGAGCTCGATCGCCACGCCGGGATCGGCGGGCTCACCTCCGCCAGGCGGGATATCCCCGCCGACGGCTTCGTTGTCCGCGATGAACAGCCTCAACGGCTCCTGCGTCGGACATCCCTCGCTCTCTGGAGCGTCTGGGGGCGGACTGTGGCCGATGAATAGATCCGTGTGTTGAGCAAGGACAGGCGGTGCCAGAGACCCACCGGCCAGCACCAAAAAGATCCAGAGAAAACGCGAAATCTTTGCGTTCCTGTGCAAGTGCATATCTACTTCCTCCTTGATAAGATTGGTCACATCGCCCGAAGCCGGAGTGCAGCCCGGCGAGACCCGACAAAGGCGCCGACCCAAACGTCAAACGTAGTGCCGGCGCCTTTGCCGAGAGTGAAAAACGGCGTCATCTGCAAGCACGCTGCCTTGATCGCTTCCGCGTATGGACGACAGGGCCGATCCCCAATAGGCTACCGTACTACAGCCTCCCGGCGGGCACCGAACATAATCGTACCAGCCGTCAATCCCAACAGCGTCAGCATGATCAAGCCCCACTCGCTCACCGTCGGAATTACCGCCTCCGGGCCTTCTTCCTCGTGCACCTCCAGACAAAGGGAGAATTGCTCCGAATCGGCGTGCATGGAAGAAGGATCGACCGCCTGGAAAACGCCGGTGACGATCGTCCCCGGAAGCGTCCCCGGCGGCAGCGCGAAGATCAGGTCGTCGTGAAACCCACCCTCGGCATCGGCGGGGAACACATAGGTATCGCCGTCGCTGGTCAGAATCGCATTCTCGGTCTCGTCGAACATGGAGAAACCGAGCTCAAAGGTAATCCGCTTGAGCGATACCTGGTGCCCGGCGAGCAAGGCGAACAACCCCTCGGCCGGCTCATCCTCCTCGAGCCCCTCCCATCCGGGCTCTTGTGCGACGAACCATCCGTCTAACGTGCTGAACGGATCGCTGAGCAATTCGAGCTCGATGCATTCCTCTAGTTCGAGCAAGTGCTCATCACCCTCGACCAGGAGCTGATTCGCCGGGACCGTCCCGTCACCGCTCTGGCCAATCTCGAAGTCTGTGTGCTCGCCATGTTGGGCAAACACCACCGCGGGAAATGCCCATAAAAGCGTGCCAAGCACTCTCACTCGTCTCAATCTTGGAATCATGCGTCACCTCCTTGAGCGACCTTTCGAGTCGCCTCCTCCAGAAAATGCACTACGGACAGCGCACGTACGCTGTCCAGCCCGTAAATGGCCAAGTGGAAACGATTTCCGAAGGCGAGTATGATGGATAGGCTTTAACGAAGGGAACCGGACGCAGCCGTTTGTCGCCAAACAAGGTCGGCTGCGCCGGCCCTTCCTACTATCCCCTCACGTCACCCTCCTGATCGATACGTCCACAGCCGCTATCCGATTCCCCTCCGCCTTCTCCCGACGAAACCGAGCACGCCAAGGCCGACAAGGGCGAGCGTTCCGGGCTCGGGTACTACGGCAAAGCTCAGCGAGAACGGCTCGCTGTCGCCGTGCAGCCCCTCCGCATCGGTCAGCAGAAACGTCGCCGACAACTCGCTGCCGAGAAGCGTGCCCGGCCCTGCGGCGAAGATGAGATCGTCGTGAAAGCCACCTTTGGCATCGGCGGGAAAGACGTAGCTCGCACCATCGCCCGCCAGAATCGGATTCTCGCTTCCATCAAACATGGAGAAACCGGCGTCAAATGAGACGCGCTGCAGGCCGATCTGGTGCCCCGGCAGCAATGCGAATAATCCTTCTGCCGGCTCGTCCTGCTCCAGCCCTTCCCAGCCGGGCTCGGCTGCCACGAACCAGCCGTCCAGCGTGCTGAACGGATCGCTCAGCGGCTCGAGCACGATGGGCTCGATGCCCATGAGCATGTCCTGGTCACCCTCGATGAGCAGGACGTGCGAGGCCGATCCGTCCTGGCCGATTTCAAAGTCGGTATGCTCATGCCCGCCGGCGAAGACCGGGACGCCGCACATCCACCCCAGGACCAGAATCACTCCTGTTACGCTCCTTAACATGCTTCCAAACCTCCAAATCTGATGAGATTTCCCAGAACCAGTCATTTCCAAAACGGCATATAAGTTTTTGGGTTTAATACTATTCGTAGCGGTGACTCCGCCGCGCGACCGGAGCCTCACTCTGTCTCTCCATTGAAGAACACCTGAAAGGCGCCGAAATCGAGCAGGTCGACATCGTCATTCCGGTTGCAGTCGAACACGGCGCAGTCGGGGTCCTCGATCACCGGCGATTCCAGGTCCGCGCAATACGAGAGGTCGCCGTAGTCCAGGAGATCCACGAATCCGTTATCATCGAAGTCTCCATCGCAGCAGCGCACGCCTTCGATCAACGTGATGGCGAAGATGCCGACGTTGCCCGCATCGGTGTAGTCATCTACCTCGATTAACTGCAGCGCGCGGAGCGTGTCCAGTGGAAACGTCACGCGCTGAAAGTAGAACGTCTCGACTGGATCGGGCACCTCGTCAACACCGCTTCCGTCGCTGCGGACGAATCCCCCACCCTCCCGGCGACCACTCGGCCCAACCGCCAACAAAGGAGGCGGATTGTCCGGCACGTGCCAGTCGTTCAGAGGTACGTAGATCGGATCGAACGAGGCCGGCAATGCGAGCCGCCTGAAGTTCACCACTTGATCAGCTCCGGCGTCGTACCCCATCCGGACCACCAGCTTCTCGCATGCCTGACCCGATACACACGTAAAATCGCCCGTAGCGCCAACCAGGAATTCGGCGCTCAGGTACGACCCGCCAATCCCCAGGGCATTCAAGTCCAGCGCGGCGGCCGACGTGTGCGAGCCGTCGTCAAACAGACAGTTCAGATTGGATTCGATCAAGCCCGAACCGTCCGGACCGCCGAGTTGGAACACATCGAGGACTCCATCGACGGAAATGCCGCGGTCCGTTCCGTATAGATCGTTGAGAAGCCAATAGTGGTCCGCGCCGTCAAATGCTACCGGCGAGTCCTCCAAGTCGCTGTCGACAACGTCAGCGTTGAATATGCCGGACATATCAACGGGCCTCGCCACGAAACATTCCGGGTTCGTCGTAAAGCGCAACGTGAACGAATCGCTCGGCGAAAACACAATCGAAGCCGACACGCGGAACTCACCCAGGTACTGCCCCGGTCGATGCACCAGAAAGAACGGATGCTGGTGGCCGCCGTCGTTGCTGTCCCCGAACATCCACTCTGTGCCGTTCTCCAGAAGAATGGGAGTAACATTCTGGGTCATGGCGAAGTTGACGCCGTCGTCGAGCAGGATGCGCTCCAGAAACGTCTCGAAAAACTGACCGCCCGTGAACGCTGTGCTCATGCCGTGGCAGGGATTGTCCACTCCGATGAAGTTAAAGCCGGGATCGTTGCGCGCGCATACGAAACCCCCCCGGGCGGGATCGGCCAAGTTCGAGCTGAAGGCGACGGGATTAAGTTCGATCACCGCACCGGGATTGGCCGGATCGCCGCCGCCGGGAGGGATCTGCCCGCCAACTGCCGCGTTGTCAGCCAGGAAGAGCTTCAGCGGATCAAGCGTGGGGCACTCCACACCGCCGGGCGGATCCGGATGAGGCGGGCTGTGACCGATGAAGATGTCCGTATGTTGTGCTGAAACCCGGCAAGCCAGCAGCAAACCGATCACCAAAATCGCCCCGCTTAAGTGCACGCGTAACATTGAATCCGCTCCATGGCGCGGTGCGGCTCAGTCGGACTCCGCAAGGGCCCTTCTCTTGCGCCGGAAATCAGGGTCCCACTGATTACGAATTACACGCTGCTCCGTTTCGTCATACTCGAACGTCTCGGCAAATCGCCGCAACTCGGCATGCCCGTCCACGTACGTGTAGTTCTCGACTTTCTCACGATGCCGGCCGATCGCGACCTGCTCGGCGGGGTCCTGAATCTGTCCCGCCGCATCCGGCACCCAGCGCTCGGCGTGAATGTGGTCGGCGGACGGCTCGTTCCGGTGCGTTTCGCGGTACTCGCCGATGTAAACGGTTTCCATCGGATACTTGACGAGTCCCAACCGCGTGTACCCGAAACGCGGCTCGTCCTCGCCCGCATAAGGATCACGAGGCTGCTCCGGGGTCATGTAGATGTTGGTGGCATAGCTGTTCTCGCGCACGCCGACCCGATCCGAGTGAGCGGCATCGAACCAGTTGCTGCTGCGGTCGCTGGGGCATCGGTACAGCAACTTGTCTCCGGCGTAGGGAGCGAGCGTATTAATCCAGCCGCCGTCCTGAAAACCGCCGTGCGATCGCGAAAGTGGAAAGTGATCGCGGTTGGATTGAGCGTACATGTGAACGGCCAGCCCCATGTTCTTCATGTTGCTCAAGCACACGGCCAGCTTGGCCTGCTCCCGTGCGCCTTTCAGGCTGGGCAGGAGGATCGAGATGAGCAGCGCGATGATCGACACGACCACCAGAAGCTCGATCAACGTGAACCCGCGGCGCGGGTCCCTGTTTCCATGGCAAGACATGACAGTATCCTTCGTCCGGTCCGATCTACCCACAGGCTACGACGCAGCCGATCGCGTGAATCGTTCCGCGCAATCATCGCTGGCGTCGGCGCAGGCAACACGGGGTGTAGCTGGCGCGTTGTGAGCGGCGACCAAATACGGACGCGACCCGACAACTCGCGCGGAGAACTCAGGTTTAAAGATGGGCGACCGGGGGAGCTCTTGGAGAAATCGCGGTAGGAACGGCGTTCTTGAGAACCTGAGACGACGTGTTACTCCAGTCAAGAGTCGCTTCGTGTACGGCCAGTGCAACCGGAAGTGCGGGGCTCGGCGCTTTGCTCTGCTGCGCGAGAACGCAAAGATCACACGTGCCGCTCGCGTGCAGCAGTCGCTGGGCTGAGCCGAATGTCGGTGCGTCCGACGGCGACGCCTCAGGTTCGCAGTGGCAGGAATCGTGATGATGCCAGACGGGGATTGGTACGGCCAGCGTGGGGCCGATGGCCACAAGGGCGACGATTGTCGAGATTTGTCGCAGCATTCTCCGGCAATCTCAATGCCAAAACTTGCCGTTGTGTCGGGCTCACCGACACCCTCATAGTAGAGGATACGTCCGGCTGGGGCAAGAGTTCGCGCGCCTCCACGAAATCACGTGCCATTACATGAATTCCTCGTAATCCCCTCCGACTGGCACGGGATCCGGCCTGGTGCCCAGGTTGACACGTACACCGGGCCGGTCAGAATCCTGCGCGCGGGCCTCGCCGTGAACGGCCGGTGAGCATTCGACCAGAACACTTCGAGCAGGAGGTATGTGATGAAACGAAGCAGGATTGTCGGCTTTTGTTTGTTGGGAACGATGGCAACCGTTGCACTTGGCATCGTGGCGCTGTCCTCGCATGAAGCGCGGGCCCACTGCCAGGTCCCCTGCGGTATCTATGACGACCCGGCACGGATCGCCCACATCCGCGAGGACGCCACCACCATCGACAAGGCCATCAGAAACATCAACAAGCTTGCTGGGTCGCACTCCGCTACGGACTTCAACCAGGCCGTCCGGTGGATCACCACCAAGGAGGATCACGCCACCCACATCATCGACGTGGTCTCGGAGTACTTCCTCGCACAGAAGGTGAAACCCGTTGAGCAGGGGGCGGACGGCTACGAAGCGTACCTCAAGACGCTCGCCGATCATCACGCCGTGATGGTCGCGGCCATGAAAACCAAGCAGGCCGCCGATCCCGACACCGTGGATGCGCTGAACAAGGCGATTGACAAGCTGGCGACCCACTACGGCTCCTGACGCCTTACGCCGCGCTCTAACTGCCCGGCCCGGGAAACCACTGGTAAAGCATCATGTAAACCAGCACGCCGGTGATGCTGACGTAAATCCAGAGCGGCCAGGTCCAACGGGCGATGCGCCGATGCGCCTCGTACCGGCCACGCAACGCGCGGTAAACGGTGATCAGCACCATGGGCACGATGGCTGCGGCCAGCACCACGTGCGTCAACAGGATCGCATAATAAACCCAGCGCACCGCACCGGGATCGCTGAACTTGGTCGATCCGTGCAGCGCGTGGTAAATCAAGTACGATATGAGAAACAGCGCAGAGATCCCAAGAGCTCCGAGCATGCAGAGCTTATGGTGATTCACCCGCTTGCGTCGGATAAACACGAATCCCGCCGCCAGGAGTACGGTTGCCAGCCCGTTCAAGGTGGCGTTCAGAGCCGGCAAGTCGGTGGTCGTCATGACGGCACCATCCGATCGCCTCGTCCCCATTTACGGGCCGACCGCCGACGAGGGTTGCGGCGCGGCCTGCAAAACCCCCAGCAGGAAGCGATTGACGTTCCTCGGACGAATGTCGGCTCGTTCCTGCAACTTCATCACCCACTCGTCGACCAACAGGTTGAACTGAGCATTGCGATAACTCTCGACGAGTTTCGGCTGAATCGACTCGAAGTCCGGCGCAGAACCCGGATCGATGCTGACGGCCTCCACGATGAAAAATGCGTCCGGGGTTTCAATGATCTCGCCGGGCGTGCCGGTCTCCGGCAGCCGAAAGAGCGCTTCCACGGCCGGCTCCCACTTCTCCCGAACGCTGCCGCGCGTAACCCAACCCCACAGGCCGCCGTCCCGGGCGTGCAACCCGGTCGAGTACCGGCGTGCCACGTCGGCAAAGTCGGCTCCGTCCAGAATCGCCTGGCGGGCTTCCTCCGCCTTCTCGCGCGCGGATGCCCGTGCCTGTGCCAGTTGTTCGGTCGTCGGCGCCTCGACGTCCGGCGGCAACTCCGCCAGCACGGATATCTCGATGAGTCTCATCTTGCGCCGCGGCGGTCGAACGAGCGTATCGCGCTGCGATTCGTAGACGTTCCAGAGCTGATCGCGTGTCGGGTCGGCGACCTTGGGCGCGATGGTCATTCGAATCCAACGAGCGATGATGAGTTGGCGAAGCTCCTCCTCGCGAGCCTGCTCGAGGCTGAGCCCCTCCTCTGCCAAGGCGCGCTCATAACGCGTCTGTCGCCCGCCGAACTCCTCGTTGATGCGGTCGCGAATCCGCTGATCGGCGAACCGACCGATCCCCTCGCGCTCCGCTTCGGTTAGGTTCTTCGAGGCCTCCTGATACAGCAGCAGATCCCGAGCCACGGCCCGAACCCGGCTCTGAACGACTTCCGTCAGGTATCGCTCATATTCAGCGGCGGCCATTTCGACCGCCCGACGTTCCAGATCGGCCTGAAGCGGCCGGAGCACTTCTTCCGCTGTGATGACGTCCCCATTGATGCTGAGCGTCGTCACCGGTGACTGACTTTCTCCGGACTCTGGATCGAGAGTTTCTTGACCTCCTGGGGCGACGGGTCGCTGGGCACGCGCGGAACGTGGGTCATCGCGATCGGACGCGGTTCCCCGCTCCTCCCAGCCTGTGCTTGCACATCCCGTGAGGAGCAGGATCCCAATCACGCCTGCAGTTGATAGAAAAAACACCGCCCTGCTTGCCATCCGCGCCCTCGGAGCCACGTGCACCGCTGTCGCATTCACGATGCCAAAATAACCATAATGACGCCGACCTCCAAGGGCTCCCGGAGAATCGGCCCGCTGCCGGATTGCACACGTGTCGTGAGTGGATGGGTGGGCTTAACCGCACGATCCGCAGCAGGTGGGCCTTCCGTCCGCCACGATCGTTGCGTATCATCACCGGCCATGTCCGTACTCGAATACCGAACGGCAGGCGAATCACACGGGCAAAAGCTCATCGTGCTCGTCGAAGGGATGCCCGCAGGCGTCCAGGTCGATCTCGACTGGATCAACCGCGAGCTTCGGCGCCGCCAAGGGGGCTACGGGCGCGGCGGGCGCATGGCCATTGAGAAGGACTCGGCCAACATCGTCTCCGGCGTTCGCCGTAATACCAGCATCGGTTCGCCCATAGTTATCGAGATCGCAAACAAGGACTGGCGCATCGAAAAGGCGCCTCCGGTTCATCGACCGAGACCCGGCCATGCTGACCTGGCCGGAAGTCTGAAATGGCTATCCACCGACTGCCGCGAGACACTCGAGCGGGCTTCGGCGCGCGAAACGGCGGCGCGGGTGGCCGCGGGAGCCCTCACGCGATGTCTGACCAGAGCCTTCGGCATCGAAGCGGTGGGCTTCGTGCGGCGAATCTGCAACGTCGAGGCCACGATCGATCCGTCCTGGGGACCGGACGAGCTCACGCAGCGTCGCGATGCGAATGAAGCATACTGCCCCGATGCGCACGCGGCCGAGGAGATGATCGCGGCCATCAAGAAGGCCAAAAAAGACAAGGACACGCTCGGCGGCGTCGTCGAGGTTCAAGTCCACGGCGCGCCGCCCGGACTGGGCAGTTGCGCCCGTTGGCAGGACAAGCTGGATGGGCGACTGATGCAGGCCGTCGGTGCGATTCAGGCCTTCAAGGGCGTCGAAATCGGGCTCGGATTCGGCGTGGCCACACGGCCGGGAAGCGACGTGCACGATCCCATCGGCTTCGATCCCGCTCTGCGCGACACGGCGACACTCGGATTCATCCGCCCTCGCAACAACGCCGGCGGCATTGAAGGCGGTATGACCAATGGCCAGCCCATCATCGTGCGGGCCGCGATGAAGCCGATCAGCACCCTGCTCAGAGGTATGGAGAGCGTGAACCTGCTGACAAAGCGGCCCGAGCGAAGCGACTACGAACGGAGCGATATATGCAGCGTTCCGGCCGCCTCCGTCGTTGCGGAAAACGTCGTCGCCTTCGAGATCGCCCGAGTGTTCCTCGAGAAATTCGCCGGCGACACGGTGACCGAAGTCCGCGCGGCGTACGAGCGCTACCTGTCCGATGCACGGTCGCTGGGGGACGGACCCTGAGTCACCGAGGTTGGTGGTCACCCGCCCTCGCCGTGCAACGCGGAATTCATGCAAGAACGCCAATCGTATGCTGCTTTACCGCAAAATCCTGCTGCTTCTGACCGTCGGCATCGTGATCGGCTCCCTCGCCGTCACGCTAAGCATCGGTCTATATTGGCGCAGCGCCCGATACCGCGAGAACCTGGAAGAGAAGCTGTCGGATCGGATCGGCTTGCACGTAGCGCTGGGATCGGTCAAACCTCTGTCGCTCCACTCGCGGCGCTTTCGCGATGTCCACGTCGAACTCCCACGCCGTGATGCGAAGGTCTTCAAGTGCTCTGAGGCGATCTGGCGTAATCACTCCGAGGACCAGAATGCGAGATATACACTGGTGCTCAACGACGGCTGGCTGCTCATCGGTGCGAACGAGTGGAAGCGCGCCGACTACGATCGGATGCTGCGCGGAGGACTCGGGCACGATTTCGCCTCGTTGCGCCTCGGGGAGATCCACCTGGCCGGCATCGATCTGCGATGGGTGCACCCTGACTTCACGTTGCGCGCTCCCAACTGCAGCGGCGAAATCCGGTTCGACGAGGACGGTATGGGACGCGCGTCCCTGATGACTAACGGTTTGAACTCGTTCGAGACCGGCGAGCCAATCAACATCGTGGCCAACTTCACCCCGGGGCCGCGCCTGCGGTTTCACAATGTTGCCCTGGGGGTCCCAGAAGCGCCCCTGTCGTCCTTGGGCCTTGACTCTCTCCTCGGAAACCAAGTGACCCAAGGCGACTTCGTGGGGACCGTCATCTATCAGGAAAAGGGCGACCACCGCCTCGTCGCCCTTCGCGGCGAGATACGTGAAGCTTTGCTTGGCGAACTCACCGCCCCTCTGCAAGGCGGTCCTTACGACGGCGAAGTGAACATCGAACTCGACCAGGCAGAGCTCGTCGATGGCTCGCTCCGAACGTTGCGCTTCAGTGGACAATTGTCCGACCTGCGGCTCGAACAGCTTGCCCCGGTGGCGCGTATGCCGGGCCTCACCGGACGCGTGGACCTGCGAGTCCGTCAGGCGAGATACGAGAACGGTGTCGTCGACTATTTCAACGCCGAGGGACACGGCACCGGCCTGCCGCTCGGAAAGCTGACCGAACGAATCGGTCGTGGTCGAATCACTGGCACTGCGATGATCGACATCGACTCGCTCATCATTGAGAGAAACCAGCTTCAATCGGCCAATGTCATGCTCGAAGCTGTGCCGCCGAAGGGCGGGCCCGCAACGATTGATCGTGCAATACTCAAGACCGCGTCAGAAGAGCTGTTGGGCATAGACGCAACCGCAATCCTTCCTAAGGACGTCACGCACGTCGAGTACGCCCGCCTGGGAGTCCGCCTCATCATCGATCGGGGGCGTTTATGGGTCCACGGGACGCATGGTGACGACGGCCGAACCATCCTCACGGTCAAGCTGTTCGGGCGCGAGCTGGGCGTCGTTCGCGCGCCCAGGAGCACCTACGCCGTCGATGATATCCTCGAAGCGATGCAAGCGCGCCTCGAGCAGTACGATTCGCAGGATCTGCGAGAATGGTGGCGATCCCGCGAGGATTCACCGCCGGGCGACGATCCCGATAACGACGCTGAATAACGCCGTTCGAACTGCGTGCAGTTCCCTTCGGATCGTCGCCGGCCTGCCGCAACCGCACATCGGTCACCACGGGACGGGGGACGACGTGCCCATGCCGGGCCCCAGAATGACCGCGTTCATCAACAAACGACCGGTGCCCTCGAAGTAGCCGCGGAAGAACGGATCCGTGGCAAAAAGAATCACCTGCCCCCGGCCGCGCCGCTCCACCGTGGCGTACGCCGTGCTCGCCCAACGCTCACGCGCCTCCGGCCACATCAGCCCGCTCAGGCGAATCGCACCCGCCTCGGCCAGCCGAGCAGGGGTGGCCACCGGCGGCTTTGACATGTAAGCCCTGCTGCCTGAGAGCAGCACGGGAAGCCGGTCACCGGCGCCGAAACACAACCAATGTTCCGTATCCAGCAACGCCGCCGCAATGACGCCCCGAGGGCGAAACCGCTGTTGCCATTCATCGGCCCGTTGCAAAGCCTCGATGTCCGAGCGAGGCGTTTGCTTCAGCCTTCCGTTGTCCTCGGAGGCATCCAGCTCCGCATCATCGCCCGCATCAACGCTGGTTCCCCAGACAACGTCCGGATCGACTTGAACATCTCGGGCTTCACGCTCGTGCGCAACGGCTTCCTCGTACACGCTTAATTCGTCGACTACGTCCCGCTTAAGGCGAACCGCCGACAGCTTGCGATCCTCGTCGATCACGTACGCCGCCGAATTGCCCATCGCGATCAACGTGCCACCGGCTTCGACCCATGTCCTGAGCTTCTCGGCCCCTTGCTCGCCGAGAACCGCCGCCAGGCCCGCGCCCCGAGAGTTCGGAAGAATAATGACGTTATACTTGCGCAGGTCCATGAAGGTCATGTATTGAACGTTGATGGGCGAGACGCGAAGGTTCAGGCGGGCGTCAAACAAATGCCAGATGGCGCCGAACGAAGTGGACGACGTAGGCCACTGAGAGGCGATCGCCACCCGCGGCGGCTGCAGCAGGCTGAAGCGCCTGCCGCCGAGATCAGGTCCGTCTTCGCTGAGGGCCGTGTCGACGCCGTAAACCTCGATACGCAGTGTGGTCGCCAGATCGTTCAGCAGCGGAGCCAACGTCGCGTCATTCTCGTTTTTCCGAATCAGCACGGTGCCCGGCCTGAATTCCCGACCTTCAATTCTGAAGGGCTTGGTCGCCGCGCGCACTTTGTGCCCGCCATCCAGAAGTCGTACCAACGCGGCGTAAACGTCACCGCTGGCACCGTCAATCAACCAGCCAAAGGCCGGATCCTGTTTCACAGCCGCTTCCGAAATTCTCTCCTGGCGTTTCGATTCCCTCGAGCCGACCGCCGGTGCCGCCTCAACCCAGTAGGCGTCGAGGCCATACGCCATCGGCACGTTCCAGGCGCTGATGTCATACAGTCGACTTCCCCGCCCCTTTTCAATCGATTCGCGCTCCTCATGCAAAAACTCGTCGGAAGTGTGGGGATCAAATGCGAATAGCGCGTGAAGCAGACGGCGGCGAGGTTGGTCCGATCGAACAACGATCGTGCCCGCCGGAAGCGACATCTTCTCGTGCCGGCCGCCCCACACATCAACCGCATCGGCTGCCTCGAACGCGTCGGCCGCAACGGTAAACTCGATGCCCTGTCGTCTCAGGAGATCCCTCAGCCTCTCCATCCGAGCGGCGTCGGCGTTAGGCGGAACGAGCAGCGTCTCGTTGTGCGGTCCTTGCGGGGAGACGGCCCATTGGCTTTCCTTGAGATAACTGTCGAGGATGGCGGTGCGGTTCGATTGCAGCGTGGCGAGGTTGGCGAAGGTGCTGACGATCTGCTGGTGGACCGCCTGCTCGTAAGTCAGCGTTCGACCGGTGGCCTGCTTGATGGCCGCTGCGTTGACCCCCGCTTGCTCATACAGCAGCCCGATGGAGCCGATCAATGTCCCCCACGCATTAGTATAACCGGGATACCATTCCTCGTACCATTCCTGCGTGTAGTAACTCCACCCGCGGCGATCGAACGCTTTCGCGTGATCCGCGGAGAACAAGCGGCGCCACTCCATGATCTGCGGCGATACGTGCACGTTGATGGGCTCCCGAGGCGGCTCGAAAAGGTATGTGTCGAGACCGCCCATCTCGTGGGAGTCGATCAGGAGCTGCGGATTCCAGGAACCGATGGCCGCAACGCGCCCGCGCGTCTCGGGATGCACCAGGCCCACCCAGTCACGATTCAGATCAAACAGGTAGTGATTGCCACGCCCCGCGGACCACAGCCCCATGTGCTGCATCGCCTGATGATCCGTGTTGAGCACCTCGCCGGAAAGCTGTCGTATCTGCGCGAGATAGCGCTCCCGGCCGTCAGGGTTCATCGTCGGGTCGATGTGGATCACGAGCTCGTCGCGAAGCGTCTGGATCCGTTCTGTGGTTCCCGCGGCAAGCTCGTAAGCGACCCACATCGCGGCGTCGGTGCTCGACAACTCGTCTCCATGAATCCCGTACGCAAGCCACGCGATCGCCGGCTGATCGTCGATCCAGTCCGCTGGTGATGCATCGTCGTTCAACTTCCGGGGATCGGCCAGTTGGGCATTGCGCCGCTTGATCTGATCGAGCCGGCTGTGGTTCTCGCGACTCGTAATCGTTACATAATTGAGCGCCCTGCCTTCGTAAGTCTCACCGTAACGCGTCATCGTCACGAACGGCGAAGACTCGGCAAGTGCCGTGAGATAGCGAATCAGCGGCTCGTAGCGGACGGCCGTCGCCCCGACCGGATGCCCGATGATCGACGCGGGCGTTGGGACGGCTACATCAAACTCGGCATGATCCGCAAAGGGCGTCCCGCGGACCGTCGTGCCCGCGGGTTGATGCTGCGCCGTCACGCCGCTGCTGATGCAGCCTGTGGCCAGTGCCATAGTCAGCACGACCGCACGACAGGCGACGATTTGGCCTTTCATCCGAAAGCTATGTGTGTTCGTCATACAGTTCTTTGCTCCCTCGTATTCCGGCTCGTGACGCGCGACTATACGCGACGCGGCAGTCTCAGACAAACACGCAACATGCCCGCTTGACAGAAACGTGTCCCGTTCGATATGGAAACCGGATGCTGACGAACTCCCCAACGCCCTCGAGCAGCGGATCGGCAAGGCCGCGACGGAATTGAACCATGTCGGAAGACACTTCGCGCCCAAACGAGTCGTTTTCACCACGCATCAAGCGGCTCGCTGACGACCACGAGCATTTCGCCGACCTGATGATCCGGCACCAGGAGGCGCTGATCGCTTTGGAACTTGACGAAGCGGTTCGCTTGTTCGAAGAGCTGCGCTGCGGCAAAACCGAACACATGCAGTACGAGAACGCCGAGTTGCTGCCCGCCTATGCCGAGCATGTGCGTTGGGATCGGGGCGGGCGGCCCGATCTCTTCCGCGCTGAGCACGACCAGATCTATCACATGATGAACGTGCTGACAGAGACCCTGAACGACCTGCGTCGCCCGGCTGCGCTCACCAGGCGGGCCGTTATCGACCAGATCGACGCCGAGAAGGCGCTCAAGGGAGTCCTGGAACACCACTCACTTCGGGAGGATTTCCATCTCCTCCCGGCAATGTCGCGATTGGAACGGGCCGGGGCGTGGCCCGGAGAATGATGCCGGAGTGCGCCCGCAATACAAATCTTAACAAAAACCGACACCCGGCCTCTTCCATTGCGGAGATTCGGACGATTCTGAAGACGGGCCGTCTTTCTAATGGCGGGTGCACGGGGGTGTGGTAAACTGCCGATAGAAGGCCGGACACAGGCCTGCAAATCGTAGCGGGTGGCGGTGGAGGACGAACCATGATCGAGTACCTGATGAGTATGCCGGTCACGGCCCCGATGCTGGCGGCCACCCCGTCCCTTGGAGCGGTTTATATCATCTGCCTGATCGTCGGTGGCGGCTTGCTCATCGTCTCGACAGTCTTTGGCGGCGACGCGGACGCCGACATCAGCACGGACGTGGGGGCTGACATCGACGTGGATGTCGACGCGGACGTGGACATGGACATCGCCGGCGATGTGACGGCCGATGCTGGGGCGGCCCACGCACACCACGCACCCAGCGTGCTGTCCCTCACGAACTGGTTTTCGGTCAGCTTCCTTATCTACTTCGCGGCGATGTTCGGACTGGTTGGAACCACGCTCACCTACTTGAGCGACACCTCTTCCGGAGCCGTCCTGATCTGGGCGGTGGCCGGTGGGCTGGTTGTCGGCCAGGGCGTGCATCAGTTGCTGCGATACCTGCGACGAAGCAGCGGAGACAGTCAGATCACGCGCCAGGATTTCGTGAACCAGACCGGGCGCGTGACGGTGGCGATCGCCCCAGGCCGGACGGGTGAGGTCGCCGTCCGCATCCGCGGCGGCGAGCGCTTCGTCGCCGCCGTCGCACGCCGAAGCGACGAATCCTTCAAATCCGGTGATCCCATCGGCGTTGTCGGCTTCAGCGGCGGCAAGGCCGAAGTCGTGTCGCGCCAGGAATTCGAGTTTGTGAACCAATCTTAAACGGGAGGCGGCCATGCTAATCTCGCTGCTGGGACAAGGGTCAGAGTCGGCTGCAATGGTCATTGGGGCAGCTGCGCTGTTCGTCATTGTGGCGTTCGTAGTGCTGATAGCCCGGCTGATGGTGGTCGGGAACCCCAGCGAGCTGCTGGTCATCAGCGGGCGACGGACACGCGAGGGATGGGGCTATCGGACGCTCATCGGCGGCCGAACCCTCGTCATCCCCATCATTGAGAAAGTCTCGCGCATCAGCCTGCGGAACATGCAGGTCGGTCTCGAGGTCAAGGCCCAGTCCGGCGGAGGCAAAATGATCCCCGTAACGGTCACGGGTGTGGCCAACGTCAAGGTCTCATCCGAGCCGGAGGTCATGGGCAACGCCATCGAGCGTTTCCTGGGGCAGCCCCAGCAGGAGCTGCAGCGCGTCGCCCGTGAGACGCTGGAAGGCGGTCTCCGCGCCGTCATCGGCAAGATGACGCCGGAGGAGATTGTTGAGGACCGCGACAAATTCGTGGCGACCGTCATGAAGGAAGTCTGGGACGACTTCCGCAAGCTGGGCATCATCATCGACAGCGTGAACATCCAGAACGTCCACGACGAGGACCAGTACCTTGAGTCCATCGCCCGTAAGGCGTCGGCCGAGGTTCGGGCGACCGCCCGCCAGTACGAAGCGCAGCGCAAGTCCGAGGCCGACATCAAGGAAGCCGAGGCGGATGCCGCGGCTCGAAAGGGTCGCGCCGATCGCGATGCCGAGGCCAAGACCGCCGAGGCCGCCGGTCACCAGAAGTCCGAGCAGGCGCGCCTGGGGGCCGAGAAGGCCATCGCCGAGGCGGACAACGCACTGCGCATCCGAAAGGCCGAGCTGAACCGCGAGGCCGCCCTCAAGGAAGCCGAGGCTCAGCAGGCCGCGGCTAAGGCCGAGGAGGCCCGACTCCAGGCGACTAAGGTCACCGAGGCCGATGCCGAGCGAGACGTCGCTAAGGCCAAAGCCGAGGGTGACGCCGCCAGGGTCCTTGAAGAGGGCAAGTCCCGGGCGGCCGCGATCGAGTGCATCGGCAAGGCGATCCAGGCTCACCCCGAAGCACTCAAGGTCATGCTGGCCGAAATGATGCCGGGCGTCGTCGCCGAGCTGAGCAAGACCATCCAGGGCGTGCAGCTCTCGGACGTGACGGTCTTCGACAGCGGCAACGGCCAGGCAATCGCCGGTGCCGCCATGGGCCGGGCACGAATGCTCTCCGAATCGCTCGGCACATTGGAGTCGGTGCTCGGAATCGATCTGCGTGACCTGGCTCAGACAATCGCCGGGGGCGTCACCGACACGCCCAAAACCGACGGTAGAACCGCGCCGGTCGTAACCGACGCATAACCGCCGTCACAGAAGGGCGATGCGAAGGGCATGGGAAGTGCCACCGATGCCCTTCAGGTGTCACTGGCGGCTTGCCCGCCAAGGCTTCCACCAAAACCGCAGCCCCGGCAGACTCCAGCCGGTTGCTGCCAAACAGACAATCTCATACTACGTCCGCGGCTTCTTTCGTGCGACCTGTGTCCTCCACCGCCGGAAAAGCCGCGGACGTTTTGTTCGTTGTTTGTTGAGAATCCCCCTGCTCGGCGACTACTCCCCCATCAATACCGCCAAGAGCGTGGTCCCCGCAGTCAACAGATGCAAAGCAAAAGGAATCAAACACGTGTTCGTCCGATACGCCACAAACGCCAAGGCAACCCCCCCGGGAACGGATAACAGAAACTCGCGCGGGTCTTTCCCCAGGTGAATGGCTCCGAACAGCAAACCCGAGCATAGGATGGCCGGCACGCAATAAGCGGGCAACCCCAACCACCTGACGACACGCGCCCGACCCACTGCTCCTTCCGTCGGCTGAGCCAGCCCAAGCCACCGCAAAAAACGAATCGCCCCCCGGCAGGCGGAGCAGTGCACCGGCGCGGGCGCGGGCCATCGGCCCCCAGGCCGTGCCGCGGCCAGCACAATGCCGTGAAAAAACACGTGCTCCCCAGCCATGTTGGCCACATAGTAGCCGACAAACACCGCCCAGCCCGCCTCCTCGAGCTGACGAACGTAGTAGTCCGCCAGTGTCGAGCCCCGAGCCATCCAGATTAGAAACGGCAGGGCGCCCACGTACCCGACCATCAACATCCGCCAACCGAAAACGTTGGGCCGACGGAATCCGATGTCGCGCGGGCCGCCGCGTCCGAAAAGCGCCATAAGCGTCCAGGGCACGACAATCCCGAGCAGGAGTAGGTACATCCCGTGCCGGACGAGGTGCTTCTGCTCAGGTCTCCACTGTTGGAAGTCCAAAAGCCGCTCAGGAGCAAGGTACACCGGAGCCCTGACTTCATGTATCGCTCGAGCCACACTACCCCCGAACCACGCCTCCGGCGTCACGAAAAACAACAGCACGTAGGCGGTGAGCACGACAATCGAAACCCCGCAGACCAGTGCCTGACCCCGGGAGACGCCGGACAATCCTGCTGACGCACCGTTCACAGAGGTCCCCCAATGCGCTGCCTCGGGAAAGCCCGCCCCGGGCCGTTCGCCGTTGTCGCACTGCACAAAGTCGACCGAGACGAAAATCCTAACCCACCCCGCTGCAGCGGGCGAGCACGCGGCCGTCGCCCCCAAAAAACTTGCCGCCGCCCCGCCACCTGCAGAGAATCCAGGTGGCAAAATAAACCATCGTTCTGTAGGGGATTATCGCCATGACTACATGGAACAAATGGGTGGACCGCCTCGTCAGCGTGGGCATCGCTCTGGCACTCGTCAAAACCACTGCCTGTGCCCAGAAAGATACCCAAGACAAATCCAACGCCGATCGAAGCCCGTCTCAGACGACCTACACGGATCGTGGCCTGCCGCGCACAACGGAACGACAGGACGATCGGGAGGCCATGGTCCGAAGCCAGATCAAGAGTCGAGGCATCGACGATCCGGCCGTACTCGCCGCAATGCGGGCCGTGCCCAGGCACTGGTTCGTGCCCGACGACGTGAAACCGTATGCCTACTATGATCGCCCCCTGCCCATCGGAGAGGACCAGACGATTTCCCAGCCCTACATCGTGGCATTCATGACAGAGGCTCTGAACCTCACCTCCGAGTCCAAAGTGCTCGAGGTGGGAACCGGCTCAGGCTATCAGGCGGCCGTCCTCTCGGAGATCACACCCCACGTCTACACCATCGAAATCGTCGAGCCGCTCGCGAAACGAGCCATCGTCACGTTCAAGAAGCGAGGATACAACGACATCGAAGCCAAAATCGGCGACGGATACGCCGGCTGGCCCGAGCACGCCCCTTTCGATGCCATCATCGTCACCTGCGCACCGGGTCACGTACCACCTAAGCTCTTTGAGCAACTCAAGCCCGGCGGCCGCCTATGTATACCGGTCGGCGGGCAGTTCCGTACGCAGTGGCTCGAACTCGTCACCAAAGACGAGAATGGAAACAGAAACGTTGAAAAACTCATGCCCGTGCGTTTTGTGCCGATGACAGGCAACGCCGAACGTCGCGGGAACGATGGCGATAAACCGTAGCCGTAAACGGCCGAAAAAAGCCGCCGTACTATTAACAGTAACACTTTCAAGGACGAGCCTCCAACACAGGATGAAGACTCGTCTTGTGGCACGCTGATTGCCGAATTGCTTCGCGGCGTGGTTGAGTCGCTGCGCGGCCGGATCGGCGGCGGACACGGCAGGTGCCGATCCGCCGGACTGAAGGGGGTGTAGGCACGAGGAGCGACCGATGATTTACACCTTTGAGGGCAAGCGGCCGGTCATTGGACACGGAACCTTCGTTCATCCGCACGCGGACATTCTCGGTAACGTACGAATCGGCAGCGATTGCTGGATCGGCCCTGGGGCGCGAATCCGAGGCGACTACGGGCGCATCGAAATAGGCGACAACACCAGCGTCGAGGACAACTGCGTGGTCCACGCACGCCCCGGCGAACAAACCAACATCGGCGATTGGGTGACGATCGGGCACGGGGCGATTGTTCACAACGCGACCATCCGAGATTGGGCCCTGATTGGCATGGGGGCAATTGTCTCCGATTGGGCCGTGGTCGGCGTTTGGGGTATCGTCGCCGAAGGAAGCGTCGTCAAACAGCACCAGGAGATCCCGGATGACGGGATCGCGGTAGGTTCGCCTGCCCGACTGCTGGAGAAAACGGTCAGCGAAGCGTTCAAAAAGGAGTGGACCGTTTTCAAACGCACATACGTCGATCTGGCCTGGCGGTACCCGACCGGAATGACGACGGAGGGACCAACCGAAGCGACGGCCGGCTGACCAAGCCGCCGGGGCCGTGCCGAACATGCCCGGAAGCGGTTTTAGCGTATAGCAAAAGCCTCAGGGAGCGCATCGATGATCACCGCAGACTATGAACTGGTTTACGAGCAATCCATCCGTGACCCCGAAGGCTTCTGGTCCGAAGTGGCCGAAGGGATCGACTGGGAGAAGAAGTGGGATCGCGTGCTGGATGATTCCAGACCACCGTTCTATCGCTGGTTCGCCGGTGGCGTGCTGAACACCTGCTACAATGCCCTCGATCGCCACGTCATCGCGGGCCGAGGTGAACAGGCCGCCCTCATTTACGACAGCCCAGTGACCGGCACCCTCCGCCGCTTCAGCTATGCCGAGCTGCGCGATCTGGTGGCGCGCTTCGCCGGCGCCCTCCGCGATCGGGGCATCGCCAAGGGCGATCGGGTGGTCATCTACATGCCCATGGTCCCCGAGGCCGTGATCGCAGCCCTCGCTTGTGCCCGCATCGGAGCCGTGCACTCCGTTGTATTCGGAGGTTTCGCCCCGAAGGAGCTCGCCAAACGCATCGACGACGCCAAACCCAAGCTGATCGTCTCCGCCTCCTGCGGTATCGAGGGAAAGCGAATCATCGAATACAAGCCGCTGCTCGACCAGGCGATCGAAATGTCCGCGGCCAGGCCGGACCACTGCATCATTCTACAGCGACCGCAGGCGCAGGCCGAACGGGCCCCCGGACGCGACATCGACTGGGAAGAAGCGATGGCCGCTGCGAAGCCGGCTGATTGCGTCCCGGTGGCTGCCACCGACCCTCTGTACATCCTCTATACCTCAGGAACGACCGGCGTGCCCAAAGGCGTGGTCCGCGACAACGGCGGACATGCCGTGGCACTGAACTGGACCATGAAGGCCGTCTACAACGTCGAACCCGGCGACGTGTACTGGGCGGCATCCGACATCGGCTGGGTCGTCGGACACTCCTATATCATCTACGGCCCGCTGTTGGCCGGCTGCACGACAATCCTCTACGAGGGCAAGCCGGTCGGCACGCCCGACGCCGGGGCGTTCTGGCGGGTGATCTCCGAGCATGGTGTCAAGGCACTCTTCACCGCACCCACCGCCTTCCGCGCGATCAAACGCGAGGATCCGGAAGGTGCCTGCCTGGCCAAATACGACCTGTCGTCTCTGCGAACGCTGTTCCTCGCAGGTGAACGCTGCGACCCCGACACGCTGAATTGGGCCCAGGAAAGACTCGGTGTCCCTGTGATCGACCACTGGTGGCAAACCGAAACGGGCTGGGCCATCGCCGCTAACTGCGTCGGACTCGGAATCCTGCCGGTCAAACCGGGCTCGCCCACCAAGGCCGCCCCAGGCTACAACGTTCGTGTACTCGACAACGGCGGGGCGGAGGTTCCGCCGGGCAAAATCGGCAACATCGTCGTCAAGCTGCCGCTGCCCCCCGGCTGCCTGCCGACCCTGTGGAACAACGACGCAGAATTCGAACGCGCCTATATTTCGACATACCCAGGCCACTACCTCACCGGCGACGCAGGCTTTTGCGATCAGGACGGTTATCTGTTCATCATGGCCCGCACCGACGACATCATCAATGTCGCCGGCCACCGACTCTCGACGGGTGGCATGGAAGAAGTGTTGTCGGCCCACCCCAACGTGGCCGAATGCGCCGTCGTGGGTGTAGCCGACGAACTCAAGGGCGAAGTCCCCGTAGGCTTCGTGGTCCTCAAGGCCGGTGTGGACCGCCCGCACGAGGAAATAGCCCCCGAACTGGTCCAGATGGTGCGCGACAAGATCGGCGCAGTGGCCTCGTTCAAGACCGTGCTGGTGGTCAACCAACTACCGAAGACCCGCTCCGGCAAGACCCTCCGGGGCACGATCAAGAAGATCGCCGACGGTACAGAATACACGGTACCAGCCACCATAGACGATCCGAGCACGCTGAACCACATCGCCGAGTCGCTGCGAGGCATCGGGTACCCCAAGAAACCCGGTTGACGAGGTGACCGATCGTTGAAAATCAACCACCAGCTGGTTGATGTTCAACCATGCTTCGCGGCAATATCACGGGTGAAGCTCGTAATACGTTTGTCGTGTGATGCCGAACTTGTCGCACCGCGGCCGTTCCAAACGTGTAACTGCCACGCTCACCCGGCGAGCCGCGGGAGCGTTTCCCAAAGCAGCGTCTTGGCGTTGAACAGCGCGTGAAGGAGGATCGGCGCCACAAGCGTTCCGGTCCGAAGGTAAAGCACACCGAGCAGGACACCGAGCACCGTCAGAGGCAGCACCACATGCGGCTGTGGATTCTCAGGACCGCCCGCGTGCACCGCCCCGAACACGGCCGCGGAAAGAACGACCGCCAGCCATCGCCTCTTGAGGACGTTCACCAGCCCGGTCTGGAAAATGCCCCTGAAGAACAGCTCCTCGGTGATGGGCGCGAGCAGCGCCGTGCCCACCCAGACCGCCCACAATGTCATCTCCCCGCTGCGAATGCGATCGACGATCTCGTGCTCGAAAATCGGATAACGCGGGATCAGACCGGAAAGCACCCACAGGCTTCCCATGTAGACCAACGGGCATACCGCGATAGCGCCGAACGCGAATGCGACGCCCAGAAGAGCGGGCCGCTGCCATTCGCCGTCACCGACCAGAAACGTCCTGGCCCCCCCGCGAAAACAGTGACGGCTCACCCACAGACAAGCCAGAGCTCCGCAAATGCCCGCCGCATGGTCGGCCGCCAGCCGAACCAACGGGTTGGTTGTTTCGGAAGTGTCCGCACCGACGATCGACGCCGCAACGCTCCCCGCGAGAAGCCAAGCCGCCACCGGCACGAGCATGGCGTCGAGAAGAACCGTGTTCGGTCGTGGAACGACGTGCCGCAACGGATCCCGCCGACTGTAAAGCAACCAGCGCGTGGCGGCGACCAGAACGATCACTGTACCCAGAGCGAGAAGCACGTAGTCGGCGATCAGCAGGACCCGATCCCAGTTCGTATTCGCGGTCATGAGTGATGCGGATGCCCTCGTCGTCACTCCGCCCAAGCGCCATCGAAATCAGCGGCCGTATAAGCCCGCCGCGCTCAGGCGGGGCGACGCCCTCAACGCGGGTCCAGCCCGATCCGGTTCATCACCATGAGCCGGATCTCGGTCATATCCTCGATGGCAAAGCGAAGGCCCTCCCGGCCAAGCCCGCTTTCCTTGACGCCGCCGTACGGCATGTTGTCCACGCGGAACGAAGGAACGTCGTTGATGATCACGCCGCCGACCTCCAAATGATCGAAGGCGTAATAAGCATTGTGGATATCGCGCGTGAACACCCCGGCCTGCAAACCGTAAACGCTGTTGTCGACCCGCTCGCAGGCGCGCCTGAAATCGCTGAACGGCTCCAGATTCGCCACGGGCCCGAAGGCCTCCTTGCACGAAATGTCGGCATCGTCCGGCACGTTTTCGAGAAACGTCGCGTCGTAGACCGCCCCGTTTCTCTTGCCTCCGCAAAGAACCCGCGCCCCCGCGGCGACGGCATCGTTGACCCACTGCTCGATCCGATTGGCGTCGTCTTCCGTGATCAGCGGCCCGATGAACGTCTCTTCGTCGAGCGGGTCGCCGGCCTTCAACTCGGAGGCCGCCGCGATGAGCTTGCCCTTGAGTTCGTCATAAATCGCCTCGTGTGCGATGATGCGCTGCACGCCGATGCAGGACTGACCCGACTGATAGAACGCCCCGAGCATCAGGCGCTTCACAGCGTAATCGAGGTCGGCATCGCGGTCGACGATGCAAGCGGCGTTACCACCCAATTCGAGAATGACCGGCTTCTTGCCTGCCTTCGCCTTGAGCGCCCAGCCGACCTCGGGCGAACCCGTAAACGAAAGCAGCTTGAGCCGCTCGTCGGTCGTGAACAGGTCCGCGCCGTCGCGGCTGCACGGCAGGATACTGAAGGCCCCCTCCGGCAGATCGGTCTCGGCAAGAATCTCGCCGATGACGAGCGCCCCGACCGGTGTCGTCGAGGCCGGCTTGAGGATGAACGGACACCCGACAGCCAACGCCGGCGCGACCTTGTGGGCAGCTAGGTTGATCGGGAAGTTGAACGGCGAGATGAACGAGCAAACGCCGATCGGCACACGCTTCCAGACGCCAAAGTATCCCTCCGCCCGCGCCGAAATGTCCAGCGGCATGTGCTCGCCGTAAATCCGCGTGGCCTCCTCCGATGCGATTCTGAAGGTATCGATGCCGCGCGTCACTTCACCTCGGGCATCTCGAATGGGTTTGCCCGCCTCAATGGCCAAGGCGTGTGCCAATTCCTCAAACCGTTCGCCCATGCGCGCCACCACGTGCCGGAGCACTTCGGCGCGGGCGTAGGACGGCATCGCGGCGCACGCCGCTCGAGCCGCCTCGGCGGCGGTGATCGCCTCATCGATCACCTGAGCGTCCGCCAACGCAACGCGCGTCGCCACCTCGTGTGTGTATTTATTGGTAACCGCCAGGTCAGTGTTTGCCTGCACCGGCTTGTTGGCCAGGTAATAGGGATAAGAGTCTTGAAGCATGGTTCACCTCTCAGAGGTCTTAAATCGGGCAGACGATCTGACCGAGCCTCTCGGACAGCTTCCGGTTTTCTTCGTAGTCAACGTTCATCGTCACAAGAGCCGGCTTGCCGCAGTTGAACGCCTCCTCCAGCACCGGGCGCAAGTCGCGGGACCGCGTCACGCGCTGACCCCAGCCGCCGAACGACTCGGCGAGCTTGACGAAGTCCGAATTGGTAAACGACAGATCGTAATGAGCCTTGAACTCGTTCTCCTGCTTCCATTCGATCAGTCCGTACCAACGATCCTCCCAGATGGGACACACGATGTTGGCGCCGCAGAGGCCGAATTTGATTGGCGAGACCCGCAACGAAATCATGACGTCGGCGTTCTCTTCGCCCGGCAGCCCGAAGATGTACTCGACGCCCTCGGTCTTGAGGCACCGCACCAACAAATCAGACGCTTTCATCAGCTTCGCTTCTCCGCATCGGTCCGAAACGGAACCCACGTCGAACCATTGTCTCGCAGCGATTGCCGCCTGCAACCTGCACCCGGATGCTGGGGCACCGACCCCAAAGTTTGCATGCGATCCCCTGCCGATGTCCTGAGGTCTGCCTTGGAGCCGTCGGTAGTTGTCACTGGCCCGCCACAGGCGGATCCGCCAATGCTTTGCCGCCTTCAACTGAGGATTGGGGTGGGTCTGACTTGTCAGGCCCTGTCCGACAAAGGAATGATCACCGGCTTCACGCCGACTTGCGGCGATCCGCCATGTGAGCGACGAAAATCACGATCAGATAGAGAGCGCCGGCCAAAACGATCGTCGTCGCGCCGACCGGCAGTTCCGGACTGTAGCTGATCACCAGACCCCCCGTCGTAAGACAGATGCTGATCGCAGCGCCCGCCAACATGACGTGCCACAGCCGGCTCGCAAAGTGATTGGCGATGGCGACCGGAAGCGTGAGGAGGGCAATGACCAGGACCAGGCCGACGACCGTGACCAGAATGACCACCGTCAGGGCGGTCAGGCAAAGTAAAACGAGATAATAGAACTCGACGCTGATCCCTCGAAGACGGGCGAACTCCTCGTCGAAGCAGACCGCCAGGAACCGATCGTAAAAGAGCACCGCCACACCCACGACGACCACGTCCAGCGCCGCCATGAGAAACAGATTCTCGCGCGAGACCAGCAGAATGTTCCCGAACAGGTAGCTCATCAGATCCTCGTAGTAACCCGGGGTCTTGGCGATGAACAGAATACCCACCGCCATCCCGATCGCCCACAAGGCGCTGATCACCGTGTCCTCACGCTGCCTGGCACGCAGGCTGACCCAGCCGATGATGACCGCCGCGATCAGGGCGGCCACCACGGCACCGTGCAGCGGCTCCACACGTTCCCATCCGTGCACCTGGTTCAGGTAGCGGGCCGCCCCCATGCCGCCCAGCGTGCAGTGCGCCACCCCGCCGGCCACGTATGTGATCCGTCGCGCGACCACGTAGCTTCCTACAACCCCGCAGGCGATTCCCGCTATCACGCCGGCGACCAGGGCCTGCTGTAGAAAGGAAAATCGAACCAGGTCGCCGAAGAACTCCATCATGCGCCGCCTCCGTGTGGTGCCTCGTGTGTGCCGTGCACCAGCCGAAATTCGCGGCCGTACATGTCGGCGACCCGCTGTTGAGTCAGCTCCGCGGTCGGGTGGACGTGCACGTCCTGATGAACGCAGACCACCGTCTTGAAGTACAGCGACACGAACCCCAGGTCGTGCGATACCATCACCACCGTCAGCCGTTCGTTGAGGTCCCGAAGCGTCTCGTAGAGCCGGTCCTGCGCGGCCGGATCGAGATGAGCGTTGGGCTCGTCCAGAAGAAGCAGGTCTGGTTCACATGCCAAAGCCCGGGCGATGAGGACTCTACGCCGCTGTCCGCCGGACAGCGCCGCCAGCGGCCGATCGCGAACCTCGGCCAGCCCTACTTCCGAAAGCGCATCGAACGCAACTCTTCGATCCGCACGCCGATACGGCCCGAGACGCAGGCCGATCCCCAGCCGCCCCATCAGCACAACGTCCGCAACCGTGACGGGAAACGCCGGGTCCAGATCCACATGCTGAGGCATGTAGCCGATCCGTTTCCTGGCACGATCCGGCCTGCGACCGAGTACGCGAACGTCGCCCGACTGGGGCCGGATCAGCCCGAGGATGAGTTTGAGTAATGTCGTCTTGCCCCCGCCGTTCGGCCCCACCACGCAGACGAAATCGCGGGCCCCTACGCCGAGGTTCACGTCCCGCAACACCGGCGATCCGTTGTAACTGAAGGACGCGCCGCGAATCTCGACCACCGGGTCTGAGGCCATCTCACAACTCCCGTCACAATGGCGATGCCGCCGCCCGTTTACTCCGACACGCCCTCCGTTTCGCCGTGCAACGCCCCCCTGATCGACTTGGCCACGTGCTCCAGATTCGCAAGATAGTCCTCCGCAAGCGGGTTCAGCGGCACCACGGATCCGTCGATTTCTCTGGCTATCGCCTCGGCACTGCGGGTCGAAAACTGCGGCTGAATGAAAATGACACGCACGTCCGCTTGCTCGGCGCGCCGAACGAATGACGCGAGCTCCTTCGCGGCTGGCTCCTTACCCCCTGATTCGACGGCCACCTGCGTGAGACCGTAAACTTCCGCAAAATAGCCGAAGGCCGGATGAAAGACGAAAAACTCCCGTCCGCGAAACGGGGCCAATAGCTCTGCGATCCGCCGGTCCAGACGCTCGAGATCGTCTAGCAACGAAACAAGCCGTTCTCGGAAAGATGCGGCATGATCCGGGTCCAACCGGCACAATTCATCACAAATCGTCCGAGCCTGCGTGGCCGCCAGGCGCGGGTTCATCCACACGTGCGGGTCCGTTTCGTCATGTGCACAGGTCGTGCTTTCACGCCCGCCGTGCTCATGCGGCACGGACATGTGGAGCAGTTCAATGTCCCGGCGCGTGTCGACAATGCGGAGATCCCGTAAAGTTCCGCGAATCTTCTCGACAAGACGATTCTCGAATGGCACGCCCGCGCGGAAGTAAACGTGAGCTTCCGAGAGGTGAGCAATCTGCTTTGGCGTCGGCTCAAAGGTCGCCGGAGATTGCCCCGGCGCTAACAGAACCGTCACCTCGACCTGCTTTCCTCCGACACGTTCGGCAAAGTACTTATGGGGCGGAATCGCGACGACCACACGCAAGGACGATACACGCTCGTCATCCGCGACGAGCTGAGCACCCATGCAGAGCGCCGCCAAGAACCCTGCCCGCACCAAACGTGACGCCTCAGGGATACGAAGCCCTCTCGTGATGCTGCCGCCGAAGGTTTTCACGCGTTCCCGGCCCCTCTATCTGCCCGGTCGGTCCTTGGCACCCACGTGCGAAAGGTCATCCCGCTCATGCGTGCACACCAGGTGCCATTCGTGACACTCCTCACACTCCTCCACCGCGTGGTCGCTTGAGAAAGTCTCCCAGTGAGCACGCTGTTCGGGACTGAGAATCCCCGAACCCTGACACAGCGGGCACGTGTTCTCCAACGCCGCCAGGATGGCCGAACGGATAAAGGACGAGCGATTCGGTACGGAACGCAACGCCTGGACCAGCGACTCTTCCGCCTTGAACGTCAGAACAGTTTGCTTCGGCCTGCTCATCGTGTTGCCACCTGATTTCGACCCACAAAACAACCACGCCAAGACGTCGACCTGTCCTTTTGTTGGTATTACAAGATAATACGTCCCGCCGCCGTGTCAATAAGTCCCGGACAGCTACCCCTGACGCCCAGGCACGCCCCCTTCGACCAGTGGCAAGGCCGCACCGAAAACGACGCTCCGGCGACAGCCGAGCAAAGCAAACGTATACTGCGGGGTCGCCTACCATGCACGACGAGCGGAGACCTCGCGGTCGGCCACCACACAAAGCGCAAAAGCGCCGGCCGTCTCGAATTCGGCCAACACGCTCAAGACCGACCGACAGGCAATCTCCACGTGGTGACGGAAAGCGCTAAGGTCGCGCTAAGCTCCTGATTCCTCCGTGCGGCGAAGTTGCTTGACAGATACTTGCTCCTCCCGATCAAATTCCATTGTTGCCGAGACATTGCGCTACTCAGAACCTTGCGGTCCTCCGGCCTGCCCGGAGTCGCGAATCACACTCTCGGGCGGGACGTTTATGGCGTGAATCTTGAAATGCAATCCACAAGGGAGGGGCTTATGAGCAAGTATTATGGATTGAGTCCTGAGATGTGCGTGCTGACCGTCCCGGTCGCAGCAGCACTTGCCATGCTTGCGAGTTGCAACGCCGAGCCGGCCCCGCCGCCGTCCACGGTCACAAGGACCCTGACCATTCTCTCGCCACATAGCGCCGAAATTCGAACGAGCTTCGATGCGGCGTTCGCCAGGTGGCACCGTGAAAAACACGGCGTCGAGGTGGAGATTGACTGGATTGTGCGGGGAACACCCAGGTGCGTGAAGTACGTCGAGGATTGCTACCTGCTCCCGCGTGAGGTGGCGCCGGGCCGGCGCCCTGACGTTGTACTACTATCCCCTCGACCGAACGCTGTACACCGCACGCGGCGACGAACTGGCCGTGACAAACAACCCGATCGAAAACCCGATCGGGCAACACCTCGATCCCGTCAGGAGCGAAGAGCTTGCGGCCACGATCGTGCCCTTGGTGCAGGCTGCGTGCAACGGTAACCACTTGCTGCTGCAGAGCGCTTGGGAGAAGATTATTAACAACGGCATGCCGCGTGACGCCCTGACCGACTTGACAGCACCGCCGTTTGATGAGGCGATGGCAGTTGATATGGGACGCCGGTACTCCGCGGCCGACCCCCTGACCGCCGCAATGCTCCTGGAAGAATGGTCGCACCTATTCAATGCGAAGTACAAGCAGGTCTTGCAATCCCTGCATGCCGACATAACGGCGGCGCTCCACGCGATCCCGCCGCACCCCGAACGATAACGGATCGCTTCAAAAACTCCGCGACCATGCTGCGCCGTGACAAGCGAAAGGAAACCGCCGGAATCCCGTTAATAACCCTATGTATTGTGTTGACGGCCAGCGAGGTTGGTTCGACACTTGTCCCTGCGGAATGACCGGAACAAACCGCCCGGACCGTGGCGACACTCGGAGGTCATACGATGCTTCGCGGACGAATCTGCCGATACTCCTTGGGAATCATTTTTCTCATCGCCGCGGGCTGCGCGTTGCCGCCTGATGGTAACGGCACGCCGAACGACAACGCCAACATCAACGACAACGACAACGGCAACGATAACGACAACGGCAACGACAACGGCGGCGGCACGGTGCCGGAACTGTTCGCCCGCTCCTCCGAGTGTGCCGCGTGCCACAACGGAATCTCCGACGCCGCTGACAACGATGTCTCCATCGAGACGTCCTGGCGCGGAACCATGATGGCAAACGCCGCCCGCGATCCCTACTTCACAGCCAAAGTCAGCGCCGAGGTTCAGCGCCTGCCGGCCCTGAGCGAGACGATCGAGGCCACCTGTGCCAGATGCCACACGCCGATGGCCGCGACCCAGGTAACGGTGGAAGGCGGAACGGCTGCATTGCTGGATGATGGCTTCTTCGATCCCGAAAACGCCCTGCACGAAGTGGCCATGGACGGCGTCTCATGCACGCTATGTCACCAGATCGAAGACATCGCACTCGGCGAGGAGGCGAGTTTCAGCGGCGGATACCAGGTGGACACGACGACCGAGAAGCCCGACCGCGTCAACTACGGCCCGTACGCCAACCCCGAGCAGGAGACCATGCGCACCGTGGCGGAGTACACCCCCGTTCTGGGCGAGCACGTGACGGAGTCCGCGCTCTGCGCCACCTGCCACACGCTCTTCACCCCGACAGTCAACGAAGCGGCGGAGGTCGTCGGAAGCTTCCCCGAGCAGACGCCGTTTCTCGAATGGCGACACAGCGACTACGGCGACGGAATCGACGACGACCGCACGTGCCAGGACTGCCACATGCCCGACGCCGACGGGCCGGTCGTCATTTCGACTATTCCCGGTGGCCTCGAGGAGCGAAGCCCGTTTGCCCGCCATCACTTTGTCGGAGGCAACGCCCTGATGCTGCGAATTCTCCGTGATAACGCCGCCGAACTCGATGTGCAGGCCTCAGCCGCCGATTTCGACACGGTCATAAGCCGCGTTCTCGACCAACTGCAGAACAACGCCGGTGACCTGACCATCATGGAAGCTACCCTCGAAGACACCGTGCTGCGCTTCAACGTAGCCGTCGACAACAAGGCCGGCCACAAGTTCCCAACCGGCTTCCCGGCCCGCCGGTCGTGGCTGCACACAACAGTGTCCGACGGGACCGGAAGCGTGGTTTTCGAATCCGGAGTGTTCCAACAGGACGGACGCATCAGCGGAAACGACTTCGACGACGCCGTACCCGCGGTTGAGCCGCACTACACCGTCATCACTGACCCCGGGCAGGTGCAGGTCTACGAATCCGTGATGGTGGACACGACCGGCCAAATCACCTTCACGCTCCTACGAGGCGCCGGGTACACCAAGGACAATCGCCTACTGCCCACTGGCTTCGACAAGACCACCGCAGGTGCACACTTCGCGACGATCGGCGCCGCCTTGAGCGACCCCGATTTCACCGGCGGCGGAGACCTCCTCACCTACGAACTGGACGTCGCCGGCCTGTCCGGACCCTTCACAGTCCGCGTCGAGCTTCTCTACCAGAGCATCTCGTACCAGTTCGTGGAGGACCTTCGCGGCGTAGGTACCGGACTGACCGAGCAGTTCGTAAACTTCCACGACGACGCCGATATAACACCCACTCTAATCGCCGAAGCGGAGGCAACTGTGCAATAAACCCTCCGGCCGGTCCGGTCGCCGTCTGCTCGAGTGCCCACAAAGAGTGCCCGTGCGACGCCCCGTTCCGTGACGCTATTTAGCCGGTGCTACTGGTTTGCCGCGGGCGGCCCCCGGTGCCCCAAACCCAGTACCGCCTCGGCCCTGATACCCCCCAAAGCGGCCGGGTGCGTGACAGGTTAGGCGGGTGCCACTGGCTGCTCGCCCGCCAGTGTGAGTGTCTGAAGCGGTACTCGATAAACCGCACGGGCGGACAAGCCGCCCGCGACACACAAAGCCGAATGCCGCCTAAACTGTCACGGGCCCAAAGCGGCCGGGTCCGTGACAGTTTCCGCGGTATTTCTTGGTGTTATGATGGGTCTGGTGTTG